>CAZIDG010000014.1:0-57819 GCA_964538065.1 uncultured Verrucomicrobiota bacterium
TATTATCCATGTGTTGTCAAAGCCCTTTTGGGGCCTTTCGGCCTTACGGCCTGTCATCCACTCCTCCCCCACGGCAGCAAAACGAGTCTTGGCAAAACACCCCCGATCACGCACGCTTGGGAGACGTGACGCGTCTGCCATACGAATTAATGCTCGCCTTGCGATACCTGCGCCCCAAACGGACGTATGTGTCGATCATTACCCTGATCTCCATCATAGGGGTAATGCTGGGCGTGGCCGTGCTGATCATCGTGATCAGCGTGATGAGCGGCTTTGATAAACAGTTGCGCGACAAGATACTAGGATTCAACGCCCACCTGCGTATTGCCAAGGCCAGCACGAGTCTGGCCAATTACCGTGAGGTCGCTCGGGTTGTCGCCACCTCACCAAGGGTCAAAGGCGTTGCCCCCGTGATTCTCGGTCCCGTGCTCATGGAAACCGAACCGGACACCGGCAACCGTCGCGTAGCCGCCCCCTACATTCGTGGCATCGATCCCAAGGCCGAGGGCACCGTCAGCCAGCTTCCCCACCAGATTCGCTCCGGCAAGTTCGACGTCAGCGGTAATGGTTTGCTCATTGGATGTGAAATGGCAGCCAACCTCGGTTTGGAGGTGGGCGACAAGGTGGCCATCCATTCCCCTCACAACCTCCAAAAAAACCGGGACAGCCAGCGCAGACAGCAGGATGGTAAAGGCCGCGAGGAGTATTACCTGCCGGATGACTATGAAATCACCGGCATCTTTGATGTCGGTTATTATGAGTACAACGCCTCCATGGTCGTCTGCTCGCTCGCCAATGCCCAGGATCTCTACGACTTGAAGGATTCAGTCCATGGCCTCCTGGTCATGCTGGATGACCCTTACAAGGCCGACACCGTGGCTGAAGAGCTCCAAAGCAAGCTCGGCGACGATTATTACGTCAAAACGTGGATGGAGGAAAACTCCGGCATCCTCAACGCCCTGCTCGTGGAGAAAAACGTCATGTTCTACATCCTGTTTTTCATCATGATCGTGGCAGCCTTTGGCATCACCAGCGCGCTCATCACATTTGTGGTCCAGAAAACACGCGAGATCGGCTTGCTGCGGGCCTTGGGCGCCACGCGCAATCAAATCGTCTGGATCTTCCTCAGCCAAAGCATCATGGTCGGCGTGCTCGGCGTCATCGCCGGATTCGGCATGGGAATGCTGGCCCTGGCCTATCGTAATGAGTTTCTCCATTTCATGAACCGCCTCACCGGCATCGAGCTTTTCCCGGCCTCGATATACGCCTTTGCCGAACTGCCCGCGCTGATCATGCCCCGGGACATTGCGATCATCTGTGGCGGATCGCTCGTCATTTGCGTGTTGGCTGGCTTGCTTCCTGCCTGGAATGCCGGTCGACTTCACCCTGTGGAGGCCCTGCGCCATGAATGAATACAACTCTGAGCCTGCCGCCGTGACGCCTCCCGATACAGAAGTGCTGCCTGATGCCCTTGTCGCGGCCCGAAATGTGCACAAGTGCTATCAGATGGGCCGTCGCCGCGTGGAGGTCCTGCAAGGCATCAACATTCATGTGGAGCGCGGAGGTTTCGCTGCCCTTCGTGGAGCCTCCGGGGCGGGCAAAAGCACCCTCCTCCATTTGCTGGCCGGACTGGACACCCCTGACTCCGGCGATATTTTCTTTGCAGGACAGAACATTGCCCACATGAACGACCTGGCCCTGGCGCGCTGGCGTAACGACCATATCGGCCTCGTGTTTCAAGCCTACTATCTGCTGCCTGAACTCGATGCATTGGAAAACGTCTGTCTCCCTGCGCGCATGGCCCGCAAGAGTGTGGACTCTGTGATCCCCCGTGCGCGCGACTTGTTGGCACGGGTGGGATTGGCCAATCGCATGGATCATCGACCATCTGAACTCTCCGGCGGCGAACAGCAGCGGGTGGCCATCGCACGCGCCCTGATCAACGAACCGCAGCTCGTCCTCGCAGACGAACCCACCGGAAATCTCGATTCCCACAGCGGTGGCGAAATCATCGAATTATTGCAGACCCTGTGGCGTGAAAGCCATACCACTCTCATCATCGCCACCCATGATGCCAAGGTCGCAGCCCTCGCACCGCATGTCATCGAGATCGTCGATGGCAAGGCCATCAGCAACCACGCACCTTCCACGCCCCCCTGCGCCAGCCCCCTCTGACCCTTGACAGGGTATGTTTTTCAAGTGCTACAACGTGGAATTCAGGGCGTTTGGTGTAGTTTGATTGAGTTGGTAATTCCTTCAAGTGCCTCGGGCATGCGATCACGCGGCCCAATGTCCCGCCAGTGTCCAACCCAGAACAACGGTTCACGGACGTCGGAATCTACTTCGGCCCAGGCAATGGTCCCGTGCTCTTTTTTGGAGGCCAGCACCCGGCCCAAAGGATCGATCACCAGGCTCGAGCCATCATAAACGCTTGCCACCAGGAAGAGGCCATTATCGCGCGCCCGAACGCGGAAAACGGTTTCGCCCTCAGCCCGACCTTCCCGATCCTCAAAGGTGGTTCCCCACGTGGGTGCAAACAGGATACGGGCGCCGTTGAGCGCAAAAGCACTGGCGGCTTCCGGGTAAAACCAATCGTAACAAATCTGAATGGCCACAGGCCCAAAATCAGTGTGAAAGGCCGGATATTCGAAACCTGGAGTGACGCCCTGGCTCCACTCTTCGCGCGGCAAATGTATCTTGCGATACTTCCCCGCCAGCTTGCCCTCGCGGTCAAGCAGCACTGCGGTGTTGTACAGACGATCCCCTTCGCGCTCGTTTATTCCCGCCACCACCCACAGGTGATTGCGCGTGGCGGCAGCACCGAGTTGAACAGTGGTCGGCCCAGGAATGGGTTCGGCAAGGTCCTTCGCGTTTTGGCTCGTGCCCACGCTCAAGATCGCTTCGCCCAGACACAAGGCATCCAGCTTGAGTTTGCCAGCCTCATCGATCTGCTGACACCACAATTCGAGGTTTTTCCCGGGCGTGGAGTTCTGCGGCTTGAGATACACGGCGCCTAGCCTGACCTTGCGCGGCGCCGGCATGGTGCATGGAGACATCTGAACACGTTTCCAAAGCACCGACCCGCCTTGAGGCCATTTGACTTCGAGTTGCACAAGAACACCATCAGCTCCATCTGGAGCCACCAACACATCGTCGAATTTCGCGGTATGGCCGCTCATGACCGGGCCACGCACCAGCCAGCCGTGCGGTGTCATGGCATGCCCTGATCGAAGCCAGTTGATCCTCACCATCACACTGCGCAACGGCCATGTGATGTTTTTCAACTCGGCTTCCGCCTGAAATCGGTAGGCATTGTTGCCATGAATGCCTTGCACTGTTTGCGTGACTCCCCCAACGCTGTAAGGTTCTTTGCCGGATTCAACCAGCAGTCCGCCATCACTTTTTCGAATCACGCAGGCGGCCTGTTCCCACGTCGGCTTCCATGCCGTCCACGTCGATGACATTCCTCCATCTCCAGGGATGGCAAAATCTCCGTTCGCAATCATTTCTCCCTTGTCAGCGGCCTGTATCGACAGGAGAGGCCCCATCAAAAATAGGAACAGGCTCGCTTTTATTTTCAAAGCATGAAAGGCGGCTGCGATGAAAGCCGGAAGAGTAAATGAATGTCTGGTCTTCATGGTATGGTGTTTTCAAGGGCTTTGTCGGTCTCGCACTCCTTTAGTAAGGGATTTTCACTTCATATACAATATCATCGACTTCGATGCGCACATGGCCCGCTTCGGTCTGAATTGTCACCCTGGGAATGACAGGCGCATGCTCACGCGAGCCATCGACGTAGATCACCACCGGCTGGTGGGGTTGAACAGGTGCGGTGCTCTGCCAGTAGGGGAAGGCGCCTTTGCCACCAAAGAGGTGGGCGTGCCGCCATCCGGGCCGGGGCTCGAGCAGATCGGCTTTGATTTCGCCCGCTGGAGCTTGAAGCACAGTCATGACCGAGTAATTGCCGTCCCCGTGGATCATAAGACCATTTGCCGAAACCTCCCGCTGCATCTCTTGTCCATGCGGGATGCTGATGCCATAACCGCCAAGATACAGGTACAAGGGCCGGGCACAATTGTGCCAGAAGATGTGAATTTCCCCCTCGGGCGTAATCAGCGTATGCGTCATCACCTCTCCAAATTCATTTTGCACGCCCGCTGAATCGATCTCACACGTACTCACAAGATGGTTGGTTTCGACCAGCAAGGCACGGGGTCGATCCCGCAAAATCCATTTCACTCCATCCACGGATACGCCATTGCGACCAGCGCCCAAATCCAGCCCCCCTTCTCCCAATGCGCACCATCCTAATGAGCTCGAATAGGCCATCTGCGCATACTTGATGTTCCGCTGCCAGGACCCCATGTGACCAAACGGCTGCGCCACGGGATACATGCGCGCATCCCCATCGGAAGCACGCACGCGCAATACCATCCCCTGCCCGCTCAACGCCACAGCTCCTCCGGCACCATCCGCAGGCATGGGACGTTCCGGATCCGTCCAGAAGGGATGATTGGGCGGGATCAACAGGCAAGCCAATCCTTGAGCGGCAAAGTAGGAGGTACCTCGATCAATGTACGTCTCGCCGACCACCGCGTTGGCCCCACGAAAACCCACATCCATCAATCCATTCGTACTCATGCAACCGTGATCCCAGAAATACTTCAGGCAGCCCGAGGCAATCCGCCGTGCCTGACCGGGAGGCAGGGAATTCGCTCCGTTCAGCACCGCCCAGCCAATGGCCCCGTTATCGGCAAATCGATAGGCAAGCGAGCGGCCCCAAGGAATGGGACCACCATCCCGCCCATATAGGTAGGGGTAGCTCTTCAGAAAGCGTGAGGTGATCTCGTTGACTTGCGACCCGAACTGTTGTTTCCAGGTTTCGTCCAGGTAACAAACAGCCTGCGAGTACAGATGAAAACCCCATAGATTGTAATGGTCGATCCCACGATTACCGCCGTCAATATACCAACCGTCCCCTCGATGCCAGTTCAGCAGCCGCTGGAATTTCTCTGTCAATTCCCGCCGATTGGATTCGATCCCATGTTGCTCCAGCAATGGCACAGGCACCATGTGGAAGAAGTAATGGTTGTTGTCGTAGGATTTGTTGTAAGCAAGTTCCTTGAGCGACAACAAAAGATTGCGTTTTTGCCCGTCGGTCAGTGGATCCCAGAAATATTTTGGGCTGAGCATCGCCCCCATCGCAATCACCGACCCCAGCGAGTTGTTCTCGGTACGTTTTCCCCAATACGCCCGGTCCTGGGGATCTGTGCCCCGAATGATCCCCGCACGAAACGGGGCACTGATTGAACCCGTGTACCCAGGTATGACATCCTTGCCTGTGGCCGCCGTATAGACCACAGCCAGCATCATGATGCGTTCAAAGGCCTCGCGCTGTAACTCTGCCTTGGGTGTATTCAGCTTCTCGAAGAGCGCTGTATCTCCTGGCGCCCCCGGCAAATCAAACAAACCCAAATTCGTGTCAAAATGCGCCAGCGCCCCCGCAAGCAGCTTCTCCGTGATCTCAAGCCAGTGCTCCCGCGTGTAGCCGGTGAAAGGGCTCAGTTGACGATTTTCGGGAGTCTTGAGAGTGCTGGCAGCATTGGACTCTCCCCCTTGCACAAAGCATTGGAACACAACTGCGGTTATTATTATTAAGAAATGCTTCATTGGAGATTCTTTTCTGATCAAGGAAATGTTGATCATACTTTGGCCAAAAAACCACCCTGGAATGTTATTTTATCCAGGGTGGTTTTCCTCCCGAATTCGTACCGGTAAAGGGTCACTCCATCATTTCTTGATCACCCGATAGAACATGTAGTTGGTCTGTCCCTGCGGCACCGCTTCCAAGGTCATCGTGCCTGACGCGTTGGTAAACGTCACTCCATCCTGCCACGAGCCCATGTCCGCCGAGTATTGCAGCACGCAGGCCATCCCCGCCGGGCTGCACACCGTCAACACAGGCTGGTGCTGCTCGTTCATCTGGATGCTCTGGATGTTGATGCAGCCGGATGCGCTCAACGTGAACGAGGCGTTCGCCTTGCCATTCCCATTGCTCACCTCCACCTCATACGACCCCAGATCCGCACTCTGCACCGACTCTATCACCAGCGTCGCCCCCTTGGTGCTCATCGTCGTCCCGTTGTGTTTCCAGGTGTACTCCAGCGGCGAGCTCCCCGTCGCCTGCGCCACCACTTCCACCCGCGATCCCAGGTTCACCGACGTTGTCGGTACTCCCGTCAGTTGCACCGTCGGGACCACTCCCTCCCCTGTGGCAAACACCGCAAACAGCGTCGTGTTCGATGTCACTGTGATAGTCCTGGGATTGCTCAACACATTATCCAACCACACTTGGAACACGTAGCCCGCCTGTGGCCGAGCCGTGAGCGTCACCACCGTGTCCCGGTAATAGGTCGCCCGGTTGGGTACCAGCTCCACCTGGCCCCCAATGCCTCCCAACGCCTGAGCCGTGATCGTATAGGCCGGCAGCGCCGCCACGTTGGCACTAAGGTTGATCAATTCTGTCACCGTCAGTTCGCGCGTCGCATGGGTGTTGCCATCGCTCCAACCCGTAAACTCATAGCCTTCGTCGGGGGTGACCTGCACCGTCACCTTCGTGCCGTACTCGTACAATGCCTGATCGGGAGTCCGCGTGACTGTGGCGTGTGCAGCCGTGATCGCCACCGGAGCGCCAAACACCGCCGTGATCCGCTTGTCACTCGTCAGCACCACGTTGGTGGGATTGATCGTCCCGCTCACGTCGCTGGCCCAATGCAGGAAGCTCCAGCCACTGGCCGGTTGGGCCTTGGCACTGATGGTCGTGTTGGCCGGGTAACTGCCCGCGGGAGGCGTCAGTTCCACCGTGCCACCGCCCGGAGCATCCGCCACCACACTGTATCCCACCTCGTTCATGACCAGGCGCACCACCTTGTTGCTCACCATCGTCAGCAGGTTCCCCTGCCCGTCCACCGCCAACGGCCCCGTCAGACCTGCATTTTCGTACACCTTCAACAAAAGGGAATCCTCCGGAAGATGAGTATAGATGGCTTGGTCGATGAGAAAATAGACCTGTTTGGATGCATCAATGGCCGGATGCGCCGGCACTGGGCTGTTTGAAGGAACGACTTCAACGTAATTCGTACCGTTCCACATGATTCCGCGCCCATAATTCCTCATGGAGTAGGAATATTGGAGCGCCGCCCAATCATCCCCGTGAGTGGAAGCCAAATCGTAATACTGATATCCTTGGGCGCCGGTTGAATACGTCGTGTTGATTATGGTTTTTTGTTGTGTGGGCGAAAATTCCAGCAGCGAACTGCTTCCCTGGTACGGCACTCCTCCATTGGTCTCCGAAATGCAAACAACGTGGTCCTGTTTGATGACCGCAAGTGCTGACAGCTTTGCCTGTCCACTCGCACTGTTCATTTGGTAAAATGTGGAGACCTCCTGCTGGGGTGTGATTTTGCGAATCTTATTGGTCTGGCTGGCGGCATTGCTATCCAGCACATACACATTGCCCCCAACATCCACGCCGATACTGTTTCCTCCCACAACAAGATTCGAAAACTGGGCCTGAGCCCCCGGACCATCTGCGGTTCCTGCCTGGCCAGTGCCAGCAAAGGTCGTCACATTGCCTGCGGTGTCCACCTTGCGCACCCGCAGGTTGCCCGCATCAGCCAGATAAATATTCCCCGCACCATCCACATCCATGCCGGAGACCTGGCTTGAAAAACGCGCCTCCCCAGCCGCACCATCCTGAAAACCCGTCTGACCGCTCCCCGCCACCACCCGTACTTGTGGATTCGCTTGCTTGAGCACCCGGAAATAATCCACATAAACATTGTCAGACTTCACGTCATCAAAAACCACCTTGATTGTCTGTTGTCCCGCATTCAGAAGCATATTGTCCACTGCAATGCTCTTGGCCAGATAACGATCATAGAGCACCCATTGAGGCATTCCCACCGTCCCGCTCAAATGAACCCCATTGCATTCAATATGAAAAGTGCCTGGATCAAGAGGTTCACCTACCGGCCGGTAGGCATAAAAACAAAAAACCATTCTATAGACCCCGCTTGCAGGTGCGTTAATGGTGTAAGACAACCATTCGCCCGAGACCGGTTTGACCAGGTATCCAACACCGGCATCCACCTGGCCAAAAATGTTCAGATCATACACATCGACATCATCATTGCGGTATGCCCCGCCCTGATTGCCTGGAGTCGTGTCGTGATACCCCACCCCTTCGCCGCCCTGGTCATAATCCTCCATCTGGATAAGACCTGGCACCGTTGTGGCCGCGTGGACTGTTCCACAGGCTAGAAGAGTCGTTAGGGCTGGAAAGAAATGGGAATGAAGGTATCTCATCCCATGTTGGATCATGTTCATTTTCATACTTAGTATTATAGTTTAACGTTATCCATAATCAAATCAAGCCTTTTCACGTTGAAACGTTGCTCACAAATGATCATCCAGCCCCCTCTCCACTTGAACACAATGGCCTCCGCCAGAATTGGAGGTTTTTGATCCACTACTGTGGCCATGTCTCAGACAGTGAACTGGGACATATTTACCCACACCGACACATCACAATGGCACACCCAACTAGACAGGCACAGGACAAGGCGAAGCGTAATGGATTGAATCTTAATACATCTATCCACCTTACAAGTAACAGTTTATGTACCTTCATATGGCATCATGTCTTGTGGAAAGCTCTCAGGATGGGCATGCATTAGAGTTGGGCCTGAAAAATGCTCCTCTTTATGCTCTTAAGGCGTAAATAACGCTGTTGCGTCGATCTGGCCCTTTCAAGTAAGGTGGGACAGATACGTCATATGAAAATATACATCGACGGTAAATATTTGGACGAAGAGAACGCAAAGGTGTCCGTGTTCGATCACGGTCTCCTGTATGGCGACGGAATTTTTGAAGGCATTCGTGCCTATAATGGACGTGTGTTCAAGCTCAAGGAGCACATCGACCGCCTTTTCTATTCCGCCAAGGCCATTTTACTGGATATCCCCCTTTCTCATGCGGAGGTCATGAAGGCCGTTGTCGATACCTGCCGCCTCAACAAGATCCGGGATGGCTACATCCGCCTGGTGGTTACGCGCGGTGTGGGTTCGCTGGGATTAAATCCCAATCGATGCAAGAATCCGTCGGTGATTGTCATTGCGGACAAGATCCAACTCTACCCTGAGGAGATGTACAAGAAGGGGTTGGCGATCATCACTGTGCCGACGGTGCGCAACCTGCATAGTGCATTGAATCCCGCGATCAAGTCGCTCAATTATTTGAACAACATCCTGGCCAAGATCGAATCGAACAATGCCGGCGTTGAGGAAGCGATCATGCTCAATGCGGAGGGATTTGTGGCCGAATGCACCGGGGATAATATATTTATCGTTAAAGAAAACAAGCTGTTAACCCCGCCCCTCTCCGCTGGCGCCTTGTACGGTATCACCCGCGGTGTGGTGCTCGACCTGGCCAAATCCCTGGGCATGACGACAGCCGAACCCAACTTGACGCGTTATGACATGTTTAATGCGGATGAGTGTTTCATGACAGGCACTGCTGCTGAGTTGGTCCCTGTGACAAAAATTGATGGACGCGTCATCGGAACGGGCAAGCCCGGTCCGGCGACCCTCAAACTAATCGAAGCCTACCACGCCTATACAAAGACGAGCGGCGAACCGATATAGTGTATTATGCTGTGCGATTTGTGCAAAAAGAATGAAGCCACAGTGCATCTGACGCAGATCGTCGAGAACAAGATGCAGACGATTGATCTGTGTGAAGCATGCTCGAAGTCCAAGGGTTTGGATGATCCGGCCGGCTTCTCCCTGGCCAGCCTTCTGATGGGCATGGGCGCCAACCCTCCGGAAACCGAACCCAAGGTTGCGGAGACGGAGGACCAATGCCCGAAGTGCGGCTTTACCGTCGCCGATTTCAAAAAATCGGGGCGGCTGGGGTGCGCAAATTGCTACACCACGTTTGCGGAGCCCTTGCAGCCATTGCTCAAGTCGATGCACAAGGGCGTCCGTCATACCGGCAAGATCCCACATGGGCGGCACGAAACCTATAATTGGGATGAACAACTCCGCCGTCTCCAAAAGGAGCTTGTGGAGGCCATTAAAACGGAAAATTTTGAACAGGCCGCCGTCCTCCGTGACGAGATGAAGACCATCCGGGAGAAGATGGGCAAATCTGCGACACCGTGACATTGCCTATGAATTTGCAGGATTTTCTGTGCAGTCCAGCCGAAGCGAGCCGTCGAACCGGCCCGAATCAGCGCATCGTGCTCTCGAGCCGCGTGCGCCTGGCGCGAAATCTCAATGATTTCTCCTTCCCAGGCTGGGCCAAAAAGAATGACCGCATTCGATCAATGGAACTCATCCGCGAAGCCGTCTCAACCCTCCCGGAAATGGAAGGGGCCTTCACGACGGCCATGGATGATTTAAAGGGCCTGGACAAGCAGATCCTGGTTGAACGCCACTTGATCAGCCGGGAGCATGCTGCCAAGAGTGCCGGCAGTGGATTGGTCCTGAGCAAGGATGAGTCTCTTTGCGTGATGATCAATGAGGAGGATCACCTGCGCATGCAAGCCATCCAGCCCGGCCTGCAAATCCCCCAGGCATGGATGGCCATTGATCATGTGGATACCGAGCTGGAGCAAAAGCTGAACTACGCGTTCACCCCCCAGTTGGGTTATCTCACCGCCTGTCCCACGAACGTCGGCACCGGCATCCGTGTGAGCGCCATGCTCCACTTGCCAGGGCTGGTTCTGGCTGAACAAATCAACCAGATCGTCCAGGCGGTCAACAAACTCGGTTTTGCGGTCCGTGGCCTCTATGGCGAAGGCACCGAAGCGCTCGGCAATGTGTTTCAGGTTTCCAACCAGATGACTCTGGGCGAAAGCGAAAAGGAGATCGTCGAGCGTCTCAACAAGGTGCTCGCCCAACTCATTGAACACGAGGAAAACGCCCGCGCCACGCTGATGGAGAAAAAAGCCAAGATGGTCTTGAATCATATTGGCCGGGCCTACGGCATTCTGGCCAATGCCCACAGCATTTCCTCCAAGGAAACCATGAACCTGCTGTCTTTAATGCGTCTGGGCATGGATATGCAGCTCTTTGCAGGTTTGGATCGATCCCTGGTGGAGGAATTGTGCCTCATCACGCAACCTGCTCATTTGCAGAAAAATCTTTCTGAAAAAATGGATCCCGAGGAACGTGATGTGATCCGTGCCGATTTGCTGCGAGAACGCCTGAGCAGTGTGAGCCGGCCTCAGTGGAAAACACCTGGCACATCGCTGGACAAACCAGGTAACGCATAGCATTGTTAGGAGAAGGTATGAGTGACGAATCGTTGAATAATTTCACCCCCCGCGCACAGCAGGTTCTGGCCTTGGCCCGCAAGGAAGCCGACCGCCTGAACCATAATTTTTTAGGCACCGAGCACCTGCTTCTGGGCCTGATCAAGCTGGGCCAGGGAGTGGCGGTCAACGTCCTCCAGCGGCTGGGTCTGGACCTCGAAACCGTCCGTCTTGAGGTCGAGAAGAAGATTGGGACGGGTCCCGACCAGAAAACGATCGGGAACATCCCCTACACCCCCAGGGTCAAGAAGGTCCTGGCGCTTGCAGGTAAGGAAGCCAAGGCCCTCAATCACAGCTATGTAGGCACCGAACACATCCTCCTCGGCCTCCTGCGCGAAGGTGATGGTGTGGCCGCCCGAGTGTTGAAGGACCTCGAAGTCGATATCGAGCAAGCCCGCCAGGAAGTGCTCAAGGAGCTTGATCCCAACTACACGGCTTCCGAGGAAAGCCAGCCGCTGTCTGAAGGCCCCGAGAAACCGGCCACCGCCGGAGGCGAAAAGAAAGGCGAGGTTAAAACCCCTGCCCTCAAAGCCTTCGGACGCGATCTCACGGAAATCGCCCGCAAGGGCGACATGGATCCGGTCATCGGCCGGAAAAACGAAATCGAGCGCGTCATCCAGATCCTTTGCCGCCGCACCAAAAACAATCCCGTCCTGCTTGGCGAAGCGGGCGTTGGCAAGACCGCCATCGTGGAAGGTCTCGCCCAGGAAATCTCCAAAGGGAATGTGCCCGAACTGCTGCGTGATAAACGGGTCATCACCCTCGACCTGGCCCTCATGGTGGCCGGCACCAAGTACCGCGGCCAATTTGAAGAGCGTATCAAGGCCGTGATGGATGAAATCCGCCGTGCCAAGAACGTCATTTTGTTCATCGACGAACTGCACACCATTGTCGGCGCCGGTTCGGCCGAGGGCACCATGGACGCCTCCAACATCATCAAGCCCGCCTTGAGCCGCGGTGAGATGCAATGCATCGGCGCCACCACCCTCAACGAATATCGCAAATACATCGAAAAGGATGCCGCCCTGGAACGCCGTTTCCAGACAGTCAAGGTGGAGGCCCCATCCGTCGAGGAAGCCATCCAGATTTTGAAAGGCCTGCGGCCCAAGTACGAGGAACATCACAAGGCCGAAATCACCGATAGCGCGGTTGAAGCCGCTGTCACCCTTTCCGACCGCTACATCAGCGGACGTTTCCTGCCTGACAAGGCCATCGATGTGATGGATGAAGCCGGGTCCCGAGGCCGCATCAAGGCCATGACCCGCCCACCGGATGTCAAACACCTGGAAGCGGACATCGAGGCGATCAAAGCCCGCAAGGAACGCGCCATCAAGGAGCAGGATTTTGAAGGTGCGGCGGCCATGCGCGATCAGGAAAAGCAGGCCAAGGAACACCTTGAATCCGTGCTCAATGCATGGCGCACCGCCCGCGAGGAAAAACGGGTTGTCATCGATGAAGAGGACATCCTCCAGGTCGTTGCGAAATGGACAGGAATTCCCCTCAAGCGCATGGAGCAAAACGAGGCTGCCAAACTGCTTTCGATGGAAGCGGATCTCGCCAAGGTCGTCGTCGGCCAGAGCGAGGCAGTCACTGCCATGTGCAAGGCCCTGCGCCGTTCACGTGCAGACCTGAAGGATCCCAAGCGTCCCATCGGCACCTTCATGCTCCTGGGCCCCACGGGTGTGGGCAAGACCTTGCTCGCCAAGTCATTGGCAGAAGCCATGTTTGGGGACTCCAAGAGTTTGATCCAACTCGACATGAGCGAGTACATGGAGAAGTTCACGGTCTCCCGTCTGGTCGGCTCGCCTCCGGGCTATGTCGGCTTTGAAGATGGTGGCCAGTTGACCGAACAGGTGCGGCGTAAGCCCTACTCCGTGGTGCTGTTTGACGAAGTCGAAAAAGCACATCCTGACGTCTGGAATATTTTGCTGCAAATCCTTGAGGAAGGGAAACTTACAGATAGCATGGGACGGCTGGTGGACTTCCGCAACACCATTGTGTTGTTGACATCCAACGTCGGAGCCGAGACTATCAAGAAGCAAAGTACGATTGGTTTTGCCTCAATGAGCGATGAGTCTTCTTATGACAAGATGCGTGAGAAGCTGCTTGAGGAAGCAAAACGGACGTTCAAACCGGAATTTTTAAATCGGTTGGATGATGTGATCGTATTCCGCTCGCTGACCAAGTCGGATCTGATCCAGATTCTGGATCTGGAAGTGGCCAAGTTGGAAGAGCGGTTGAAACACCGGAACATAAAATTGGTATTGGAAGAAAAGGCCCGGGACTTCCTGATTGAAAAGGGTTACGACCCAGCGTACGGCGCACGCCCAATGCGGCGGGCTGTCGAACGATATCTGGAAGATGCTCTGGCGGAAGAAATTTTAAAGGGCAAATTAAGTGGCAGCGAGCCCGTTTTAGTGTCACTGGAAAAGGATAAGCTTAGTTTTTCACAGAAGGCGCCTCCGGCTGGGGCTTTATCCAGCACGACGGCCCCGTAAACCTCCGATCATACATATCATGGCCTGTATGCCAACGTCGCAAAACCTGTCGGCGTTGGCAAAATCTCCTTCAGCTTCAATGGCCAGGTCGATTCACGCGATGTGAAAAGTGCTTAGCGCCGAGTAACATCCAAAGAACGAAAGAAGTATCAATTTATTTTGATTTTTCTATTGCGTGGAAACGTGTTTTTACGATTGAATTAAATTTTGGATTTTTAATAGATGTCAGAAGCTTCAGTCATACAAGAAGCGCTTGTCGCCGCCCTGGTTGGGGGACCGATTATTTGCGGGATCCTCGCCTGGCTCGTCGGTAACGAGCGGTTACGCAACGCAATCATCCTCCTGGCTGCCGTCAGTACGGGTGCCATGGGTCTGGCCCTGGCCAAAACCGGGGCCTTTACCTTGGAAACCGGGCCAGTCATGGGACACCTGGGAACCCTCCTGGAGTTCCTGATGGTGCTCCTTGTGGTGGGCATCGGGTATAAGAACCGACTCTGGACAGTGTTCGGAATGGGTTTGGCGCAGGGGGCCCTGGCGGTCTTTGAACTGATGACCTCCCATCACGCCGAGAAGCCTGTGTTTGTCTTCGATTCCCTGGCCCTGATCCTGGTACTCATCGTCACCCTCGTGGGATCGCTGATCCTGGTGTTTGGCCTGGGCTACATGCATCGCCATGAGCACCATGCGCCACCCACCACTGCCTCAACCGGTCGTTTCTTCTTTTTCCTGACCGGATTCCTGGGGTTGATGAACGGGTTGGTCATGACGGACAGCCTGAAGTGGTTGTCCATCTTCTGGGAAGGCACCACGCTTTGTTCCTTCTTTCTGATCGGTCATGATCGCACGGAAGAAGCAATCCGGAATGCAAGTCGTGCGTTGTTAATCAACACGTTCGGTGGGCTGGCCCTGATGCTGGGCGCCGTCATTTCCACCCATGAAGGCGGCAATGGAAGCATCAGCGGACTGATCCAAAGCGCCGCCTTGCTTCCGATCGTACTGGTTTTGATCGCCGCCTTCACCAAATCCGCGCAACTCCCCTTCCAAAGCTGGCTTCTGGGCGCCATGGTGGCTCCCACCCCGGTTTCGGCACTCCTCCATTCCAGCACCATGGTCAAAGCGGGTTCTTACCTGGTACTTCGACTGGCTCCTGCCTTTGAAAACACGCCCCTGGCCATGATCATTGCCATCGCTGGAGCATTCACCTTTTGCGTGGCCTCCGGCATCGCCATCAGTCAAAGCAACGCCAAGAAGGTGCTGGCCTACTCGACTATCGCCAACCTGGGCTTGATCGTCGCCTGCTCCGGCATCAACAGCCCTCTGGCCTATGCGGCGGCACTGGTCATCCTCATCTATCATGCGATCTCCAAAGCCCTGCTGTTCCTCTGCGTGGGCACCATCGAACAACAGATCGGCAGCCGAAACATCGATGACATGAGCGGCATCATGTTCAAGATGCCGATGACGACCACGATTGCGATTGTGGGCATGGTCTCCATGATGGCTCCCCCGTTCGGCATGTTGATCGGCAAATGGATGGCCATCGCCTCTGCGGGACACACCCCCCTGGTTTTGCTGCCGCTGGTCCTGGGAAGCGCTTTAACGATCTGTTTCTGGGCCAAGTGGATGGGCCGCATCACCACGACTGCGTACCATGAACGGTATGTGATCGAGCAACTCCCGGCCACCATTAAATCGGTGCTCATTATTCTGGTGGTTGCTGTGATTGTGTCCGCTGCGGCCTCCATGAGTGTCTATAAAGCCTGGTTGAGACCGCTGGCGACCGACATGCTTGCCCACGTGAGCCTCCAACCCGACTCGGGATTGCTTCTGCGTTCCGTGGATGAATACATGGAATGGGCCATTTATCCGATCTTCGCCGTGGTGGCGCTGGTCGTACTGGCCTCCATGAGCGGCTTCCGCAAATCGCATGTCCGCCTGCCCTTCCTCTGTGGTGAAAACGCCGGGGATGCCGGCGCGAAGACTTTTGAATTCAGGAGCCTGATGGATCAGCGAGTGATGGCACAGGTGACCAGCTATTATTTTTCACCCTGGCTTGGCGAGAACGGGATCACCCAGTGGGCGAATCCGGTCGCCATCCTGATTTTGTTGAGTCTATTTGCACGAATTGGTCTGTTATGATGAGTGAGAAGGTCTATTGGGCCCTGGGGGCAGTGGCGCTGGCGCCGTTGATTGGCGGATTAATCCGCGGTCTGGACCGGGTATTGACTGCGAGGCTGCAAGGTCGCGTGGGTCCGCCGTTGCTGCAGCCGTTTTACGACATCCTCAAGCTGATGCGCAAGGAGCCGGTGGTGGTGAACCGCATCCAGATCATTTACGCCTACATGCACCTGGCGTTGATGGTGCTCTCGCTCTTCATGCTGATCATGGGACAGGATGGACTGATGCTGCTGTTCATCCTCGCCTTCAGCACCCTGTCGCTCGTCATGGGCGGCATGAGCGTGCGCTCTCCATTCAGCCGCATCGGCAGCCAGCGCGAGATTGTGATGATGGTGGCCTACGAGCCGATCCTGGTGCTCATGGTGATCGGCTTTTACCTGGTCAACGGCAACTTCCAGATCCAGTCGATTTACAACTCCTCCCGTCCCCTCTTGGGGTCCATGCCGCTTTTGTTCCTATCCTATTTGAGCGTGGTGATGATCAAGTTCCAGAAGTCGCCCTTCGACCTGGCAACCTCGCACCATGCACACCAGGAAATCGTCAAGGGCCTGACCCTTGAATTTGCCGGCCCCTACCTGGGGGTGATTGAAATCGCCCACTGTTTTGAAGCCGCCTTTTTCCTGGCGCTGGTGGGTCTTTTCTGGACCACCAATTTATTGGTGGCAGCGCTGTTGATCTGCGCTGTTTTTGTGTTAACCGTAATAGTGGATAATCTGTGCGCGCGTCTGACAACATTCTGGATGTTCCGGTTCATGTGGACCGTCGCCCTGGGGTTGGCGCTGACGAACATTATCTGGCTGTACTGGCGATAATCCCCAAATATCATGAGCAATACCGTGCGTTTAGAAAAGTCGCCGTGGGTGGTGCATTTCAACTGCAACAGTTGCAATGGCTGCGACATTGAACTGCTGGCGTGTCTCTCTCCGTTGTATGACCTGGAGCGTTTTGGCATCGTGCATGTGGGCAACCCCAAGCACGCAGACGTGCTGGTGGTCACCGGATCGGTCAACCACCGCAATGCCCGTGTGTTGAAGAATGTGTACGACCAGATGCCCGAGCCCAAAGTGGTTGTGGCCATGGGCGTATGCGCATCGACCGGCGGGATCTTCAAGGATTGCTATAACGTCCTGGGCGGCATCGAAAAGGTCATCCCGGTGGATGTGTTTGTGCCTGGATGCCCGGCCCGGCCCGAAGCCATGATTGACGGCATCGTTCAAGCTGCACGCAAACTGGATGAAAAGCGCCGCCGCCTGCCGGTGGCGCTGGCCACCCTGGATCCCATCACGCATGCCGCACCGCAGGAACAACCCAAGCCCGCTCCGACCGAACCGGCCGCCAGCGAAGCCGCCCCACTTAACGCCAAGATTGCATGAGCAACCTGACCGCCATCGAAGTCAACGAGGACAACCTGTTGCATGAAGTCGCGTTATTGCGCCAGCAGGAACACCGTTTAATCACCCTGACCTGTCTCGATACAGGAGACGGCCATGACGTGATTTACCATTTCGACCTCAACTACGAGATGACCCATCTCCGGTTGCACCTGGCTCCTGGGAAAACCCTGCGGAGCATCAGCAGCCTGTATCCTGCGGCCATGATCGTCGAAAACGAGATCAAGGATCACTTTGGCATAGAGGTCTCCGGTCTCTCGATCGATTTTCAAGGCCGGTTGATGCTCACCGAAAATGCACCGCGGGCCCCCATGAACAAGCGCTGTGGAATGGAAATTGACGCTCGGGTTCCCTCCGCAGCCGCAGCCACCCCCACAAAGCCCGCAGCACCTGCCACCGGAGTTCAGCAATGAGTCGTCGCACCATTATTCCTTTTGGCCCGCAACACCCCGTTTTCCCCGAACCGATCCAACTGCGATTGGTGCTTGAGGATGAAAAAGTTGTGGAAGCCCTTCCCGCCGTTGGCTATGTCCATCGCGGCCTGGAAAAACTCGCCGAGCAGAAGGACTACGTCCAGGACGTCTATTTGATCGAGCGCATTTGCGGCATTTGCAGCTTCATGCACTCGATGAACTATTGCCAGGGCATTGAGCAATTGATGGGGGTGCAGATTCCCGACCGCGCGCGCTTTCTGCGTGTGATCTGGGCGGAAGTGCACCGCATGCACAGCCATCTGTTGTTCCTGGGCCTGCTGGCGGATGCTTTTGGGTTTGAAAACCTCTTCATGCAATGTATGCGCTGCCGCGAGGATGTGCTCGATGTCATGGAAATGACGGCGGGCAACCGCATCCTCCTGACCGCGTGCTCCATTGGTGGTGTGCGCAAGGACATCCCCACCGAACATCTGGGCGCCATCATCAAGGCGTTGGACAAGGTGTCGGAGCAAATGAAGGATCTGCGTCCTGCCTTTGCCAATGATTACACCGTCAAGACGCGTCTCATTGACGTGGGTGTGCTGAGCAAGGAGAAAGCCCACGAATTGGGCGCTGTCGGTCCTGTGGCCCGGGCCAGCGGACTGGTCATGGATTTGCGCACCACCGGCTATGCGGCCTACAAGGAACTCGGTTTTGAGCCGATTATGGAAACCGCCGGCGATAGCTATGCGCGCATGCTCATTCGCCTGCGCGAACTCGACCAGTCCATGGAACTGGTTCGCAAGGCGATCTCGATGCTGCCGGAAGGCCCGATCGCCACGCCCATCAAAGGCAACCCCAACGGGGAGGTGGCGGCCCGCATTGAGCAACCGCGCGGTGAGTTGCTGTTTTTCATCAAGGGCAATGGCACGAAAAACCTGGATCGTTTCCGTGCGCGCACCCCAACCTTTGCGAACCTGGCGCCGTTGCTGCACATGCTGCCCGGCTACCAGTTGGCGGATGTGCCCGTGATTGTCATCAGCATCGACCCCTGCATCAGCTGCACGGAGCGATAAACCAGAGGCAACAAGGTGATTTTTTAGGAACTGGCCAGTTATGGAAATGTTGAAAAACGTGTTGCGGAACGCACTTAGCAAGCCGGTCACCCGGTTGTATCCTTTCGAGGTCCGGGAGCCTTTTGACGCCACCCGCGGGCAATTGGTCATGGATCCGAAGGACTGCACCTATTGCGGCGTGTGTGCCAAGAAGTGCCCGACCAATGCGATCACCGTTCTTCGCAAGCCCGGCAAGTCCTGGACTCTCCAGCCGCACCAATGCATCCTCTGCGGCTACTGCATCGAGTCCTGTCCCAAGGACTGTCTGAGCATGGACAAGCATCACCGCGCACCAGCGGCTTGATCCCACCCGATCTTTTCAGGGCAGCGGACCATCGGTCCCCTGCCTTTTTTTTTACCCGTCTCCGGGCAGGCCTCAAAGGTGGATTCAGGCGTTGGCGTGTGACTGACGCCAGCGATCGATCCCGACAGCGACAATGATTACAGCCCCAATGATGATCTCCTGCATGTAATTGGGCCACTCCATCTGATTGGAGCCGTTGCGCAACACCGCCATGATCAATGCGCCGATCATGGAGCCCATGACACTCCCCACGCCACCGCTCAAGCTCGCCCCTCCGATCACCACCGCGGCAATGACATCCAACTCCAGTCCATTCGCGCTGGTGGGATCCCCCTGGCGCAACCGGGCCAATTGCATCAGGCCAGCCAACCCGAAGAACAAACCCGCGACACGGTAGATTGATGCCTTAAGCCAGGCGGTGCGGATGCCGCACAGCCGGGCTGTCGTCTCATTGGAGCCCAGCGCAAAGACATGCCGCCCAAAAACGGTTCGCCGCATGACCAGGGCCATGATGATGGCGAGGCCCAGCACCAGCCAGACACCCGTCGATGGCAGCCAGCCGTTGGGATCGGGATCCGCGAGCAGGCCGTTGATGATGGGCACGGTGGAATCGTGAACGCATTGCCCCACTGAGAGTCCGGGCTCGGCCAGGCGGCTGGAAAACTCATCGGTGTAATTCACGGTCTGATTCTGGCCGAACCACTTGGCCGTGCCACGGGCAATTCCCATCATGCCCAGAGTGACGATAAAGGGATTGATGCGCGCTCCTGCCACGATTCCACCAATGATTGCCCCGCACAGCCATCCGCTCAGCAACGCAGCGAGCACGACCACCGGCAGGGAGAAGCCCTTTTGCACCAGCAGCGCCCCGATGACACTGGTCAGGGCCACCACGGAGCCGATGCTCAAATCAATGCCCCCACTGACAATGATGAGCGTCATCCCCAAGGCTCCAATGGCAACAATTACCGTCTGGGTGAGGATGATTTTGAAATTAGCGATGGACAGGAACGACGGGCGCACCGTGCCATCCATGGCAAAAAAGCCAATCACAAGCACCAGCCCCAGGAAGGGGCCGAAGGAATTCAGCAACGATTGAAGGTTGAATCGGGATCCGGATGTTGAAGGTTTTTCCATGGATGATTATTCAGCGTTTTGGCCGATGGCGGCCTGCATGATGGTCTGTTCCGTCCAGGCGGTCGCCGGGCGCACATCACCCAGGCCGCCACGGCACATGACCGCGATGGTATCACACACCCCCAGCAATTCAGGCAGGTAGGAACTGACAAAAATGATGGCCTTACCCTGCGCGGCGAGCTGGGTGATCAACTTGTATATCTGCGCCTTGCTGCCTACGTCAATCCCCCGGGTGGGTTCATCCAGCAGAAGCACCCGGGCCTCGTGATGCAGGAGGCGTCCCAACGCCACCTTTTGCTGATTGCCACCGGAAAGAGCCCCGATGCTCTGTGAGGGTCCGCGCGCACGAATGGCCAGGCGCTCCATCCATGTCCTGGCAGCCGCATCCTGCCGTTGGGACCCAATCAGGCCGAAACGTGAAAACGGCTCCCAGCGTGTTGCCAGGAGGTTTTCCGCCACGGTTCGATTGAGCATCAATCCCTCCTCCTTGCGGTTTTCGCTCAGCAGCCCCACGCCACGCGCCAGGCTGACAGAGGGCCGCGGGCGCCCCATGGCCTGCTGGTCCAACAAGACGAAACCACCAGCAAGAGGATCAAGGCCAAAGCAGGCACGCAGCATTTCGGTGCGCCCGGCGCCAATCAAGCCAGCGACTCCAAGAATTTCACCTTCATGCAAGGTCAACGACGCATTTTGAGGCTTCGCACGCCCCGACAGGGCGCGTAATTCGAACACCGGCTTGCCCATGGGATGGGGTTGTCGTGGATAGATATCGGCAATTTCACGTCCCACCATCCACTTGATGATCCCGGATATCGGCGCCTCCCGCATGAGCCCGGAGCCGACGGTTTGTCCATCACGAAGCACGGTAAAGCGGTCGGCAACACGCTGGCATTCCTCCAAAAAATGACTGATGTAGATGATACTGACTCCGCGGTCACGCAAACGGTGGATCACCCGGAACAGGTTTTCAATATCCATCCGTGTCAGGCTGCTGGTGGGCTCATCAAGGATCAACACCCGGGGTTCGGCAAGCAGTGCACGGGCAATCTCAACCAATTGTTGCTCGGCAATGGGGCGTGTCCCCGCAGGTGCATCCAGAGGCAATCCTTCATGGCATAGATCCGCCAGCGCCTGGCGGGCCAGGGAACGACGACGGGCCAGGTTGAGCCACCCCCATCGTGAGGGCTCCACACCCAGCATGATGTTTTCCTCAATGCTCAGGTGCGGCGCCAGGTTCAATTCCTGGTAAATCATGGCGACCCCCTGGCGCCGGGCGTCAAGCGGGTTGGAAGGCAGATAGGGTCGACCCTCAAGCTCGATGCAACCCTTGTCAGGGCGGTGGGCTCCGCTGAGCACCTTCATGAGGGTGCTCTTGCCTGCACCATTCTCGCCGATCAACGCCATGACCTCGCCCGGCGCCACGTCAAGATCCACACCCCGCAGTGCCTGGGTCGCCCCAAAGGACTTCGTCACACCACTGATATGCAACCGCGGATCAGACATGGAAATGCGTTGTGTCGTCCAGACCGCCTGTCACAGGCACAGCCCTATTTCTCGAGATACTGGCGGATGGGGGGATTCAGCAGCTCGAGAATGGCTGCATCGGCCATGTTGTCATGGGTTACCAAGGTCACGCCAGTATCGACCACCTTCTCCACCTTCTGACCCTGAAGATGCCGCACGAGGGTCATGGTCCCCAAATACCCCATGCGGAAGGGATTTTGAACGATGAGCCCCTGCAAATCACCCTTCTTGAGGGCGTCCACGGACTGCGCATTGGCATCGAATCCGACGAACTTGATCGCCCCACCCGCCTTGTGCACGTCGCGCAAGGCCAGGAGCATTCCAATGGTGGAGGTTTCATTCGGGCAAAACACACCATTGGCCTCACGGGCATAGCGGTTGAGGATGTTCTGGGAGGCCTGATAGGCCGTATCGCGGGTGGCGCCTGCGTACTGGTTCGTGGTCAGCAACTGGATGCCGGGAAACCGGGCGATGGCCTTGAGAAAACCAGCCTCGCGCAGGTCGGTGCTGGCTGAGCCCACCTGGTAGCGCAGGAGGATCACCTTCCCCCTGCCCTCGAGCAACCTGCCCAGGCACTCCGCCGCCATTTCACCGCCCTTGACATTATCGGTGGCCACATAGCTGGCAGGCGCCTCGGATTTCAGGCTTGAATCAATGATCACCACGGGGATCTTGGAGCGCACAGCCGTCTCCGTGGGGGCCACCAGGGCCTGGGAATCGAGGGGGGCAAGCACCATGCCATTCACACGACGTGCCACGAAGCTTTCCACAACCTGGATTTGCTGGTCACGATCATCCTCGCGGAAGGGACCTTTCCAAATCAGGTTGAGGCCCACCCCCTGGGCTGAGAGTTCCTGCCGCGCCTTCTCCGCGCCTGCATGAATGGATTTCCAGTACTCGTGAGTGGTGCCTTTGGGAATGACAGCGATGGTATAGTTCTTCTCTGCGGCCTTGATCACTGGGGTCAACGCCAGCACAGCCAAAAGCAGCCAGGAGCGTAGTAGTGGGTGCATGAATGCGACCC
Organism: uncultured Verrucomicrobiota bacterium; assembly: GCA_964538065.1. Classification (GTDB taxonomy): domain Bacteria; phylum Verrucomicrobiota; class Verrucomicrobiia; order Limisphaerales; family UBA1319. Next base: position 22,962 of record CAZIDG010000014.1, read on the forward strand.
TACGCAATGCACTTCTGGATTTCAATGATTTTGCGCACCCGGACCGTGTCAACGCGGTCAAGGCTCAAGCACCTGTTTGAGTTGGCGCATCCAGATTTTCGCCTCAACCGGCGACGGATTAAAGGGGTTCTGAAGCGTCAGGGAACTCACGCCCTCCACATCAATGACTTCCCAATCCACGAAATAGCGGACATCCTGGTTTTGAAGCAGGCGAATCAGTTCGGAACGGACTGCGGCGCGCGTGTTGGCAGGCGGCTGCATCGATACACGGGTAATCTCTGGGGGGGGAACCTGCCATTCCACAGGGGTCTGTTCCAGGGCAAGCCCCAGGCTGCGCAGGGGGTCAATGACATGATACTCCAGCCCCTGAGACTTAAGCCAGGGATCATACCAGGATAGCTTCTCCTGCTCGACAAACCTGGTAAACAACCACCGTTTCGTGATCCAGTCCACCTTGCCCACAAGAGCCTCGGGACGCTTGGCCAGGTCCACCAGGGTGCTTTTCCAGATGTTCAGGAGACCATCGGTTTCGACATCCCGTCCCGCATACTCGGCCCGGGCGACCTCGTAGTACTGGAGCAGCAACTCCACAGCATCCTCCTGCCTGCCATTGGCAAGATTCACCAGCCAGGGGCCATCGGGATTGTGAGACAGGCCACGAAACGTGTTCACGGCATCCGCCAGGACAATCTTGGGCAGATTACCCCTCTCCAGCAGATCCAGGACCAGGGCGGTGGTCCCGACCTTCAACAACAGCGCAGTCGCCAGGACATTGGTATCGCCATGGAGCAGGTGCAAACGCCGATACACACGACCGTCCGCCAGCGGTTCATCCCGTGTATTGATGATGGCCCGGTTGAACTGCACCCATTCGAACAGGTCGTTGTTGATGAAATCCGCGCGCTGGCTGATCTGAAAAATGCCGGGCACCTGGTAGGAATGAGGATCCCCCCGGTATTCCGCGCCTGGCGCCGTCGCCTCCCGTCCCGCACCCGTGTAAAGCACACGCAACGTGAGAAAAGCCAGCAAGGAAAGTACATTGGATTCGGTCAGCGGAGCGAAGCGGTGAACCAGGTAATTCTCATGGCAGCCGAAGGTGGCCCCGGAATAGGCATCCACATTATTGCGAACGAAGCCGCAATGCTCTGTCATATGCAGACCGCGCAGGGCGCTCATCAATATGTAATCGCCAGCCCGGTCATATCGCAGAATATCCAACAGGGAGAGGCATTCCGGTGTGCAATACTCCAGGTGCCCCATGTCGACGTAGCAGCGGCCGCCATTGAATAAAAACCCGCCGTTGCCGGCCGGCTCATCCCAATCGCGCTGGTGCAAATCAGCCAGGCCAAAGCGGTTTTTCTCAAAAATCCAATTCCGCACCCGACTGACAACACCAGCAGGGCCCGCCGGTTCGTTGGTCAGGCAGCCATATTCGGTTTCCAATCCGGCAATGCGATTCATAACGTGAGCCGCGCACGCGTTGGGAGAGGCATCATGCCAATATGCATCGGTTTCGCCAAAAAGGCGAACGACGGTCAGTTCGCGAGGCCGAGGCGTTTCAACGTCAGCGGTTCATAGCGAACAGCATGGGCCTCACTGCGATTAAGCAGGGCAATTTCCACCACTTTCCCCTGCGTTTTTGCCCGCCAACCCTGTCTTCGGACATCAGGAGGGGGCACCCCTTCGCCAAAGGATGGGTCATGATCCAACAACCACCAGGCCTGCAACAGCAGATCCACAATTCCAGCCATGTCTCCGGCTGTGTCGAGCTGGGAAACGATCCAATTCTGAGCCGGGGCTTCGCTTTCAACGCGGGGGGCAGCCACCTGAACCGGCCCCGTGGCCACTTCGAAGGCCCCATCATAATGCACACGCATGAGGAGATCCTGAGACGGCGAACGCCCGACTTCGGTCATGATGAACTCAACCAGAAATGGGGCGCTGTAAACCTGTTCGAAGTTGGATTTAAGCTGGGGACCCAATCCAAAACCCACCAATCGTCTGAGACTGACATCTTCGGGCGCCCTGGTAAACGATTCGAGATGGGCGGCATCGATGGCAGCCTGACGCACTTTTTCCATGTCGGCAGGATGTCCCAAACCTGCCAAGGCATGACGGTCAAAGATTTCAAACACCTTGGATTGGCCATGGCCAACGCCCAACAGCAGGATGCCGCCAGCAAAACTGACAGCCAGGACAGGGGTACCCTGCTTGAGTTGCTCCCGCACATACTCACGCCGGTTGGCAATGGCATCAAGCCAGCGGTAGGGTTCGTCAATCATGCGATGAAAGCCATGCGGCCTGTTGTTCCTCGGACACGGTGATGATGCCGTCAGGCCGCAATAGTTTGATGGTGGCAAAAGACTTTTCACCCGGGCTCACGCCTCCGGTGGCACTGTCCAGTTCAGAGGCCACCATGAGCATTCGAAGGGCAAGGGCCACGGCAGCCTGCAGGTTCATTTGCACAGGGGGGGGATTTCCAAAATGGTGCTGAAAGCCCAGTATGCTGCGAATAGTCAGGGCGCCAGACCCCGAGGCGGCATAGTCCACGGCATGAAACTGCGCGCCCAATGGATCATAAAAATGAATCTCGGGCCGTGACGGCTCTGAAGTGGCATTGACGCCCGCGAAAATCGGCATGACGACCCCGATCCCCTGCATCGTCATGGGCAGATTGTCACGCAACAAACGGGCAAGCGAACGCACCCTGGCCGGAAGGCTCAGGGCCTGTAACTGGCTGCGACGGTAATATTCGAAGGAGGTCTGAAGCACCCGCACCATTTCAAAGGCCATCGCCGGCACTCCGGCAATGGCCAGAAGGCTCGTGGCATCCAATTCAATGACCTTTTCAATGCGATCGGTGACGATGACATTCCCGGCCGTGGCCCGCCGGTCACCAGCCATCAGGATGCCCTCGGCACAATGAAAGGCAAACACCGTGGTACCCTGCGTCTGAATGGGCACAGAATCGCTGCTGGTGCGCCAGAGGGGCATTTGCCGGCTGGCCACCAGCGATATGAAATCACCCGCGATCTCCCTGGGATTGGAATCACTCATTCGCCAGTGCGCTGACGGTATCGTTTGGCCTGGTCGGGATCGACCTTGCGCATGCGTTTCAGCAATTCATCGATATTGGGTTTATCCACCTTGGGAATGCCCGGTCCCTCCCCTCCACCGGACGGTCCAGGGACCACAGGCCTGGTTCGCTGTAATTGATCAGGCATACCTCATTCCTTTCCTGTTTGTTCCATCCATCGTAAGTCTTCGGGCGAATGAGCCTTTTCCACAGCCCTAACATAGCGCAGAATGTCCTCGGGTGCGAATAAATCGAGGAGCGATATTCTCAGGGGCTGCGTGTCCCCCTCCAGAGTCACATGGTCCCATTGGGCGCTGATGAGGGCATTGGAGAACTTCTGAACACAGCCCCCCCTGACCGCGGCACGGGTATTCGATGGTGGAAAGGCCATGGCTTTTTCAACGTCCGCCATGGCTGGAACCGCAGGACGCCTGCCCTGTGCTTCCAGGGCAAGGTACAGGCCCTTGGCGGGATCAAGACGATGGTATTCGAGGTCCAGGCTCGCCAGCCATGGATCGTCATCAGCCACCCCCTGCTCCGCCTGAAAGGACCGGATCAATTGGAGTTTGGCCACCCAATCCAGACGGTCCTGACATCGACGATAATCGATCGCCAGGTCCTCCAGCACGCCTTCCCAGTCGCACAGGAGAGCTGCCTTTTCGGGATTCAACTCACAGCCATGCCGGGCCAGATCCAAAAATGCCCGTTGCACCTCCATGGCGGTGGTCGCACGACGGTCTGCGAGGCGACATTCCCATCGAAACGTGGGGTCGCGGGAAATGCGTTTCAAGGCACCCACCGGATCCTCGATCACAGGCAGCCGGGCATGTGGATTGCGCGCCAGGGCTTCCAAGACGAGTGCGGTGGCGCCCACTTTGAGCCGTGTCACAAACGGCGACATGTTGGCATCGCCAATGATCACATGGAATCGGCGGTATCGGCGCGGGTCAGCATGAGGCTCATCCCGTGTGTTGATGATGGGACGGGCCTGCATGGTATCAACACTTTGAAGGACGCTGAAAAAATCGCTCCGCTGGGATATCTGGAAACCTCCGCCCAGGTATTCATCCTCCGCCTCCAGGGCAAATTTGCCCGCGCCAGCGTATATTTGCCGGGTGACGAGAAAATTCGTCATGTGGCCCGCCAGCGCATCCCAGGAAAGGGAACGGGGCACCAGATAATTCTCATGGCAGCCATAGCTGTGGCCGCAGAAATCGGTGTTGTTTTTATACACCATGACTTCGCGGCCCAGCTTGCGGGAACGCCGTGCCACGCAGGCCATCAGAATCCGTTCCCCGGCCCGATCATGGGCCGAGAGATCCGCCAGCGTCACGCATTCCGGAGTGCAGTATTCGGGGTGGGCATGATCATTATAAAAGCGGGCCCCATTGGAGAGGACAAAATCCGTTTTGATATCCTGATACGATAAGGGGCGCTGTGCATCCAGGACGGCGTATTGTGCCTCGTCTTCATCCTGCAACAGCTCCACCACATGAAAGCCACGGGCATCTTGATGCGGATCCTCACATGCATAATCCCAGCGTTTCCACACCCCGGGCGTGGACACGCACCTCACCAGCTCCATCGATTCAGCCACCAGGTCGATGTCGTCCCCATGATCGATGGAGATGCCATACTCCGTCTCAATGCCAAAGTGGATCACCGGGAATTCCATGCTGTCCTGGGATGTTGTGCCGGACCACCAACGCTCGGCTAGACCATGGCGCTCGCCTCCCTTGTGCGTGGGCGGACAGGACCAAGCCGGATGACATTGTCCGGGTCAAAGTCGGTCAGTTTGAGCCAATCTTCGGTCAGGTCATTCGTGGGAAATAAATCGTTTTCCTGGTATTCCAGACGCAACGCTGTCAGCAGATCCTCACGAGTGATCGCCGTATCGTGCTGGGTATCAACCGCCCGCCGGATGGCCAGTCCCTTGGCACGCTCAACCACCGCTGCGATGATTGCCCCGCTGGCCATATCGCCATGATACAGCACATCCTTGCGGCCACTGCGATACACCACCTCCAGAAAGGCGTTCTCCGGCGTGCGCGCGAAATGGGCGGTCGTCACGACGTCGATCAGGGCTTCGCGCGGTTCGGCCAGCGGGAGGGATTCCCGAAGGTATATTCCATAGATGGCACGGGCGCCTGCCTGATCCGGGCGGTTGACCTTGATCCTTCGATCAATGCGACCGGGCCTCAGGATGGCCGGGTCAATGAGATCCGCCCGATTGGAAGCCAGGATCACCACAACATTCTGCAACGGTTCAAGCCCATCCATCTCCGTGCAAAACATGGGCACCAGCGTACTTAGAATACTATTGAAACGCCCCCCACGACGCGTGCCCAGAATCGACTCGGCCTCATCAATGAACAGGAAGGCCAGAGCCCCATCCCGGGCGCGTTCCCGGCATTGGGCAAAGAGGTCGCGCACCTGCCGTTCGGACTCACCAACCCACATGTTGAGAATTTCCGGTCCTTTCACATGCAGGAAAAACTCCGGGTGATCCACGCCGGTCTGAATCTGTATCTGGCGGCGCAGGTTGTAGGCTGTGGCCTTGCCCAGCAGCGTCTTGCCACATCCTGGCGGCCCATAGAGGAGAAATCCCTTGGGAATGGAATGTTCGAACTTGCGATAGAGATCCCCATGAATAAACGGGCTTTCAATGGCCTCGCGAATGGCATTAACGGCCTCGTCCTGCCCGCCCACGGCTGTCCAGGGCAGTTCATTCACGGTTTCAAGGGAACGCTCCATGCGCTTGCCCATGCCAAGGACCTCGAGCACCACCCGCTGGTTGGTGTCCAGACGCACCTCCATGCCAACCTTGAGTTTTTCCTTCGAAAGAAGGTCGGAGCGTTGAAGCACGGCATCATTCAAGCCCGATTCCTGACCGATTCGGATCCGGCCTTCGGAAAGGATCTCCTCGATGCGCGCAATGGGGCCGCCGCGTTCAAAACCAAGAACATGCACAACGGCAAAGGCTTCGTTGCACAGGACCCGCTGTCCGATCTGCAGGGCTGCCATGGAGATTTGCGGGTCAACCTGACACACATAATCGCTATTGTTGATGCAGACCAGGGCGCGGTTATGTTCCAGGGGCATCAGAAACGTACCGGCACGCAAGGCGGGGGCACGCAATTTTTCAACCGCTGCATTTAGTTTTTCAAGAGCCTGGCGCGCCTGCTCATTCATCTCCTCCATCTCCTGAATGCGGCTGCGCAGGTACACCAAATCAAACATCACCTCGTGCCGAGGTGGGAGGCGCATGGATATCAGATCCACCAATTGCAGCAGTGACAAGGTGCCCAGCTCCTCCTGTGCCCCTTCAGCAGCAATCAGAGGGGCTGCCGGAGATGGGTTGGGCGGGTCCGTCTTTCTCCCTCCACCAGACGCGGCTCGTTTCGCGGTGTCTGACATAGGGCATTTTAACCCGAAACCCATGAAACGCAAATTGACCTGGCAGACGATCCACGGAAGCCCTCTGTTGTTCGACAGCGTTCAAAATGCGCAAGTCATTGCCACGAAAATCCCTGGCGTGTTGAGAGGTGGAGGAACGCCCGTTGTTCCTCCCTTATCCGCGTCATTTGTGTGACTTTTCGTCCTTGGCGGGCTCCGCAGGCTTGGTGGGCTCCGGGGTAAAGATATCCTTGATCGTTTTGAGCGGGTGCAGGGGCGCCATGATCACTTTGGGTATGATGTAAAGCGGCTGTGTCTTTGGCTGCGCCAAAGTGCCCGTGACCTGGTATTCGAAGACCTTGGTCAACGGCATGAGGGCGATGCTAAAGATTCTGCCCACCAGCCACACATCCCGAAACAGGGAGGCTTCGACACGAGCATTGACATTGCAGTCGAAATCCACCGTGCCGTTGTAATAAAGCCTCAGAGTCTGGGTGCGTATCTCCAAATCCCGTGTCGAAATCACGCTGTTGGTAATGATAAAGGTGGCGGTGCCCTGGTCAGCCCGGTTATTTCCAATGCCTGGGACGATTGAATTCAGAATGGGCGTAAAAACACCAAACATGGGGATCTCCCAAATGAGCCCCCGCAAAAGACTGGCCTGCCCATACCCCTGCCAGCTTCCCCAGTCTGAAGAGTTCAAACGGGTAATCACCAAATCGCCCGACAGGGTTCCTTCCATCCGGTTGGTGGAACTGGATACATCCGCCATAAATGACCTCATATCCACATTGGTGATGGTCACCCTAAAACCCGCCTGCGTACCGGCAGAAGGAGTCAGATCGGCATCCAGGTTTCCCTTGAGCCGCCCATTGTAGAAGGATCCCTGCAGATTGGTGATGCTCAGGTTGGTCCCGCCCCAATGGACCACCCCGCTGACCAGGGGCATCCTGAAACGCGAATAACGGAACGGCCCTCCTTCGAGCTCAAAAGTCATGTCGGCATTCCGCGTATTGGTCACCACCACACTGCCATTTACAAGCACCCTGGGAGGCTGATCAAATTGATAGGGTTTCATCAACTCATACGTCTGCGGACCGATGGCGCGCGTCACAGCCCCTGGTTCATACTGAGCCTTCGCATTGGTCAGATACAACCGGCGTTCTGGAATCTCGAAACGCACTTCCTGGGCCTCTATGGTCTGCTGATCATGGGTGATGCGAACATCATGTGCCCGGGCCAGGTCATTGGTCAGAGTGATGGGAATGCGAGCATCCGTGATCGCCTCCGATCGGAAGGTAAAGTCATGGGCCTGAATGACACCATCAAAGCCCACCACATCATGTGTGCGCCAGCGCCCCCAGAAACGGCCCTCCACATGTGGCGGAGTGGTGAATTCGAACAGCTTGAGCGCCTTCCACTGTCCCTCCGTCAGCAAAGGGCGCAAGGCCTGGGGATCAATGCCACTCGTCCCTTCCCAATAATGGTCATGGGTGGCACTGTCCTCGGTGTATTGGAGCCGCAACTGTCCTTCCGGACGCGACATCAGCAAATGGGGAATGTGCCAGGTCTGGTTGGTCAGGGTGACCATCAGTTCAGTGGATGCCGCCTGAGCGCGTCGGAAGGAACTGGCGCCGGCTTGAATGGTCGCAGCCAAAGTCAATCGAGCTTCTGGATCGTCGTCCAAGTCATCCGATGTATTGTCCCATGGAGGCAATTGATAACACAGTTCACCTTGAACCAGCGGAGGGATCTCCCATCCATACTGGCGCAGCCATCGCTGCGTGCCGGATGGGAGGATGATGCCAACCTGGTGCACATCGAAGTTGGAGCGAACGCGGGCCATCAATCGGCGCGATTCGACATTCAACTGACCGTTCAGGGCAATCTCTCCGTCATACAAGGTGCCTTGCAAGGTGTTGATGCGCAATTCAGGACTCTTCCATGCGACATCGACCAACAAACGCTCGGCCAGAAGTTCGGGAGTCACAACGCCCCAGACATCACAGCGTGTGGACAGTTCCCATGGCACAAAATGGCTCCATATCCCCCAGGATGGATCCACCTTGTTATTAAGATTGGATGCCAGATGGCTGGGGTTGCCTGTTATTTCCACCTCCAGTTTTTCAGCATGGCCCTGTGGAGTGTTCACCTTCCCCAATTGAAGATGAGCAGCCACCTTCAAACGGTCACGCTCCTGCGCCGGCAAAGCATTCACCCATCCAACCCAGGTGCCTGTCTGTAGAAGTTTTGCGTGATCCTTGCCAACTTCGACAATGTTGGTCAGAAGAGTTGGGGCCAGATCCAACTGCACCTGCACCTGTCCCGTCCCCGATGTGCCCCACGGAGTGGCCATCTCGCGCATCCTGGCATCCACAACGCAGGTTTGATTTGATTCACCGGACGCCTGGTTCCAAAGGACATTCAATGCCAACTGATGGGCGGTGCAATCCCTGGCGGTGACAGACTCCGCCGTCGTCCCCAGTTCGACGCGAGTGGGCAAGTCATTGACCGGTCCCCTGGTGATGCGCCAATTGGAGGTCATGCCATCCAACTGTATCCCGCCAGCCACAACCTGGGCCGCATGGAGCCTGACCTCAGTCTGAGCCACCGTATTGGAAGCACGTCCCATGGGATCAGAGATCGTTAAAGATACCTGTCGAAATTCCCCCCATGGACTATCCACTCGGGGCACCTCCAACCGGAGAGTGGCGCGTTCCAAGGTGCGTGCACGCGCATCCATTTCGACGCGAACCTTAAGGGTTGGCGGTCCGTCGAATTGAAGCTGTTCGCGAATTTTAACAACATGACTCCAGAAGGCATTGACCTGCTCTCCCGGGTCGGCGGATGGAGCTGACGATTTCCAACTTTCCAGATACGAGGCATTTCGGATGGCCCCCTGAAGATCCATGGCCAGTCCTAAAAACGTGCCATGCGCATTGGATAACACCCATCGATCATCCGGATCAAATTGAACATCCGCCATGACATCTTCCAGACTCAGTTGCCGCCATTCGGCTTCCCCTGTCGCCCGCGTACGCCAACTCAAACGCGCATGCCTGACCACCACAGCCGACACCTCCAAACGCAAATGCCGCAGGGCCTCGTGGTTGAAGCGAATTTCCAGATCATCAATATAAACCTGCGGCCCTAATTCCTTGCCCGTCTGCCCAAAGTTGACGTTTTCAGCAACGATACCCCGGTACCAATGAAGACGGAGGCGGGAAAAATGCAGATCCAGGCCACGCTGGCGCATTTCAGTGAGAATGGGTTCTTTAATGAAGTCGGGCAGGCCGACCTGGTTTAAATAAACCCATGCGCCCACGAGAAATAAAACCAACAGCCAGCACGCAATCCGAAAATATCGGAACAAGCGCCGCAAGCGGCTCCATAGGGTGCTGGAACCTGTCGTAGCCATTCTGCTTAGGAATGTGGCTGTTGCTCACCTGGCGGAGGTGCTGTCAGGCTCTTCAGAATCTCCACATACAACTGGAACAACGTCAGCCGAAACTCAAAAACGAGCCTCTGACCGTTTCGGACCACGGAAGCATACATATCCTGTGATGGTGCTTGCGCGCCAAAATCCATGGTCAGGGACTGCCCTCCTGCCGCTGCATTGAGATCCACGGTAAAGCTATGTCGTCCGGGTGCGATGCCAAATTTGGGCAACTGTTCGTTACCCGAAGCCGCCCAATTCTCAGCCCGCAACCGCCCCATGCGGTAAAGAACCTCCTCGACAATGTTGGTCAAGGGAGCGGTTAACGCCGCCGGGCTGGGAGGCATGGTCCACTGTCCCAAGTTGTTGCGCACCATTTTGTATTGCACACCATTATACTGGATGGTCACCGCACTGACCTGGTTGGTCGTGAAAGACCACAGTTGCCGGTCGAACAATTGATAGGCATTGGAAGGCAAACGCCAACTTTCAGCCCAGGAGGTGGCATACACCGAACTTTCATCGCTCAACCGCGCATAGACACGGTCTGCGACATTGGAGCCAAAATTCAGTTGTGCCAGAATCGGATTGGTCATGTTGTTAACCGAATTGGTCAACATACGACGCAACGTGAATTGCCGCGAAGGTTTATCCAACCCATACGCCTTAAAATCCGTAACCACGTCCTTGACATACTCCGTCACCTTGAGATTGCTCAAGTCTGCCAGAAAACGTGTCATCAGCTCAGGATCAACCTTGGTTGTATGGGCCCCGCCGATGGACCACACGCCATCCCGATCGCGCTGGAGAACGAAGTTCTCCGCTGCCGAAATCTCGATAAGATCCACGCTATCCAGAGGTTGCGAAATAACACGTGGCTCCCGAAATTCTGAAAACGGCACATAGAGCCAATCCAACGTCTGTCGGGAAACCAAAACCACATTGGTTTGAGGCAAACAACGGGCATACACCGCAGGCACACCGTTGGTGGCCACCTTTCCAAAATGAGCGACCAGGATATCATTGGTCCCCTGCCCCAACATCAAGGCCACATCGGGCGGCTGCAATCCCACGGATTCCATCTCCACCGAAGCATTGTCCGGAACGAACTTCACCACGTTCCAATCCTTGAGCATGCGGATCATCTGCTGGATCTTCTGATTGTCCGCACGGGCATTCATCGGCTTGGTCAGACGCCACAACTGTGTCGATGGATCGATCTGGAATTCGTAGCTGACCTTTTTGGACACCAATTCAATGCGGTTAAAGGTCGTGTCCTTGAAACGCAGAAAACCAGGGTCGCGCCAATCATCCACCGTATTCGGAAGCCGCTCATGTAATTGGGCATCGGTGAAAAAGATCCCATCCGATCCAACCAACTGGACGTACACCCGCCCTCCAACGGGAGAACGCCCACCAACCTTGATCTCGGTGCGTTCGCCGGGCTGTTCAATAATGATGCTGGCCAGCGGCGGATCGAGTCCGTACGCCGCCAAGGATTGATTTTGGGAGAGCAATTCCTGCGCTGAAATATGGGCCTCCCGGTTAAGGCGTCCGATGATATTCAGCAATCCCTCGATACGAGCCGCATAGGCGGGATATTTCAAGGGCATGCTCAGCGTCCATTCATCGTGGGAGCGATCTGCACGAATAATGCGGTTCGTGCGCAGGACAACCTCCACACTCGTGGCTGCCGCTGGATCGAACTTCACAAATAAGGGCGCCGGGGCGCCGGATCCAGTCTGTCCCCCACCATCACGGCGCTCAACCAGCATGATAAAGCCAAACAGCACAAGCGCCACCGCAATCAATATCCATGTGTATCGTGAATTCATCAGTCGCTGATCATCATTTACCACCCACAGCAAAACAGCTTAGAAACCGGGTTATTTTCTCCTTTGCCACCATACCGCAACACCCAGAATCATCACTCCGCCCGGCAAAGCCCCCAGCAACAGCCAGCGCACCGACGTGAGTTGAGTCTGGCTCATGACCAGGTGGAATTCCTTGATGGGCCGGGGACCAATGCCACCCATCAAATGGGAGCGATCCAGGAGCCAGTTGACTGCCAGGACCGCGAAATCACGGTTTGCCAGGTTATCAATCAACTGATTGGTGAGGAAGATGGAATCGCCCACCACCACCAATCGTGAAGCACCCGTGTCTGCTCCCAAACCTTGCACCCCACCCTTTTCAACCGCCACAGCCAGGGGCACTGCCCCCCGCCGATCGCCGAACATGTCGGGATAGGCCACACCGTTACGGATATCGGTCACCGCAATGCCTTCCTTGCCGCATGCAAAGAGCTCCTCCACCTTGGGGGCATCAGGCTCCTGCTTGATGCCAGCCTCATGCTCCACGGAACGTGGCAAAACCAACCTCACACGGGATCGCAACAATGGCTTGACGATGGCATGCTGCAGGCTCACAAAATTCGTCACAATCAAGTCCGGATTCAGAGTGCTTTCCGTTCCCCGGGGCGAGTTGGGTACATCATACACCAGGTTATCCCCCACTTTGACCCCCCACTCTGAGAGCATCTTCTCCAATCCAGTGCGTCCCAAATTGTTGAGGCAGACCAACATCCGTCCTCCCTGATCCAGATACTTGTTCAGGCGGGCCAGTTCGCTGTCATCGAAACGATGTTGTGGCGCAGCAATCACCAGCAGATTGCAATCGGCAGGCACGTCCTGACTTGCAATGGCCACAGAATCGACCTGCACGTTGTTGTGCTGGAGCATCTGGGCAAATTTGGCGTATCCAAATCCGTCATCGCTCTGGGGATTGGATTCGCGGTGTCCCTCCAGAAAGTAGGCCTTGAAGCGACGGCTGTCTGTAACGCTGACCAGCGCTGATGTGAAAAGCAATTCACCCTTGAAATTGGACCGTTTAATTTCACGTGAGGTGCCGCTGAGGGGGCCGGACAGGTCCATATCCGACATCTCCTTTTCATAGACAATCTTAACACGGCCGGCGGAATCGAAGATGACCAGGTTTTTATAATAATCCTCTCCCGGAAAGGAGAGTTTATACCGTTCCATGATCAGCTGAGCCGCCCCTGGATTGCGGAGATAGTCCACATATTCCACCGTCAGGCGCGGACAGGCGAGTTGGTATTCGTTGAGCAAGGCCGAGACGGAACTATACAGCGCCTCCTGTTTGTCAAAAAACACGGTCACCTTGACCTGATTGGTCATCTTATTGAGCATCTGCAGCGTAAGGGCGGAGAGTTGGTTGGGGTTTTGCCCCGACCATTCAAAGCGCACCACATGCCGGGCTGCCAGGTAGTTGACCATGATGACCAGCGCGCACATGGCCGCCACCGAAAGCAGCACATTCAGGCCGATGGCTATTTTGCGGCCGCTCGAAAAACTGGGAGAATGGGGCGTCTCGTTGGACATATCATTTCCACCGGCGGCTTTCGACCACCTTCAAGGTTAAAAAGAGGAAGAAACACGTCAGGCTCACGTAATAGACCACGTAGCGCACATCCACGATACCCCGCACAAAATCCTGCATATGCTCAATCATCGAGATGTGGGAGAGAACACTTCCCGTCCACCCCGATTGCGGAAGACCAAAAAGGGAACGGAAGCTCAGCATAAACAGCGCAATGCCGAGCAGGAAGCTGATCATGCCTGCGATGATCTGGCTGCGGGTCAGCGCCGAGGCAAAGCAGCCCATGGACATAAAAAGGCTTCCCACCAGAAAGATCCCCAGGTAGGTGCTCACAATCCCCCCCGTGGTAAATGCGGTCACGTCGTTGGTGTAATGCCGCACGATGAAGATGCAGGCCAGCAACGGCAGCCAGAGGCACATGTGGAAAAGCAATGCCCCGGTGAATTTGCCCAGCACAATCTGAATATCCGAAATGGGGGTGGTGGTGAGCGTTTCGAACGTGCCCGAAGATTTCTCGAGCGCAAATGTCCGCATCGTCACCAGCGGGGAGGCCAGCAGGAGGATCAGCCAGAAGTACCAGGTCTGGTAGAACAATTCCGTGATCGGCATGTCCGTGGCCTCGCTGTTCAGGCGGTCCATCAGATCCGTGAAGGTCAACCCCATGAGAAACAAAACAGCGCCAATCAACACGTAACCGGTCAGCGAAACAAAATAGCTGTTCAACTCGCGGCGAACCAGGGTGAGATAACCTTGCATCAGATCTCCTCCTCTTCATTTTCGGCCTTTGTGATGTGCACAAACACATCCTCCAGGCTTGGCCGTGTACGGGTCAATTCGCGCAGGACCCACCCCCGCAAACGGACCTCCTCATACACCGGCACGCGCACGTCCTGGCCGGCGGCGGCCGTCAAAACACACCTCTGAAAATCACCATCCACGGGGGCCACCTCGCAGCGCTTCACACCGGGTAACCCGATGAAGAAATCCTTCAGATCGGCAGCCGGGGCTGCGATTTCCGCGATGACCTGGCCGCCATCACTGATCTTGGTCTGCAAATGCTCGGGAGAATCGGCTGCCAGGATGCGTCCTTCGTGCAGAATAAGCACCCGGTTGCAGGTCATCTCGACCTCCGGAAGGATGTGGGTGGAGATGAGGACCGTGTGTTTGCCGCCCAGGTTCTTGATCAGCTGACGCACGGCACGAATCTGGTTGGGATCCAACCCGAGGGTGGGTTCGTCCAAAATCACCAATTCGGGTTCATGCACCAGGGCGTCGGCCAGGCCCACGCGCTGGCGGTACCCCATGGATAGCTGGCCGATGATTTTGCGGCTGACATCGGTCAAAACACACTGATCCATGACCACCCCGACCCGTTCCCGGGTTTGGCGACGCGTCAACCCCTTCAGGCGTGCCCGGAAGGTCAGGTATTCCTTCACCCTCATGTCATGGTAAAGGGGATTGTTTTCGGGCATGTAACCAATCCGCTTCCGCACCTCCCGGGACTGGGTAAAAACATCATAGCCCGCCACGCAGGCTGACCCCGAGGATGCGGGCATGAAACTGGCCAGAATGCGCATGGTCGTGCTTTTGCCCGCCCCATTGGGACCGAGCAACCCCACGATCTCGCCCCGGAACACCGTAAATGAAAGATCATTTATGGCCGTGTGTCCCGCATAGCGCTTGGTCAAATGATTGACCTCTATCATTACGCCTTCGTTCATGGCTTTGACATCCCTTTATACACATCCTGCCAGCCATCTGGCAAAGGTTAACGCAATTGAATTGCAACTGTGGCGTTTTGTCGCTGGATGAAACTTCCCATCACCCGTTCAACAACCAGATTCAATTGGACCTTTTCACCTTTGCTTTTGCTGAACAAAAGGCGGGCCGCACTCACTATATCCGGTGTCGCCTGACCGTCGATTCCCTGGATGACAAATCCGTTCTTGATGCCTGCGATGGCCACAGGACTGTTGCGGTCCACCCCCGCCACGACCAGGCCCTGGCCAATGCTGAGCCCCAGCCCCTCCGCAAGCTTGGGATTCAACTCCTGCACACTGGCCCCGGTTCGCTGGCGGATGACCTCGGCAGTAAAGACGGTATTCTCTGGAACAAGACGGACCGTGAGATTCAACCGCTCGTTCCCCCGCTGCACCACCAACTCCACGGGTTTATTCTGACCGGTCTCCACCAACTCCCTTCCTAAATCCAGCGGCCGTTCCGGCACATGCCCGTTGATGGATAAAACGAGGTCGTTGGTGCGCAAGCCGGCCTTGCTGGCAGGACTGCCCGGCTGTACTTCCGTCACTTTCAGCGGCGCCCGTCCTGCCGCAATGCGGGCCCCGAACCAAAGACCCCGCAACACCTCCGGGCTGTAAATTTCCGCAACGGCCTCGGCCACGCGCCGAATGGGAATCGCAAAACCAATCCCCTGCCCTTCCTTGAACACCGCAACATTGATTCCGATGATTTCGCCTTTGAGATTGATCAGCGGTCCGCCGCTGTTCCCAGGGTTGATGGCTGCATCCGTCTGCAGCCAGTCGGCAATGTCGAGGGGTTCCTTTTCCGAAGGCGGGCGGCGGCTTTTGGAGCTTAAAATGCCACGAGTCACGGAACCCCCGAGACCAAAGGGATTACCCAGGGCGAGCACAGTTTCCCCCAGGAGCAGGTCATCGCCCACCGCAAAGCGGGCGGCCGCAAATTTGTCCCCCGGCTTGCTTTTTAGCTTAAGCACCGCCACATCACTCTGACGTGTGCCCGCCACGGGCTCCGCTTCAAAAACACGGCCATCGGGATCGGCCAGGCGCACCCAGATGCGGTTGGCGCGCTGCACCACGTGAAAATTGGTCAGGACATAGCCCGCTTCGTCAATGATCACCCCCGAGCCCAGACTATACTGGGCCTCTGGCGTCCGGCGACGATAGTACGGCCCCCAGAATTCCTGGAGGAGCTCGTCATAATCATCACGCCGTTCCACAATGGTTTCGGTGCTGATGTTCACGACACTGGGCATGACCCGCTCAACCGCGGTGACGGTCGCATCGCGCCGAACATCGGTCTCCCCCGCCACGAAAACCTGGGAGGTTGCCCATATCGCCATGATGAACCAATAAATCATATGCAACTCACACTTGACTTTGCCCGATTCTACCAGGAAAAGCAAAGCCGATGCATGCCTTGCCACCCCGATTGTACCAGGATTGGCGCGCGGAAAACCGGTCCGCTCTCTGGCTGCGTGAAGGGGACGAACCCCATCGTCCGTGCGAGAGCCTTGTCCAGGCCATCTGGCGCCACCAACGAATCAACCGTGACCGATTGCTGACATTGGACGGTCGTCCTTTGAGGATTCTTCATCCCGGTTTCCTCAATCGAGAAGCCGGACCCGACTTCCGCCGGGCCGTGATTCAAGTGGACAACGAACCTCCGGTAACGGGGGATGTTGAAGTGGACCTTGAGTCACGCAACTGGCATGGCCATCAACATGATACCAATCAAGCCTTTGCACATGTCGTTCTGCATGTGGTCTGGCACGAAACCGCCCAGCGTCCCCCCCTGCCCACGTTGGTGCTCGAACACTGCCTGGATGCCCCGCTGGATGAGCTGTCCCAGTGGTTGAGCCCGGAAGGCCGGGACGACATTCCGGAAAACTGTATCGGTCAATGCGCCCGTTTTTTTGCCCAATTCGACCGGGAGCATATCCGCGAATTGCTAAGGCAGGCTGCGTTGGTGCGTCTTCAAGCCAAAGCGGCCCGCCTCACTGCACGCGCCCGGCAATCCGGCTGGAGTCAGGCGTTATGGGAGGAGCTCTTTCGAGCGCTTGGCTATAAACATAATGCGTGGCCCATGCAACGACTGGCGGAATTGGTTCCCTCGGCTCCACCAGGGCAGACTGCCGATGCCTGGCAGGCCAGGCTCCTGGGTTGGGCCGGCCTTTTACCCCATGACGTGCCTCAGAGAGCGGATGAATCACGCCTCTATTTGAAACACCTTTGGGAGTTCTGGTGGCGCGAGCGCGATGCCTGGAATCAAGTGCTTTTGCCACCTGCAGTCTGGCGGATGGATGGCCTGCGCCCTTCAAATCACCCCCAACGCCGACTGGCACTGGCTTCCTACTGGTTGGCAGGGGGCAGCCTGGTCGAACAGTTGGAGCACTGGTTTGAACAAGCGAAGGCAGGTCTTCCTTTGACAGACGAGTTGCTGGCCATTTTGGGCAATTGCCCCTCGGGATTCTGGAGCAAGCACTTTACCCTGCGTTCAGCTCCCTTGACTGAACCGCAACCGTTGATTGGAGAGTCCCGAGTAACCGATCTGGCCATGAACGTTGTCCTTCCCTGGTTTTGGGCTCGTGCCCAGGCGGGCGGCAATCGGGTATTATCCCAGCGCGCCGAACTGCTCTATCTCGCGTGGCCCAAAGGCCAGGACAACAGTGTTCTGCGCCTTGCTCGTCATCGACTGCTGGCAGGATGTAAAGGCCTGGCGGGTTCCACTGCCGCCGAACAGCAGGGATTGCTCCAGATCACCCGTGATTTCTGCGATCAATCCGATGCCCTCTGCAGCCAGTGCCGATTGCCTGCCTTGATGGCCTCGGCCCTTATCCAATGGGGTATTCATCCCAACTAGGAAAATTGTTTGAATAACACCACGAACTGAATCGTATAATATTCACAGCATCAGTATTTTATGAAACAATTGTTACTTATTCTAGGTGTGATGTTCACCTGCCTGCTCCACGCAGGGGACAACGCCTCATGGACCAGCCTTTTTAACGGACATGATTTGACCGGGTGGACCATCGAATGCAAACCCGAGGACCGCTCCCATGCCTTTTGGACCGTGGAAAATGGAGCCATCGTGGCCAACTCGATGAATGTCGAGAAACACGATTACATCTGGCTCGTCAGCGCCAAGGAATATGCGGATTTCGTGTTGAAATTGCGTTTTCAGGCCTTCAAGGACTGTCCTGGCAACAGTGGCCTGCAGGTCCGCAGCCGCTACGATGCCACCGCGTTTTGGCTCGACGGCCCTCAACTGGATATCAATCCACCAGGGCCATGGCGCACGGGAATGATCTGGGACGAAACCCGAGGCATGCAATGCTGGCTTTATCCCGATGTCCCCAAAGGCAAATGGGTGGATCCATCCATGGCCAAACCCGGCTTGAAATTCCATTTCAGCGGCGATGAACCTTCCTGGAATGACATGGAGGTCACCGTCCGAGGCACCTCCATCAAGGCCACCTTGAATGGCGTATTAATAACGGACTATGAGGGTGCAGGTGTTTTAAACGACTCAACCCACCAGCAACACAAGGTGGGGATGAAGGGTCATATTGCCCTGCAAATCCATACAGGCGACAAGCTCCACATCAAATACAAAGATCTCTTCATCAAGGAATTGCATTAGACGCAACCCCAAAATCCAGCAAAGGTTTCTATCAGTGTAAGGACTTGTTAATTTTCTTTTACAGGGGCGGCCATTCCACCGCATCATGGTCGTTTGATGTCGGGTTTGAATAAGACAGAAGTAACGTATTATTACGAGCGGTGGCGCGCCATCAGCGCTGGAGTCATCGAAGCGGCGGGCGCGGTGTTTTTATTGCTCATCGCAGTCAAATGGTTCCAAGGGGGGGCGATTTCCAAAGCGCTGGTTGCAGGGGGAGGCAGTTTTGGTCTCCTTCTTACCCCCTGGCTGGTGGTTATGGTGTCACGTTCAGGCCTGACAGCGTCCCGGGCCGCAGGCCACCTCTCCGTCCTGGGAGGGATCTGTCTGGTGATCATGGCTCTCATACCCACACTGGAAGTCTTTGTGGCCGGAAGTGTTCTTTCCATGGCAGCCGCCGCCGTGGGAGTCCCCCTGATGACTCAGATCTACCAGGAAAATTATCCCGTCGAAACCCGCGGACGCCTCTTTTCACGATCCATCATGATCCGCATTGCCACTGCGGCCATTTTTAGCGATCTGGCGGGCCGATTTCTGACGGATCGTTTGCACTTCTTCCAGTGGCTGTTGTTGTTCTTTGCCTTCACCTTCTTTTTCGCAGCCTTTTGTCTCTATCGATGTCCTTCGCAACCCCTCACAGTAGCCGGGGGAACCCATTTTGGGCGGGCATGGAGTTGCGTTCGGGATGACAAAGTCTTTTTCCGAACCCTGATATGTTGGATGCTGATGGGCTTCGCCAACCTGATGATGTTTCCCATGCGGGTGGAATACCTGGCCAACCCAAAATACAATCTGGCCCTGAGCGTCGGCATGGTGGCCATGTTCACCGGGGTGATTCCCAACGCCGCCCGGTTGGTCCTGAGTCCCATCTGGGGCTGGCTGTTTGACCACATGAATTTCTTCCTGCTGCGCACCATCCTCAATCTCGGATTCGCCCTGGGCATCCTGACCTTTTTCATGAGCGACAGCATCCCCGGCCTGGTTGTGGGGGCCATCGTGTTTGGCATTGCCAACTCCGGCGGTGATGTGGCCTGGAACCTTTGGGTCACCAAATTTGCCCCTCCGGAACGCGTGGTGGACTACATGTCAGTACACACCTTTTTTACGGGAGTGCGGGGGGTGTTGGCCCCTCTGGTTTCGTTTCACCTGATCACCACCATGAGCATGGCCATGCTGGGAGGGATCAGCGCCCTTTTGATCTTTTTTGCCTCCTTGCTGCTACTGCCTGAGTTGATTGAGCACTGGAAAAGTCATGGCAAAGCCAGGTCGGTTTAAAGATATGGAAACGATTCAGCCCCAAGACCATCCAACGTCGATGACTTCCCGCAGACACATATTTGTAATGCATCAGCCTCATTTCCTGATTAAATGGTGATGATTTGATCTGAAATATGGATTACAGCGCGGTCATTTTTGATATGGATGGCGTGATTGTGGACAGCGAACCTGTTCATGAGCAAGCCTTTCGGCAAATTTTCGAAGAGATGGGCTATGGCGACAACCATGGGATCGATTTCGCCGCCTACTATGGACGCTCAGACCGCGCACTGTGGATCGATTTTGTGGCTTTGCACCACCCCAAACAGACCCTGGAAGAACTCGTGGCCTGGAAACAGCGCCTGTTTATCGAACTCATCACCGCCAAAAAACCGGTGTTCGATGGCGCAGCACGCCTGATTGAGCGGCTACATCCCCTTCACCCCATTGGACTTGCATCCGGCTCCGCTCACCCGGTGATCGACTCCATCCTCACCCTGCGCAACCTCCGCCGCTATTTCAAGGCCGTGGTCAGCGTGCAGGATGTTCCGCACGGCAAACCCGCCCCTGACGTCTTTCTGCGAGCAGCGGAACTCATGGGCGTGCGTCCAAAGGACACCGTCATCGTTGAGGATGCACCCGCAGGTGTGGAGGCTGGTCTGGCCGGTGGATTCAAAGTCATCGCCATTACCAATTCCGTCTCAGCCAAACAATTGTCACGCGCCCACCTGGTTGTGAAGGATTACAGCGAAATTGAACAGGCGCTGGGTTTCTGAAATTGCGGATGGGCCAGAAGCCGCGCCCAGCTAGCCTCACTCAACGGGGCCTGCCGGTATTGAGGCTCCCATAAAGGTTCGGCGCTGGAGGATCTCCGGGCACGGTCGAGCCATCGCTGGTCGAGCGGATGTTTCAACAGTCGAAGGTCATTCGCAGCCACCGTGGTTTCTTCCTTCTCACCGGTCTGGCCACCTCGTCCCACGAAAAAGCCTGCAAGCAACAGGGCGGTGCGCAATTGGGTGCTGCGCGAATAGGTCGCCAGCAGGCAGGGCCGCGTGGGATCGAGCAATTGATGGACGCCTGCAAACAAGGGATGCGTCCACATGGCTGGATTCTTGGCCGGCGAGTAAGCATCAAAGAGGATGGCATGGGGAGCTGGAGGACGATTCTGGCTTACGCCGGCACCCTGCCGGGTCCACTCGGCCACCTGCGAGGGAAAGTCAGCGACATGAAGGTCCCATTTGAGGGTTCCTACCCCATTGGAAAACTCGACATTGGACTGTTTCAGCAACAGCGGAATCCACGGCTCGTAACCCACAAAATAGCCCAACTGCTCCTGATGCTCCCATCCGAACCTCAACGGTTCCAATGTCCAGTCAAAGCTGACCATCCGCAGTTTGCAGGCGACCTGTCGTGCCTCACGGGCAACTGCCAGGGCATTGGCAGCAGCCCCCAAACCCACATCCCATACGACAAATTCACCCTTGTGATGGCATAAACGCTCCTTCAGATCCAACTGGCGCACATACAATGCCTCGGCCTCCGCCGCGGGACCGATGACCGGGTGGTATGTCTCCTGATGCGCATTGGAACGGAGACTACATGCTCCATTTTTCAACCGCACCAGACTCAACTGGGGCTCAAGATTCACCGCATCATGATTGAGCGGTGCGGCAGCCAACGCAAGCCCTTACATGAGCCCCCCCAGGTCACGTTTCTCATCGGTCAGGTTGTCCGTCGCAAACGAGGCAACCATTCATCCAGGAGCTGCCGACAATTCAACACCTTCTCCACCAAGTCGATGGGAACAAAATAATACTGGTTGGTGGCCTCAAAACCGAGGCGTGAATCAACCGATTGGAGCTCGTACAAACGATGTGCGAGCACGATTTCGGCCTTGAGAAGACGTTCAAGCTCATCGATGTGGGGTTTTGCCTCCGATGCGTTTTTCGCCGCCGCCACCGCACGGCGTGCCAGCACAAATGCACCCTGATTGGCTGAACTGCGAAAATGAATGGCCACCGCTTCAGCCACGCGGCATTCACCTTCAACCGCCCTGCATTGGGCGTTCGTCAGCGAGGATTTCACATTCGCCACCGCCTGTTTGAGTTGATCCAACGTTTGCTCGAATCCATCCGCCATGATGTTGAATTGGCGTACAAAGACTTCGGGAGGATATACCGCGCGCCATCCATCGAGATCATCGTAGGGGAAACCCACCATGGTGGCGTGGTAGCCGGTCGGGGCCGCCCAAAGAAGGTTGGCGGGGCCCATCTGTTGTGGCCCGTTATAAAGCAAACCACCATGATAAGGATACTCACGGAACGCCTTGCTGAATCCACGCCAGGCCGTCACGACTGCCTCGGCCAAGGGTGCTCCATAGCGTCGGATGGCCACCCGGTTCATCGCCTCGTCACCCGAACTGCATTCCAGGGTCTCCGATACCACTTCCAGGTTGGGTGATGGATAGCCGCCCAAGGTCCAGCCCAGCATGAGGGTATCGGTCCCCATCTTGTGCAGGTTCTCAGCATGACGGGCGACGTTTTCGACTGCGGGAATGTAAGGAACCGCCGAGAGTTCCCATGTATTGCCGGCCTGGATCTTGGCTGCTGTTTTAAGGCCTTGCGCCTGAGCCCATTTCCAATGCCGCTGGGCACGTGGTCCGGGCCCAACAGCCGAGATGGAATATTCGCCCACCTCCGTTTTGATGCCTCCCCGTTCGACCGGCAACTGCCACTCGCTGACACTCATGAAAGTCACCTCCTTGGGCAGATGCTTAATGGCCTCCTCAGCCCAGGAATCGTTCCAGCCCCAATCCCAGGCCAGAAGCCGCGCCGAGGTTCCGGCCCGGCGGATCCCGTTCTGAAAGAGCGCATTAACCTCCGCAATGACCTCGGCCGGAGCGCGACTGCCGCAATGGGGACAACCCTTTCCGGTGCCATGCGACCAGCAGTTGGTGAAATTCTCCGAAGCCGTGATGCTGAAGAACCCGCCCAAATCAGGCACGGCTCGACAGATAGATGCGATGGAATCCTCGATGTATTTCTGCACCTCGGGAACGCTTGTGCATAGAGCGGCATGATCTCCCTGGACCACGCCTTTGAGTTGGGAATGGGTTTCAAAGAAGCGCAACGGCATCGACCGGGGTTCATTCAGATACAAAAACAACCGAATGCCATGCTTTTGCGCACGAGCCACCAGTGTCTTCAGATTCTTCAAACGTTCCTGATAACGATCGCTCAAGGAAGAATCCCAAGGGAACGGGGCCAACTTGAAAAGCACCGCCTGAAGCCAAACGCCCGTCACGCCAGCCCGAGCCAACCGCGCCAGAAGTCCATCGGGATAGGGATCGGCCTCTTTTTCCAGGAGCGGATCACCATAAAGCGCGTAATACGAGTAACAGTAACGGAGACCCTTGCCGGGTTGGAGCGGGCCAGAATATGCGGGACGGCTCTCCAGATCATGGATGAAACCAAAAAGAGGCTCTCCATGAGACATGACACCTCGTGGAAACTCCTCGCGAAGGATTTGGGCCATCTTTTTCTCTCCATCCAAACCAGCAGGGCCCGGCTCCTGGTAGTGCAATGGCTCGCACTTGGGCTTCAGACTGCCGAGTTTGATGAATAGAAAGTCATCTTCGCGCAACGTGTAGGCCATCTGTTCAGGAGTCCAATCCAGCAATTGGAGCAACTGTTCATAGGAAAGCAGGTGCCAATTATGTCTAATGACAGTGATGTACGAACGAGCCTGTTGATTGCGACTAATGCGCGGTGGATTCTCCAATCCCATGGATCGCCCCAAACGAAGGACATCAGCCGGACGGGCTCCAAGGACCTTGGCCATACGGGAAATGGGAACCAACGTCCAATTTCTCCAAACGAATGCATGAAGCCTGTCTGGAAAGTGCTCTAAAGGAGCAGGTTGTGGCGCTGAACCTTGGGGAAGATCTGACACCGTCATCCCTGAAGCCAAACCGGGCGCTTGACCCAATACGGGCATTGCGCCCAACGAGATGCCCCCTGCCACCGCCGAAGCGGCTTTAAGAAAGCCGCGCCTTGAAATGCTGGAATCGATGGAGTTCATGGTGGTTCAGTCATAGCATGTCGTTGGTTCAGGCACAACATATTACGACGAAATGAACAAAACAGTCTGCCCAACACAATTCACTAGGCAAAATCGGAACTCTCCCTCTAAATTAGGGTATTATGTTTGACGTAATCAGAGACCGGATGCAGACCTTGGCGGCCAAGCTTAGCCACCTGCGGAGGTTTCTTTGACGTCCCCAGCGCACAACGACGCCTGGCGGAACTCGAAGCTCTGATGGCAGGAGAGAATTTCTGGGCCAACCGCGAACAGGCGCAAAAACTCATTGATGAATCCACCTCTTTGCACAAAAAGGTGGATCCCCTCCTCAAGGCAGACAAACAACTCAAGGATTTTGAGGAGTTGCTGGCACTGGCAGAAGGTGAACCACCCACCGTACAAGCCTCTCTTCAAAACGAAATCGAGGCGGATATGGAGAAGTTCAGCAGCGAACTCGATGCCTTGGAACTGCGCGTGCTCCTGACCGGTCCCCATGATGCAAGTAATTGTATTCTAAGCATTAACGCCGGGGCTGGCGGCACCGAGTCATGCGACTGGGTTGGCATGCTGCTGCGGATGTATCAGCACTGGTGCGAATCCCGTGGATGGGAATTTGAAGTCACAGACGCCTTGCCGGGGGATGTCGCCGGGCTTAAGAGCGTGACGATCATGATCACCGGCGAGAATGCTTACGGCTTCTGCAAGGCCGAGCGCGGTGTCCACCGTCTTGTCCGCATCAGTCCCTTCGACTCGAACAAACGGCGTCACACCAGTTTTGCCAGTGTGGATGTGATTGCCGAAATCCCTGAAACCGAGCAAACGGCGTTACCTCCCACAGAATTTGAGATGGATACCTTCCGCTCTGGTGGCAAAGGCGGCCAGAACGTCAACAAGGTGGAAACAGCGGTGCGCATCCGGCACATCCCCACCGGGTTGGTTGTTGCCTCTCAAAGTCAACGCTCCCAGCACCAGAACCGAGCCACCGCCATGAAAATCCTGCTCTCGCGCATCTTCGCCCTGCGTCAGGACGAACAGAGGCAGGAAATGGAGAAGTTCTATGGCGAGAAAGGCAGCATCTCCTGGGGCAACCAGATCCGCAGCTATGTGTTCCAACCCTACCGGATGGTCAAGGATCTGCGGACAGGCGTTGAAACCAGCAACACCCAAGGCGTCATGAATGGCGAATTGGATCCATTCGTAAATGCCTGGCTGCGAGCAGGCTGTCCCATCAAACGAATGGCCGGTGTGCGGGACGACGAGGAATAGTGTTCGCGTCATCGATGGTTGCTTGCGAGGCTGTTTAATATTCAGACCGCGACAAACGCCATCAAGAAACACATAAGGTACAATCTGACATGGACATACTCAGCACCATCGTAGAGCAGAAGAAGATCGAAGTGGCTCAATTGCCAGAACGGGCCATCACGAGCGATCTTCTCCAGAATGCCATGCAGCAGCGTGGGGGTGCCAGAGACTTTGAAGGCGCACTACGCCGAATTCCCACTGCATCGGTGGGTCTGATCGCGGAAGTCAAAAAGGCATCGCCCTCCAAAGGGGTCATTCGACCCGACTTTGATCCTGTCGCCATTGCCCGGGAATATGAGAGTGCGGGGGCAACCTGTCTGTCGGTTCTCACGGATGTTAAGTTCTTTCAGGGATCGCTGAGCTACCTTGGCCGAATCCGATCCGCAGTCCCCCAACCCTTGCTCCGCAAGGATTTCATCATCGACCCCCGCCAGATACTTGAGGCTGTGGAGGCCGGAGCAGATGCCATTCTACTGATCGCTGCCATCCTGGAGGACAGTCAATTGCGGGCCTATCAATCGCTTGCCCGCGCAGCAGGCCTGGCCGCACTGGTTGAGGTCCACGACGAATCCGAGCTTGATCGTGCTCTGGAATGTGGCGCCACATTGATTGGGGTCAACAACCGGAACTTGAAAACCTTCAGCATCGATCTTGCCACCACTGAGCGACTTGCCCGCCGCCTTTTTGCCTCGTCAGGCGGCCCGGAGAAACTGCTGGTTGCTGAAAGCGGCATCCACACGCGAGAGGATGTCGTGCGGCTATGCGCCTGCGGGGCGCGTGCCATTTTGGTGGGCGAATCCCTCATGCGCGAGAAGGATTTGGGAAAGAAGGTCGCCGAATTACTTGGCCGACTGTAAAATGTGACATCTTTTTCGTTTGCATGGCAAAACCATCTGGTAGAGTTGGTTGTGCCATGAAATGTCACAAACTCAATGCATGGGTGAAAGGAAAAGCCATGAACATGAAATACTTCCTGGGTTTGGCGCTCGTTGCGTTCCTCGCAGGCTGCCAAACAGGTCCTGAGGGCATGTATGCCTACCGCGATAGCGCCAACGGCGACACGTATCAGCTCATATCCGACAATCAGATCAAGGATGCCACCAATCCAGGCACCAAGGTCTGGATCAACGCCTCTCGCATTACCCAGGCCAACGGGGTCATTCTGTACTATTTCGATGTGCATTATGAATCCGTTGGTGCATGGCTGAACATCGAACCCGGGGAAACGCTTGTTCTGACCCTGGATGGTCAGGAACGCAGGTATCTGGGAATCGGCAGTACGGAAACCCGTAAAAAGAAGGGTGATCGACTGGTTGAGGATGCCATTTACAAAGCCAATGCTGCGGACATGCGCGCCATCGCCAAGGCGAAGTCAGTCACCGTCAAAATCGTTGGCGCAAACGGCACCCTGACCCGCGCCTTCGCTCCTGAAAACATCGAAAACTTCAAGGTATTCGTGAAGCAGTATATCGAGGGCGATCAGCGTTAGGCGACACGCTTTTGATGTTCAATTGTCTGAGCTGGGCTGGTCTGGCTTGAATTCAAGCAGCGAGCCCGGCTTTTTTATTGTGCAATGCCAAGGCAATCGAGCCATGCCCAGGAAGCCACACACCATAATCTATTGCGCGGGCACCCGATTCTCCATCTTGCTGATGGCCCAACTGGCGTGTTCGGCAACCATTGGGTCACCGCAGTCGCACAACACCTTCAGTGGAGCCAAATACTCCCTTTTGTGGGTGTTGCCAGCAGCCACACACACGTTGCGCATGAAGCGGTTCCACTTTAACCGTTCAACAGGGGTTCCCCCAAAGCGTTGTTTGAATTCCGCTGGACTCATGCAAAGACATTCCCCCAAATCCAAATGATGCAAGGCAGGGCGAACACCTGAGCGCATCAAATGGGCGGCTTGCGCGAACCGATTCCAAGGACAGGCGGCCAGGCAATCATCGCAACCAAAGACGCGATTCCCCATGGCCTCACGATATTCCAATGGGATGGCCTCCTTATGTTCAATGGTCAGGTAGGCCAGACATCGCCGGGCATCGAGGACATAGGGCCGAGTGATGGCCTGAGTGGGGCATGCTTTGAGACATCGATTACAGGTGCCACAGCGCGACTTTTCGGGCGAATCCGGTTCCAGGGCAAGCGTCGTAATCACCTCACCCAGGAACAGCCAGTTGCCCAAACGTGTCCCGACCAGATTGGTGTGTTTGCCAATGAATCCAACACCCGCCCGCTGGGCCAGATCCCGCTCCAACACCGGCCCCGTATCGACGTACCACAAGGATTGAACTGGAGCCCCCCCCCATTCGCGCAACCTAAGCGCCATCTGCGACAGGCATTCGCCCATGATGCGATGGTAATCGGTATAACGTGCATAGCGCGCAAGCACGCCTTCGCCAATCCGTTCGTTTTGGGAACAATCGGGCCCATGGTAACTGGCAGCCAGAACGATGACGGATTGGGCGCCAGGCAACACACGCCGTAAATCGGCGCGTTTTTCCCGACCTCGTTCCAACCAGCCCATGCCAGCCTGGCAACCCATCCCGAGCCAGGTGTTAAAATAGGAATACGTGGAGGGAGGCAAGGCGGTCGTGAAACCACAAACCGCGAATCCCATGTCCAAGGCCAGACGTCTGATCCGGCCTTTGATATCAGAGGGATCAACAGAATCGCCACCGTGAGGCATGACTGAGGCCTTCACCAGCATTCTCAGAGGATGTTGACCAATCCTGCGGCTACAAGCGTCAAAACAAGCATCAAGCCGGAAGGGACAAACCGACGGGTATTCGCGTAGCGAATCGCAAACAGGAGTAACAGAGCCGCCAGGAGCCAGGTGCTAACGGCAAAGGGCATGACCTTGATCGCGCACAGGATGAGCAACGCCCCGAAGATGGCAGAGGAAATCAGCGATATCCTGCTCTTGGCGAACATGTACCCCATCAGTCCGCCGATCAGCAGCAATACAATATAAATCCACAACACAACAACATTCATACCATCCGTCCTAAGCCTAGCATGGGCGCGCCCAGGTGCCAAGTCAGTATTTACATTGATCTAACCAATGATTTTTGCTATCATTTGCATGTCATACCCCCACCCGGAAAGGCGTGTATTGCACAAATCCGGTACGTTAAGGGGGTGTTCCCTGGCCACTCACGCCACCTGACGGAACGACAGCCATGCCAGGAAATGACAACCCGCTCAGGGTTGATGACTCAGGGCATAGTGGGTCAGGACCATCATATTGACATGCGGTGTATCTCGAGGGACCTCGCACCCTGCCCCCACAACATACCGGGGTCCTGCCTGCTGGTGACATTCCGCAATGGCCCTTTGGATGATCTCCGGCGTGCCATTCCTCAACACCTGGACAGGGTTGATATTGCCGCATAAAACCTGCTGTGGGCCCATTTTGGCACGGCCTTCGGCAAGTGGAGCCAGATCGAGATCGACGATCTCGCATCCCAATTTTCCCATTCCTTCGAGCAGCCGGCGGGTGTTGCCGCAAATATGCAGGCGCACCTTCGCCCCCATTGCATGAATGGCATCCACCATCTTTTTTTCGCGTGGCTGCACGTATTGATCATAGAGCCGGGGACCAATCAGGGAGGCCGCTGCATCCCCAATGCCTATTAAATCAGCGCCCGCCTCGATCTGGGCACGTGCAAAGCGGATCTCCATCTCCACCACAAAATCCATCAGGTCATTTACAAAGGCCGGATCATCCCCAAAATCGGTCATCAATGTGTTAATGCCCCGGAGATCCGCAGCCTGGGCGCAGGGGCCCTCCACCCATCCCTCAATGATCTTTTCGCAGCCCACGCGCTGTTTGAACAAGGCAGCCGCCTGGACCCTGTCATGCATGCGTCCACCCCCCAGGGGATCGGGGATTTTCAAGGATGCCAGCCTGGTTTTATCGGCCAGCAAGGAACACTGCTCATCAAAACCCGGAGGCTGGTTATCGAAGAAATGCACTTTGGCGCCGCAGTCGGCCGCTTCCCGTGCAGGATCTGAAATGCACGAAACGTAATCCAGATCGTACTTCCCTGCAGTGGCCACCTGGGCGTCAACCAGCACACGGAAATCTGTCACGTATTGACGATAGGTAACACCAATCTGGTCCGCCGCGAACATCATGGTGATCGGCATGAGCACCAGGTGGTCCATAGGGCGGCCATCCAGCATGGCGGAAAAGCGCTCGCGACTGTTCATAGCAGTTTTTTACATTCCCTGATAAAATCCGGCGACGTACCGCAACAGCCGCCAATAAAGGCAGCCCCTGCATCCTTCAAGAGGACGGCCTGCCGGGCAAAGTCTGTCGCAGTGGTGCGATAAATGGGCTTCCCATTCACCATTTCGGGCAAGCCCGCGTTGGCTTTAATCCAGAGGGGCAAGGACGTTGCAGCCTTGAGCCGTTTACATATCTCAATGTACCCTGCAATACCCTGTCCGCAATTGGCGCCAATCACATCCGCTCCTGCCGCAGCCAGCTCGGCGGCGACCTTTTCAGGGGCATCCCCCATCATGGTGCGGTCCTTGTTTTTCCCGGAATCGAACACCATGCAGGCCACGACTGGCAACTGAGTCGCCTTGGCAGCAGCCACCGCAATTTTCGCTTCTGCGAGGTCCGTCATGGTTTCGACCACGATGGCATCGGCCCCTGCCCTGGCAATCGCTTGAGCCTGTTCGTTAAAACCAGCGCTTAATTCAGACTCCGTCACATTTCCCATCATGAGCATCTTCCCGGAAGGGCCCATGGATGCAAACACACAGGCCACGCCCCCGGCTGCGCGACGGGAAATATCCACTCCCCGCTGGTTTATTTCTGCCGTCTGATCACCAAGACCATATCCCTCCAAACGCATCCGGTTCGCACCAAAGGTATTGGTCAGGATGACACGGCTGCCCGCCTCAACATAGGCACGGGCCACCTCTTCAACCCGTTCGGGGTGGGTCAAATTCCATGCGTCGGGGCAATCTCCGATGGACAAACCACGCTTTTGGAGCTGGGTGCCCCATGCGCCATCGGTCAGAACCACGCCGGCAGCCGTCAGTTTTTCAATCAGGGGATGCATCGACATACTCCGGCTTAGGCGGCGCTCAATTTACGAGCCAGTGCCACGGCACCCGCCGCGTTCTCACTGAAGCCATCCGCCCCGATTTCATCCGCAAAACGCTGTGTCACAGGGGCTCCCCCAATCATCACCTTAATGACATCCTTCAAACCGGCGTCCCTGACAGCCTCGATCGTCGCCTTCATGGAGGGCATGGTGGTCGTCAACAAAGCAGACAATGCGATGATGTTGGCCTTGTTCTCCCGTGCGGCGGCGATGAATTTCTCAGGGGACACATCCACTCCAAGGTCATGGACCTCGAAACCACCGCCTTCCAGCATGGCCGCCACCAGGTTTTTGCCAATATCGTGCAAATCCCCCTTAACAGTCCCAATGACAACCTTGCCCGTCGGGGCGGCTCCTTTGGCGGCCAACAAGGGGCGCAGCAACTCCAACGAAGCCTTCATGGCCCGGGCGGCGATCAACAACTCCGGCACAAAATAGTCGTTGCACTCAAAGCGTCTGCCCGCCTCATCCATGGCCGGAATCATATACTGGGAGACCAATGCCTGGGGATCCACGCCATTTGCCAAGGCTTGTTCAGTCACGGTTTTGGCCTTTGGGGCATCCCCATCAAGCACCGCTTCGTACAGTTGCTTCCAATCGTTCATCGTAAAATCTCCGGTTAAAACGTTGCTGCAAATGTGTGAATGTCATTCATAATAGCCTTCCTCTGACGATTAGCCAGCCATTTCTAGGTTCCTTTTTCCAAACACTTTGTGTCATACGACGTCCCTGAAAAGGAGCCGAACATCATTTTTTATCAGATTTTATTTGCATCGTTTGTAAAAAACGCTATGGTTGGCAGTGTCTGTAGGATAACTTAGTAACTTCCACGGCTTGGTAAATCTTCTGCATGAACGCAGTTCAGTGGTGATTTGAAACCCGACAGTCGGGAACAGTCTGGAGAGTAGTTATTCTTGAACAGCGTGTTAAACTGTATGAGCTCAAAATTGTTTGTAGGAAATCTTTCCTTCAACACCACGGAAAACGATCTGCATGATGCGTTCTCAGCGCATGGCACGGTTGTGGAGACCAACCTCATGGTTGATCGGATGAGCGGCCGCTCTCGCGGTTTCGCCTTCGTCACGATGTCCACTCCTGAGGAAGCGCAAAAGGCCATTCAGGCCATGCATGGCGCCTCCTTGGACAACCGTCCTCTGACCGTCAACCTGGCTCGCCCTCGTGAGGAACGTCCTCCGGGCGGTGGCGGTGGTGGTGGTCGCGGACCTCGCCGTCAATTTGGCGGTGGCAGTGGTGGTGGCGGTCGTCGGGAACGTTACTAAGCAAGCGGGTATTACCCGGTTTGTGTTTTCAAAACAAGGCTGTCGTGAGGCAGCCTTGTTTTTTTGCGCCCTGTCGGGTGCACAAACAAAAAGGCCACAGGTGCCTGAACACACCTGTGGCCTGTGACTCTACTGGCTGCCTATTTCCGCAACCGATACAATTTGGCGCCCCCGCCAACCGTCACCGTCGTGGGATTTGCAGTGCCCACCGTCGTCCAATTCGTATCCGTCAGGCTGTTCTTGGATTCCAGAGTGAATCCCGCAGCCGAAGCCTCCCAGGAGAGCGTGATCTTGGAGCCCGAAACCACAATCTTCAGTGTCGGTTTGGCAACGGCCCCGCCTATCGGCGTCGTCGGATCCTCCTGAATCGACGGATGGCTGATGACAGTATAGAAGTTCACCTCACTGGGGGTATCGGCACCCAATTCAGGCTTGTTCTGTCGATTGATCTCACCCTTGGCCGCGATGCAAATGGCCTTGGTTGTCATCGCCAGACTCATCTGCAGGGAGCGGATGTTGTTGGTGGCGACATTGACAAAGGCAAAGAAACTCGTGGTCAGAGGCGTGAATTTCTTTGCCGAACCGTCAAAGGCGAACACGCGCGCTGCCACTTGCTGGTTTGCATAACCCGTCGGCTGCGACACCCACGACACCGTCAGGCGGTTGAGCGCATCCACCGCACCGATGGCGCGATCGAAATTCCCAGTAAACGCCCCTTCGTTGACATCAGAGATGGCGACAAAGGTCTGATCCCGGGAATCGAAGGCTGCCACCTTGACGACCTGGGTGTTGGCGGCGCGTCCAGCCAGGAACACATACGGGCTGTTGATATGACCAAAAATGCGCGTGCCATCGCCACGGCCTGTGTCGAAACTGGCGCCTGAGGCAGTCTGATCCACCGTGCCCTTGAGCACGCCATCATTGTCAAAGAAGTAGATAACCCGTGTGTTGGAGCCATCGCTGGGTTTGGCGCGAACGGCAAAACCACCCTTGAACGCCGCAACATTGCACCAGATGTCCCCCTTGGCCACAGCAAAACCTTCCTTAATGACCGATCCATCTGGCGCGAAAATGGTCGCCACCACCAGGTCGTTGTCCGCATCCAGCACTCGGGCGCGATCCTCCACCACGGATACAAAATTCCCGTTATCCAGGCAGACGACATCGCCGCCAAAACGGGTGATCTGGTTACCTGCCGCCGTGCCGGTAGTCCTGCGACCATGGGCAGAATCAAGCGCCTTGCACAGGGGGGTCGGCGTCAGCGTCGTTGCATCCAACTTATAGATTTGGATCGTGCCATATCGACCATCCTCCAGGCGATCAAATCCCAGACTCCATCGTCCGTCTGAAGCGAATTGAGGCGATATGGTATGAGGTGAAGCCTCTGCACCCACCATATAGTTCACGGCGCCTGGGCGGACATCTCCACAAACACGCCCCGGATTGCCGTTTTGACGCGAGGCATTGATGGGGCCTGCATAGGGAGTGCCATCATCGGCATAGAATCCTTCCACAACCCTGCCTGTGGAACCATCGGCAGGTTGCAGGGCGACAATGTTGCGTTGTTTGCCATCAGGGGATGGAAATTCATACCCTTCGGCAAACGTATTGCCTTCCACCAGGAAGGTGGAAGTCCCGAGCACACTCGCACATGGCTCCCAATTGCCAAGCTTGTCGATGGTGGGAATGATCAAGGGCTTGTCTGCCACGATGCGTTTCAAACCGAGTGTTTCGATGCTGCCCACGGCGAAGGTGGAGAACAGCCTCAGTCCCACCACGGTCGCGATATTCCAATTCGCATCGTAGGTGTAGGGATCATTTTTACTCTGCCAGACGACGGCCACCTGCCCGTTTCGCCAGGCCACGCGAGGGCCATAGGCGGCCGGAGTCGCAGGATCCAACAATTCCAGCTCACTCACATAGAAGGTTCCACCGACGGGGCTTCCTGTGGCGTCAAAGCGGCGCCCCATGATCGTGTTTTGATAGGACGGATCATAGAGACCCGAAAACACCACAATGACTTCACCGTTGGTGCTGATCGCGGCATCCGCGGCTTCCGCTGACGCCAGGGTCAAATCGTCGGCCACCGACTTGGAGTATTTGACGGTACCGCTGGCATTGAGCACAGTCAGCCACACCTTGACTTGAGAACTCGTGTTGGTACCCGTGTTCACCAAGACATAGGCGTCCTTGCCGTTGCCGTGGAATCCCCCTCCCGATCCATCTCCACCCAATCCTGCGACGGCTGATCCGGTCAAGGCAGCGACATCGATGTTGGCGGAGACAGGATTTCCATCGTTATCGAACATTCTCACCATGGTCTTGCCACCGCTTAGGAACCGGACGGCAAAACCGCTGGCGGTCACCGCAACGCCATGCCTGGACTCCGCCGCATCCGTCTTTTCGCTTACCAGCGTTTCAGGTTTGATGACCGTGCCGGATGGGCTGACGATGCTGAATACGACATGTGTACCTGCGGTGCCCCCCCCATAAAGACTGACGAGGTCCGACTCCTGGTGGCTTTCACCAACCACAATAATATTGCCATTCGCCAAATAATCCCAATCGCCCATCTCGATTCCACCCACATCGCGCGTGGCGTAGGCCACACTCACACCCGCCAGCGCCCCCAGCGGCTGGCCCTGATTATCCAGGAGCTGCACAGCAGGGTAATCCCCCTTGTTGGCGCCGTCATAGGCAGCAAAGGAACTCACTTCCTCGCCCAAAATCGACGCGCTGACGCCCATCCCAAACCCATCCCCAAACAAGTTTGCCTTGATTTTGGGCTGTCCTCCAGTTCCACCATAGACAGCAGTTTTGTCTGCACGGAAAAACGAGAGGAACTTGTTCTCAATGAGGCCGTACTCGGGTTTTGCGAGGCTGGAGATCGGCTGATTGGTCAGGACACTGCTACCCGCAGAATCGAACAGGGTCCATACCCCCCTCAGGTTTTGCAGGGGCATGTTCACGAGATCGACACCATCATCCTCCCAGCCAACCACAATGTTGCCGCCATTAACAATGGCCACACCCAAATTACCGGTCTGGCCATTATTGAGGATACTCG
>CAZIDG010000014.1:57919-66031 GCA_964538065.1 uncultured Verrucomicrobiota bacterium
CCATTAACAATGGCCACACCCAAATTACCGGTCTGGCCATTATTGAGGATACTCGTATCCTGGGCCTGGCTGTTAATGTAGGAGGTGGCCGCTTTGGGAGTCAGGCCATTCACCTCCGGTGCCCCTGGAAGGGTTTGAGTTAATGCTGTTGCAGTACTGGCTGCCATGGCAGCCAGGATCAGGAGACGTCCTTTTTTATGTCCTTTCATATCATCTTGTGGTTTGGGTTAGTTCGAAGACATTTTGATTTTACGCAAACAGACTTGCGCTTTGGCGCACAGACACTTGTGATTTTGCGCACAGAACCGACGCGAACGGCGGGGCCTTCCTGCAAGCGAATCCGGAGGCGGGACATCCGAGAAATTGAATGTCATGGCTGACACCAAGACATGGGACAGCAGCCAGGCGTTGACGTATTTTATCCTATTCAGCGAAGCCGCTCGCGGCATTCACTGGGCGTCATGCCCAGTTTTTCGCGAAATACACTGCTCAAATAATCCGCCCGACGAAAACCGGAACGCGCGGCGACATCCTTCAAGGGCATTGTGGTTGTAGCCAGGAGGTGCTGGGAGATCTTCAGGCGCACCCGGAAAATCTCATCATGCAAGGATCGCCCCATGACGGCATAAAACTGCTTCTCCAAAAAACGGCGCGATGTGTGGGCCTGCAGGACAACGTCAGCAACCCGGATATTACGGGTGGCGTTGCCATGAATGAAACGCAATGCCTGGCTGACGTGCCAGTTGGATGAAGTTGCTGCATCGGTGGACTGGCGCGTGCGCACGCTCAGAGGTTGAACCAGATGGGGTGAATCCTGCATTTTCTCGCCCCGCATCATGTTGTGCAAGGTTTGTGCGGCAAGGTAACCAATTCCTTCGGTGTCTGGCACCACGCTGGAGAGTTGCGGACGGCAGATGGTGCAGAGAATATCATCATCATCCACACCCAGAACGGCGATTTCACCGGGAACCGTCAGCCCAGCCAACTCACAGGCCTGGAGAACAAGTCGGCCACAAAGGTCGTTGCAAGCAAAGAGGGCGACGGGTTTGGGCAACGCATCGAGCCATGCAGAAAGGAGCTGCATGTCCTGGGACTGGTCGCAGATTTGGAAGGCTGCAAAAGTCGCGCGTTCATGAGTCAGCCGTTTGGCAAAAAAACCCTGTCTCCAGCGCGACCATGCAAAACGCGGATTGCCGCAGAAGGCAAAATTGCGATACCCCTTCTGCAGGAAGTAATCGACCACCAAATCGCAGACAGCACGATTATCCGTATCCACACGCGGCACGCCGGGAGGCGAGGCGCGCCCGGAAACATTGACGACCGGGATTCCCTTGGACCGCACGGCCCGGGCGATTTCCGGGGTTTCGATGCGGGCAATGATGCCCCCTCCCTGCCAAACCTTCAGCCAATGCGGCACCGCCCGCAACGGGCCAACCTCATCAAGGTGCAAGGACCAATCCGTGTGTTTTTGCGCATACTCAGCGACGCCGCGAATCAAACCGCGTCCGTGTGCACTGGACATCTCGACGAGCACGGCCACATGACTGGTCGGCAAGGCTGGCATAGCAGTGCCATTTATACATAGACAACAGCATGGTGTCAACCATCATATATCCGCCACATCAGAAATGACATGAGACAAAGATATCCTGCAGGGTTCCAAAAATATTCATGGCCGGAGGGAACCCCTCCGGCCATGCGCATGAATTTGGAGCTGTGTGTATTACCGGACTTTAACCCTGAAGAACTTCGCTGTGCCACTGAGATCGTTGGTATAGGGTGACACGGCGTTGGGCACGTTGGTGAACGTTCCCGGCAGCTGGGTTGTTTCCTGTAATGTGCCGGACTCCCACATCAGGATGATCGACCTGCCATCCCGCGCCAGCTCCAACTCGACCTCCTGTGGCACATAGCCACCTGCAAGTCCATAGAGGTTCGCAATTTGCGCAGGCGTCAGGGCCTGGTTAAAGATGGCCACGTTGTCAATCACCCCTGTGAAGAAACGATCGCCCTGGCTGTCCTGCCCAACGTACGTTGAGCCACTCAAGGAGACGGGCGCGTTTGTCACGAGATTGGAGGCAGAGGTCAGGGCCTGTGCATTGGGTCCCAAATAGATCGTGGTTTTTTCCGGGTCAAGAACCATGGCCACAAAGGACCATACATTGGTAGGCACGATGAGTCCCGAATTCCAACTCCATGTCGAACTGCTATTGTTGTTGGCGGTGTAGCGGAGTTCGTTCGCATCACCGAAGTTCAATCCCAATCCGGTGCCCGTGCGGTTAAAGACAATCCCCTTCCACCCACCCTGGTCACCTTCGGGATAGATCCAGCAGGTGATGGTCACGGTATTCGTATTGAGACTCAGGACAGGCAACTGCACCCACGAATCTGCAGCGCCGACACATTGCACAGCCAGGTTATTGGCGGCAAAACCCGAGAGCGTTGGAGGACGAGGACCCGGGACACCAGGGACAGAGGCCGTTCCGTAGGTTCCTGGATTACCCCCCCAATAATCCGCAGCGTTCGGCCCGCTCTGTTCATCAAACATCCAATATCCCAACGGATTCAAGGCCAGGATCTGTGAATGATAGGGTGAGGTGACCGGCAAGGTGGCAACGGTCAATGTTGCAGCCTGACTTGTCGCACTGCCAACAGCGTTGGAGACTTCCACGGTGTAATCCGCCTGGTCGCCACTGACAATATTACTGATGGTCAATGTCGCGGTATTGGCGCCCAAGATGCGATCAGAGTTGGTCAAGGCAACACCGTTTTTCATCCATTTGTATGAAATGGGATCGGTGCCTTCCGCACGCACAGTGAATACAGCGGTGCGTCCCGCATAGAGGGTCTTGCTTACGGGCTCGGTGGCCACTATGGCACCCACAGCCCCGGCTGCCTTGGCATATATGGCGTTCAATTCGCTGGCCGAAAGAGCACGGTCAAACAAGGCCACCTCATCAATGGTGCCATCGAAGTAATTGCCCGTGGCATCGATGGTCCCATAGCCAATCCGGAATGGTGATGTTGAATTGTAGGCATTGCTGACCGATCCATCCGCCGAAGCAACAAAGTTGCCATTCAAAAACAGGCTCACTTTGGTGCCGTCAGCAATCGCCGCCACAAAATACCAGTTCCCAGGTAAAATGTTGGCGGTCTGATCATAACCAACGTAAACACCATCGGAACCATTGGCCACCCATATGGCCAACTGGCCATTTTCATGGAATCCGAACTCCGCCAGATCGTTTTGACCGAAAAGGGCCGTGCGGGCCACTTGTGGCATCCCGACCGGATTGAACCATCCGCACATGGTAAAGGCGGTCATCTCGTTCATCATGGGGCCCGCAGCGTCACTGGTCGCAGCCATGCCATCATATTTGGCTGCCGTATTGGCATCACTGAAACCTGGATAGGTGGGAGGTTGGAGACCTGGAACGCTCAGGACGTTGGTGTTCACCAGATCATTTCCACCAGCATAATCCATGGCATTCTCAACACTCAAATCGGTTTCGTTTAAGCGCCAATAGGCCACCGGTTTTTTGGACACGATATACTCCTCATAGGAATTAGCCGCCACGGGCTGAAGGGTCAGGCTGGCATCGGCGCTCGCGGCATAACCGAAGTCATTGGTCACGTATACCTTGTAAGAGCCGGCATCGGCCGCCTTGATCTCCTTGATCGCCAGTGTGGCATTGGTGGCATCGGTGATGGGAGTGTTGTTGAATGTCCATTGATATTTAAACGGAGGCGTGCCATCGACCACTGCATTGAAGGTGACATGGCCATTGACATACCTCCTGGCATTGGCAGGCCCCTGGACCAACACCGGCGGATTCGCCGGGCGGATGGTCAAGGTGGCCGCGGCACTGGTCACTGTACCGGCAGCATTGGTGAGGATGACCGTGTACGCCCCTGAATCCCCCACGGTGGGATTGGTGAAGACCAGCGACGGAACGGTGGACGTAGCCACCAGAGTCCCATTGCGCATCCATAAATAGCTCAGGGGAGTCCCTCCTTTGCCGCCCAGACTCAGGGTCACCGGCACCCCTGCGAACACGTTGTTGGTGGGACTTGCAGCTATTTCACTGGAGACCCATGGTAGCGCGGCAACCTCCCCATAGGTCGTGGCCACGCGAATGGCATCCATTTCAAAAGGATAGGTGCCGTTCATCCAAAGGAGGAAATACGTGGCCTTAAAATTCAACTCAGGCTCATAGGTTGTCTGCCAGGTAATGGCATTGGCATCCGCCGGCGCGGGCGTTCCCGCGGGAAACACTACTGCCTCAACCTTGTCCTTGCCTGAGGCATGGGTGGTCACACGCGCGACCAGCAGGCCCTTGCCATTGATGACGCCGGCCGTGCTGTTGGTTCGGATG
Source organism: uncultured Verrucomicrobiota bacterium (assembly GCA_964538065.1). Taxonomy (GTDB): domain Bacteria; phylum Verrucomicrobiota; class Verrucomicrobiia; order Limisphaerales; family UBA1319. The sequence continues at coordinate 62,296 of CAZIDG010000014.1, forward strand.
GCACAGGGACCGGAGGTCTGATCAAGCGTTCCATCCGTAATGTAAACAGAATTGTTGGCTGCGCCACCACCGGCATTGTTCCACATGGCACCCACCCCCATAAATTGAGCCGTTGCATCCCCGGCAGAGGCAAGCCCGATGCCGCCGGCGGAGTCCCCGCCATTGTTGATGCGCACACTCATCCAATAAACGCCTTCGGCACCGAAGTTGATCTGCGCACTCTCAGCCAGGCCGCGGGTGGCCCATGACCGTGTGTCCCAAACGCTTCCTTCAAAACCTGGCGCCCACTCGTCACCCCACAAGCCGCCTTGCTGCCCTGCATTGTATGGCAAACCCGCAATGGTGTCAGGAGTGCCACTGGTGACATCGAAGTTCTGCGCAACCTTGATGTAGGTGCCGTAATTCAGATACCAAGCCGATGCTGGATCGAACCCCACAGAACTGGAGCCATCGCCCAAGTCGCTCAAAACTCCATCTCCAACCCCATCCCACAATTCCGTCACCAAGGTTGTTGCCTGGACTTGAGCCATGCCCAGCATGGCCATCAAGACCACCGTTGATATTCTTTGTTTCATAGTACAAGCCTCCGATCACTTCTTTCCGGTAACGTATGGATCAAAATTGACTGGGAATAAACCACGGACCTTCTTGTGATTCACCCGAGTCCTTCCTTGTCGATTGTTATGTCATACAGCATACCACAGCACCGATAGTTCCCGCAAGGTTGCGAAATGCCATTTGGGTCAGGGCCCCATGCCTGGCCAATAGCCGTCCCAATGCAAAACGACGGTTTGTGCTGGTGCGTTTTCGTTGATCATGGAATCCTCGTTGCCGGTTATGAAAGAACGAGCAGAGATGCAGAACGACTGGCAACCGGGTTCCTGGCAGAAACGACCCGCCGCCCAGCAGCCGACCTACCCGGACATGCAGGCGCTCCAGAACGTCCTTGTGGAACTGGCGCATCTGCCCCCCTTGCTGACCAGTTGGGAAGTGGAGTGTCTCAAGCAGCAATTGGCCGAGGCGGTTAACGGCGAACGCTTTCTCTTGCAGGGTGGTGACTGTTCCGAAACATTTGCCGATTGCGAATCGGGCATTATCGCCGCAAAACTCAAGATCCTGCTCCAGATGAGCCTGGTATTGGTTCAGGGAGGCAAGAAACGGGTCATCCGCGTCGGCCGCTTTGCCGGGCAATATGCCAAACCGCGTTCCTCTCCCACGGAAACCCGTGATGGGCTCTCATTGCCCGTTTACCGTGGAGACCTCATCAACCGCCCCGCATTTAAGACGCATGAACGCACTCCCGATCCTGCGTTGCTCCTGCGTGGATACGAGCGGGCGGGATTGACCATCAATTTCATTCGCGCCCTGATCGATGGCGGTTTTGCCGACTTGCATCATCCTGAGTATTGGGTGATGGACTTTGTGCAGCGATCTCCACTGGCCAGCGAGTATCGGCGGATGGTCAGATCTGTGAGCGATTCCCTCAATTTCATGGAGACGATCACCGGCAACAAGCTGTCTGACATGAACCGGGTGGACTTCTACACCAGCCACGAGGGATTGCTGCTTCATTATGAACAGGCTCAAACACGGCAGGTTCCCCGACGCACAGGCTGGTATAACCTGTGCACCCATTTCCCCTGGATTGGCAATCGCACACGCGCCCTGGACGGGGCCCATGTCGAGTATTTCCGAGGTATTCAGAACCCCATTGCCGTCAAGATTGGACCACCGATCACCCCCGATGAAGTGATCGCCTTGTGCGAACGGCTCAATCCACGCAATGAGGCGGGGCGGCTCACGCTCATCCATCGTTTCGGTGTGAAAGACATCGAAAAGGGTTTCCCCCCCATCGTTGACGCAGTCAAGCAGCGCGGGCTGAAGGTGCTCTGGTGCTGCGACCCGATGCATGGAAACACAGAAACCACCTCCAGGGGCATCAAGACAAGGCGCTTTGAAAAGATTCTTCAGGAATTGGAACTGGCATTCACGATCCTCCATGAGGGCGGCAGCCACCTGGGTGGTGTCCATTTCGAACTCACCGGCGACAACGTGACGGAGTGCCTTGGCGGCGCCAGCGGGGTCACCGAAGCTGATCTGGGCAAGGCATACCGGACGGCAGTGGATCCCCGTCTCAACTGCGAGCAGGCACTGGAAATGGCGCTTCTCCTGGCGCGCCTTATGGCCAAAGAGAGGAAATAGCCCGCCACGGATGGGCATAGGGCCCCATTTCCGATATGGGCAGGGGCTCGAGCAACATGGAGCGCTGGAGTGGCGATTGTGCGGATGAAAGCATCTCGACCGTCACGGCGTCGCCGCTGACCACGTTGAGCCCAATCTCTTCCTGGCCTCCATCGTGCAGATAGGCGTTCTTGCACTGAACCACCAGGTTTCGGCCAAGCTGATTGACGTTGGCCCGCTCCTTTAATCTGGCAAGATCGGGGTATCGTGAGGCATAGGGTTCCCGGCTGGCCTGGGGAAGATGGGCTTCTATTGCCTGGAGCCAGCGTTTGGTGTCCCAGCGGCTGAAGCTGAAGGCGGAAAAACAATCGATGAACACATTCCCATCCACCAGGTTGTCCTTGCCACCGTGGATTTGCACGCCGCCAAAGATCACAGCCCCGCATCGCTCGAACAGGTTGCCATGAATGGTGACGCCGGAAATCATATCGTCCAGGCGAATGCCCGCCGCCCCACAATGGGTGCCGCCCCGGATATCACTCCAACGATTCCAGCGTAGCACCACGCCCCGATAGGTGGGATTGCCAAACATGTCGACCCCCCCCTGGTCATCGGATTCCTCAACCACATTCCGTGTCACATTCAATTCCACAAGGTGGTCATTTCCCTCGATGCGCATGGCCGACGATGGAATGTGCTCGAAGAAATTATGGGCAATCCGATTGCCGCACCCGTCCATATGGACGGCAGGGGCATAAGTGCGTTTAATGCGCGCAATATTCGACACGAGGCAATTCTCCACAAAATGACGACCGGGGGTGAGAGTGCTGCGATCCCCTCCCTCCACACGCATCGCACCGCAGCCCAAGGTGTCCATGGCACAACCGAACACACCATGATGCTGGCCTCCTTTAATGATTATTGCATCGCCACCCATTTGACGAATGACACATCCCGCGATCAAACAATCAGCACCCTCCTGAATATGGATGCCATCGCCCCTTCCCTCTTGCAGGGTCAAGCCCTGCAGCATGACATGGGCAACCTTGTCCATGGTCAAAAATGGGGCGGCAAATTCGCTGAGCACGATGTTGGCCGCAGCCACATTCACCGTCTGCGGTGGCAGCCAGTAAACCTTGGCCGAGCGGCGGTCCAGGTACCATTCTCCAGGTTGATCAAGTTCGCGAAACACATTTACGGCATAATATCGCTGATCCTTTCTATATCCATAGCTCGAATAAGGTTTACCGAGAACAAAGCCATGCCGGTTCACATCAAGGGCAGCCACCTTTTGAAATTCCTCAAACCAATCCCAATACCAATAGCCATACAAGCGGATATCAGGTTCGTCGGTCCAAAGGCTGGGACGATCCTCAACGTATTTAAACACACCGTCCTTGCAGCCGCCCATGTGTTCCTTGATCACATTTGTGCCCAGGACATCGCCCGTCTTGATGAACCCCTCGTTGGGCCAGCGAGCAAGGGTTTGAGGAACACCATTGACCAGCAAGTCGGGACGCTGCTTGAGGTCTGTGGCATCCCCATACTCCAAAAG
>CAZIDG010000015.1:0-64778 GCA_964538065.1 uncultured Verrucomicrobiota bacterium
AATAAAAATGGCGTACCCACCTTGCGGTGGATACGCCTGATAAGGCATCGAAAACTTACTGGATGAACTCGTTGATGAGGTTTTCCAGATATTCCTGGCGTCCGCTGACGCATGCAGCAGCTTCGCCCTTCTTCATGATGTAGGCTTCCAAATCCTTGAAACCACACTTGCCGGCTTCAATTTTAGCCCCGATGCCATCATCCCAGGAGCTGTAGCGTTCCTTCACAAAGTCGGCAAGACGTCCGTCTTTGCGGATGGCGGCAGCGATTCTGAGGCCGCGGGCAAAGGTATCCATCCCGCCGATATGGGCGTGGAACAAATCCACGGGCTCAAAGCTTTCCCGGCGGACCTTGGCGTCAAAATTAACACCACCGGTGCTCAAACCGCCCATCTTAAGAATGGAAAGCATGACCTGGGTGGTCAGGTAAACATCGCTTGGGAACTGGTCGGTATCCCAACCCAGCATCGGATCGCCTGTATTGGCATCAATGGAACCCAGTGCATTTGCTGCAATGGCGACTTCCAGTTCATGCTGCATGGTGTGGCCTGCCAGGGTGGCATGATTGGTTTCGATGTTCAGTTTGAAGTCATCCAGCAGATCATATTGGCGTAGAAAGTTCAAACAGGCCGCCGCATCCGAGTCATATTGATGCTTTGTGGGTTCCTTGGGCTTGGGTTCAATGTAGAAAGGCCCCTTGAAACCGATCGCTTTCTTATAGTCGATCGCCATGTGCATGAATGCGCCTAAATGGTCGAGCTCGCGCTTGATATCAGTGTTGTACAGGGTGGTGTAACCCTCGCGTCCACCCCAAAACACATAGCCCGCACCACCCAGTTCATGGGTGACTTCCAAGGCCTTTTTCACTTGTGCCGCGGCAAAGGCGAAAACATCCGCGTTGCAGGAGGTTGCAGCACCATGAACAAAACGGGGATTGGCAAACAGGCAGGCTGTGCCCCACAGGAGTTTGATGCCGGTGCGCTTCTGCTCTTCCTTGATTGCCTTGACTATGGCATCCAGGTTCTTGTTGCTCTGTTTAAGAGTCGCGCCCTCAGGGGCCACATCGCGATCATGGAATGCAAAGAAGGGGGCTCCCAGCTTTTCCATGAACTCAAAAGCCACATGAACACGACGTTTGGCGTTGTCGATGCTGCTCGAACCATCGTCCCAGGGTCGGACCATGGTGCCCGCTCCAAACGGATCCGAGCCGGTGCCTCGGAAGGTGTGCCAATAGACCACGGAGAAGCGCAAATGCTCCTTCATGGTTCGTCCCTCAATAACCTCTTCGGGATTATAGTACTTAAAGGCAAAGGGATTCTTGGACTTTGGTCCCTCGTACTGGATCTTGGGGATCTTGGAAAACGCGCTTGATGCCATATAATTTATGATGTTGTTGAGTTCGCGGACATTGCAAAGGTTCTGAGGGGCTAAGTCAAGTTAGAAAGCATTCCTAATTAAATCAAAGGCGGCGATGCAGTTGCGGGGGCTTTCAAGCCCTCGGATGCGCTTCGTCGTATGCCTTTTTGAGCCGTTCTGTGGTTAAGTGGGTGTAAACCTGGGTGGTTGAGAGATGCTGATGTCCCAATAATTCCTGGACGCTCCGCAAGTCGGCCCCCGCATCCAGCATGTGCGTCGCATAGCTGTGACGCAATTTGTGGGGGGTGAGTTCGGGATCCAATCCTGCCAGGGCCAGGTATCGTTTAAGCCGGAGTTGAATGACGCGGGGATTCATGGGGCCGGGCTGATCCGCATGGATACGGAAGACGGGCTGGTCTCCTGAAGGGGCTTGATCAAGCATCGCCCAATAACGTTGGATGGCTTCGAGGGCCGGCCCTCCGATGGGCACCTGGCGTTCTTTTTTACCTTTGCCGCGAATGCGCACCAGTTGTTCCCGTCTGTCCAGATCGGCATAGGTCAACCCGCACAGTTCGCTGATGCGCAGGCCACATGAATAGATGGTTTCCAAAATGGCCATGTCTCGCAGACAATCGCATTGGCGATTTTTTGTCTGGTGCTCCTTGGCGATCATGGTCAATTCCCTGGCTGGCGCGGCAAGCAGGTCCGTCATTTGCTGGACCGTGAGGAAATGGGGCAATCGCTTGGCCAGTTTGGGAAGAACGAGGTTCTTGATGGGGCTGCGCTCGACCATTCCACGTCGAATGAGGAACTTGTAAAAGGAACGCAGGGCTGAAAAGCGGAGCTGGATGGCTGCCCGGCCCAGTTCACCACGTCCCAAATACCTGAGATAGGCACGGAAATCATCCCGCACCAACGTGGACCAGGCTGGCATTGTTTGCCGGCTTTGCTGATGCCACTGGATGAAACTCAGCAGACACTGGCGATAATTCCGCTGGGTGTATGCAGAGGCTGCACGGTCCGTGGCCAAATGCACTAAAAACGCCTCGATTGCTGGATCAGCCATGTCCTGTGCAGGCTGTCCTGCAGGCAAGTTTTGCTGATCATCCTTGGGGATCACGGCGTCTTGGGCGGTTCAGCCGCCTCAGTTGGAGAAGCAGCCTGGGGCTTGGATTTGGAGGTCTTGCCGGTGTTCTTTTTCACACGCGGGGCAAACTCGAACCCAACCTTGCCTTCCTTGTCTACGACAAGATACGCAGAGAAAGGACGGCCTTTCTTGCTGATGAATTTCGTAAAGAGACCCGTTTTGCCCGTCTCCAACAACTGCACCATTTGTGTCCGGTCAATGGCTTGCTGGAGGATGATCTTGCCGGAACGGAAGGTGCAGGAGCGTTCCTTGCCGACCGATTTCTCACAGATATAGCTCATGGCGTTTTCAAACACCCGGGCGCCGCATTTGGGGCATTTCCCCAAGGGTGTTTGATTTGAGAAGTCGATCGCCTCCCCTTCGCCACCATTGGCGCCATTGCCCTGGCCGAAATCGAACTCGATCTTGAATTCGGGGGTCAGTTTAATGACCGCAGCAAAGGGTTTGCCCATTTTGCTGCGAAATCCCTGAAGAGGACCGATGACTTTCTTGGCCAGCAACTCCTCCATCTCAGCGGCCTCAAATTGACGACCTGCCAGGGTCTTCCATAGCGCGAAATCGCAGCTTTTGCATTGGAACTTTTTGTAGTTCTCCTGCACGACGCCCTGACACTTGGGACAGGGGGTGACCAGTGGACCGTAATCGCCCGGCACGGTATCGTGTTCGTACCCTTTGGCCTTATCCACAATGTCGCGGGTCATGACCGCAATTTTTTCCATGAAGACAGGCCGCTGCAATTGGCCATGTTCCATTTGCTTGAGCTGGTATTCCCAATTGCCCGTCAACTCCGGTGAGCAAAGTTCCGGTATGCCGATTCCCCGCAGAAGGGTGATCAGGGAAAAGGCCTTGGGTGTGGGAATAAGATCCCGCCCCTGACGAATGAGATACTGTTCACCAAGGAGACCTTCGATGATCGCTGCGCGGGTGGCGGGAGTGCCCAAACCCTTCTCGCTCATGGCTTCCCGCAATTCCTCGTCTTCGATCGTTTTTCCAGCCCCTTCCATGGCGGAGAGGAGCGTGGCTTCGTTAAACCGGGCCGGGGGTTTGGTCTGAGTGGCGATGATCTCAACGGCTTCCGTCGCGACTTGTTCGCCCGCCTTGACTGGGATGAGATTGGGAGTGTCGTCAATTTGAGCTTCCCGTCCATAGACGGTAAGCCAGCCAGGGTTGGTCAAGACCTTGCCTTCGCTCTTAAACGGCTCGCCTTCAACACGCGTGATGCGGGTGGTGACCAAAAATTCTGCAGGTGGATAAAAAACTGCAAGGAAACGTCGTGCAATGCAGTCGTACAATGTAGCCTCATCCCCCTCAAGGCTTTTGGGAGGTTGTGAGGTGGGTATGATGGCAAAGTGATCCGAAATCTTGGCGTTGTTGAAGATCCGTTTATTGGGGTGAATCCAGCCATTGGCGAGTACGTTTTTGGCCAGATTGCCATAGGAAGTGCCTTCCATGATTCCCATCGTCTGGCGCACGGTATCGAGATAATCCTCAGGCAATGCCCGGGAATCCGTACGCGGATAGGTGATCATTTTGTGCTTTTCATAGAGGGCCTGAGCCAGTTGCAGCGTGCGTTTGGCTGAAAAATGGAATCGGTTATTCGCCTCGCGTTGGAGACTGGTCAGGTCAAAAAGCAAGGGTGAGAGTTGAGTGGTGGGCTTACTCTCTTCTGTGACAATGCCAGGCTTGCCTTCACATTTACTCTTAAGTGCTTCAGCACGAGCCAAATCCCAAATGCGCTCGGCCTTGGCCTCGGATTCGCCATTCTTGTCCTTGGTGAAGGATTCATCAAACCATCTTCCATTATAGGTGCCTGCCGCAGCACCGAAGGTGCCGTGAACTTCCCAGTAGTCACGTGGAACAAATTTTTTGATGCGTTCTTCGCGTTCAACAACGATGGCCAGCGTGGGAGTTTGAACCCGGCCCACGGTGGTAAGTTGAAACCCGCCCGACTTGGAATTGAAGGCTGTGATTGCCCGCGTGCCATTGATGCCAACCAACCAATCGGATTCAGATCGGCAGACCGCCGCTGAAGCCAAGGGTTGCATGTCCTGATCGCGACGAAGTCGGCCAAAACCCTCGCGAATGGCGGAGGGTGTCATGGACTGAAGCCAAAGCCGCTCAATGGGCTTTTCAGTTTTGGAAAATTGAACAATGTAGCGAAAGATCAATTCCCCCTCGCGACCGGCATCACACGCGTTGACTAGTCCGCTGACATCCTTGCGTTTGATCAACCGCAACAAGGTCTTGAGCCTCGATTCGCTCCTTTCGATGGGACGCAGATCGAAGTGCGGAGGAATCATGGGCAGATGCGCAAAGGTCCACTTGCCACGCTTGACCTCGCAGTCCGGCGGCACGCACAATTCCAGCAGATGCCCCACCGCCGATGACAGAACGAACTGGTCGCTTTCAAAATAGTCCTCGTGCTTGGCAAAGCCCCCCAGGGCCTTGGCAATATCGTTTGCGACCGAAGGCTTTTCGGCGATGATTAATTTCTTACCCATGACAACAATTCATGAACCCGTGTCGGCTGTGCCTGCCGTCATCCACGTAACGGCGAACTTACGACAAGACCGACATTTTTCAAACAATAGCCAGCGAACTTGCGACAAAGCCATACGCTTGTCAAAACATGATTCTTAAATCCCTTCTTAACAAGGTCAGTTTTAGGGTGGACCTTGTACACGTATCATACTCGCTATGAGCAGATTACTTGCCAATGCAGAATTGACTAAAGATGCTTTCCAAAAGGTCATCGGTCGCTGTTTTCCCCACGATTTCCCCGACGGCGTTCACCGCAATGCGTAAATCCATGGCAGTCAACTCGAGGGACATATTGTCCCTTAATCCGCTTATCGTTGATTCCACTGCCTTTTGGGCTCTGAGGAGGGCATTCTGGTGGCGTGAGTTGATCATGACTTGAGCCATATCAGCATCCACGTCGCCGCTCCAAACCATGGCCTTGAGTTGGTCTTTTAGACTTTCAATCCCTATGCCTGTTGTGCAAGAGATTCTTATACAAGAATTTGCAACATCAGCGGGCAATTCCAATCGAACGGGCAAATCTGCTTTGTTGACCACAACCAGGCATGGACGATCAGTATAACGCTTGATTTGTTCTGCGTCCTCGGCGGTCATGGGCTCTGATCCATCCAGGAGGAGTATGATGACTTCCGCCTTGTCGATGCTTTCATGACTTCTCCTAATTCCTTCGCGTTCAATCGGATCCGATGAATGACGGAGTCCTGCTGTATCGATGAAATTAAAGGGCAATCCGCGAATATCCGCGGTCTCCTCAATGGTATCCCGTGTTGTACCGGGAATGGGCGAGACGATGGCGCGGTCGCGTCCCAATAATTCATTGAGCAAGCTCGACTTGCCTGTGTTGGGACGACCGATGATGGCCACCCGGATGCCCCGTCTGAGGATTTGTCCCTCATGCGCTGTGCATAAGAGCTTGGTGATAAATTGGATGGATTGACTGAGCTTTTGTATCAAAGTCATCCGCGTGTCCGGTGCAATGTCTTCTTCAGGAAAATCGATATGGGCTTCGATATGGGCCAGCGCGTGCATGAGGTCGTCTCGCAGGAGTCCGATTTTAGCCGACAACTTGCCTGCAAGCTGGTCTTGAGCGGCCGCAACGGATAGGGCCGTGCGTGCATGGATGAGGTCGATCACGGCTTCAGCCTGGGTCAGATCGATCCGGCCATTTAGAAAGGCGCGTTTGGTGAATTCCCCTGGCAGTGCCAATCGAGCTCCGGCGGCAAGCAGAACATCAAGAACCTGTTTTGTGGTCAGGATGCCGCCATGGCAGGAGACTTCCACAACATCTTCCCGGGTAAACGTGCGCGGGGCGCGCATGACGGCGGCCATGACTTCATCGATGGGTTGTCCGTGATGAACAATGTGCCCGTAGTGAAGGGTATGCGACGCAACACTTGCCAGTGGGACTTTGCCTTTAAAGCACTGATCCGCAACAGATACAGCCTGCGGACCTGATAATCGAATGACGGCGAGGCCGCCTTCGCCCAAAGGGGTTGATATGGCTGCTATGGTGTCCTGCAACATGTATGGAGAGCCTGACTGCTTTTGAAATCCAGCCCGGGAAGGAACGCAAATGACAAGTGGCAATGATCATCAACCTTCCGTGTGATCATGCCCGGATGCTGCCCCGTTCGTTATACGTTGCCTTTGTTGTTCCAGGAATGAGCACCACTCGTTCATGCCTTGTCCGGTGCGTGACGAGACTTCAAAGATCCTGGCGTGGGGGGCCAGTCTCTGAATGTTGGACAGGGCCTCAGCCCGTTTGAACTCGGTGGCTGCAGCCAGATCACTTTTACTGATGATCACAACATCTGCTGCACTGAAGATAGGGGGATACTTGAGGGGTTTATCCTCTCCTTCGGTAACAGAAAGAAGAACGACACGCAGGTGTTCGCCCAGATCATAACTGGCCGGGCATACGAGATTGCCCACATTTTCTATGACAAGCAGGTCCAGAGCGTCCAAGTTCAGTTGGGTCATGGCCTTGGATACCATGGCGGCATCAAGGTGACACACCGTACCGGTGGTGATTTGGACAGCAGGGGCTCCTGTGCTCCGGAGGCGCTCTGCGTCATTGGCGGTTTCCAGATCGCCTACAATGACGCCGGTGCGAAGGCGTTCAGCCAACAACGTGATGGTCTTTTGGATGAAGGTGGTTTTACCCGAGCCGGGTGAAGAAACCACGTTGAGCACCAGAAGTTTTTTGGCCTGGAAAAATCCCCGATTGCGCTCAGCGAGACGGTCGTTTTGCGCCAGGACCGGCATGTTCAAGGCAACCTCGCGGTGTTCTTCTCCCTGATGGGGATGTTCATGAGGGATTCCCAAGGCGTGCAACTCATCGTGGCTATGTCCATGAGCATCATGATCGTGTGTGTGACTATGCTCATGGGGGTGAGAGTGGGGTTCGGGGTGAGGATGGCCGTGCTCGTGGTTGTGGGTATGCTCGTGTGAGTGAGCATGTCCTCCAACCTGGCTTGCAGGGACACCATTGATATTAACTTCGCGTGGGAGGCCGCAACCGCATTCCTGACACATATGCTTATGATATCTCCATGGATACCAACTCCAATTCGCGGCCACGCCGCACCTCAGAGCTGAATTGATGACATGCAGGGCATTCGCTAAACAAATCCTCAGTGGCGAATTCTGCCTGGCAGGTATGACACCAGTAAACCGCTGGAATCGACTCAATTTCCAGTTGGGCCTTTTCCGCCATGGTGCCTTGGCGGAGTGCTTCAAAACCGAAAGTCAGGGCATCAGGTACCACTCCGGATAATTGTCCCACGCGCATGGTGATGCGATGGATCTCGCTAGCACCGGAATCACGGGCTGATTTTATAGCCGCATCCAAGGTTCCCTGTACTATGCCCAGTTCGTGCATGTATGCACACAACGCTACTGAGGACACCCAAGGTGTCAAGAGCGGGCCTGGTTTTCCATCGCAACCCAGAGATCTGCCGTCCTATCATCTCTATGGCACAGACCGGTGTTTGCTCAGCCCTTGTAGGTGATGAGCACACCAAAATCTGTCATGAGTTGCCGCGTTCCCAAATCGAGGTGGGTGTAGGCAATCGTGCTGATATTCACGATGTTTTCCTCGCCGACCTTGCTCAAAAAATCCGTGACCTTGTCGTCAAAGCAGTCACGGCCAACTTCGACGCAATCCGTGCGTCGGATGGTTTTGATGCGCAGCCTCTTATCGGTGATCTTGGCGGCAACTTCCAATGGCACGCTGGGCTTTTTGATCAGGACTTCGCTTGGCGCGTCATGTGTGGGTACAGTGAAGTGCTTTTCCTCTTTGGCCGCTGCGGAGGATGCCATGGCGTTAATGATATGCGGCGCGTGTCTGACATCGGGGATTACGACGGTGTTGCCGCATCCAGGGCATTCGACCTGGCTGCCGATACCGCTGTCATCCACCACTAATTCCTGTTTGCAACTCGGGCAGTTGAAGGTTATATCCATATGCACCTCAATATTTTACAATTCGATTTGACCGCTCGTTTTTAGCTGCCTCGTGATTCGCCTGACCGACATGTCTCTGGTTCATTCACTTCAGCGACTGGTTGCTGTCACCATTTAGGGAACTAATACATATATAGCGTGTGACACTGCGTTTTGCCAGTCGAAAATCACGTTGGCAGAAGGTTTTTTACGTTTTTTGCCCCAAAAGGAACGTGAATGGTTAAGACACCTTATTCGTAGGCTTTTTCCAGCTTTTTGATGCGGGGATAGACTGGTGAATTGGTGGGCGTTCTGGCTTTGACTTCCGCGAATACCCGCCGTGCCTCGGCCATGTCCTCGCCACCGATTGCAATGACATAATCCAACTGAATGGATGCTTTCCGAGGATCGGACAGGTTGGGGCCGTAATATTCAATCCAGCGTTTGAAGGTCTTATTTCCCTGGTTTTTGGCAGCGGCCAGGGAGCTTTCAAGGGTTGGAGGCATGCCAGGCAGGACAGACGATGGATCCGTTGCTTGAGAGGCTTGAGACGAGGGACCAGGAGGCAACTTGTTTGAGACAAAGGAGTCGCAATACAGGTAGAATTCTCTGCCTGCGATGATGGCAACAAGTATCAACAGCGCTGTTAGAACATGGCGCATGATGTCATTCTTTGTTCATGAAGGATTTCCTTCGTGAATCCTCAGAAACAGCCTAATCCGTTGCAGTGGAATAGGCAAAGGAAAAGCGGCCTTTTTGGTCCAAGGCGATGCATCAGATTGCATTCGGCGAAAGGACAATAAAGCGGTCTCGATGCGAAAGATCTTGTTCGCGAGCCACCACGTGCCACTTGGCCTCTTCAAAAATGCCTCCTATGGCTTTGGATTGCCCATCACCATGTTCGGCCATGAGCAAACCATGAGGCCCAAGATATGGATGGGCAACCGATGCCAATAGACGGTAGAAATCCAAACCATCCTGTCCTCCATCCAGGGCCATGGCGGGGTCATAGTCGCGCACTTCAGGTTGGAGGTGGGCAATTTCCTCGTGGGGAATGTAAGGGGGATTGGTTACGATCAGATCATAGCGTTCCTCAGGAGGCACTGGGCTTAAGACGTCACCCTCGAAGAAATGAATCCGGCCATCAAGGTGGTGCCGCATCGCGTTTTCCCGGGCAATTGCCAGGGCGGCCGATGAACGATCCACAGCATGCACAGAGGCTCCCTCCACCTTATGGGCGATGGCGATGGCAAGACATCCACTGCCCGTGCCCACATCCAGGATAAGCGGAGGATGCCCCAATTGTGGGCCACACTTTTGAAGATGGTTCCAGGCCATTTCGGCCAATTGTTCGGTCTCTGGACGGGGAATGAGGACCGATGAGGTGACTTTCAATTCCAAGCCGCAAAAGGAGACCGACCCCACGATGTGTTGGAGGGGTTCGTGTTTTGACCGCCGCAGGATGGCACTGCGGGCTTGATTTGTTTGATCCTCTGTGACGACACGGTCGAATTCCAAGTACAGACGCAGGCGTGGCATGCCAAGCACATGAGCCAGCAACAATTCGCTTTGAAGACGTGGCGCTTCAATCCCTTTTTTCTCAAGGTATTCCGTGCCGCGTTGAATGGTTTCCAGGACCGTCACGCCAGGAGTGTACCCTGTATACGCCTGGGAATAAAGCATGAGTTACACTTGGAGGGGGAGGATGAGCCAGAAATGACTTGTGCTGGCAAGGAGGCATTCCTATGTTCTCAGCATGCGACGATTCGTGTGGATTTTCCTTATCGCGGCGTTGGCGTGGGTGCCCATGCCGAAGGTTTTGGCGCAGGATGCAGATGCTGCGGCGGCGGAAGCGCGCCGACAGGCCGAGGAGGAGCGTTATCGGCGCCTGAACTCTGTCATTGAGCAACTGCAGGCTGATCAAGTGGCCATCATCAACAAGCTCAACAAATTAGGCGATGAAATAGGCCGGTTGAAGGAGGAAATCGAGCGCGTTAAAAGCAAGCCTGCGCCGAATTATGCCACTCCCGAGGATGTCCGGCGCCTTGCTGACAAGGTGCAGGAACTTGATCAGAAGCGGGACGCCGAGCGACGCCAGATGTTGGAAAAACTGGAAAAGCTGGCAGAAATGCCTCCACCGACAAAACAGCGCGAGGCCAAGCCAACCAAGGAAACACGCGAGCCTGCCTCTTCAAGTGCTTCGTCGACTCCTTCCGTGGAAATGAAAGGCTACGAATATGTTGTGCAAAAGGGTGACAGTTTGTCAGCCATTGTTGCCGAATATCGAAAGCAGGGAGTCAAGGTGACGGTGGACATGGTGCTTAAGGCAAATACTGGGCTCAAGGCCAACAACTTATACGTGGGGAAACGCATTTTCATTCCCGATCCGGCATTAAAGTAACGTTGTAGTGATTTTAGTTCTTACGCTCATGGCGGCCAGATTTTGGCCGCCTTTTTTGTCCATATCCGGCAAACACGTTGACGATCCTGTAGAAGGCTTCAACTAATCCAGATGCAAAGAAGGCCATGGAGCTTGATGTTGAACACCAGCCTCGAAACCATGGCCACAATGAAACGATCCATTCACATTATCCCAAGTGGATGCGACAGAAAAAGCATGTGACAAATCGCAAAATGTCCTGTAGGGGTTTCCCCTAATAACCCGCTATTCGTCATGAAAAACATATCCCGTCGCCATTTCATTCGAACGAGTGCTGCAATGACTGCAGCGCCCATGATCCTTCCTGCGCGCTTATTGGGCAAGGAGGCCCCCAGCAACACCATCACCGTGGGTTTTATCGGAGTCGGAGACCATGGAACGGGTTGGAACCTGCGCCGGTATTTGCAGTTCTCCGATGCCCGGGTGCTTGTCGTATGTGATGTCGATGGAGAACGAATGCGTCGAGCCAAGACCATCGTGGATGAGCAGTACATGAATAAAGACTGTGCCGTCACGAAGGATTTCCGGGAGGTCCTGGCTCGCAAGGATATTGATGCGGTGATGATATCAACTCCTGACCACTGGCATACCTTGATCAGTGTCATGGCATTGCGGGCAGGCAAGGATGTGCAGTGTGAGAAACCAACCCTCACCATCGACGAGGGCAGGATACTGATTGAAACGGTCCGCAAGCACAACAAAGTGTTTCAGACCAGCACCGAGGATCGGTCTGTGCCTGTCTACCACCGCATGGCGGAATTGGTGCGTAATGGACGGATTGGCAAATTGCAGAAAATCGAAGTCATTCTTCCCAAACAGCCAACAACGGCGGGGGATCCCACGCCTCAGCCGGTGCCACAGGACCTGGATTATGACATGTGGCTGGGGCCGGCTCCCTTTGCGCCCTATACCAAGGATCGCGTGCATTTCAACTTCCGATGGATCTGGGATTACTCGGGCGGGATCATTTGCGACTGGGGTACCCATTTATTCGACACGGCCCAATGGGCTAATGATACCGAGCACAGTGGACCTGTGGAGGTGGAGGGGACGGGCACTCATTGGGAAGGTGGACTCTATAATACGGTTAAGGATTACGATTTAACCTACCGGTATGCGAATGGAGTGGTTATGACCTGCAAGCCTGGCGATCCCAGCATTAAATTCATCGGTTCAGAGGGGTGGGTGGGGAATCGGGGTTGGTTGGGCAAACTGGAAGCCAGTTCCGAAAAGATACTCGGTTCCAGGATTGGCCCGGATGAAGTTCATCTTTATACCAATCCCGCGGGTGAACATCGTGATTTTTTGGATTGTGTCAGATCCCGCAAGGATCCCTATTTCCCTGTCGAAATTGGACATCGCGTGGCCACCGTCTGTCATCTGGGCAACATTGCCATCAGGCTGGGCCGCAAATTAAAATGGGATCCCGCTATGGAGGTTTTCATTAACGACGCCGAGGCCAATGCCATGCGCCAGGTGCGGCCCATGCGCAATCCATGGAAATTAACGTGATGGGGTTTGAATTGCGGCTGAGGGAATCTGCTGTCATCCCTCAGCATCCATCTTAATCGTCATCCTCATCCCTGGCGTTGGCGGTGGTGGCCCAGGTGGGGAACGGTTTTGTTGATCCCTTCATGGCGTGCCAAAGGATGCGGTTAAACAGCGCTTCCGGACATTGATCCACCTTTTTGAGTGGCAACCGGGCTGATGCATAGGCATGACGCCGCAACAAGGGATCCGATATCTTTTTGGGGTCAGGATTCATCTGATCGATCGGAATGTTATTGGGCAACGCTGTGTACGGGGTGTAATCCGGTGTGTCAGTAAAGCAATCAAACATGGGCTGGGCGGTGGCATCAAATTGATTCATCGGTGGCAAGCCCAGAATTTGCTCCATGGTGCGCAATAGGCTCGTGGTGTTGTATTGCGTGTGAACGACAGCGCCTCGCTTCGTGTAGGGGCTGATGCAAAATGCCGTGGTGCGATATCCGCTCACGTGGTCCCAACCTGCCTGTGGATCATCTTCGATGGCAAAAATCACCGTTTCCTTCCAGAATCGACTATGACTGATGGCCTCAACGATTTTCCCGAAAGCAAGATCATTGTCGGCGACATACGCGGCGGGTGTAGGGCATCCGGCGGAGGTGCCACTGGTGTGGTTGTTGGGAAGACAGATGATGACCAGGTTGGGGAATTCGCCTTTTTTCTCATATTCCTGGAGTTCGTTGGTGAAGAACTGGGCGCGAAAGGCATCTGGCACACTCATGTCCCACCCGACTGTATTGGTAGGCATATAAGGACGGAGGGATTCAACGGAAGGTTCGCTGGCAAAGATGACTTTGCCCTCCGGCTTCATAAACTCGCGATAACAATCCAGGAACGAGGGTGACCCTTTTTGTTTGGGATCAGCCCATCGGACTGCTGGCATCGCGAATTCGCCGTAATCGCGCAAGGTTTTGCCATGCGCCAGGACATTGTCCCAGATAAATCCGGTAGGGGAATATACCAGGGCATCATTCTCATCGATTCCCATTCCATCGGGATAGCTGCGGGGCCAGCCGGCAAAGGAGCGTTCCAGATAGTCCGTGCCAAAGGCTGTTGTGGACCATTGGTGGCCATCTGCGCTCAAGATGCTGCAGCAGTAGGTGTTATCCAGAAGCACAAAGTCTCGAACCATCTTGTGCTGGTTGGGACTGATTTTTTCTCCAAAAACACAGAGATCAGGATCCCCATTGCCTTGGGCAACGTCGCCCAGGACCTGGTCGTAGGTGCGGTTTTCCTTGATGATGTAAACACAGTGCTTGAAGACACTTGGTTCTCCAATGCGTTCGGGAACGGGACGGGCGGCTTGTCCAGGACGGGGTGGCAGGAGGGCTTGAGACAGCCGTTCTCGACGGTAATTTTGCCAGACCTTGGCGGAATAGGCTTCCAACTGTTTGGACTTGGGAAGTGAAATCAGAGAGAGAGAGCCGTTATATTGGTGCGAGTTGAATTCTGGTCCTTTTGATTTGCGTTCCCGGCCTGCAGAATGCCCCTTGATATTGGCAACATGGATCATGCTTCGTCCACTGTCATACGCCAAGGCTCCGGGAAACCATCCGCAGGGGATGAGTCCCTTGAGGACAGATTTCCCTGGCTTGAATTGAACGACAGCAACTGCATTTTGAGTGCCGTTGGCGACATAGAGTGTCCGGCCCTTGGAATCGAAGGCAAGAGCGTTGGGGCTTGCACCAAACAAGTCTGCAGGGTTCTTCTTGGTCCAGATGGTTTCAATGACTGTGTCCGTGGTGGTATCAATGACGCTTAAGTTGTCACTCGCTGCGTTGGCGACCACGACATATTTCTGGTTGGGACTCACGGCCAGGGCTGACGAGTGAAGCCCCGTAATGACCTCCTTGAGGACCTTGCCCGAGCTCAAATCGATCACACTCACCGATCCTTCGTTGGCGATGAACTTGACTGGATCCACTCGCACTTCAGTACCACGTCCGGCAGGACCAGTCAGATCTCCCGCCTTGGGTCTGCGCCCCCCCCAATTACTCACATAAATCTTACCCTGGGCCTGGGCGACATCAAATGGCGCCACCCCCACGTCGAACATGCGTAAAAGTTTGCCTGTTTCCGCGTCAAACTCGCCGAGCCGATTGGAGAGGTTTAAGGCCACATAGAGTCTCTTTCCATCTGCTGACAGAGCCAACCCAGCCGGAATCTCCTCCTTTCGGCGTGGGGCGTTGGCGTTGGGAATGGGGATTGAAAAGGCTGGGGTGACAACATCGTTGGAATCGACCTGGAAGACTTTGATGCTGCCATTGACATTGGAGAGATAAAGGCGTCGCCCATCCTTTGAAAAGATCAAGCCTGTAAAGCTCAGTTGCCCATCCTTGTCTGGTTTGAGGATGTTTGCTGAAGCTGAAGCGGGATGGGGTTCGTTGAGACTATCGGAAGGAAGTACGACGCGTTGTTTGATGGCACCGGATTGCGGGTCCACAATGACCAATTGGCTGGTTTTACCCGATGTGGCCAGCATCCGTCCATTGGGCGACAGTGCGAGTGCCTGCGGTCTTAAACCGGGCAAATCAACCTGGATGCCTGCTGGAGTGATGATCTGATTGACAGGGGTTACGGTTCGATACACGCCGTGCCGGCCTACTGTTTCCTCCAGTTCATTTCCAGAAGGGCCTGCCTGGGTGGTGGTTACATCCGCAGAATATACCCTGAGCGTTGTAACGTTGAGTGCGTACAAAACGACGCCAATGGCCATGCGTCCCACAAACGACATCACGAATGTCCTCATGCTACGAGTTTTATAAAGGCTCCAACAAATTTCGCCAAGCAGCATTATATGGGGGTGATTTTTGCTTTTTTGAAGATCAATCACCACATTTACAAAACAGGATTGCCAAGGTGGGGGCAAGTAGTGTAGCGCAACAGTGTGATTTATAGGTCTGACAAAAGAAATGAGGTGTCTTTTGCCGCCAAGATGGCACGAAAAGAACCTCCGGTCGGTAGTGAAGCGTGGCTGCAACCTTGGGTGCAACTCAAGTATTACAGCTATCATCCATGCATATTCCCTGCGATGATCAAGACCGTGTCTCCGGAAGCAGGGGCCGGTCAGTGGGTGCATGTGTATGATCGTGAGGGCAAATACTTTGGACAAGGTTTTTACAATGCCAAGGCTCGCGTGCCCTTGCGCGTTTATTATCATGGCGACGAACCGACCAGCGAGGAATACCTGACCCAATTGATTGATCGTGCAGTGGGCTTTCGGCTCGAGACACTTCAATTGCGCCAATCGACCGATGCCTTTCGTGTGATTCATTCGGATGGTGATGGTTTAAGTGGTTTGGTAGTAGATTGTTACGATGATACCCTGTCGGTTGAGGTGCACAGCCTGGGTGTGTTTCAACGCTTGCCGCAATGGCTTCCGTATTTACATCAACGGCTGGGAACTAAACGGGTGGTGGTGGAGATTGAGGACCGTGTGGCGAAGATGGAAGGCATTCCGGAATTTCATCGCCTCTCAGACAATGTGCGAACGGTGAAAATCCGTGAAAATGGTGTTCGGTTTGAGGTCGATTTTGAATCCGGCCATAAAACCGGTTTCTTCTGTGATCAACGCGAGAATCGGCGTTATTTTGCTTCGCTTGTCAAGGGACTCAGGGTGTTGGATTTATGCTGCTATACGGGTGGTTTTGGCATCATGGCGATAGTATTCGGTGGCGCGAGCGAGGTGACAGGAGTGGATTTGGATGAGAAAGCCATCGCTCAGGCCAAACGGAATGCCAACCTGAATCAGGCGCGCATTGATTACATCCACGTGGATGCCTTTTCCTATGCCCGCCAGATGCAGCGTAATACGGAGCGATGGGATGCCGTGGTGCTGGATCCACCCAAGCTCATCCTATCGCGCGAAGAAGTGGCTGACGGATGGCACAAATATCAGGATTTGAACGAGTTGGCGATTGACTTGGTCAAGCCCGGCGGGCTGTTGGCGACCTGTTCCTGCTCTGGTTTGCTGTCTGCTGGTGACTTCGAGCAGATCCTGATCAAGGCTGCTCACCGGCGCAAGCGCCGCCTGCAGATATTCAACCGCACGGGAGCCGCTCCCGACCATCCGATCTTGTCCACCTGTCCGGAAAGCAATTATCTCAAGGTGCTTTGGGCCCGCGTGCTTTAGCATGGTAAGTGGACCTTTACGACTGCAGGGCTCCAAACAGCACGACTAGAAGTGCTGTTGATTCGACCGGGAAGAGTCGATTGTTTCGAAAAAAAAGAAGGCCGCTGGAATACAGCGGCCTTGGTGAAAACGGTATGTGTTTTTAGGAACCGGCAAAGGCGTCATTGCAATCGCTCTGCCAGGTGATTCAGAATCAGGCTTGTTCCCACTGATCGCGGATTAGCTTCACTGCTTTGGTCAAGGCGGCTTTACGTTCGCCCTTCGAACCGCACTCAAAGCTTACAAAGTCCTGATAGCCTATGACCTTGAGTCCCTTGAAACCATTCACGTAATTATCATTGTCATCATCGCCCGGCATGTTGCGGGTTTTGCGGCTGGCAATGTGAACATGGTGCAGATATTTTTCCGCCGCGATAAACGCAGCCATATCGCTGGTTTCCTCCCAGGTCATATGCCAGAAGTCGCCCATCAGGCAAATGCCGGGATTGTTGACATCGCGACAGATGGCGGCGCCGTCCTCGACCTGGCGCAGGAAATGGCATTCACCACGATTCAGCGGTTCCAGCAAGATGCGTGTGCCGGCTTTCTGAGCATGGTCACCCAGTTCGGGCAGGAGCTTAACCAACAACTCCCGGGATTCCTGGTGGCCAAGCTTGGTTTGACCATTAAAGGCAGGGACGATGATTAATCCTGTGGAACCCAGGGCACCGGCAGCCGTCAGGATCTCCTTCATGGTGGTGAGGGCCTTTTGGCGTTCCTCCTCCTTCTCGGAAATGATGACACCAGAGAAACCAGCGCAAATGGCGCTGATTTTGATCTTGCGGCCCTGGAGGGCTTTCTGAAATTCGTCTACACGATTGGCCAGGCCGCCACCGCCGGGTTCGAGACCTTCAATTCCCAGGCTTTCCAGAAAATCGAGTTTCTCTGTGAGCGTCTTGCCAGGGGCAACACCCTCCTGGCAGGAGATGCGCAATCGGGCCGGTTTGGCTGGATCGGGGAGGGAGATGGCGGCTGAAAGTTGCGGGGCCACAGCCATGGCAGCACCCGTCAGCGCCGACACTTTGAAGAAATCGCGACGATGTAGTTTCATATTTGTTCTTTTAGATGGTCTTGGACACAAGGCTATTCAGTCTCCTGGCCCGCTGAAAGCACAAAATGAATGGATCATCAACCCGGAGGCCAGCCCATGGGACGGCCACCTAAAATATGGCAATGCAAATGCGGTACGGCTTCTCCGGCATCCCGGCCATTGTTAATGACCAAACGATAGCCCGATTCCTTAAGGCCAAGCTGTGCCGCGACCTCGGCTGCCTTGAGAAGAAGATGCCCCAGAAGGGCGTGGTCGGACGGTTGTGCCTGGCCTAGGCGAGCGATGGCTTTCTTGGGGATAACCAACACATGCACGGGTGCTTGCGGCTTGATATCCCGAAAGGCAAAAACCTTGTCGTCCTCGTAAACAACATCACAGGGCAATTCCCGTGCGATCAGTTTTTCAAACAGTGTTTTGCTCATAAAAGAGGAAGAAGAGGGAAGGATCAGCGCATGACCAGGGTACAGCGGCGGCTGATATCCATGGTTTCCCAATAGCGCCTGACATAGTGAACGATCTGGTCGTTGAGCTGTTGACAAGCCATATTCCATCGCTTGGCTCCGAGCAGGAATTTTACGGAGCAACGAAGCCCCTTGCACACCACAACCTTCGGGTTTTCACGGAGTTGCTCGTTGAGTTCCTCCTGAAGGCTTTTGAAAAAGGCCAACTCAAATCCACTGCCCGCATTGACTGCAACCTTGAGAAGATCGGCATGTCCCACAACCTGGTCGTTGGGCTTGGCATGGGCCGCCTTGATATCCAGCCCCATGCTTCGAAGAACTTTTTCAAGGGCCTCTGAGAATTCACCCATGCTGACGGATTCCCTGCCTTGATCGTGTTTGAAAAAGTGCATGACCGCCAGCGCAGCATTCGTAACCATTTCCGGATCCAGGTGTTCCATGGAACTCCCCAGCAGTTCAATGCTGATTTTTTCAGCGGAGCAGGGGATCATTTCACCATCAGAGCCGCCAAAATTCATGCAATCGGTGTTGAGTTGGATCATGGCTTGGTCTCCAGATTATTGACCACTTTGACAAACTCAGTGGCTTCCTGAAAACGTCGATACACACTGGCAAAGCGGACATAGGCCACCTCGTCCAACCCTCTTAGACCATCCATGACACGTTCACCGATTTTCTGACCTGGAACCTCACGATCATATTGCTCGTCCAGTTCGGATGCGATGACATCCACCAACTCCTCGATTGCCTTGGGGCTGATCGGTCGTTTTTGACACGCCTTCTTGATGCCCGAGAGCAGTTTATCGCGCGAAAAAGGCTCACGACGGCCATCCCTTTTGATGACCATAAGTCCTTCATGCTCAATCTCTTCGTACGTGGTGAATCGGAACTGGCATGAAAGACATTCGCGGCGTCGACGAATGGTTGCCCCTTCCCGTGAGGCGCGGGAATCGATAACACGATCTTCTTGAAAGCCGCATTTAGGACAACGCATAAATATTGTGCACAACCTGCTGTATGTAAATACAAGTACGCTACAATGGGTTGTGGTGTCAAGTTTCCTCTCAAAATAAACTCAACACCCCTGTAATATGGGGATTAATACATACGCTGGGACCATGCGATTGCCTGTTGCTGTGAGGCAGAACAGGCAGCCCAAAAGGCCCTAACCATACATCTGTCAAATTCGCAGGCGTGGGAAGCCGTTGGCATCTCCAGGATGA
Organism: uncultured Verrucomicrobiota bacterium; assembly: GCA_964538065.1. GTDB lineage: Bacteria > Verrucomicrobiota > Verrucomicrobiia > Limisphaerales > UBA1319. Next base: position 19,378 of record CAZIDG010000015.1, read on the forward strand.
AGGAGTATATTTCTGTTTGATGAAACCAGCTTGGCTTTTTCCTGTCGTGGAGGACCCAGGGCTGGACACATGATTTTATGGGGAGGTAAGAACATGAACACGATTCGATTGCTGCAAGACTGTAGCATGAAGTTCATCATGAGTGCTCTCTTTTGCACCATGCTGTCATGTCCTCAGGCGATGGGGCAGTTCGTGATGAACACCCCACCTGAGGTCAAACTCACTTCGCCCGCCCAAGACAGCGTGTTTGCGTATCCGGCCAACATTACACTTATAGCTCAAGCCAATGATGTGGATGGCTATGACACGGTCCAAACGGTTGAGTTCTTTGCATCGGGTAAAAGCCTGGGCATTAAGACCAACGAACCCGTGCTAAATCCCATCGGGCCATTTTATCTCACATGGACCAACCCGGCTTGGGGCGAATACCTGTTCACAGCGAAGGCCGTTGATGAAGGTGGTCTCAGCTCGGTTTCACAAGCAGTCCGGATCCAGGTACTACCCCCAGAGAATGCCAATGTGCTTTTAATTGATATCAAGGCCGATGAAATCTATGCAGAAGAGAATGCCGGGCCCAATAACGAGCATAACAAAGCCACATTTGTCATCCAGCGCACATACGGTTTGCAAGTTGATCCTCCATTCACGAACGACCTGATGTTGAGATATACCGTGAGCGGGCAGGCCTCAAATGGCGTTGATTTTGTCGCGTTGTCTGGGAGCGTGACCATACCGGCAGGCACCAACCAGGCTCAGATCGTTGTTGAACCGATTGATGACAATCTGTTGGAAGGAACCGAAAATCTCATCGTCACCCTTGATCCCCATGTCCAATCCACAGGGCCGTTGCCGTATTATCTGATTCGAAACAACACTGCAACGGTCTACATCATTGACGACGAAACCCAACCGCCTGTGATCACTCTGCAAACCATCGAGTCCAATGCGTGGGAACGTCCAATCTATTTTAACTCGGCATATCCGGGAAGAGTGCAAGTGAACCGGCAAGGAGATTTGGGATATCCTCTCGAGATACATTACGCAGTATCGGGCACTGCCTCCAATGGTGTTGATTACGCGCCACTGCCTGGCTTCATCACCCTGCCGCGCATGGCCAGCAATGCGGTCATTTATATACTGCCATGGTGGGAAGGAGTGACAGAAGGACAGGAGATGGTCGTGATCACGGTGACCCCGTGTCCTCCGGGGACGACCTTGGCGGAATATTACACACTGGGCGATCGACATGAGTCCACGGTGTTCATCAACGACTACGAACCACCCTGGACCAACAAACCGGTTGTGACCATTTCAGCGGCGGACGGTGATGCGTATGAACCTTTGGTGATGTACGATCCCATGTCAGTGCCCACCGTTCTTATGCCTGATCAAGGTGCTTTTGAAGTGAAACGTTCCTTTGCCACTGGTCAGCCGCTTGAAGTGCGGGTGAAAATGGGCGGAACGGCTTCCAATGGCCTGGACTACGCAGCCATCACCAGTCCGGTGGTCATCCCGGCTGGCCAGCTAAGCACGACGGTTCATGTTATTCCGAAATATGATGACCTTGAGGAAACGGATGAAACAGTGACCATGGTGGCATTATCGGACACAAATTATCTGGTGAGCAGTACCATACCCGCTGTGGTAACCATCCACGACGCCACCAACCCTCTGCCGCCGGAAGTCACTGTGGAAGCCGTGGATACAGAGGCGGCAGAAACTCCACCCTGGCTGGATGTGGTGCCCAACATGGCCCGATTCACCTTTTTCCGCAAGGGCTACACTAATGTGGCCTTGAATGTGAGTTACACAGTGGGGGGCACAGCTTCCAATGGCATTGATTATCATAAACTGAGTGGACTCATTGAGATACCTGCTGGAACCATGTCGGTTTCGGTGGATGTCGATCCTATTTACGACGGCCTCTATGAAAATACGGAAACCGTTGTGATTCAAATTGAGCCACCCATCTGTCCGGCCATCTGGCCTGCTCCCTTATGGTGTTACCGTCTGGGGACACCCAACAAGGCAGAGGCCATAATCAAGGATTATACCGCGCCGACGCGACCCACGGTGGAAATCACGTCGCCTTTGGCTGGGACGATATTTGATCAGGGATCTGATATTACCATCAAGGCAACAACTGTGGATCTGGATGGATATGCCAGCCGTATTGAGCTGTACGCCAACAACGAGAAGATAGGAGAACAACAAATTGTATTCATAAAAGCACCCACACCCGGAATGCCCATCCATTTCGAATATGTATGGAAATCACCACCCGTTGGTGTTTATAACCTGACGGCAAAGACATGGGATAACCAGGGATTGGAGGCGGTTTCTGCGCCCGTGCAGATCACTGTTGAGCCGGTGATCACTGACCGGCGTGAATTACATGTTGTCGGGGTCTATTCCGGATGCGGCGAAAGCTCCACTGGAACCCATCATCCGGAAGGCACAGTAGATGTGGTAGTGAATCGTCCCGGTCAACGGGTGACTCTTTGTTTGAGTTCCTACGAACCGGAACACTGGCAGATCATGGCCACTGGAGAAACCATGATTCAAAAGGTCATTCTGTGTGGATACTATCCGCAACGAGTATCAGGTGTTGCCAGCAACGTTGAAATCGTTGAAACATTCCATGCCGATAATCCTTCGGGCGGATTCCTTTACCTGGGTTACTCCGTGGATTCGCTGGAATTCTACCAGGGGCTGCCACGACTTGAGGCCATGACTGGTCTGAAGGTGGCAAGTTTTCATGGAGCAGTTCAGGCGTCCTGGACATTACCGTTCGTCATCGCAGAGATTCAAAACGACCCACGGCTGAGTTCAGAGTATCCGCAGCCTGTTTCTGCGGATCAATTGCCAGATCTTAACTTTACAGCGACATTCTATGACGGTTATTCGCCCGGGGCTGGGAATATTGCTACACGCGCGTATACGCTGGCTGGACCCAAGACTGGGGATATCCTGCTGCCTGGCATGCGATTGGTGGGGGGCAGTGATTCCCAATACCTGTATGGGACGCGTTCGCAGGAGGTGTATAGAGTCAATATTCAAACCGAAATGGCAGAAACCATGAAGTTGGGATCCAGCGTGCCTCCATTGAGCTGGCCCATGGGCGTGGGGTATGATTCCAAGCGCCATCGTGTGCTCCTGGCCAGTCTCGGCGGAGAAGGCTTTCTCTATGCATACGATACCCTTTCCAAGCTATGGAGCCTGGTGTCCAGCCTGAACAACAAGGATTTGGATAGCCTTGTTTATCATGAGGCGGACGATTGTGTGTATGGTGTGGAGGTTTGTCATGGAGTGCATCCGACGCTTCTTAAATATGATGCCAGGGGATCGTACTTGGGGGAGATCAAACTTCCTGTGATACCGATGGGCATTGGCCCCGGCGGATACCAGTCTGAGTTGGTGAGTGTGGGGCAATATCTGGTTCTCATGGTGGAGCCTGAGCATCATGCGTGGACGGATCAGAATCGTTGGGAGTCTCGAATGTATTTGATCAATCCCCAAAACAGCGATGTATGGCTTACATTCCGGAAGATCCACGTGCCCAACGCAGTTCCCAACGTCGAAATTGTATCGCCTGCCAATAACACTACCTTCACTGCGCCTGTCAATGTCACCATTCAGGCTGTTACGCGCGATATCGATGGCTATGCGAGCAGGGCAGAGTTTTACGGTGATGGTGTCAAATTGGGCGAAAGGCAGATCTACTTTTTCGTGCCGCCCAAACCTGGCGAAGCCATACAGATGCAATTCGTTTGGACTAACGTTCCGGTTGGCACGCATTCCTTGATGGTTAAGGCCTACGACGACCAGGGCGCAGCCGGATATTCATCGCCGGTAAACATTATCGTGAATGACAGTCAAATAGGACATCAAATGGTCACTGTCAGTGCCAAGGACGCTTATGCCTCGGAGGAGAGACACCATGGAAACAACAACGCATCCTTCATCATCAGACGTTCTGGCAATAAGAAAGACAATTTGACCGTCTATTTCAAACTCACTGGCACAGCGATGAATGGCATTGATTATGAATACGTTCCATCCAGTGTTATCATTGAGGCAGGCGAAAGGAGCGCGACGGTGAAGATCAAGCCACTCGATGATGCCTTGGAGGAAGGGGTGGAAACCGTTCTGCTAACGTTATGTGAACCTCCCGGTGAGCCTGACACATACCGGATTGGAAACAAAAACCGGGCGGCTGTGATCGTTACTGATAAAGATTGGTGGCGACCTCATGGTCAAGTATTGCCCGATAAGATGATGCATTTGAGTTTACCAGGCACAGAGGGGATGCATTATCGTCTTGAGACATCAGCGGATCTAAAGACATGGACTGTCATTGATGAGGACCTTTTACCCTCGAATGGAATGGTAGAATATATAGACCCCGATGCCATGGGCGAATCACAACGATTCTACCGCATAATACCCACGCATTCATCAAATTCTGAAACTCCCTAGACCCCGGTTTATACCGACCGATGACAAGACGGTTGGCCTGAGATGAAGGACAAACCATGCCATGTCGGCGACACGGCCTGACCCGATGCAAAGTCGAGACTGCTGGGCATGGGGAAGAGAATGAGCAGTGCGTTTCGCACAAATGACTTCAGGCATGGAAGATGCTTAAATTATTACTTGTGCGATCCTCCATAAGGGTCGAGATGTGACAGGACAGGCGATGCCACATTGTGTGTGCAACTCCGGATATGTTCCTGCGGAAAGATTTGTAGATTAAATGGACAGTGTGCCCATTTAATGGGTGGTTGTGTTTCGATAAGTCCAGTGTTGAAGGACGTTGTCCCGCTGTTGACTCAAAATGCCTCAACAATAGCAGCTTAAGCATGAAGAATACGATTGGTTGTCTGGGATTGTGTGTTCTGTTTGCAGGTTTCAACGGTGTTCACGCCAGCGAGATCATAATCAATGAAATCATGTATCATCCTGGGTACGGGGATGTAGGTAGCAGTGGCTATATTGCTGAGGATCCTCTCAAGGAGTTTGTAGAATTAAAAAATACAGGAACCAACACTGTCAATTTGGCTGGATGGCAGATCAAGGGGGCGGTGTCGTTTGCTTTCACGAATACCGTTATTGGCCCCCAAGCGTATTTGGTCGTGGCGGCTGACAGTGACATCAGCAGGTTTAAGGATTCCTACAAAACACAATATCCAGGAGTTGTTCAGGCCAACGTGGTGGGAGGATGGAGTGGAACCCTGGGAAACAATGGACAGAAGTTGGTTCTCGAAGATCCAACAGGCAAGAATATTGACGAAGTATTCTATGCCAACGAGGGGGACTGGGCTGCTCGTCGCACAGGGGATCCCTATCCAGGATCTCCCAATTGGTGGCGTGGTTGGCGTTGGTTCTCGGGGGCTGACGCTGGTGGCAAATCGCTTGAACTTGTCGATCCAAGCAAGCCCAATAAATATGGTCAAAACTGGGGGGATAGTGTCAATGACGGGGGCACTCCGGGGGGAATCAATTCCCTCTGGAACACCAACACGGCCCCGCTGATCGTGGAGGTCAAACATGCACCAGCCATTCCCAAATCGACCGATCCTGTCGTCATCAGCGCCCGTCTTGTGCCAGCATCAGATGAAAACACGGTCACATTGTGCTATCGGGAGGATGGCACAAATGCCTTTTCCACGGTGCAAATGTTCGATGATGGCCAACATGGCGACGGTGCTTTTGCGGATGGGATTTATGGCGCGTTCCTTCCACCTCATCCGAATAAAACCATCATCGAATTCTATGTGCAGGTGAGTGGACGTGAGGGAGTGTCCCGCACATGGCCAGGCGCATCGGATGACCAGGATGCACACGAAGCCAACGCCCTCTACCAGGTTGACGATTCCGTTTACACGGGGAACCAGCCGGTTTATCGCCTTATTATTCGCAAAGCAGAATGGAATGCATGGACGTATTTGATGGATAGCGTTTCCGGGGGGCAATACAGCGACGCCTCGATGCATGGGACATTTATTTCTGTAGATGGCACAGGCGAGGAGGTGCGATATTGCGTGAGTGTGCGAAATCGAGGTGCAGGCACTCGGGCAGCGCACCCTCACAATTTACACATCGCTTTTTCACACGACCAGCCGTGGAAGAACATGACTGCCTTGTCTTTAAACACACGGACGGTTCATTCTCAGGTTGCCGGGAATGCCATAAACGCCTTGGCGGGTCTTCACAATCCCTATGGCGCCCCGGTGCAGGTGAGAATCAATGGTGACAACCTGGCGCATGCCGTGCCGACGGGAAGCACGGATTCATTTCAGTTCGGATCCTATTACGCCTTTCAACCGTATGGTAATGAATGGCTTGATCAACATATTCCCACTGATGCCGGCGGCAATATATACAAAGGGGTGTGGAATTTCGATGGGCATTCGCTTAATCACTCCGCGAATTTCGATTACCTGGGCACCAATTATGTATCCTATCGGTTGGCCTATTCAGCGACGGGACCGACGTCCGGTGCGGGTCCCTACAGCAAACAGAACCATGTGTCGGAAAATGATTGGTCAGACTTGATCAACTTGTGCCGAGTCTTCAAGGAAGCGACCGACGAACAGTTGGTCGAACAGATCAATCAGGTCGTGAATATCGATGAGTGGTTGACCTATATTGCGGTGACAGCGCTGGTGGGTAATCGAGAGACCACCTTCGGCACTGGAACGGGTGACGATTATTCCATGTATCGAGGCGGGCGGGATCCACGGTTCATCCTTTTACCCCATGACATGGACACGGTACTGGGGCAGGGGGATGCTGGAGCGGACTATAATCGATCCATTTTTGAGGCATGCGACATTCCAGCCGTGAATCGTCTGCTCAAGCATCCAGCCATTGTGCCTCGCTACTTTGCCATCTTGCGGCAACAAGCCAAAACGACGTTTGCATCGGAAACCATCAATCCCCTTTTGGACCAAGTCCTGCATGACTGGGTATCGGATCAATACATCCAAAACATGAAGGACTACGTGGTTTTGCGGCGAGCGGGCGTTCTGGCGCAAATACCCGATGGAATCTCGATCACATCCGATCTTCCAGTGGTTAATGGCTATCCAAGAACATCCAATACAACCCTGACACTGAGTGGAAAGGCCGACGGTGTGCGGACGCGATCCATATGGGTTAATGGCATTGCAGCCTCCTGGACGGCGTGGACAGCCTCCTGGTCGGTGCAGAATATTCCATTGATGCCTGGCATCAATCGCGTCGTAGTCCAGGCCTTCGATGAAAACCACAAGGAGGTGGATAATTCTGCCATCGATATTTGGTGCGATACTGGGACTGTGACCTCTGTAAGTGGTGGCACGTTATCCGTGAGTACCAACTGGAGCGCACAAAAAGGCCCCTATCTGATCACCCAGACTCTTGCCATACCCAGCGGTGTAACCCTGACCATTGAACCAGGGACCACGGTTTACCTGGCATCAGGAGTCTCACTTACTGTGGCCAACGGCGGGCGCATTCTGGCTGAGGGAACGTCCGATCGATACATACGGATTGCCAGTCAGCCCGGTTCGGGAGCCAGTTGGGGGGGGATTACCATCAACGGCTCCGTGGGAACGCCAGAAACACGCATCGCCTACGCTTACATTGAAGGCAATGGTGATAAGTGCATCGAGGTTGCTGGTGGCACGTTGTATCTGGATCATACAGTGTTTGGAACGACCACACATCAGTACCTTTCCTTGGACGATAGTTCGTTTTTGGTCAGTAATTGTTATTTCCCGACCGCAACTGCGGGCTTTGAGTTATTGCATGGCACGGGAGGCATAAAGGCTGGTGGACGGGGCATAATCCGCGAGTGCTTCTTTGGAAAGGTGACAGGGTACAATGATACGATCGACTTTACCGGCAACAATCGGCCGGGGGAACCCATCATCGAATTCTACAACAATGTTTTTACGGGTACAGGTGACGACAATCTTGATCTCGACGGAACCGACGCCTGGATTGAAGGAAACATATTTCTCCATATCCATAAAAACGGATCGCCCGATTCCTCGAGTGCCGTCAGTGGGGGGGATGATGGCAGTAATACATCAGAAGTCACCATGGTGGGAAACCTGATCTACGATTGCGACCAGGCCGCAATGGCCAAGCAAGGCAACTTTTTTACGCTCATCAACAACACGATTATTCGTCAAACCAAACAGGGAGGACTGGACACGGATGCGGCTGTGGTGTGCCTGGCGGATGAAGGAACGGAGGAGGGGGCAGGCATGTATCTGGAGGGAAATATCATATGTGATGCTGAAAAATTGGTGAGGCTTCAAACGACCTCAGTTGTGACCTTTACCAATAATCTCATGCCTCTTGCATGGGACGGTCCCGGTGGTGGCAACTCAACCAACAGTCCACAGTTGACCTACATTCCTCAAATGTCCGAAACCATTTTTACAAACTGGTCGCAAGCGCAGATCATGCGCCAGTGGTTTCGTCCACAAGCGGGTTCCCGCGCCAACGGCACTGGGCCGAATGGAAGCGATATGGGAGGTGTTATTCCCTTTGGTGCGAGTGTCGCCGGTGAGCCAGTGGGAACCACATCTTCAAGCTCGGCCATCCTCACGGTCGGGCCCCTGGCAACGAATCTGGGTGTTGCAGTGGCGGGATTTCCCGAGGGCTCGGGCTTTACCCACTATCGTTGGAAACTGGACGATGGTGAGTATGGTGCTGAGACTCCCACATCCACGCCCATTACACTCACTGGCCTGGCCGATGGTCCGCACTCGGTGACGGTGATTGGAAGGAATGATGCAGGTCGTTATCAAAATGATGCAGAACTGGGCGCCACAGCCTCAGTGACTCAATCGCGAACGTGGATCGTGGATTCCAAGATGGGAGGACGGGTGCGCATCAACGAGATCCTGGCGTTCAATGCGGGTGCGGTCACGGTCAATGGTGGATATCCTGATGTCATCGAGCTTTACAACGAAGGAGGGCAGCCTGTCGATCTTTCGGGGATGGGGCTCTCCAGCAATCCGACAAATAAGTGGCAATATGTGATCCCAGTTGGGACGGTCCTCTCCGCCGGGCAGTATCTGGTGCTGTACGGGGACAACTCGACCAATATCGCTGGATTGCATATGGGCTTTGGAGTCGATCGTTCAGGGGATGCCTTATACCTGTGGGATCAGAATGGTGCCTGCATCGACTCGATTGTCTTTGGACTTCAAATTCCGAATTACTCGATTGGGCGTTTGGCGGATGGAGGTTGGGGATTGGCGGTGCCAACGTTTGGAGCTGAGAACCAACGGGCACCTTCGGGGGATCCAGCTTTACTAAGGATCAACGAGTGGTTGGCCGATGCTCACATGGCGGCACCCGCGGACTTTGTCGAATTGTATAATCCCGGATCGGATCCCGTTTCCATTGGGGGATTCGTGCTTGCCGACCAATCAGTGGGGCAATTGGGATTGCCAACCATCCCGGCGCTAAGCTTTGTGGCGGGCAAGGGCTTTGCCTTGTTTTATGCCGATGGCAAACCTGAGTCGGGAGCGAATCACCTGGACTTCACATTATCCGCCATGCCAGGTGCCATTGGGTTGTTCACCACAAATCTGAGCCCTGTTGATGTGGTGTTATACGGTCCTCAAACGACAGATGTGTCTCAAGGCCGAACGCCCAACGGAGGCGTGGCTTTCGAGTATTATCCAGAACCAACGCCGGGAACGGGCAATCCGGGAAGCGATACAACGACAACAATCGTCACTCAGACCTTCCCACTGATCGTGAATACCAATGTATGGAACTATTATCAAACAGGTATTCCTGAGACGAATTGGATTTCTCCTGATTACACAGGGGATGCCATGTGGCCTGCAGGAGCAGCCTTGCTTTACGTCGAAAGCAGTTCCAAGCCATGGCCGAAAAACACCCCGCTGACATTGGGGCGAATGACTTATTATTTCCGCACTCATTTCCAGGTGGCGACGAACCTGACCGGTGCCACCTTGAACTTGAGGGCCATCATTGATGATGGTGCGGTGTTTTACCTCAACGGCAAGGAAGTGTTGCGGCTGCATATCGATACCAATGTGGTCGTCAATTATAACACCGCGGCCAGCGATCATGAATCGGCACTGGAAGGGCCGTACACAAGCATTTCGGTCACGAATCTGGTTCCTGGCGACAATGTCATGGCTGTGGAGGTGCACCAGGTGAACTCCAGCAGTTCCGATGTGGTTTTCGGAATGTCGCTCGATGCGACCATATCCACCACAAATACGACCATCAGCACCAATATGGTGAGTGTGGAATTAAATGAAGTGCTGGCCCATAATGTATCTCTAACCAATCTGGATGGCCAGGCACCCGACTGGATCGAGCTCCGCAATAAGGCCGATTCCGTTGTCGATTTAAGTGGCATGAGCCTGAGCGATGACCCTTCTGTGCCGCGCCGATGGGTGTTTCCTGAGAGCTCTGTTATTGGACCGAACGGTCTATTGGTGGTGTACTGCGATGGAAATTCCGTCGCATCAGCAACAAATACAGGCTTTGGTTTGAAATCAACGGGTGGCTCGGTGGGTTTGTATGATTCCCTGGCACGCGATGGAAGGCTGATCGACTCGGTAACCTTTGGATTGCAGGTGGCCGACCTGTCCATCGGGCGGTCGGGCACCAATGGCACCTGGTTGTTATGTCAGCCCACGTTGGCCAAAACGAACCAGGCTGTTGAGGCTCTTGGCACTCCTGATGTCTTGAAGATCAATGAATGGATGGCCAGTCCGGGCAGTGGTGACGATTGGTTTGAGATATATAATCCGCAGAACCATCCTGTGGAACTGAGTGGGTTGAAGCTCACCGACAGCATGGATAAGCCCGACCAATCTCCCATCCCATCCTTGTCGTTCATTGGGACGGGGGCTGCGGCCTGGCAAAAAATCAATGCAGACAGCTCGCCGGAAAAGGGGGCGAATCACGCGAATTTTAAACTCAGTGCTTCTGGAGAACAAATTATCCTGCTAACAAGCCAGGGAGTTGTCATCGACCGGGTAACCTTTGGACCTCAACTTATGGATATCTCCGAAGGACGATATCCCGATGGAAGCACCAACTTGGTGTCATTTGCCAATACGCCCACACCAGGAAAACCCAATGTATATAATCCTGTTTTAGTGGATAGTGACGGGGATGGCCTGCCTGACGATTGGGAAGCGAATAATGGGCTCAATAGTCTGGATCCAACCGATGCTCGTCTGGATAGTGACGGGGATGGCCTGGATAATTTGCAGGAATATCAGGCCGGCACAAATCCACGAGATCCATCGAGCACGCTGTGCTTATTGGTTGATATGGGTCATACGGATGTGATCGCGCTCCATTTTGAGGCTCAACCCGGGAAGAGCTACTCGATTGTCTATCGCGATGCGTTTGGCACAGACGCAACCAACTCATGGATCAAATTACAGGATGTTCCTGCTTCCCCCGTTTCCACCCAGGTCACCATAACTCAGACGAACAATGGGGAGAGGTCAGCACGCTTTTACAGGGTGGTGACACCTGCCATGCCTTGAGTTGCAATCAAGACGCCTGACACCCCTCCATCGTAAAAGACCAAATTTCAGAGTGGCGAACTGGGGGGGAATGCGGCAAGAATGTCTCATAGCCAAACTATGAGACATTTTACATTCATTCTGGTGTTCCTTCCGATTTTGATGTTGGGGACAATGGATGGAACCGCGGGAGTGGTCGATTGCATAAAAACATCGTCTGCCTGCGCTGTGCTGACAGATGGCACCAGGGCCGATCCAGCGATGGTGAAAATCGAGCGTGTCTGGAAGGGCAATGCATGCACATCGCGGGTGCGTAATACAGGCCAGCGCGTCCTGCGCATCAGCCGGGTGGATCTCTTCGATTGCGATCACGGTCTTTCTGGTGAAACACCTTTTTATGGAGAGTCCTTCCAGATGCTTGCCCAAAATGGAGGGACACTTGCACAGCCTGAGGATTGGGGAAGCAATCCAGACCGCACCCATTACAAGCTCGAGGAACCCGAAGGGTTGCGGACGGCTCGCAACATGATGTACGTCCGGCCGGCGGGACAGGACCTGGTCTTGATGGGATTCAGCTCTTGCCGGCGTTTTGATGGACGTTTTTCATTCAATGCAAAACGCCTTCTTGTGTCAATGGACACGGAGGGCAGGGAACTGGCGCCAGGTGCAACATGGAATTTGGAGGAGTTTTATCTCGCATCCGGGACTGACCGAGATGCGCTCCTGAAAGGTTTATGCGATCGCATTGAGAAACACCACCCAAGGCGCAAGGTGTTTAGCGCCCCTCCCATGGGGTGGTGCTCCTGGTATTGTTTTGGTCCCAATGTGACAGCACAGGACATCCATGTAAATTTGGATTGGATCGCCACCAATGCCCCAAGTCTGCGATACATACAGATTGATGATGGGTATCAACCCTGGATGGGGGACTGGCTCGATACAGGGAAATCATTTGGTGGAGATATCAAGACCGTGCTGCAAACGATCCGGAAGCGAGGGTTTGAGCCCGCCATCTGGGTTGCCCCTTTTGTCGCAAGTCCGGAATCAAAGCTGTTCCGCCAGCATCCGGATTGGTTCATCAAGGATGACCAGGGCCAGCCGTTGCGTTCGGACAAAGTGGGCTTTGGGGGATGGAGATTGGGGCCATGGTATGCCTTGGATGGGACACATCCGCAGGCGCAAAAGTTCCTCGAAAGCCTCTTCCGCACCATGCGACGGGAGTGGGGATGCACGTATTTCAAACTGGATGCCAACTATTGGGGGGCCTTGAAACAGGGGCACTTTTACGATGCCAGGGCAACCCGCATTGAAGCATACCGGCGCGGCATGCAGGCCATCTTGCGGGGGACAGGCGATGCCTTCGTGCTGGGGTGCAACCATCCCCTCTGGCCATCGCTTGGCCTGGTGGACGGTTCGCGTAGTTCAATGGATATTTCACGTGATTGGAACACCATCCGGGATATCGGGCGGCAGAATCTGCTGAGAGGCTGGCAGAATGGTCGATTCTGGTGGAATGACCCCGATTGTGTTTTGCTGCCATCCAGTGGCGCCTCAAGGACAGGCGGTTTGTCTGACAATGAGGTCCTATTTCACGCGACAACAATTCATGCTTCGGGAGGAATGCTCTTGAGTGGCGACAACCTACCCACGCTCACGCCTGAGCGATTGGGCATGTTGCGCAAACTATTACCCCCCACCCGCTGTGCCGCACGTTTTGCGGATGAGTCGCTGAAGACTGGACGGACCGTGCTTCCGGATCGCGAATATATCTACCTGTTTAACTGGGGTGACCAGCCCGAGGATCGTGTTTTCACCGTCAATCAACGAGTGACTTTGATGGATTATTGGAGTGGGGAACCTTTGGGGGTGTGCAATGACGAGTATCGTGTTAAGGCATTACCGCCACATACCGCCCGGCTCCTTGTTGCACGTCCGGCTAAATAGTTGCGAAAACACTGGTATCTCCTGTGGTAATCACAATTCACAGAATATTTTCCATGAAACAAAACGTGATGGTCATGATCCTCTGGGGCGTGCTTGCTGCTTGTGGTGTGCAGACGGTCGCGCAACAACCCGTGCCGCTCAAGCTCAATGCCACAGTGGGGGCTTCCGCGCGGGTTGCGGTCACTGCGAATGGTCGCATTTTCCTGCAATCACCCGAGGAGGGATTATGGTCCATGGCCATAGGGTGGACCAATGGCTGGCCAACGAATTGGATACATGCCTATCCCTCTTCGATGGAACAGCAGGGGGATTGGACCATTCTTACAGGCAAAGCAGAGCTGCCACAAGGCGCAATGGAATTGCGCGATGCATACAGGGCCGAAGGCCATATCATCCATGGCATCCGGCGTTTTGTGTGGAAAGGTTCCCGGGAATTGTCGCATTGTACCTTGTCGGTCCGGTGGCTTGCCCCTGGAGCCGTCAATGCCAGGCCGATGCTCCCGGGCAGCGTATGTTACGGCAATCCTTCGGGCGCTCGCACCGGGAAGGAGTCGGTTGCTGTTCATGGCGGCGAGCCAGGAGAGGAAACGTTGTTTGAGGAACATCGCTTTGCTGCGCCGTGGACAAGCATTGAGTGGACGGAGCGAAATGCCTGCCAGGGCGTTGCGTTGCACTCCTTGCCATCCCTCGTTCCTGGAGGAAATCAGCGTGATCAGTGGTGGTCGTTGGGGATCAGATCGGGAAAATCCGACACTGAGATGGCCATTCTCTCAGGCCCTTGTGCGGCTAATCGCCGGCACAGTGTCACCAAGGCTCTTCAGGGTCGCCTGATGGACTATCCTGACACGTGGCTCACCATGCGACCTGGGATGGTGATCGAAAAATCATTTTACCTCGAAGCCATGCCCGACAGCGTAAGGGGAGGAAGCTTTCGGCAACCACTCCGTACTTCAATGAATCTGCACCCTCTGAATTATTGTGATGATCTGCCAGCCTATGACGACATCATACACGAAAAATACCGTTTTGCTCTCTCCCGGTTCCGCAATCGCGATCAGGATCCTGGTTTTGAAATGTTCCCTGACTATATTGAAGGCACCCATTATGTGATGGGATGGTGCGGCCAGGCTGATGCGGCTGCCTATGCAATGATTGGCCTCGCACATCGCATCGGGGATGGCCGCATGGAGGGCTACGGGGCAAGAGCACTGAATTTATTGGCCCAATCTCCATTCAATGAGCGTGGCTTTCAATTAAAATATACCGCGGAAACTCAAAAATGGGCCGATCAGGATCCCGTGTCACAGGGGCAGGGGATGGAGGGATTCGCTCGAGCCATCATGGCGGCACGGAAGATGCGGAACTTAAATTCGAAGCCATGGGAGGAGTTTCTCAAAAAAGCATGCACCTGCCATGCAAAACGAATTCTACGGGAGGATTGGCGTCCTGTGAACACGGCTGAGGGCTTTTTCATATCGCCCCTGTGCAAGGGGTACGCCTTGTTTCGAGACCCTGACTTCAAACGTGCCGCCATCAAGGCAGGGGAATACTATGCCCAACGTCACATGAGCATGGAGGAACCCTATTGGGGGGGAACGCTTGATGCCAACTGTGAAGACAAGGAGGGGGCCTGGGCGGGCTTTCAGGGCTTTCTTGCCTTGTATGAGTTGACCAAGGAGAAGCGCTATCTGGATTGGGCCTCACATGCCATGGATGTGGTGCTGACGTACACTGTGCTGTGGGATATAGACCTGCCTCCCGGTCGATTGCGGGATCATGGTTTGAAAACCCGGGGGTGGACCATCGTTTCCGCTCAAAACCAGCATCTCGATGTTTTTGGTGTGGTGTACACGCCGGAACTTTGGCGCATGGGGGATTATCTCAAACGCGATGATTTAAAGCGTCTTGCTGGTGTGATGTATCGATCTGCCGGCCAGATGATCGATCCGTATGGCAGCCAGGGTGAGCAAATCCAGCATACAAATTTTGGCCAGCATGGCGATATGTCGGACCTCTACCGGTTGCGCGGTGGTTACAGTGAGAGTTGGACAGTATTCTGGATTACAGCCCATTTTCTCAATGCTGCTGCGGAATTTGAACGCATGGGGGTGGACCTTGACCATATGGAGGAGGCCATCGCTCATAAATCATGGCATCGGGTGAAAGATGTGGCATCCCGTGATTCGAAACCTTGAGCCTCACTGCCCAATCATAAAACTGAACTGCACATGGTTGTTTATTGTGGCTGCGGTTACTTGTCTGGAGTCGTTCTCTGTGTCATCATCGGATGTGCCCGCCAAACGTGTGTTACGTTGGCGTCTGCGCGAAAGAATCATTGAACCATCATCGCATCTGTTTGGTCAAAAGAGGCTGGAACTGTGGCTTTCGCCATCCTTGCTAATAGTATTCATGGTTGTATAAGTGGCCTGAATGTAATGAGATGCGAAAAATGGTGGGTGGTTCTCTGCCATGTTGTCGGCTCCATGCAGTGTTAAAACCACGATTGCTGTTTGGCGCCTTTAATTTGGGGCTGGCATCGTTTGATCGTTTTTCGCCATAATGGCTTCGTGGATGGCCTGTTGGGCGCATCGTTATTTTCAGCAGTCCTGCGCTCGAGAGACCGATCACCTCATATGAGGTGATAGAGAGACTCAGTGTTTTATGGAGTCTCAACAAGATGCTGCATAGGCAGACAAGCAAAAGTATTTTATATGTCAGGACATAGTAAATGGGCGAAGGTCAAGCACTTCAAAGGTGCGTTGGATGCGAAACGCGGACGGATTTTCTCGAAACTATCCCGTGAAATCACCATAGCGGCAAAGATTGGTGGGGCGGATCCCGATATGAATCCCCGCCTGCGCATGGTGCTGCTCAAGTGCCGTGGCGCCAACATGCCGGCGGACAACATTGACCGGGCCATTAAGAAGGGTGTTGGTGGTGGGGAAACCTCGGTCTTTGAAGATTTGACTTACGAAGTGTTTGGTCCTGCCGGGGTGGCGATGTTGGTTGAAATCAGCACTGACAACCGTAACCGGGTGGCATCGGAAATTCGTAGCATTCTCACCAAGAACAATGGGTCCATTGCAACGTCTGGCGCTGTGACACGTCTCTTTCAGCGTAAAGGCCAGATCATTATTGCCCGTGAGGCAGCCGAAGAGGACAAGGTCATGGAACTGGCCCTCGAAGCAGGAGCCGAAGACTTTAAGGCTGAGCCGGAAGGATACGAGATTCTTACCGATCCCTCGGGTTTCATCGAGGTGCATAAGAAAATCGAAGCCAGCGGTATCAAGTGCGAAGTGGCTCACATCACCTATCTGCCTACGATGCCCGTGCCTGTATCCGCTGCCACTGCTCCGACGGTAAACAGACTGATCGAGGCGCTGGAAGAAAACGATGACGTCAAGGAAGTCTACACAAGCGCCGAATTTGAAGAGGACTAGGCCTGGGCTCAAAAGACATGTCAAAATGAGACATGATGCTCTTTCATTGGATGTGGAAGGGCACCCGAGCGTTTCGAATTGACGTGGCAAGATTATGCGCGGATCGCGGGAATCACTGGCTTTGAAAATGCTGCGGCGTTTGGCCCATGCAGTGTATGCGTATCCGCGCGTATTTTTCTATTCCCAGATCCTGCTGATGGTGTTTTCGGTGTACTACACGGTCACCCACCTGGAGTTTAACACCAGCCGCAATGACCTTGTTGGACCCGATAAAAAATATCATCAGAACTTTTTACGCTTTAAAAAGGAATTCCCAGGGCAGGACGACTTGGTGGCGGTGGTTGAAAGTGAGAGCACCGAGAAAAATCGCCAGTTTGTCGAACGGTTGGGGGCAAGGTTGGAAGCAGAGACCAACCTCTTCACCGATGTGTTCTTCAAAGGCGACCTGAAAATGATGGGACGCAAGGCCCTCCTTTTTCTGGACGAACCCACCCTGGTTGACTTGCATAAGACACTTCGTAATTACCGTCCATTCATCCAAAACTTTACCGCCGCAACCAACCTGAATTCATTGTTCACGTTGGTGAATCGTCAGTTCCGCACGGCTAGTCGCGAGGACAATGCTGAGAATCAATCGCTCATCAAGGCGATTCCTGCTTTGGAGCGCATTGTTCGCGGGGCCGAAGATTGTCTCGGGCGTCCTGGAACGCCCCCTTCGCCAGGCATTAGCGCCCTTTTTGGAGGTGGTGAAGAAGCTGAGCGGGAAATGTACGTCACCTTTGCCCAAGGACGGATGTACTTGGTGAGCGCTCAGGCTGTTGCCGAGGATTTGAATGAAAAAGCGGTGCAGCGATTTCGCGAATTGGTGAATCAGACCCAGTCGGAAGTGCCAGGTGTCAATGCCGGCATTACGGGCGAGCCAGTGCTTGAAATAGATGAAATGGCTCAATCTCAGGTGGACACCACCATTGCCACCATTGTTTCCTTTTTCCTTGTGGCCGTGATTTTTATCTATGGCTACAATGAAACAGGAAGACCCATCAAAGCCACCTTGTGTCTCGTTCTGGGATTGGGCTTTACCATGGCGTATGCCACCTTGGTGGTTGGTCATTTGAACATTCTGACCATCACCTTTTTCCCCATGCTCATCGGTTTGGCCATCGACTTCGGGGTTCATCTGGTTACCCGATATGAAGAGGAGTTGCGCCACGGCCATACCAAAAGGAATGCCATTGAAAAGGCCATGACCTATACGGGGTTGGGAATCTTTACGGGATGTTTTACGACGGCTGGCGCCTTTTTGGCCATGGGGGTGACCAACTTCCGCGGTATTCAGGAAATGGGCATCATCAGCGGCGGTGGCCTTTTGATTTGCCTGGTGCCGATGATGACGTTTTTGCCCGTGCTTTTATTGCGTGGACATCAGAATGTCATCGATCATGTGCATCCCCCGCACGAAGATGCTCGAGCGCGTTTGGAGCGCATCTGGCTGCAGCGGCCCTACTGGGTGATAGGCATTACCTTGGTGCTCTGTGCCGCGTCGTACTACCAATCCCGCAAAGTCTTCTTCGATTACAACCTGCTCAACATGCAGAGTCAGGGCCTGCCCGCAGTGCAATTGGAAACAAAGCTGGTGAATTCTGCGAGCAATTCGGTGCTCTTTGGTGCTGTTGTGGCGGATACGCTTGATCAGGCCAATAGCCTTGAAGAAAAGTTCAAGAAGCTCAGTACCGTGTCCAACGTCCGTTCGATGAGCGGATATTTGACGGGCGATCCAACGGCAAAGTTAAGGACAATCAAGGAAATCAAAGCCGAAATTGCCTCCATAGCCTTTGCGCCAATGGATTCCGAGCCCGTGGTGATTAATGATCTGGATCAAACCCTTTGGGCGTTTCAGGGTTACTTGGGACTGGCCATGGATGAAGTTGGAAAGACCGACGACAAGGATCTGGCGGCCACTCTCAAGTCGTTACGCGATTCCGTTCTACAATTGCGGCTTAAGATGAAAAGCAATGAGACGGAAAAGGCTTCTGAAAAGCTGGGGGTCTATCAGCAGGCGTTTTTCAATGACATTCATGCCACCTTTGAAGCCTTGCGCACTCAGGATGATAGTGGGCCCCTTACGGCGAATGATCTTTCGCCAGCCATTCGCAACCGTTTCATTGGCAGGACAGGAAAGTATCTTCTGCAGGTTTATCCCAAAGGTGACGTGTGGGAACGCAAACAACAGGAGGCGTTCGTCAAGGAGTTGCGAACTATTGATCCGAATGTGACGGGTACTCCTGTGCAACTCTATGAATATACGACACTTTTGAAGAATAGTTATCAGGAGGCGGCTTGGTATTCGCTTGTCGCCATCATCATCCTCGTTTTCATCCATTTCCGAAGCATCATCTGCATCATTCTATCACTCTTGCCCGTGGGCGTGGGGATGCTTTGGATGGTGGGATGCATGGGGTGGTGCAACGTGCCGTTTAATCCTGCCAACATCATGACGCTTCCGCTGGCCATAGGCATCGGAATCACCAGTGGCATTCACATTTTGAATCGATTTGCTGAAGAACAGAATCCCGCCATCCTGGCAAAAAGCACCGGCAAGGCGGTGATCGTTTCAGCGCTGACGACTGTCGCAGGGTTTGGCAGCCTGATGCTGGCAAAACATCAAGGCATTCAAAGCCTTGGGTTTGTTATGTCCATTGGAACGACGACTTGCATGATTGCGGCTCTGACATTGCTTCCTGCCGTTATCATCCTACTGATGCGCAAAGGGTGGCGTATTCACAAACCGGGTGAATAAAATGTCCAGTGGCAATCTGCCAGGATCACCACTGGAACAGGAGGAACTGAGGCCAAAACCTCAAATATGGCTAACCACAATTTAATAGAATGCAGGAAAGTGAAACCGTCAACTTACTTTATAATTAACACCCAATATTACAAAACGATAACGTGAACATATTGGCAAAAATTACAACTATAACGTAATAGGTGTAATTATATTGAAAAATCGATGATGCGTGTGAGGATAGAGTAGCTTGACGGCTTAGCGGTTGAATTTAATATTCCCTCCTGGCTAATGTAGTGCCTGACAGCTTCATGGATTTGGTTGGCAGGGGTGGTAAGTGGAATACTGTCCTGGAGCATGTGGGGCGATACGGAAGGTCATAAATGAAAGTAAAACGCGGGAAAACAAAGGTCCAGCCAGGCGTAACGCAGCGATGGGTTTCGCGGAGCATGCCTGTTGCCTTGTTTTTTGCCGCCGTTCTTGAGCAGGGCGTGGCGGGTGAGTTGGCGGCGGGGCCTTTTGCTCAGGAATACTCGTTGACGCTCGATACAGGCATGCGGCGCGAAGCCGTCGGTCCATTCCTGAGTTCTGAGTGGAAAGGGGACCAGTACTTCTGGGGTGTATCACCTTTGGTCTCCCACACCATCGATCCTTCGGTCGATTCTGAGGAATGGGATGTTCTCTATCCCATCATGACGTATGACCGATTTGGGAGCGAATACCGTTTTCAATGGTTCCAGGTTTTCAGTTTTGCGGGAGGATCTTCGCAGAAAGACATTCCTTCCCATAGATTTACACTTTTCCCATTTGTTTACACTCAGAGGTCGCCAGACACGAATCTCAATTATACGGCGGTGTTGCCATTCTATGGCGAAATGAAACATCGCCTGATGCGAGATCGGATCAAATTCGTGATGTTTCCTCTCTATGTTCGCAGCGAGAAGCAGGATGTGGCGACCGATAATTATCTGTACCCCCTGTTTCATCTCCGCAAGGGGCAAGCACTTCGGGGATGGCAGGTATGGCCCCTCGTGGGACATGAGCAAAAGGGAACCACATACAAGACCAACTCTGTGGAGGAGGCCGAGGTCGTGGGGGGGCATAAGAAGGATTTTGTTCTATGGCCCATATACCTCAACCAAACGACCGGCATTGGGACGACCAATCAGAAGCATTTCAATGCAGTTCTGCCGTTGTACAGTGCCGAACGCTCTGCGCAGCGTGATTCCACGACAGCCATTTGGCCTCTGTTTACCTACACTGATGATCGGGAGCGCAAGTATCGCGAATGGGACTTTCCTTGGCCGCTGTTTGTGATTGCGCGAGGTGAAGGCAAAACAATCAACCGGTTGGGACCGCTTTACAGCCATGCCCAGAATGACAGTCTGCATAACGATTATGCACTGTGGCCGTTGTGGAGAAACCGGAGGCTTACGACAAGCCTGATGGACCGGGAGCGCACCACCATCCTGTTCTTTCTCTATTCTGACATCACTGTTAAAGCAACCGGAGAAACCAATGCCTTCCGCAAGACGGATTTATGGCCCTTATTTACAGCGCAGCGTGAAAAGGATGGCAGCGAGCGGTTTCAAATGCTCTCAGTGATCGAGCCTCTGTTGCCCAATAAGGGTGTGATTCGGAATTATGCACCGTTGTGGTCGGTATGGCGCTCTGAGAAAAACGCGAAGACTGGACGTTCCAGCCAGTCCTTTTTGTGGAATACCTACCGATGTGAGACAACCAGGGATTCCATTAAAAGCTCGCTTTTATTCGGTCTTTTCCAGTATCAATCGACCCCTGAGGGAAGACGATGGCGCTTGTTTTATTTGCCTGCGATACAGGCCAAGGCCAAGCCCGTTGCTCCCAAGCGTGGGTAGTTCCTGCTATGTTTGAAAATGTAGGCGAAATGTTGATCCTGTTGTGGCGCACCCTGCGAGCGCTCCCACTCGCATGGCGGCAGCGCATCAAAATACGTGATCAACTCTTTGAGATCGGCAATTCGAGCCTGCTGATGGCTGTCATCCTTTCCGCCTTTATTGGCGGAATTCTTGCGCTGCAGGTTGGCCCCGTGCTGGTGGAGCGAGGCATGTCGAGTGTTTTGGGTGGCATTGTGGGACTTGCCATGTGCAAGGAGTTGGCGCCTGTCATGATGGCTGTGTTGATTGCAGGACGGATTGGATCAGCCATGGCGGCGGAGATCGGTTCCATGCAGGTGTATCAGGAAATCGATGCCCTGAAGACCATGAACATCAACCCTGTTCAGTACTTGGTTCTGCCGCGTTTGGTGGCCATTGCCATTGCCCTGCCGACACTTGTCATCTTTTCGGTCCTTGTTGGGTGGGTTGGGGGAGGTTTGGTATGCGCTTACAACCAGGAGATCGCCTTCTCATGGCATGGATACACCAATAATCTCCGTGAGGTAGTCGAATTGGAGGATGTCATCAACGGCGTGTTCAAAAGCTTTGTTTTCGCTCTTTTCGTGGGAGTGGTTTCCTGCCACCAAGGTTTGAAGACCGTGGGAGGTCCCCGGGGGATTGGCCGGTCGGTAACCAAGGCAGTGGTCAATTCCATTGTTCTCATCCTGATTCTGGATTACTTCTTGACCCGCGTGTGGATGTATTTTGACAAATGAGCATGCCAGCAAATCAAAATCACGGTGTGCGTCTTGAAGTGCGCGGGTTGCGTAAAAGCTTCGGTGCGCAGGCTGTTCTGAACGGGATCGATCTGGACATCAAGGCCGGCGAGGTTTTTGTAATCATGGGGCCCAGCGGCAGCGGCAAGAGTGTGCTGCTCAAGCACCTCATAGGCCTCGAACAGCCAGACTCGGGGCAGATTTTGATCGATGGCCAGCCTGTGGAGTCCGAGGGCTTCATGGACAAATACCGGTTGGCGATGGTTTTTCAATCGGGTGCCTTGTTGAATTCACTCACCGTCGGTGAAAACGTAGGTTTGTACTTAAGCGAGCATCGATTAAAGCCACCAGCCGAAATCAGGCGAATCGTTGACGAGCAATTGGAACTTGTAGGCCTCAAAGGGGTGGCAGGGAAATATCCTGCCGAACTTTCCGGCGGCATGAAGAAACGCGTGGCCATCGCACGCGCCTTGGTGATAGAGCCACAGTTGGTCCTTATTGACGAACCAACCAGTGAGCTGGATCCCCTGATCTCGGTCACCATTGCGGAGGAAATCATCAAGTTAAACAAGCGGGGAGGGGTTACCGCAGTGGTGGTGACGCATGATCGGGATTTGGCCTTTGGTGTTGCCCATCGAATTGCCATGATTCACCAAGGACGGATTCTCATGGTGGGCACGCCTGATGAGGTGAAGGCAAGCGCTGATCCCTTGATACAAAAGTTTTTGAAGGCGGAGTTTGTGAGCAGTAATTCTTTTCAACCAGAGAGTGAAGGATAGTGAGTATGAAAAACACGTTGGAAACACGATTGGGCCTCTTTTTTGCCCTCGCCTTGCTGGCCGGGATCATCATCATCGAAATGGTGGGTGGGCTGGAGTATTTTCGCCTTGGCCGGCATATCCGGGCTCGATTCAGCAACGTCATGGAGTTGAAAATTGGCGATCCCGTGAAGATGGCCGGCGTTCAGGTGGGCAAGGTGGACAACATCACCTTCTCCGATGGCCGCGTCGAGGTGTTCATGAAGATCAATCGCAAGGATGCGACGATCAAAACCGACAGCAAGGCCACCATCAAGTTTTCCGGACTCATGGGCCAGAATTATGTGTCCATCGACTTCGGCACGCCCAAAGCGCCTGTTGTGGAAACCGGGGCTGAATTGGCTACTGTGGAACAGGCGGATTTATCTGCCCTGATGGCGCGCCTGGACAAGGTGGCTGGTGGTGTTGAAAACATGACCAAGCAGTTTAGCGGCGAGAATTTCAGCAATTTACTCGGCCCCGTGACCGACTTTTTGAAGGACAATAAAGACAAGTTGGGTGCAGTCATCGGCAATATGCAGACGATCTCCTCGCAAATTGCGCAAGGCAAGGGCACGGTGGGCATGCTCATCAATGATGACGCCCTTTACAAAACGGCGTTGAACACCGTTTCCAATTTCAATGACACCTCTGGTGATGTCCGGGGCGTTGTGGCTCAGGCCAAGACAATTGTCAGTGATGTCAACGCCGGTCGAGGTACTCTTGGCAAGTTGACCAAGGATGAGGCCCTGTATAAGGAAACAACGGCCGCCATGACCAACCTGCGGGAGATCATGGAGAAGGTGAACAAAGGCCAGGGTTCCGTCGGGAAACTGGTGAACGATGAATCGTTGCTCAAGAACGTGAAGATGACCCTTCAAAAATTGGATAAAGCCACCGAGAGTTTGGAGGATCAGGGACCTTTGAGTGTCATCGGGGTTGCGGCTGGAGGGTTGTTCTAATCTTTGATTGGAGCTGACAACGACCGAGAGAGATACCTGTTTCTTTTTCAATGAAAAGGCGGAGCCTTCAAGCTCCGCCTTTCGCGTTAATATTGGTTCGGGTTTACATGTGGGCGATGATGTTATTCCCAAACTCCGAGCATTTGATTTCCGACGCACCTTCCATCAATCGAGCAAAATCATACGTGACCCGCTTGGACGCAATCGCGCCATTCAGGCCCTTGATGATCAGGTCGGCGGCTTCGTTCCATCCCAGGTAACGGAACATCATCTCACCGCTGAGAACGACACTACCCGGATTGACCTTGTCCAGGTTGGCGTACTTGGGAGCGGTGCCATGAGTGGCCTCAAATATGGCATGTCCACTCGCGTAATTAATGTTGCCACCAGGAGCGATACCAATGCCTCCCACCTGGGCCGCCAGGGCGTCGGAGAGGTAATCGCCGTTAAGGTTGAGGGTGGCGATGACATCAAAATCCTCGGGGCGCGTCAGCACTTGTTGAAGGGTGATGTCAGCGATGGTGTCCTTGATAAGCACGGCGCCCGAAGCAAGAGCCGCTTTTTGTTCCTTATTGGCGGTCTCTTCCCCGCGGTCCTTGCGGGCGCGTTCCCATTGTCCCCAAGTGTAAACCTTGTTGCCATAAACCTTTTCGGCGACGGTGTATCCCCAGTCCCGGAAGGCACCCTCCGTGTATTTCATGATATTGCCCTTGTGAACAAGGGTGACGCTTTTACGCTTTTGGTGAATGGCATAGTCGATGGCGGCCTTCACCAGACGTGTGGTGCCAAGGAAGGATACAGGCTTGATCCCGATGCCCACCTGAATCGGCAGTTCCGAAAACGTTTTGCCAGGTTCGGTCAACTTCAAATACTCGGCCATGGCCTTGGTTGTGCCAAAGCGGATTTTGGCAAAATCCTTCGGAAAGACCTGTTGAATGAAATCGAGAACTTGTTGGGCCTCAGGAGTGCCCGCAGGATATTCAATGCCAGCATAGATATCCTCGGTGTTTTCCCGGAAAATCACCATGTTGACCTTTTCCGGATGTTTAACCGGCGAGGGGACGCCATCGAAATACTGGACGGGCCGCAAACAGACATAGAGATCGAGCATCTGACGCAAGGCAACGTTCAGGGAGCGAATGCCTCCACCGACCGGCGTGGTCAGAGGCCCTTTGATGCCAACCAGGTACTCCTTGAATGCCTCAACTGTCTCGTCTGGCAGCCAGTTGTCATACTTTTTCTTGGAGCTTTCACCTGCGAACACCTCGAACCAGGCAATCTTTTTTTTGCCGCCATACGCTTTATGAAGAGCGGCATCGAAAACTCGCTGGCTGGCGGCCCAGATATCTGGACCTGTGCCATCACCTCGAATAAAAGGAATGATCGGATTATCGGGAACGTTTAAAGCACCGTTCCGGATGGTGATTTTACCTCCTGCAGGAGGCGTTGAATGTTGATAGGCCATATTATGTTAAAACCCTGAATCCTCGGTTCGTAAACGCATTATAGCACACTGGGCTTCCTTTTCCAGCCGGGAAGTCAGTTTCGCAACAAGTCTGGACTAGGAAGCCATGGCTGCGATGTGTTGCCCTGATGAAATGGCAAACTGGGCCTTGACTTCGGCCGCGGTGTGCGCGGCGGTCAGACCATATTTCTCCCGAAGATAATCCACCGTTGAGGCGTGTTCAATGAAGGCGTCAGGCCAGCCCACGCGCACCACCGGTGTGGTGATGCGTTTCTCATTATAGAGTTCCAGAACCGCGCTGCCATAGCCACCCGGAAGCACGTGATCCTCCAGGGTCACCACGACATCCGCCGCCCGGCCGAAGAACTCGGTCGTACCGGTATCAATGGGTTTGCTGAAACGGGCATTGATCAAGGCAGTATCCCATCCTTCTGCCGCAAGTTGAGCGGCGGCGTCCCGCGCGATTTTCTGCATGTTGCCCAGGGCGAAGAATGCAACTTTGCGTCTGCCTTGGTTTGTGAAGCTCTGGATGACTTCCGCCTTGCCCACTTCCAATAATTTGGGCTGGGGTTTAATGGACACCCCCTCAGCCGCTCCCCGTGGATATCGCAGGCAGACCGGCCCGGAAAGCTGGGTGGCTGTGTACAGCATGTCCACCAATTCGTCCTCATCCTTGGGGGACATGCAGATGATGTCAGGCACGCATCGCAGGAAGGCTATATCGAAAAGACCATGGTGTGTCGGTCCATCGTTCGCAGACAAACCGGCGCGATCCATGCAGAATATAACCGGCAGCTTTTGAAGGGCCACATCATGGATGATGCAATCGTAGGAACGCTGCATGAAGGAGGAATAAATGGCACACACGGGATGGAAGCCCTGTGTGGCCATGCCAGCCGCAAAAATAACCGCGTGTTCCTCCGCGATGCCGACATCGTAGCAACGATTGGGCATGGCGCGTTCCAGAATTTTGAGCCCGGTGCCACTGGGCATGGCCGCCGTGATTCCAACGATGGTGTTGTCCCGCTGGCATAGACGGACCATGGCTTCTCCAAACACATCCTGATAGTTGGGGGGGGTACCGGGTTTGGCCTTGATGGGATCACCGGTCTGAACGTCATAGGGACCCGTCCCATGGAATTTCTCGGGGTACTTCAGCGCCGCCTCGTAGCCCTTGCCCTTTTGGGTTACGACATGCAACACAATGGGCTGATCGCATTTTTTGGCAAACTCGAGGGAGTTGATCAGCAAAGGCAGATCATGGCCATCGAGGGGGCCCAAGTAGCGGAATCCCATCTCCTCAAAGAAGATGCTCGAACCATAGCCGCCGCGTCCATCGGATTCAGGATCCACCAAGGGCGGGGTTTGCTGGAGCGTCGCGCCAGCAACTGCGCCTTTCAAGGCAACTTCAGCCTTGTGCCCCAGTTTCAGGGCAACTTCGCCTTTGGGCATGCGGCGCATCCATTTTTCGAAGTCCTTCTGGAAGCGGTTGTAACGGGGATGGGTGATTAGTTTGTTGAGATAGGAAGCTATGGCCCCGACGTTCTTGGCGATGCTCCATTCGTTGTCGTTGAGAATGCCAATGAACTTCTTGGTGGTGCTGCAAATGTTGTTTAAAGCCTCGTAGGAGATGCCATTGGTCAGGGCGGCATCCCCAAAGATGGCCACCACGTTCTCCTTGCCACCCAAACGGTCCCGCGCTGCGGCTATGCCCAGGGCAGCGGACAAGGCGGTGCCTGCATGCCCTGAGCCATAGCAGTCATGTTCGCTCTCGGTACGCAAGGCGAAGCCATTGAGTCCACCAGTGGTACGAATGGTGTTGAAGCGGGATTTACGGCCTGTAAGCAGCTTATGGATGTAACTTTGATGGCTTACATCCCAGACAAATTTATCTTGGGGAGTCGAAAAGACGTAATGCAATGCAATCGTCAACTCCACTACCCCCAGGTTGGGGCCAAGGTGACCGCCGTGTTTTGAGAGGCTGTTGATCAACTCCTTGCGGATTTCCTCCGCAAGACACGTCAGTTGCGGTATGGTTAACTTTTTGACGTGCGAGGGGTCATCAACCATTTCCAAAAAACGGCTCATATCTCAGATTCAGTGCCAGATTCTTCAGGCTTAAAGGGTTTCGACACCAGACTACCGGCAGCTTTTTGTTCAAGCTGTTGGATCTTAAGCTCCGCTTCAGTCAGTTTGGCCTGGCAGGATTGTGCCAGTCTAAAGCCTTCTTCAGCCTTTGCCATCATGCTTTCAAGCGACAGGTCTCCCCCTTCCATCGATTCGACGATGGATTCCAGCTTCTGCAAGGCCTGCTCAAAGTTCAGGCCTTCGCTGCCAGAGGCAGCCTCCGAATTTTTAGGCGTTTTCGCCATTGGCGCAAAATAGGTGAAAATCGTGCCTTAGTCCAGCGTCCGTTCGCTTAAAACCCATGCGGATCGTCCTATTCGAGATGCTCCAGGGAGTTACGGGCACCTTGAAGGCTGGCTTCACCCAAATCCTTTGAGGTTTAAGGCGATATAGGAAATATGACAAGAACGAAGGGGGTTGCTTGAAGGAACAACCCTTTAAAAAGGGAAAATGCCGATGCTCTTGTTGGGGGAGAAAGGTGAAAGATTGTGTTACGTCTTTATAATCAATATAATACATAAATTATAACCGGGGCCTGTTACCGAGTTGATTGAACTCAGGGATTACTTGGCTGCTCGGCTATTGCGTTTCCAAGGCGCAATCATTATAAATGCTGGTAATGACCTCGGTAGCGGAACAATTACGCGGTGGAAGGGAGGCGATGAGCCTGACGATCCACCAGGTGGCCGAGATGACGAAGATCAAAACCGACCACCTGCGGGCACTGGAGAATGGTGAATATAAATCCTTCTCAGCGCCCGTGTATATTCGTGGCTTTGTACGGACATACGCCCGACTTCTCAAGTTGGACGTTGCCCAGGTTATGGCCACTTTGGATCAGGAACTCTCAGCCATCGAAAAGTTTCGTGAGCCTCCCAGTCTTGGCGGTGAAGCACACGGTGTGCTTGATTTTCTCATGCTGCAATTTTCCAAGGTCAATTGGCGCATGGTGTTGCCGGTGTTTGGGATAGCTCTCGTATTGGTGTTGGGTTTGTATGGTTTGCGTGTTTGGCGCAGTCATCAGAAGAGCGATCCTTTATCCAATTTGGGACCTGGATTATACCAACCTGCTTCTCCGGGTAAGGCGCAAACATTGCCATTACCCACCAATGCGCCTGCTCGCCGCAAGTAGTTATATTTCTATGAAGAATTCGATTCTGTCAGGCCATATCGGCCGGATCATCGCCTCATTTGCATTGGTTGTTTCGCTTCTTGGCGCTGTATCCCTACAGGGGGTTGATTTGCCCAGTGTGGACCAGATCATTGAGAAAAACATCAAAGGCATGGGTGGCAAAGCGGCCATCGAGAAGGTCAAGACTCGTGTTTTAAAAGGATCCATTTCGAATGCCATGACTCCCAGTCCCATAACCTGGGAAATGCGCCAAAAGGCTCCTAATAAACGATTGGCCATCATGGAGATGCAGGGCTTTGGCAAGGTACGTGAAGTGTATGATGGAAAGACGGCCTGGACCGAGGCCCCTGGTATGAGTGTCCAGGAGAAAACAGGTGAGGAATTGGCTCGGGTGCGCCGGGATGCGGAGTTTTATCGCGAATTGAGATGGAAAGAGCTTTATCCACATA
This sequence comes from uncultured Verrucomicrobiota bacterium, assembly GCA_964538065.1. Taxonomy (GTDB): domain Bacteria; phylum Verrucomicrobiota; class Verrucomicrobiia; order Limisphaerales; family UBA1319. Next base: position 48,642 of record CAZIDG010000015.1, read on the forward strand.
TGACGGTGCTTGGGCAAACCAATGTAGCGGGAAGGGCCGTGTATCAAGTGGAGGCGAAGCCAGCAACAGGTACGCCGGATGTTCTATATTTTGATGCTGAGAACGGCCTGCTCTTGCGCATGGACTCGGAGACTGCCATGGGCGAAGGGAAGGTGGTTCTTGCGATTTATTTTGAAGATTACAAAGTCGTTGATGGCGTGAAAGTTCCGCATGTAGTGCGTATGCCCACTCCGGAACAGTACAAGTTTACGCTGACTATTTCCGAGGTGAAGTTCAACGTCCCGATGGAGGAAGCTGAGTTCGCAAAAGCCGGAGGCCAATGAAAAGCGGCAGCCTCTGTTCAGCTTGTGGCAATCACATCCTTAAAGATATCATCGTAGACTTGTCGAATATGGCGTCGGTGTTCCGCCAAAGCCTTGAAAAAGGAAGGAGCATCAGGAAATCCACAGCGGACTGCCACGCGATATTGGGGAGCAGGATCGTCAGGCAAAAGTGATTCACCTTCATAGCTCCAGCGGCGCAGAATGCATTCCATACGGAGCAGTTCACGGTAATGATCGATCAACTGGTGGGATTGCTCGGGTGTGAGAACCTTCATTTGGCGCGCTTTTTCAAGGGCACTCAAAGTATTGGGTTCCAGCCAGCCTTCTTGAAGACATAGCATCTGGGCAATGAATTCGGCGTCCATCAAACCTCCTGTCCCTGTCTTGAAGGCGAGATCCTGTTTGCCGGCAGGGGTGCGTTCTTTTTCAATCCGCATGCGCATCTTATGGATTTCCAGCTTCCATCGGTCTGAATAGGCTGACAAGGGGAGGCTGGGCTTCTTGAAATTCGTCAATTTGGCTGCGAGTGCTTCAAATCGCATGCCGATATCATCATCGCCGGCCACGAAACGAGTGCGGGATAGAGTCTGTATTTCCCACAACATGGCGCGGTGGCGATAATATTCTTCGTAGGTGTTAAGTGTATTAACAAGAAGGCCTTTGCTGCCATCCGGACGCAAACGTGCATCGGTCTTGAACACGATTCCGAGAGCGGTTTGTCCCGAGAGAAGATCCATGAGGCTTGCGGCCATATCCGCCAAAGGGGCTAGTTTCTTCACCCTGGGATCAGCCACAAATACGATATCCAAATCCGACCCATAGGTCAGTTCCTTGCCTCCGAGCTTGCCCAGACCAATGATGGCAAAGGGTGGTTTCTGGAGACGGTGTTTGCGCATGGTAACTTCCAAAGCATACTGGAGGCAGGCATCTGCCAGGGCGGTTAGTTCGCACAAGCTTTGCTCGTAATCTGCCAAACCCAAAATCTCCCGGAGTCCCAGTCGCATGAATTCGGCTTGATGGTAACGGCGAATCCAAAGGCCCTGGTCTTCTTCCTCCAGGCCATGCTGAAGATCCTCGAGAGTTTCTGCAGCCGTTTTTGAGCGCCTGAGCCGTCCACTCAACACAAGGTCGTCCACCAAATCGGGCACCCGGATGGCGGCTTCCGCAAGGAACTCTGACCTGTCGAACAACAGAAGCAAAAGTTCGAAAAGGGAAGGATTTGTGGTCCATGTTTCGAGAAGGGTTGAACGCGCTCCATACGCAGTGACAAAGCTGTCCAAACGTGCCAGGACACGGTCCGGATCGGACAGTACTTTCGCCGATTGTGGCGATGGTTGTAGATGCCCCGTGTTCTGGGGGGGCGTAGGGGAGGTTAACGGTGGCGGGGCGGCATTCGGCGCATCCTTTTTAAGGGGACACATTTCAAGAAAACGGGGGAGGAGCTCACGCGCCAACTCGATGGTTCTGCTTGAGACGTGGATGTATCCAGGACCATGGACGAGGGATTGCAGCACCTTGACCGCGTTTTGAGGATCACGAAAAGAACGTTGCTCCAATAAGGTTATCCAGGCGGGGAGGCCGGTTTCAAAATCCGGCAGGCCAACAGGCACTGGCGAGGCTGCTTTTCCCCCAAGAATTTTGTCATAGATACTGCGCACGCCCCGGGTATGTGCTTTGAGCTTGCGTTCAAACGCCACCTTCGATGGGAAGCCCATGAGAATTGCGAGGCGTGCCTGAGCCTTGGGATCCAATGGAATGGAATGGGTTTGAAGGTTGGCTTCCATTTGCAGACGGTGTTCGACATCGCGCAGGAAGTGGTAGGCAGCGTGAAGCACCGCCGCCTCTTCATCGGTCAGAAGATGGTATTCCTTGATCTTTTCAAGAGCTGCAAGGGTGGGGGATTGCTGCAAAAAAGGGAGACGGCCAGCATGGAGCAATTGCAAGGTTTGAATAATAAACTCAATTTCCCGAATGCCGCCCCGGCCGAGTTTTACATTGCGGTCGATTTCGCCCGCCTTGACCACTTCAAGTTCAATGCGGTGTTTGGTCTGAGCAATTTCACGCAGGATCCGTTCACTGATGGATCGTGGATATCGAAAGGAATGAACTGACTCAATGAAGTTGGCTGCCAACTCCTGATCCCCCGCTACACGGCGCGCCTTGATCAGCATCATCCGCTCCCATGTCTGGCCCCATTGAGCATAGTAGTTTTCGTAGCTTGCCAGCGAGCGGGCCAGGGGGCCGGCGTTACCCTCGGGCCGTAAGCGCAGGTCGATTCGATACAGAAAGCCATCTGTCGTGATGCGCCCGACTTCAGAGATGAACGCTTCAGCCAACCGGTTGAAGAACTGATGATTGGTTAAACCTGTGCCTGACTTGACGGTGGCATTCGGTGGCGTTTTAAAAACGTAACCTTCATCGTCGTAAACAAAAACCACATCAATATCGGAACTGTAATTCAGGTCCTGTCCTCCCAGTTTGCCTAAGCCAATGACCGCAAAGGATGTCGGTGTCCACTCACCATAGCCATCATGGTGATATGGACATCCAAATCGCTCTGAGAGTTGCTGCCAGCAGATTTGGTAGACAAACTCCAAACAGGTGTCTGCCACCTTGGAAATTTCCTCGGTGATCTCCCGTGCATGACTGAGACGGCCAAGATCGCGCATGGCGATGCGCAGCATTTCGCGTTGCTTGAACAGGCGAAGGTGTGAGAGTGCAGATGCAAAGTTGCGATCCTTCAGAAGGGGTTCCATCAACTGATGGCATTCGCGACGCAAGCCCTGGAGCTGACGGGGATGACGCAAATAGTCTGGTTCGAGGACGTGTTCGCCAAGCCACTCTGGATGAGCCAATAAAAGATCACTCATGGCAGGTGAACCGCTGAAGAGATTACACAACAAAACGGCCTGTTCCGATGTTGGGCTTGACAGGGAGGCGCCCTCCGGAAGGACGAGCAATTTCTGCACGTAGTTGCTGGCGCGTTGAGGATCAGCGCATTTCTGTATTGCGTTGGACCATACAGGTGACGGCATGATTCTATAAGACACGAAAATTGACGATGTGCAATCCCCGATGCATGGCGACACCATCGTGCTTTACCACCACTTCCCCAGGTCGGGGCGGTTGAAGACCAGCATCCGTTTGAGCAAGCCTTCAATGGTATCATCCACAATCAGCATTTCGAGATGTTCCGGTCGAAGAAAATGTTCCGCTCTGACTTGCTCCAGGAAAACCATCAGGGGCGTGTAGAATCCCTGGACATTCAGAAGCCCGACTGGTTTGTTGATGAAACCCAATTGGAGCCAGGTGAACACTTCAAACACCTCCTCCAAAGTGCCCACACCACCGGGCAGGGCAATGAAGGCATCGGCGATTTCTGCCATGGTACGCTTGCGATCATGCATGGTTTCGACGGTGATCAACTTCGTCAGATGGCGGTGAGCCAGTTCCTTCTCCTTTAGGGCACGAGGGATGACTCCGATGACTGTGCCACCTGCGGCCAGTGCGGCATCGGCAAGTACCCCCATAAGCCCCACATTGCCCCCGCCGTACACAATGTCGATATTCTGCTCTGCCAGAGCGGTGCCACAGCGTGCCGCTGCCTCCGAGTATGCAGGTGATAGCCCGCGTGATGAACCGCAATAAAAACAGATCTTCTTCATCGTTAGTCACATGCTCCCGCCGTATACGAACATCAGCGTTGCTGCTGTTTACCGTTGATGCCGCCCCCCGCCAAGCCTTAAGTGATTGTCCTCGAGTTTTCAGTCGCGTATGACCAATGCAGCGGGGAAAGGAGGGGCATCTGGAAGTCTCATGATTTGCAGTTTTTGAATTTAAGCACTTCCCAATAAATGCCGATATCCATAAAGTACCAGGCGATGAAAGGCATCATTCTAGCAGGTGGCGCGGGCTCACGTCTTTTTCCGCTGACCATGGTGGCCAGCAAGCAGTTGCAGCCCGTATATGACAAGCCCATGGTGTATTACCCCCTGACCACCCTGATCGAAGGGGGAGTTCGTGAGTTTTGCCTCATCTCCACCCCACAGGATCTTCCCCGTTTCAAGCAGTTGCTGGGTGATGGCGCCCCATGGGGGTTATCGATTGAATATCGTGAACAGGTGCGTCCTGCAGGCATTGCCCAGGCGTTTTTAATCGCCGAATCCTTTATTGGAACCGATCCCGTGACCTTGATTCTGGGCGACAATGTATTCTATGGGGGGGATTCATTTCATCGGGCTTTTGCTGAATTCAATGTTGGAGCCACAATTTTCGGATATCACGTCCATGATCCTGAACGGTATGGGGTGGTCGAGTTTGATGGACAGGGGAGGGCCATATCCATCGAGGAGAAACCAAGACAGCCAAAAAGCAACTACGCTGTGCCGGGATTGTACCTTTTTGATAATCGCGTGGTCGAGATAGCCAAGAGTCTGAAACCATCCGCTCGGGGAGAGTTGGAGATCACGGATGTCAATATGGCTTATCTTCGGCAGGGGCAGCTTCGTGTCTATCGACTGAATCGTGGTTTTGCATGGTTGGATGCAGGAACCAGCACCAGCCTTCATGAAGCTTCGGCCTACGTGCAAACCATCGAGAGACGGCAAGGCATCAAAATCGGCTGCCCCGAGGAAGCGGCTTTTCACCGGGGATTCATTACGTTGGCGCAATTGAGTGTTTTGGTCGATCGCATGCCCAAGTGCGAGTATCGCAACTATCTTTCCGAGGTGGTGGAGGAAGCGAGTCGGGGCTGAATCACGCCGTTTTCGCCTTGTTAAGGAAGGTTGCAAAAAGGCCTAAACCTTGTTTACATCATGGGGTTTGCGAAAGAATAATGGCATTATGATTTTATTGCTCGGCGCTACAGGATACATCGGACAAGCCTTTGCGGATGCCCTGCATTCTCGCCAGTGGCCGTATATGGCGCTTTCCCGCCAAAAGGTGGATTACACCCGCTTTGAGGTTATTCTGCCGTTTTTACGCGAGCACAAGCCGGATTTCGTGATTAATGCTGCCGGTTATACGGGTAAACCTAATGTGGATGCGTGCGAGGAAGCCTGGGCTGATACCCTTCAGGGGAATACCCTTTTTCCACAAGCGCTTGCTCATGCCTGTCTGGCCGCACAGATACCATTGGGTCATGTGTCCTCTGGCTGCATTTATTCCGGATCGAAGGTGGCAATCCATGGGAATGATCATGTTGAACCTGATCTCATGAAATCTGAGGTTCGCGCGCTTTGGGAATCTAACCCCAGAGTGATTCGTGGTTTTGTGGAAACCGACGAACCCAATTTTACCTTTCGGCGCAAGCCCTGCAGCTTCTATAGCGGCACCAAGGCCCTGGGGGAAGAGGCCATGAGTCATCTGCCTCATGTCTATACCTGGCGGTTGAGAATCCCATTCGATGAATTTGACAATCCACGAAATTATCTCACCAAGGTCCAGCGCTACAGCCGCGTCTACGAGAACGTGAATAGCATTTCACATCGTGGGGACTTTGCTAGGGCCTGCCTCGATCTATGGGAAAAAAGAGCGCCGTTTGGCATTTATAATGTGACCAATCCCGGTTGGATAACCACCCGGCAGGTGGTGGAGTTGATTCAAAAACACCTCAAACCAAAGCGGACCTTCGAATATTGGGCGGACGATTCGGAATTTTATTCAAAGGCGGCTCGAACACCTCGTTCCAATTGTGTGCTCGATTCTGGAAAACTGTTGGATGCGGGCGTGAAAATACGCACTGTGACTGAGGCGTTGGAATACTCACTGACCCATTGGCAATCCTCCAAGTAAAACCATATCATGAACTTGTTGATTACTGGCGGTGCCGGTTTCATTGGCTCCAACCTCATACACCATATCATTGACAAGCCGCAGATCACCCGTCTGGTCAACCTGGATTCCCTGACCTATGCCGGGCATCTTGAAAATCTTGCAGATGTTTCCAAGCATCCCAAATATGTCTTCGAGAAGGTGGATCTGAGGGATAAGAGTTCAGTCCTGGACGTTGTCAGACGCCACCAAATAACGCACGTGATGCACCTGGCGGCAGAGTCCCATGTGGACCGCTCAATATCGGGACCCGGCGATTTTATTTCCACGAACATTGTTGGCACATTTAACCTTTTGGAGGCATGTCGTGTTGCGTGGCAGGGAAATATGGGGGACAAGCGGTTCCATCATGTGTCGACCGACGAAGTTTTCGGCAGTCTTGGTGCAAGTGGCTACTTTCATGAGACGACCCCATACGCGCCCAACTCGCCCTATTCCGCCAGCAAGGCATCCAGCGACATGCTGGTGCGTGCATACCATCATACGTATGCTTTGCCGATCGTTATTACCAATTGTTCCAATAATTATGGCCCCTATCAGTTCCCGGAGAAATTAATCCCTGTGGTCATCCAGAGGGTCCTGGCAGGCCAGCCGGTGCCGGTGTATGGGGATGGAATGAATGTGCGAGACTGGCTTTATGTGCGCGACCATGCTGAGGCTTTGTGGCAGGTGCTCACCCGGGGAACCGATGGTGAATCCTACAACATCGGCGGACATAATGAATGGAGCAACCTGCGCCTGGTTGAATTGATCTGTGATACGATTGACGAGTTGGCTCCTTCTTCCCGTGGAGTTTCTCGCAAATTAATCACATTTGTGAAGGACAGACCGGGGCATGACCGTCGCTATGCCATTGACGCCACAAAGATAAAGAACGAATTGGGGTGGGTGCCGTCCTATACCTTCGAACGTGGTATTCGGGAGACCATTCAGTGGTATCTGGTTCATCAAGACTGGGTGGCTCAAGTCCGGGAAAAACAACAGAAATAATCTCCCAGTATCGTAAGGATTGCGCAGTTGTGATCTTTTGGGGATTCCCCACGTGGTTCGTGAGAAAATAAAAACCGCCCGCAAATGCGGGCGGTTTGTCTTAAGTCGTGTATATTGTTCTGGTCAACTAGGCCTGACGACGGCGATATTGCAGGAAACCGAGCGATCCGATCGCGGCGACCACAACACCGTTCATCATCCAAACGGAGGGTTCAGGCACTGGAGCTGTGAAACTGGTCAAGAATACTGTATTCTGACCACCCGTTTCATTGCTACCAGTTGAATTATCCGTCGAGAGACGGAAACCGAAAAGACGTCCCGCAGCGACATTCTGCCACACTGAGCCAGAGGCGCTGTAGACATTTCCAGTCAGGGTCGTGATTTCGTTTTCCTCAAAGGTGCCGTTATTGTTAAGGTCGTTCAAGAACCACACCCGGTCATTGTTGGAAACGACATGACCGTTAGCAGCCGATGGAGCCACTGAGAAAGTGTAATTCATCCGGACGCTGCCAGGACCCTGGGCGCGAATAACGAAATCGGCAACTGTCACGAGTTCGTTTTCATAGGCCGCGTTGGAGACCAAATTGACGTTGATGAATGGCGTGGTGCCCGGTGGCGAATAGGTCATGTAGCCATTTTCAAAATTCTGAACACCAACTACGCTCCAATTGCCGCTGTCAACAGCATAGTAGCCTGAGAAATCCGCCCAAGCCGACTGTGCCAAAGCAACTGCGCCAACTGCGAGCACCGCAACTTTGATTGTTTTCTTCATATGTTCCTTCAGTTCCTTTTTCAATTAAAACAGTACACACTACCCCAAGACAGGGCCAAATGTACCGGGTTGTTCTTAAATGGTCAATAAAAAAAGCCTCTTTTTTCATTGTGGTTAATTCGCACTGTGGCGGTTACGCAATGATGCGGGTGAAGGAAAACTTCGAGGCAAATAAAAGCCTGTCTGGAATAAGAACAGGAATATTTATTACGAACAGGCATGCCAAGAGCCTCCGGGAGCCATGGCACCATGTCATAGTATTTCAGGTGAACCCTCCTAATGTTATCTTCCACGTTGTCTTGATGTAACTGTAACATGTTGGAATACAATATAATGGGAATAAATTCGTCCGTCGCCGTGTGGATTGGACGAAACATCCTTTTTCTGGAGGATTTTATATCCACGGTCTGACGAAACGATATGTAAAAAGCTTGTTAACAACGAGATACGTGTTCAATTTGCCGTGCGCATATCCTTCAATGGTGATTTTAGCCTGTAATGATCTATGACATGAGAAATCGGTCAACTGACACGACCTCCTTATTATAGACAAGTCATTGACTATTTAATAATCCGGCTTTCCGGAAGGGATGTAAAAGATGACAGATGTCCTGATCAATGGGGTACTATTTTAGGGCGGTGAACGAGGTGTATTTGGGATTGGAGAGGGGTATTCGCTGGAAAAAGATCAAATAAGACACAAAGGCGAACCAGACCGATGGAATGGCTGGGGGCGATTTGAAAAAGATCGTCATGGTTCATGATCCCATGCATAACGTGTGTGGTCGATCTATTGGATAAGTCGGTATGATTCAGGTTCGAAATATTGACACATTGGAATTACCAGAGTTGTGGCCCTATCGGACCATGAAGTTGCAGGCGGAACACCGCCAGCAACGGATCTTTGTGGCTGAAGGGGAGAAAGTCGTAAGACGTCTTCTCGAAAGCAGTTTTCCAGTTGAATCGGTGATAATGCCGTCACGGTGGGTGGAGGAGTTGCGTCCGCTGATTGAGAAACACAGTGAAGATATCACCGTCTATGTGGCGGAACGCAAGGCGCTGGAGCAATTGACAGGCTTTTCCATGTATCAGGGATTGCTGGCGGTGGGGAAAATCCCGGTGATTCATACGTTGGAAACGTTTTTACAGCAGAGCACACCACCTCGGCTTCTCGTGGCGGTGGAGGGTGTGCATGAAGCCCTTAACATCGGTGTGCTCGTTCGTAGCAGTGCAGCATTTGGCATCCATGGATTCGTGGTCGGGGAAACATGCAGCAGTCCTTACCTGCGACGGGCGGTGCGTAGTTCGATGGGGACTATTTTCAAAATGCCAGTGCTCGAGCCTGCCAGCCTTTTGGAAACGTTGAAAGAGTTTCGCCGGCGCGGCATCCAGTGTGTGGCTGCCCATCCCCATGCCGAATGCAAAACACCGAAGGGAATCGATTTTACCATCGATACCTGTATTGTGCTTGGAAACGAAGGGGTTGGACTTTCTCCACAAATACTGGAAGTATGTAATGAGTCGGCAGCCATTCCCATGAGTCTCGAAGTTGATTCTCTAAACGTGGGCACTGCAGGGGCGGTTTTTATGTATGAAGCTGCCCGCCAGCGCCAGCAGATGGATCGTATCAGCAGCGTTTCCCCTTAATGCCATGTTATACCTTGTTGCCACCCCGATCGGGAATCTGGAGGACATTACATTGCGCGCCCTGCGCATCTTGAAGGAATGCGACGTGGTGGCCGCTGAGGACACCCGCCACACTGGTTTTCTGCTCCAGCACTTTGGCATTGCAAAACCGATGATCAGTTACTTTCGGTTTAACGAAGCCAAACGAAGTGAGGAAATTCTCGAGCGCCTGGCCCTGGGACAAAAGGTCGTTTTGGTGACAGATGCAGGCAGTCCTGGCATTAGCGATCCGGGTGAGCGTGTGGTGTGTGCGGCCATTGAGCGTGGATATCGCGTGGAGTGCATTCCCGGGCCCTGTGCGCTTGTGGCGGCATTGACAGGCAGCGGGTTGCCTACGGACGAGTTTCATTTTACCGGATTCCTCCCGCACAAATCCGGGCCTCGGCGAAAAATTCTTGAAAACCTCAATAAGAGTGGGGGGACTTTGATTTTCTACGAATCCCCATTTCGGATCATTAAACTTTTAACCGAAATGGCCGAGATCTGGCCCAATCGCAGAGTTGTCCTGGCACGTGAGTTGACGAAAAAATTCGAGGAATATCTCCGTGGCCGTCCTTCGGAGCTGCTTGCTCAACTGCAGAGCCGCTCCATCAAAGGTGAGTTTGTTGTCTTGGTGGCGCCAGAGAAGGAAGATGAAGAACCTTCCTTGGAGAATGCCGAGTCTTCGCAGTCTGTGGGCAGACCATAGATGAGCATTCGTTTTTTGAGCACATTCAGAACAGAAATGTTGAGTGCGTGACGCGTTGGAAACGTGCCGCTGAAGTTCAATCCAGCGTTGGTCAGGCTGCCGTGAAAGGGTTTAATGGAGTGCTTAAAAGCATGGAAAATCTTTGAACGGATTTGACAAAGGACGATAAAACATCAATTACGCCGTCAAGGTAAAGACAAGGTGGATCTCAGGACGATGATGGCGACGGAACTCTTGACATGCGCCATGTGGATGGGAACTCTGCATGTGACATGGCACCTTCTTTAACTGATATGAACTGTGGATGGCCTAATTATTCGCGCCGCCAATGGCTGGCAATCATGGGGGCTGCAACGGTGGGTTTACCTTGGGTGACAGGGGCGTACGATTCTCCCAGGGCACGTCGGCAGTACCATGTGTCTCTTTCACCGCGCATTGTTGCCCAGGAGCCAGAGTTCGTGGAAATGCTGAGGGCATCGGGCGTCGATAAAATATGGTTGGACAGTTATTTCTTTGGACACTCTCCATTTCCGCCATCCTTGCTGGAAAAAGCCCGTCAGCGAGTGGTTGAAGCAGGCATGGCGGCAGGTTTAATCACTGTTCCCCTGGGGCATCCTGGGGATTCCCTTGGGGCCAGTGAAGATGGATTTCCCACAGCTCCTCCAGAGCATTGGAAACTGGGGGAACGCCCTGATGGCCAGCGCTATTCGGGCACCTCTTTGCATGAGCCAGCCACTAATGAAAATGTGGAGGCGTTACAGCGCTTGCGCTCGCTTAAGTGTGATGAGGCTTTTATGGACGATGACTTTCGTCTTGCGAGATCTCCCGGGGAAATTGGCGGTTGCTTCTGTGCTGCCCATCGGGATGCATTTTTAAACCAGGCTGGTTTAGCAAAGGCCCGCTGGCAGGAGCTTCTGGAGGATGTTAGGGAACGGCGTCTGACGACCTTGCTCCGGCTTTGGGTGGATTGGACCTGTGATCAACTGACAGCATCGTTTCGCATTCAAAAGCGTGCCTGGGGCAATCATCTGGGCATCATGGCCATGTATCTTGGGGCTGAAAAGGCAGGCATCCGCCTCAAGGATTACCGGAGAGACCTGTTCAGGGTTGGAGAGCTCATGTTTAATGATGGAGCCTTTGACGCTGTGAAGGGTAAGACAGATGAGTTGTTTAGCGTGTTGTTTCATCGGCGTTTTGTGATGCCAGAGAGGGCATACAGTGAGACGACCGCATATCCCGCAAATCAACTATCAGCCCGGAACCTTGCGGCGAAGCTGGTGATATCGACCATTACAGACGTTCGTAACACCATGTTCATGAGTGGCTTGACACCGTTTCCTCGTGAGCATTGGCAGACATTGGCTCCAGCCATGCGCGAACAGTCACGAATCCACGAGGCTCTTGCCGGTCATCAGTTGCATGGCCCCTTTAAGCTGAATTGGGGGGATGCACAGCGGTATGTTGGTGATGATCAGCCGTTTAGTCTATGGCTGGCACTTGGAATTCCTTTCGAGGCGGTGGAGCAACCGTCGTCAGGATGGAATTTTATTTCCGATTTCGATGCTCGTCACCTTTCCCAGCACGCATATTCCCCGAAGTGTAAATTCATATGCCGATCCTCCAGTGGCGTAAATTCAGAGCAATGGCATGGTGTGAAGGAGGAGTTGACAGATTTATTTGCGTTCAAGCGAAGTATTCGAGATCAACTTTCAGAGGTTCCTATTGTCGAGGAGGAGTCGCCTGCCGTTTGTGCCTGGTACCCGCATGCTGGACGAGTGCTTCTTTGGAATCTTATACAGGAACCCAGGCGCCTGACGGTGGTTCATCGAGCGCGGCGATTGAGCGTGGATGTCCCTTCCCTGGGCACATCGTTGCTTGAGGGATTCCATGGATAGGCGTGGCCCTGTGGATTGATTCAGTCCAACAACGCCATCAGTCTGATGAGGACAGCATTTGATAGGATGAGGTCGTGGATCAGAGACGTCAGGGTGGGGTGTCTCATGGTTTTTACCTGGAGTTTGGTCAGTGTGTGGGCCGAAAACATGCCAACCAATGCCACACCCTGGTTTGAGATTCAGTGTCGTGATGCCCAGTCCGGGCGAGGCCTTCCATTGGTCGAACTGGAAACGGTGAATCACTTGAGATTCGTCTCGGACAACGCCGGCCGTGTGGCCTTTGGCGAGACAGGCCTCATGGGGGAGGAAGTGTTTTTTAATGTCAAAAGCCATGGCTATGTTGTGGAGAAGGATGGTTTTGGATTTCGAGGTGTGCGGCTGAATCCAAGACCAGGCACAAAGGTAACCTTGAGCCTAAATCGTAGCAATGTAGCTGAGCGTCTCTATCGCATTACGGGTGAAGGGAGGTATCGCGACAGTCTTCTCCTGGGCTACCAAATGCCAAGGGATGTTTCATCTGGTTATGGAAAAGTAGCTGGCCAGGATTCCATACAGGCAGCCCCATATCATGGTAAAATTCATTGGTTTTGGGGAGACACCGATCAAATATCGTATGCGCTGGGGCATTTTCGAACAGCAGGAGCGATATCTCAGGGTACGGGACCTGATCTGTTGCATCCCCAGGATGGTTTGAATCTAAACTACTTTACCAATGAACAGGGTTTTAGTCGTCCCATGTTTCCATATCCGGAACGTCCCGAGGGTGTGATCTGGATCGATGGTTTGGTGGTTGTGCCTGATGCTGCGGGTGTTGATCGGCTTGTGTGCCATTATTCCCGAAGGAAGGGATTGGATAAACAGTTGGAGCACGGTCTTGCGGTGTATCGCGATGAACAGGATATGTTTGAACCCGTCAAGGTGCTACCGGACGATGAAAAGTGGCGCTTTCTCCAGGGCCACGCCACGCTTGTGGAGGACGGGGGCAGGTGGGTCTATTGTGGCATCCCGCTTTTGCATGTGCGCGTGCCTGCAAGCTATGAGGCCTTGCTTCGGCCGGAATCCTATGAGGCCTTTACATGTCTGCCTGCTGGAGGATCTCTGGAGAAGAGCTCTCCCCTGGCAGGAACGAATGGGCCGTCGTGGTCATGGCGCAAAGACGCGCCACCGGTGGGGCCCTCTCAGGAGGCACGTTGGATGAAAATGGGGCTCCTTGAGCCCAAACATGCACGTTTTAGTCCGGAGGATTCGCTTTCGGGCCGGCGCCCTCTTTTGCACGCTGGCACTGTGCGGTGGAATCAATGGCGACAGCGCTGGGTGGTCATTGCGACGGAGATTGGCGGATCCTCATCTCATCTGGGGGAGGTGTGGTATGCTGAGGGACCTACTCCACTGGGACCTTTTGCCCACACTGTGAAGATCGTTACACATGACCGGCAGAGCTTCTATAACCCCTGTCATCATGCCTTTCTGGATGAGAAACAGGGACAATGCATCTATTTTGAGGGGACCTATGTGAATACCTTCTCAGGTAATCCTGATGTTACCCCGCGCTACAATTACAACCAAATCATGTACCGGCTTGACCTGGCTGATCCTCGTCTGGTTGCAGCGCATGCAGATTGATTGGGGGTGATTAGCGGGAGTCATTCCCCCGATCACACACACGCATTGTTGTCCCTTGTCCGGTCTATTGCTCCAACCAGGGACGAATCTGTGAAACCCACAGTTGATATCCCTGCCGGTTAAGGTGAAGTTTATCCGCCACAAACAGCTCGTCTCGAGGGTTGCCATCAACATCCAACATGGGGCCCAAAACATCAATATAGTGCAGACGTGGCTGGGTGAGGGCAAAGTGGCGGATCAAATCGTTTGCCTCTCGAGTCCGGGCCAGGTGTTTGAGACGGGCTGTACTTGGTTTTATCGCGATATAGAAGACCTCAACCTTGGGTAACCGCTTTCTTAACAGTTTATGAAACTGTTTGAATTGATCCAAAACTTCTGTCGGACTCAGGTTCCCTCCAATATCGTTGTCCCCTGCGTAGACGAAGATACGCTGAGGGTGGCAGGGGGTGATGATTCGATCAAGATAGTAAGTCACATCGGCGATTTTTGCCCCCCCAAATCCACGCTGGATCAGGACAGTGCGTGGGAAATCTTCATGCAGCGTGTTCCACAAGCGAATACTCGATCCGCCAATAAACAGCACAGCGCCCTGGGGTGGGGGATTGGTGGCAGCACTGCTCTCAAAGGCTGCAATATCCTTCTCAAAACGAACAGGGGATTCCTTTGCCTTGGGAGGAGCAGACGCCCTCAGATCCATGAGAAGCCCTTGAAGACAACCCAAAACGAGCAACCTGCCCAAAAATGAAAGATAACGATTCATAGGTGAACAATGCGTCCAATGTGCGGATTAAAAAACGACATCTCAACGTTTTTCGTATTGTTCATTTTTGCCGATCGTTTGTTGCCTTTGGCAGTGCGATCCAGTATAGAGAAGACATATCCTATGGTGATGAAGGAAGCAAAGTGCGGTCGCTCAAGGGAGGCCGGGATGGTACCATCCCAAGCCGCCTGGTTTGTCTTCGCATTATTGCTGGCCGTCGCCATGGTTCAGGGGGTTGCAGCTGATTCCAATGCCGTCACGAATAACGTTTCCAATGTGGCGGGCCGTTCTTCCATGGGGACAAATGCACTTGAAAACCCTCATGAAGACTTTCTGGTCTGGATTAACCCTGGTGCCTTCTTGATGGGAAGTCAGGATGGAGAGGTGGATCGTTCGATCTGGGAGGGCCCTCAGACACAGGTCACCCTTACACAGGGTTTTTGGATGAGCAAATATGAGGTCACCCAAAAACAGTACGCCGATTTAATGGGGTTCAATCCCAGTTATTACCGGGGGGGCCTGCAATTGCCTGTGGAACGTGTTTCGTGGACTGATGCGAATAATTATTGCGTCAAATTCACTCAGTTGGAGAAAGATGCCGGACGCCTGCCGGAAGGGTTTGTATATCGTCTGCCCACCGAAGCAGAGTGGGAATATGCTTGCCGGGCGGGAACCACAACCCGTTTCAGTTATGGAGATGATCCCAGTTATCGCCGTCTGGGAGAATATGCCTGGTATGGCGGCAGCAGCGATGCTTCGACTCATCCCGTGGGGCAAAAGAAACCCAATGCCTGGGGATTGTACGACCTGCATGGGAATGTATGGGAATGGTGTGCGGATTGGTGGTATTTTCGGCTCCCAGGTGGTTCCGTGAAGGATCCTCTGGGACCCAGGACAGGTCAGCAGAGGGTCATTCGCGGTGGGCGGGCTTATGACAACCTGACGAGTGCCTATCGATCTGCCTATCGCTACAAGGCCGACCCGGAATCACGCGTGAGCGAGATTAATATTGGTTTTCGTGTGGTGTTGGGACGCCCCTTGCCCAAGCCCTGAATCAGATTGCCTCTGGTCAGGAATCAAACGAGAGAGCACATGGCAGGCGTCCTTCAGAAGTTGACCGAAATGAAGGTGGGGACGACAATAATGCTAGGGCTTTAGTTCAAAGGAATCCAATTATGATTCGGCAAACCATCGAACAGATCGAAAACAAGATTCGCAATGCATCAGCCATGCGTTCCAGGAACAAACAGGAACTTATGGACTTGCTTTCGCAGCTGAAGGCGGAAGTTGAGAAATTGCCGGAATCTGAGCGGGAGGCCGCAGAGAGCATTGCGGGCTTCACCAGGGTTTCGGCCCATGAGGCGATGCGTGAGGAGCGTAATCCGAAATTGTTGAAATTATCTGTGGAAGGGTTGCGGGGTTCTGTAGCTGGACTGGAATCCTCTCATCCCCGTTTGGTGCAGGTTGTCAATTCCATTTGTACCACGTTGTCCAATCTGGGTATCTGAGGTCCGGGGTGTCATGAGAGCATTGGTTTTTGACGGGGCTTTGCGTTTGGTGCGGGATCG
>CAZIDG010000016.1:0-34446 GCA_964538065.1 uncultured Verrucomicrobiota bacterium
GGCTTTATGAAAAACACTGTATAAGCAGTGACTATTGACGACGGCGCAGGAACAGGGCAGCGCCACCGAGCATTGCCAGAGCGATTGTGGTCGGCTCAGGAATGATCCCTGTGGTCATGGTCAACGCAGGCAGATTGACGTTGAACGTCGAATCCGGGGTCATGGCCGTAGGATTTTCAGGATCCAAACCGGTCGATTTCCGTGTCCAGGTTGCTGATTCAGCCTTGGCGGTAGCCGCATCCCATGTGGCCGCACCGGTCCAAGCGCGAATCTTCAACGTAACATCCTGACCAGGAGTTGTGCCCGTGATCAGACCGAAGCCACCATTGTCGAACAGATAGCAGCCGACCAATGGTTCAAACGAGGCCGTTGTCGTGGCAATGCTCGTCAGGCTCGAAGCATCAGCACCACCAAAAACTTCAATATACACATCACCGGCGGCTTGTGTGCCAGCGGAGAGGTAATAGACCGGATTCAGGGCCGCGATCGGCTCGGTTTCCGAGAAGTTCTGGTTGTTGATGGCAACAGCACCAGTCAGAGCAGCCATTGTGGAGGCCGCTGCACCAGCTACAAGAGCCGTTGTTAGTAATAGTTTTTTCATATTTGCTTATCGTTTATTCTTCAAAGAATGTGACTACTGATTGACATTGAAGTCGCGCGTCCAGGTTGTGGCATTTGCAGTCTTGAACCAGAAACCTTCGGCAACCTGCAACTCGGGTTCGCTAGGAGTCCACTTACCGAGCGCGTTGATCGAGAAGGAGCTGTAGCTGCCATTGCGGTAAACCAGAATGGTATCACCCTTCTTGGCAGGCAACTTCAAATCAGTCGCCAACTTGCCGGCTTGAGGAATCGCCGAACCGAGCATCGAGTAGCCCGCGGGAACGTTGATGGCCACATTGGTACCCTGGACAACTTCACCCACAAAGGTGATGGTCGTGTCAGCGCCCGACCCGTTCTTGACGAAGAAACCTTCACCAGGATTGAGGGTCATGGCCGTGCTGCCGGTCCATTTTCCAAGGGCATTCTTACCCGCTGTCACCCAGGAACCACCAGCGGAATCATATTTGTAAACCGTGGTGTTCTTAGGAACATCAGGCAACACGTTTGCAACCGTGTTGGAACCCGTCTGCAAGGGGTTCGCCAGGAATGCGAACTGACCATTACCAACTGTCACGTTCACATAACCAACCGCATTGACTGAATAAACAGTCTGCGCCATGGCCATAGCGGCACCCGCCACGCTCAGCGCAGCCGTGAGTAATAACGTTTTAGCTCTCATTTGATTAAACCTTTCTATTTCCGTGTGTGGCCCAAATCTCTCAAATTCCAAGGCTTGTGTCAACCGCAATTTGCAAATTCTTTTGAACACTTTTCGAACACCTGTTGTCGGCACCCTTCACATCCCAGGTCTGGCTCTCCAGGTCATCCCACGTTGCTCGAAATGCGTTCATAACAGACCCATTATTATTGCGCAACTCACTGTCAATCAGGCTATAACAGTTCATCCCATCACTGCAAACCTTTTCGTGTTTGAACCCGCGCGCCCCATGAGAGCGGTGACGGCAGTCCAAACCGTGAAATGATTCATAATGCATTGTTAATAAACAGTATATACAGATGAAGTGGGCCTGTTTTGCATCATCAGCGCGTTTGTTTCCGTCCAAAAGCCACCGCACACCATAGCCATAATAGAAGGAATCCACCTCCCACGGCCAGGGTCCACCCCAGCCAACCCGTTCGCCTAATATTAATGGCGTGCATCTGGATGGTCATGGGTTTGCCCACCTCGGTCTGAAGGACCTGCTTAAAGGAAAAGTGGGCTCCCCGGACGGGAAGATTCACCCGCAGCGGCTTTACCTCGGCTTGGGCGACCTCCTGGGCTTGCTGCAACTTCGACCATTGCCGTTCAGCGGCTTCGTTGTCAAAATTGAAGTAACCCGCCTGGCTGGAAGGCATTTGACCTCCCACGGCCCCCACTGCGACTTGCACCCCGTCGAGCCGGGCGTTGTTTTCGACGCCAAATTCGTTTTGGCGCGCCAGCAAGTTGCTGCTCTGGGCGCGGTTAAAGTCCGATTCGATCTGTTTGAGATCCTGTTCAGCAGCGGCATAGGCCTTTTTGGCGGAGCGGAGCTGCCGGAGGCTGGCGGCGGCGTCTTTAACGTTTCCCTTTGCCAGATTGCTCTGGACCACCTTTACATTGGACTGCACTTCGCTCGTCCATTCCGCTTTCTTGGCGTCCTCCTGACGCGAATACTCATCCAGCGAATACCGTGACGCCATGCTCGTTACAATGGGAGTTTCCCTCCATGTGTAAGACATTGTGCCCGTGAAATCTACATACCTGTATCCCGGGGGGAGATAGAGCTCCCAGGTGGCATTCTTCAAAGGAACGTCCCATTTCGGGGAATTGAACTCCAGATTCCCTCGAGTGCGCGGGAACGCATTGGTGGAGATATAGATAAGCTCCAGACTCACCGCGCCATCCCCCGCCGACCGTTCCAAAGGCACCAAGACCCGACCCTCGCGGACGCTGGGGCGGACGGGTTGGGTCCCCACGAAGACCGACCAGACTTCCGCACCCGAAGGCAATTCGACCTCTAGGTACTGTCGCCCACTGTTACGGATGGCCAGAACCATCTCGGTCATGGATTGCCCATCATCGGCAACCACGGTGGTCAACCGTGCGCTATCGGCCAGGGCCTGGAGAACCTCAGCTTCCTGGTACCGGCGCATTTCCATTGGCAACGTCCATCCCGGCCGCAGGTAACGGCAGGCCAGCACGGTATCAGGCATGGCACGTCCCGCCCATTCGGGCAGTTCCGTGGGATCGATTTTCCGCAAATCTCCCAACGAAGTGGCAAGGACCTGGAGGGGCGGTTTGGCCACAACAGCCACCCAGCCCGATTCACGCTCGGCACCCTGGGCGGTGACACCAGCAGAATCCAGGATATTGGTCGCTGAAGGCATCTCCCACGTAACGTTCACAGAGAAAGAGCCCCGGACCTTGTTTTGGAGTTCAACTCGCCAGAGGCCACCCTCATGATCCCGCGCCCGTATGTTGGGGGCCGAGATTTCCACATTCCTCCAGGACTCGGGCACCCGGAGCCGGAATTCCTTCAAAGGCGCGTTGGCAATTTCATAGCGCACGGTGGCGCGTCCGCTGATCACCGCATCCGTCACCGTGAACACGTGGGCAATTTCAGCCCGCAACCACGCCTCGACGGTTTCGGTGTCGATCATGAGCTTCCATGGGGCGGTGTCAGCGGGGGCGGTCTGCATATATTTATACGCGAGCGTGCCACTGGCAGGAGGAACGAGCTCTGAACGAGTGGCCTCCTGGGGCGCAGGATTAAGAGTCGGCAGGGACGCCACGGGCACCTCGGTTAAACCCGACATGCTGGAAGTTTTGACTGTGATCCCCAGTTCAGACGAAACGGCCAGGAAGCCGTTCAGCTTTTCCACGCCCAGGGGATGAACACCCTCGACGGCGAATTGGCGTGGCAAATCCTTCCAAGGAAGGGTCAGGTCCACCTGCAGGGCATAATCGCCCACCACCTTCTCCTTGAGCCGCACTTCGAGGACGCCGGAGCCATCGGCACGTTTATCGAGCCATTGGAGAATATTGCCGCCTTTCACCTGTTCAACACGGTACCGGTCAGGCAAGCGCAGGTTTAATTGAAACACGCCGGCGCGTTTGACCTGGTACTGAACGAGGGCGGTCAGACGGACCTGTTCGGAACCGATGAGGAGGTTCTGACGCATCACCGCTTCGATTTCAGGCCGCGCGACCTCTATTTGGGCATACAATTCGAAATCGGGATTCAAAAAGCGAAAGACGCTCAGCAACCCCTCGGCAGGCTGACCCGCCACACGAGCCCATTCAGGGGCATCGACCCGCTGCAAATCCCTGGCTTGGAAGACGAGGGACAATTCCTCCCCACCCCGCAGGCCGATGAGACCTGTCTCGCGTTTAACATCAAGCGCATGGGGAACGGTCAGGCGCATGCGAGCAGGCAGGGTTTCCATGGCCACTTCGGTTTCCACGGTCACGCGACAATTCTGGGTGGCGCCCTTGATCAAATCAACCATCACAACGGCAGCACCGGAGGACTCGCTTTGTTCCCATGTGCGGACCATATCGCCCTCGACGCGCAGCAACCTATGGCCAGCAGGAAGTCCGATGCGCAACTGCCGCATCTCGCCCTGGGTAACCTGGTAATCCAACTGCGCGCGGGTGTTGGCCACGCCCCCGCCGAGCGTCACCAGGGCGAGGTTGTTACAAAAGACGGTGGCGGCGACTTCGGCGGCGCGTTTGACCCGGGGCGTCCAGACGAGATCGAATTGCCCAACGGGCCCGACAATCGCTTCGACGGTGGTGTCGCGCGCGCCCTCGGTTCGATGCAAGGCCACCGCCGCGGGGCATTCGACTTCGGCGCCGGGCTCGTTGATCACCCATTTGAACTGGTTGAACAAGGCCTTGGGCATGGCAAAGGCCAGGCGCCGCTGGGTGACATCGCCTCCGGTTTTTACAAGGATGGTGGCACGCACAGAGGCATCACCGGCATCGACAAGCTGGACACCCAGGCTGTTGCCTTCACGCACCAGGCGGGCATTCTCGGGCACCACGGAGAACTGCCGCACCGCGACCTCGGGTCCAAAGAGGGGGACGAATTGGTTCGTGCGGGTGGTCTGGAGCCGGATCTGGACATCGAACGTGGCCACGGTGTCCGTGGCCTGGCCCTCGTATTGGGCGGACACAATCGAGACCGCATTGGTAGCGGACTGGAGGATCCCAGCGGGATCCGGCACGCCCTGGCCCCGGCAGAGAACAGCACCGCACATCATCACCCACAACGCAATCACCGGCGGGACAGCCGCCGCCTTGATTTTGCGGGGTGTTTTCCAGATCACCCAAACCAGAAACGCCAGAACCACGAAGGGTGCGAGGCCAATCAGGACCGCATGGAAGACACGCAGGGTCAGCAACAGATGCGCCACCGATCCGCACGCCAGCACCAGTCCCACAGCCATCCAAAGGCCACTGCGCACCGTCCGCCCCCATTGGCGCCAGAGGATCAGCAATCCAAGCAACAGCGCGCCAGCCTCAAAGGTGGATCGAATGGCGAGCTGGCGCGATTTGCTCATGATGCGGGCGTGGACACTCAGGGTCTCGCCTCCAACATTGAGCACCTTGGTGAACACGAACGGTTCACCTTCGCGCGGTATCTCAATGCGTATGGGACGGATGCCCGACTCCCTGGGCGCGGCAACTCCTCTTCCGGCCTGTGGGACTTCGTCCGTCTGAAGCGCCACGCCGGCATGCCGTTCCTGAGCGGCCTGGGGCGGTTGAACCGCCGGCATATTCTGAGGCACTGCCGCCAGTTCACTTTTCGCAGGAGGCGGAGGGAGTGTTTCCATCGCGGAAGGCTGAGAAACAGCGTTGTCCATCAAGCCCACTGTTGGAGACTGAACGGCTGCGGCTGCCTGCTCGGCCTCATAGCGTGCGGCAACCGCCTTGCGTTTGGCCTTGCTGGTGGCAGGGAGGATCATGGCCAGCAAAATGCCCAACACCACGACCAATCCCACAGCCGCCAACAAGCCACGGCCACCATGGCGTTTGATGCCCAGGGCCATGGCAAATAGAAGAAGCCCCATCCCGCCCATGAGGGCAAGATCCTCCGGCGCATGCACGACCATGCCCAGATAAAACTCCTTAAAGCGATTCCAGGCCTCCATCCATCCATAGACGGTCCCCTGGGCCACGGCCATGGTGCCTCCAAAGCGGGCCAGGTGGGCGGTGCGAGGCACGTAAAGCTGCCACTCGGCGTAGGTGTTGGGCACATCGGTGCGCGGGGCCTCCAATTGAAGAGGCTGGGCTCCCATGCCACGGAGCGTGCCCATCTTCTGCGCATACACGAGATCCACCGCAAAGGCTTGATCGCGATTCTCCACCCGCGGCAGGGGCACCAGCAGCCAGTCTCCATCCTTCTCGGCCTTGACGGCATCGTTATTGACGAAACTGGACCAGAACTCCGCCCCTGCGGGCAGGCGGAACCGCTGGTACTGTTTCTCGTTGTTTTTGACCATGAAGGAGGCCTGAGTCAGCATCTGGCCGGCATCGGTCAAAACAGTGGTCAACTGCGTGCGGTCGGCCACGGCTTCAAGCAGCCGGGCCTGGTCAAAACGCGCAACACCAAGTTGAAGCACGCTGTCATGTCCCGTGTAGCGATAGGCCAGAACCACGGGGCGCAAGATGAGGGCGCGATCCTCCCGGGCCAGCTCCGATTCATCGATGCGGCGAAGCGGTTCCTGAACATTCTGGGCCTTGAGCTGAAGACCTGGAGCAGCCGTCAGCGCAATGGTCCCGGTCTCGCGCTCGGCATCGAGGACGCGAACACCCCCAATGGGAAGGGTGGCACCCTTGGGATCAAATCCGAAATCATAGGTCACCAGCAGGGTGTACGATCCCCAGGCCTTGTCCTGAAGGCCGATCTCCCAGACGCCGTCGCGCAGTTCCTTGCGCCGGATGCCCGGCCCCGTGAACTCGACGTTCTTCCAATGATCGGGCAATTGAACCCGCAATTCCCGCACGCCCTGGTTGACCAGGGCGAAGCGGATGGCCGCGCTTCCACCGACCAATCCCTCTCCGATGGTCACCAGATTAAAGGTATCGGACAGGATGCGCGGGGCCAGGCGCTCGGTGGCCAGGGTCACCTGCCAACCGGCCTGTGTGGAGGCAAAGGCCAGCGATTCATCCCGACGGTTTGAAAGCTGGTTGATGGGCAACTCGCGCACACCGGACATCTCCTGCACCTTGATGCGCAGACCGGGTGCGGCAGCAGCCCCCACCTCGGCCGTTTCCGTCTCAGCGCCCCGAGTGCGCAAAGGAGCGAGCACGATTTGGCCAGGAAACTCCTTGAACGCCTGCTCCAACTGAAGGTTCAACACGCGGGCTCCCATGACACGCCCTGAAAAACCAACGCGAACCACATCGCCGGTGTGTTTCCAGGAATCAACCCCCTCCCCCTGGACCTGAGCCACCACCATGTCCCGCGGCGGGGTGAACTCCAGCATGTAGATGCCTGTTTTCTCAACATTCAAGGCCAGGGCGTGATCCACGACCAAGCGGGTCTCCTCAAGCCGGGCCGTCATGCGATCATTCACCTTGACCACGGGTTCCACCCGCGTAATCCGGGTTGAAAGGCCCATGGGACGACCGGAAAAACGATAGGCCAGCAGGGCGCCCTGGGGGGCATTCACCTGGCGCAGGCCGGCCACACTCTCCACCTCGACAACGGCATCCTCGGCTGAAAGGGTGAACGAACCTGATTCCCGATCCACATCACGGGGTTGAGGCGGCTCAAGCCGGTTGAGGTTTGTGGCCGAGACATTCTGCTCGCTGAGCAGGGTGAGTTTGCACGTTTTTTCGACCGGTTTGACAAATTCCACCGTCAGCAACTGCTGGGCATCCTTTGGCTCGAGGCGCCAGTCCCGCACCTGGTCGCCCTGCAAACGGGTGAGGGCCTGATCAGCCGGCAACAGCAAGGTGAGACGCGCCACACCGGCCTGGAGCACATCATATTTGAACTCGGTCGTGTATTTGATCACTGTGGACGTAATCTGGGCCGAAGCGGTGGCATCGACGATGACGAAGGACTTGCGCCGGGCCTCGGTCGTTTTGCTCTGCCAGCGCAGGGAGACCAGGCGATCAGCCCCCACCAATCCCTTGATGACACCCGTTGCAGGTTTTCCATCATCGGCCATGGGTGTGCCACTGAGCCATTGCAATTCGACCCCCTCCCCTTCGGCACGCGCCTGTATGGAGGCGATGGCGGCTGCGGGCCCCGCAAACGAAACGTTATTCCAGGGTTCGGCGCGCTGGATGCCTGCCGCGATGGTGAAATGGAGTGAAAACACCCCCGGTGCCCTGGCCACCAGCATGGTCCCCGCGGGCGAACTCACCAACCGCAAAGCGAGTGGCAAATTGGAGGCCAGGACCGCCAGGCGGTTATCGAACAGGAATCCCGCAATTTCGTTGGTAGAACGAGACTCGACTTTGACTTCGGCAGTGAACCGGGCTTCGCGGTCCGAGAGAACGCCCTCATACTTCACCTCATGGAACAGCAGGTTGGTAGCGGTATCAGGCGGCGGAAATTGAACATGTGCAGGCAGTTCCGGCGGGCTTGTGCCACGCGAGAGAATTTGGAGGCCATTGAGGACGGGAACGCCATTGGGTCCGGCGGCAACTTGAATGATAACCGGCTCATTCGCAAAGACCTGAACATCGCGAAACAAGACATATTGATAGCCTTCACGCCATCCTGAGAGGCCATTTGCACTGCCTGCCGATGGCGCCTTCCATGCCCCCATGCCCGCCGTGCGCTGGGGACCGAAACGGTTGGTGCTGCTCCACAAACTGAAAACGCTGTTTTGCTCACCTGAAATATCCGAATCCGCGTGACCATAGAGGTAAACATGATACCGCCCCGGGGTCAGATTATGGATGGTCACCGTGATATTGCTGCCATTGGTGGAAAACAGGTAGGTATCGAACATGGGATCGCCCGTACTGTTTCCCCACACGCCGGGCGCATTGGTCACTCCTATGGATATCGTTGATGGCGAGCCATCTGCGAATTTCAGATCGGCCAGGCGTCCACTGTCCACCAGGGGCATTCCGGGCACAAAGCGCGGCTCATAGTGGCGGTAGAGGTTCCAAAAATCATTGGTCCACTGGCCGGTGGCAGCCCAACCGCTTTTGGGACTGGCGGCGCCAACCCCGAAATCAACATTCACGAGCGTTTGGGCCTGGGCCGACGGGCCCGAAAGCCCTAAAAGCACCAACAGACTCAAGACAGTGGGGTGGAAGTGAGGCAAAAGTGAGGTGAGATGGCGCATAAAGGAGGCGGCAGGCGCCGTTTTCATATCCATATCTTTCATATCCATGTCCTTGATTTGACGGAATAACACGGTCCATTCGGCAGCAAATTCATCAACCCAGCGGCTAAACCATTGATTCGGCAACATGACACCACAGATGCGAGGGCGTGACACGACATCGGTTTTTCTTTTCATGTCCACAAGGCATGCGGACCTGCAAACAACATGGGAACCGATGCGGGCGTGCTCTTGATGTCTAAGACAGATTTAACAACAGGATGTTAGAAAGGTTTTGGGGGAAAATGGATATTGGCATCCGGAAGCACCGCCCACGAGGTCAACATTCATGCCAAAACCTGAGGTCTCCCCGTCACATACCACAATTAGATTGGGTGTCGCATACGCACACCCCAACAGGTTGTGTCATGAAACTTTTGATTCATTAAAAAGTGTTTGTGTCCGGGGGATGCATTTCATACTCTAATGGGCATACCGCAGGGGTATGATCTGCACGATCGTCCCCAGCAAAAAGTATGTCGCAAGAACCAGAAAATTTGGAAGGCCAGCCACCCCAGCCCGCACCTGTTGTGGGCGCGGTGGAATCCAGCGAGAAGTACGACGCGTCAAAAATCGACAAGCTGGAAGGTTTGGAGGCCGTCCGCAAGCGCCCGGGCATGTACATTGGGGATCCGGACGAGCGGGGTCTGCACCACTGTGTGTTCGAGGTGTTGGACAACTCGATCGATGAACATCTGGCGGGGTACTGCAGGAATATTGAAGTCGCCATTCATGTGGACGGCTCGGTGTCGATCCGGGACGACGGCCGCGGGATTCCGGTGGACATCCATCCGAAGTTCAAGATACCGGCGGTGGAACTGGTGCTGACGAACCTGCATGCGGGCGGCAAATTCGGCCAGGGGGCGTACAAATACTCGGGCGGTTTGCACGGCGTGGGCGCCAAGTGCGTCAATGCGCTGTCGGACTGGTTCAAGGTGGAGGTCTCGCGCGATGGGAAGGTGTATTACATGGAATTTGCGCGCGGTGTCACGGTGCAAAAGCTCTCGGTGATCGGAAAATCCAAGCACACCGGGACGCTGATCACGTTCAAGCCGGACGCGACCATTTTCACGCTGACCACGGAGTTCAAGTTTGAATTGCTGGCCAATCGCCTGCGCGAGCTGGCGTTTTTGAATCCGGGACTGGTCATCACCCTCATGGACGAGCGGGCGGAGACCAAGAGGACGGAGAAGTTTCATTACCGGGATGGCATTGAGGAATTTGTCAGTCAGCTTGGCAAAAACAGGCAGGTGCTGCATTCCAAGCCGATTGCCCTGGTGGGCACCAAGGAGGAAGTGATCGTCGATTGTGTGCTTCAATACAACGATGCATACAACGATCAAATCATGTGCTTTGCCAACTCCATCCAGAATCCGGATGGCGGCACGCACCTGACCGGCTTCCGCACGGCCCTGACCCGCGCCATCAACCAGTATGCGCGCGCCAATGAACTGCTCAAGGAGAAGGACCCCAACGTCTCGGGCGATGACGTCCGGGAAGGGCTGGTGTGCGTCCTGAGCGTCAAGCTGCCCAATCCGCGGTTCGAGTCGCAGACGAAGGTGAAGCTGGTCAACACGGAGGTGGAGGGGATTGTCTCCTCGGTGGTGTATGAGGGGCTGATGACCTTTTTTGACGCCAATCCCTCGGTGGCGAAGAAAGTGATTGAGAAATCGCTGATGGCGGCGCGCGCGAGAGAGGCGGCCCGCAAGGCCCGCGAGACGGTGCGCAAGAGCGCGATGACCGGAGGCGGGCTGCCAGGCAAGCTGGCGGACTGCTCCGACCGCGACCCGGCGAACACGGAACTCTACATCGTGGAGGGCGACTCTGCAGGCGGCTCGGCCAAACAGGGGCGGGATCGCAAATTCCAGGCCATTCTGCCGTTGCGCGGCAAGATCATCAACGTGGAGAAGGCGCGCCTGGACAAGGTGCTGCAGAACCTGGAAATCCGCACGATGATCACCGCCATCGGCACGGGCATCGGCGACAGCGAGGGCGAGGGCTCGTTCAACCTGGAAAAGCTCCGCTATCACAAGGTCATCATCATGACCGATGCGGACGTGGACGGGGCGCATATCCGAACCCTGCTGCTGACCTTTTTCTACCGGCAGATGCCCGGCCTGGTGAAGAACGGCTACGTCTATATCGCGCAGCCGCCGCTCTACCAGATCACGCGCAAGAAACGCGTGGAATACGTGGATGACGACACGCAGATGAACCGGATCCTCATCCAGCTTGGCAGCGAGGATGTGCGCCTGAAGGACCTGGCCACGCAGCGCGAGCTTTCCGAGAAGCAGCTTTCCGAGATATTGGAGCTGCTGGAATCGCTGGACAAGTACTCACGGGCGCTGCGCCGCCACGGGGGCGATTTCAGCGATTACCTGGAGCACCGGAACCCGACCACGCACGAGCTGCCACGCCACATCGTCAAGGTCCGCGAAGGCAACGACGAAATGGTGCACTATTTTCACACGGAACAGGAACTGGCGGACTTCGACGACCAGAATCCCGACTTGCGCCTGTTTGGCGACGAGGAGGGCGAAAATGGTAATGGAAATGGCGGCGGCAATGGCGAGACGGAGCGGCCCAAAAACGGCGTGACCCGCCGCGCCAGCCATGTGGAGCTGCACGAAAGCAAGGCCGTGGCGAACCTTCTCGACCAGTTGGAAAAGAAGGGCCTGAAGGTGGAGCACTACTCCGCCCAGGACAAGCCGCTCTTTGAAATGATCGAAGGCGAAGGCGACCGGGCGGAGGTGAAGCCGCTGTTCTCGATTGCCGAGATCCTCACGAGCGTGAAGGATGCCGGCAAACGCGGCATCCAGATCAAACGCTTCAAGGGTCTGGGTGAGATGAACGCCAAGGATTTGTTCGAAACGACGATGAATCCCGTGCGCCGCAAACTGCTGCGCGTCGACCTGACGGATGCCGTCGAGGCCGAGGAGATGTTTACAAAACTGATGGGCGACGAGGTGGAACCGCGGCGCCAGTTCATTGAAGACAACGCCCTGAACGTGCGCTACCTCGATATCTAGCCTATGTCTGACCCCAATAACAGCCAACCGATTTCCCCGGCTTCCACGCCGATGTATGCCGCCAACGAGAAGGTCGAAAAGATCAACGTGGCGGACGAGATCAAGAATTGCTTTCTGGACTACTCCATGTCCGTGATCATCTCGCGCGCCCTGCCGGACGTGCGGGACGGGTTGAAGCCTTCGCAGCGGCGCATTCTGTTCGCCATGAACGAGCTGGGGGTGCAGCCCAACCGCAAGCATGTCAAGTGCGCCAAGATCGTCGGTGAAACGATGGGTAATTACCATCCCCACGGCGACCTGGCGATCTACCCCACGCTGGTGCACATGGCCCAGCCCTGGGCGATGCGCGACACGCTCATCGAGGGCCAGGGGAACTTTGGCTCGGTGGATGGCGATCCCCCTGCCGCCATGCGTTACACCGAAGCCCGGCTGCGGCCTCTGGGGGCGGTGTTGATGAACGACATGGAGAAGGACACCGTGGACTTCGTCCCCAACTACGACGAGACGCGGAGCGAGCCCACGGTCTTTCCCGCCGCGTTTCCGAACCTGCTGGTCAATGGCGGCACGGGCATCGCGGTCGGCATGGCCACCAACATGGCCCCCCACAACCTGGGGGAGATCGTGGATGGGATTTGCGCGCAGATCGACAATCCGGACATCTCAGTGGCCGAACTGATGAAATTCATCAAGGGGCCGGACTTCCCCACCGGGTGCATGGTGTGCGGGCTGGCCGGCATCCGCGATTACTTCGCCACCGGACGCGGCAGTGTGAAGGTGCGCGGCAAGGTGGACGTGGAGGAGCTCAAGAACGGCCGTGAACAAATTGTCATCACCGAGATCCCCTACAACGTCAACCGCTCGACGCTGGTGGAGAGGATTGCCGAGCTCGCCAACGAGAAGATCCTGACCGACATCACCGCGGTGCGCGACGAGTCGGACGAAAACACGCGCATCGTCATCGAAATCAAACGGGATGCGGTGTCGAAAGTGGTCATCAACAATCTTTACAAGGAGACGGCGCTGGAATCGAGCTTCAGCGTGAACTCGCTGGCCATCGACCACGGCAAGCCCAAGGTGCTCAACCTCAAGGAGCTCATCAGCTGCTACATCGAGCACCGGCGGGAAGTCGTGCTGCGGCGCACGCGCTTTGAACTGCGCAAGGCCGAGGAACGGGCCGAGATTCTCGAAGGGTATCTCATCGCGCTGGCGAACCTGGACGAGTTCATCCGGATCATCCGCACCTCCGCCAACCGGGACGAGGCCAGGATCAAACTGATGGCCTTCGAATTCAGCCGTGCCGCAGTCGAGGCCCTGGGGATCCTGATCCGCAGCGAGGCCCGATTGAACAACGGGCGGTATGAGTTCAGCGAGGCCCAGGCCAACGCCATCCTCGATCTGCGCCTCTACCAATTGACCGGCCTGGAGCGCGAAAAGGTCAAGGGCGAGTACGCGGAACTGATCGTGCGCATCAAGGACCTGCTCGACATCCTCTCGAAGGAATCGAGGGTGATGGCGATCATCAAGCAGGAACTGCGCGAGATTCGTGACAAATACGCCACCCCGCGGCTGACGGAGCTCGTGCCGGACGAAGGCGAAATCGCCATCGAGGACCTCATCGCCAACGAAGGGGTGATCATCACCATCACGCACAATGGCCTGATCAAGCGCACCAATGTCAGCGCCTACCGCGCCCAGCGCCGGGGCGGCAAGGGGGTGATCGGCATGGAGACGCGCGAAACCTCGGTGGTTGAAGGCGAGGCTGCGGATTTCATCGAGCACCTGTTCACCGCCAGCACGCACGATTACCTCATGTTCTTCACGAACACGGGCCGCGTGTATGTGGAGCGCGTGCACGAGGTGCCGGACATGGGACGCGTCTCCAAGGGGCGTAGCATCGCCAACCTGCTTGAACTGCAGGCCGGGGAGAAGATCGCCGCCCTGATCCGCATCATTTCCAAGACCGGCGACAACAACGAGGACCAAACGTGGACCGAGCCCGGCTTCATCTTCTTCGCCACGCAGAAGGGAACGGTCAAGAAGACGGCGCTCACCGAGTTTGCGAACGTGCGCAAGGGCGGCATCATCGCCATCGGCATCGAACCGGGCGATACGCTCATCGATGTGAAGCTCACCTCCGGCCATGACGAGGTGGTGCTCATCACCCATGAGGGCATGAGCATCCGCTTCCATGAGGAGGATGTGCGCGCCATGGGCCGTCCGGCGGGCGGCGTGCGCGGCATCAGCCTCGAGGCCAACGACACCGTGGTCTCGCTGGCCGTGGTGGTCAGCGATGCCACCCTGCTGGTGTCCGGCGAGAACGGCATCGGCAAGCGGACCGATTTCGGCGAGTACCGTGTGCAATCCCGCGCCGGCAAGGGCATCATCACCATGAAGACCACCGAGAAGACCGGTGGCGTGGTGGGCGCGCTCACCGTGCGCGACACGGATGAACTGATGCTCATCACCGCCGGGGGACAGATGGTCCGCATTGCCGTCAAGGATGTCCGCGAGACGGGCCGCAATGCCCAGGGCGTGAAACTCATCGATCTCGAAGGGGACGACAAACTCCAGGCCATCGCGCCCGTCATCAGCGACGAGGAGGACGAGGAGCATGGCGAACAGGAAGAGACGAAAGAAACGCCGCCCCCGGCGCCGACGACTCCCGCCTGAGATCATCAGGAGCTTTCCAATTCAAGGCGCAACACATGTTGCGCCTTTTATTTTGCCCACAAGTCCCTGCTCTCAACGTTTCAAGCCGGGCCAATACCAGGACAGGTTGAAAACCATGTATTAATCCAAATTGCATTTGCAGATGGGAAACATCTCAAGCCAGGAGAGAATCACCTATTTTGGAGTTCACGATGCAAAGCACATATCATGGCATATACCATGCATCAAAATGATGGCCCCTTCTCAGATTGCTGCCTTGCACGCTTCTTCAAAACGTCGACCAGTCGGTCTTTTTGAGATTGTCGCAACTTCGATGGGTTGTTATTCAGTGAGGTTGATTGCAACATTCTGCGCATCGCAGAGATGCTCGTCGCTATGACTCATTCGAATAATCACGTTGCGTTGGTGACAGGGGCCGGTTCGGGTATTGGGGCTTCCGTGGCGCGGATTCTTGCCGAACAA
The DNA here is from genome assembly GCA_964538065.1 of uncultured Verrucomicrobiota bacterium. Classification (GTDB taxonomy): domain Bacteria; phylum Verrucomicrobiota; class Verrucomicrobiia; order Limisphaerales; family UBA1319. The sequence continues at coordinate 15,099 of CAZIDG010000016.1, forward strand.
GGCGCTCACGTCTGCTGTGCCGACCTTCAACCTTCCAGCGCGGAAGTGACCGCCCGTGGGATCATTGGCCAAGGACTTTGCGCGAGTTTCCACAAATTGGACGTGCGTGAGGAGGCGCAATGGGAAGGGCTGATGGAGGAGATTCTTCAAGCACACGGTTGCTTAGGAATCCTGGTCAACTGCGCGGGCATCTCCGCGGCCAGCCCACTCGCGGAGACATCGCTCACAGAGTGGCGACGCGTCTTCGCAACAAATCTCGATGGTGCGTTTCTTGCAACGAAGCATGGCCTAAGAGCGATGCGCAAAGCCGGTGGTGTTATCATCCATATCGGTTCGGCTTCCGGCATCCGCCCCGCCGCAGGAGCCGCAGCCTACTCATCGAGCAAGGCCGCTGTGGGAATGTTGGTCCGCTCTGCGGCAAAGGAATGCCGGGAAGCTAACCTGCCGATTCGTATTTGCGCCGTAAGTCCAGCAGGTGTTCGCACACCGTTGTGGCGTTCGATGCCCTTTTTCCAGGATCTGATCACCAAAACAGGCTCCGAGATGTTAGCATTCGAGGCGATGGAGAATGGTGGAGGTGGCAAATTTGCCGAACCAGAAGACATCGCTCGCGCCGTCGCTTTTCTCGCATCCGACAACGCGCGACATATCAACGGATGCGAGCTGATTATTGACGATGGTTTTGTGCTTTGATACCAGACCTACCATCCTGACCATGCGGATCTTATGATTTTGAAACCTTGAGGTACTCCCCCTCTTTAGGACCAGTTTGTATTGAATTCATTTTCGCAATTTGTCCCGATGCTTTCCCCGCTTGAACCAAGGCGAACAGGGACCTGTGGTACATCGATCATTTTTCCTTTGGGTTCGTTTTTAGGGTAGTTTGTTAATACATCCAAGAATACGCTTTTGGCAAGCACTTGCTGCACCGCTGGTCCAGCAGCCTGTGCCCCATGCTGCCCATTATCCCCCGGTCCGGCATAAGCGCCAGCAGCCAGCCTGAGCTGTCTCCCGGCCCTCCAAGAATCCCGCCCCGCGCATTCCTGCACCTGGGAGACTTCATCGCACCTTCCATCATTTACCACATCGACCTACACAATTCACCCATCCCCGCCTCCATGGACTTCTTCAAGCTATTACGTTTAGATCGACCCGCGGCTTGGTTGCCATCATAACGGCCTCCAAGCAATTTGCTCAACGCTGTCATAGAGCCGTGGACTAAATTAAATCCATTCACTATGGGAATCGGCAGTTCGACACAAGATTTTAGCGTGATGATGGGACAACGTGATCATCAATGTTGCGCTTGGCACTTGCTATAGCGCAAGCCTTGTCCTCCTCGAAATCGGCAAGGATGCTGGGCATGATATCTTCACCGTCCTGAAGAAGGTACTCACTCTTCTCTCCGCTCTCTGACTCCATAAGGTAATGAACAAACATGGTAGTACGTTTAAGGCGGGCCTCCAGCCGACCTCTCTTATTCGCGCAAGCCCCCATTGCCCGCTCGTCTGCCGCACTCTTGCAAAAGGAGTGGTAGATCTTCTCGTCAGTCAAGCCGCAATCGAGTGACACGAGATCAAGGTACGTGAACGTGCGACAAAGGTAATCCAGCATGTAAACACCGAACGCCGTAATCCGCACCTCATCGGCGAAAATTAATTCCGTCCCTTCAGAACCTGCTTTCTCGACAAAGTACGTATCTAAACGATTATTTGCCTCGATGAGTCCGTGCCGCAACATGACATCGATAGCTGACTCACAATCTTGTCTCATGCCGTATTTGCTCTCGAACTCGTCAATTAGTGTATCCACTCGCCAGTACCCACCCGCATCGGGTGTACAGGTTATCCCTTCGCGAAGGAGGCGTAGCACTCGAATCGTCGTGAAGTGTGAACCCCTTGTCGCCGTTCTACATTGAAACACATTTGGCACCAAACTCTTGTTTTCATCGTAATTGAACCGTTGTGGGATCATCATCGGCTTGATCACTTGGTGGTTGATCACCTTCCAGTGGGTGTTTCCAATCATTTCCTCGACATGAGTATATCCGGAGGACACGAACTGCCCGAAGAACTGCAATGCTAATCGCATATTGTCTCGTGAGCACTCTTCGAGAAACCGGCGCAACGCATTTTCCTCGGTTTGAAACTGAAGAAGGCAGGCGACGAAAAAGTTCTTCAATTCATTGAATGGTGCGTCTTCCGGGAGCGCCTCCTGGGCATATTTATGCCCTGGCATGCTCAAATCACTGAGGACAAGACCAATCCTCTTTTTGAAGACACCGGCCAGATTAGGAGCTGCAAGATGATAACCAGAATTTTGATAAGCGTCTAAAACCCCAACGGTTCGAGCACGGCAATATCGCTCCTCACGCATCGAGATGATGCCGGTACAACCCAATTCACGAACAATATTCTGTGCCGACAGGAAACAATGGTCCTGAAGCGACGGCGTAAGTTGGTCGGTGTTGTCGAATGCAAGCACAATATGCTTTCCGCTTTCCGACCAGTACTGTTTTAAACGTTTAGCGGTATATATCGTATCTGATTTCCATTTGACAACCAATGTATTACGCAGTTTGATATACTCGCTGGTTTTTGGATCCAGGCCAGAAAGTTCCTGCTGCTGGGCGACATGGAATCGATCATCAAACAGACGGAGCAGAGTCTCGATTGAACCTGTGAGCAGCCCTGCCTGATCCAAGGCGGAAGTGATCTGTTCCCACAGGTACCGTCCGAGATCATCTTTTGTTTGCGGAGCTCTCAGGCAATCCACAATTATTGGGAAGGCATGCAACACGAAAGGTGTGGGCGGGTCATGATACAGCAGGCGACGGAGGAACGTTGACTTCCCGGCCCCTTTTCCCCCATAAAGGATGAGCACTTCACCCCTCGATTGATTTTGGAGTGATCGAGCGATCCGTTCCCCAAGTTTCCCCCCAGTACGAACGTCGGAAATGTCTTGGGCTCCGTCTTGGCGAAAAAAAGATGTTAGGTCATCGCCAAGGCGGCTCTTAAGCCCTTCTTCCACCTGTTTTGTTCCACGCGCGAAAACGTAGCACTTATCCATCATTCGCTTATCGGTCGGGGCGATGTCGCCAAAGTACCTCCTGGCGATCGGTTCCAAGAATTTGGCGTATGGATTCTTCTCAATAGCGGCGTCGTAATGGGTAATCCCGTTCTTTGGGTAGTGGAGTTCACGACTGATCAATCTTGAGGGGGCCAAGGCCTGATGGAGGGAACGATCAGATGTAACGGACTTGAAGCTGAGGAGGTTGTACGCCTTGGTGTAGTGATCACAAAAATATCCTAATTCAGGAATCACAATAGCATCAGCATCAAGAAAGTGTTTACCTTGAATGAAACTGCGGAAAAGAATAAATTCGTGCCCATTGGTCACACAAGCATACTGGCAACCAATTTCGGGGCAATATTGGGCGGCCTGTTGCACAGCCAAGGAAATATTCCGGTCAGTAGCAAGTGTACGCAGGCGAATGTGACGCATGGCAGATGACTTTGCACCACTCTTAGTCGGTAGCGTAAAGTACAAATCTTCTCGCTTCGCCTCGATCAACAGTGCAGCACGATCTGCATTGTCACGGAGAATGTAATCGATATACCCGAGATGCACCTTTTCTTCGCATCGTACTCTGTCGTGTGGCCAAGACAGCACGTCGTGGAGGAGGCGATCAATGATCTGGTGCCTAGTATCCGCCTCATTTATCCCTCTCTTTACGAATTGTCGAGCTAGCTCTTAAGCAATTGTATAACCATGCATGCTTTTCAGCATTACACCATGCCCCGAATATTGGAAGCAGATTTCAGTGCTGGAGCGGCGCACAGTACATTGAAGAAAGGAAGGTTTTTTTCGTAATCCCTCCCGCAAAGCCGGCACCGTCCTGTAGTCGTGCTGATTAACATGCTCGTATTTGACCGTGCGCCACAACCATTCTTTCATCACGTTGCCCAGGCATCGCCTCCATCCCTCCCGGCTGATCCGAGTGCCGCCAGCACCACCTTCGTCTTGAACTCAGCGCTCTATCGCCTCCTTTTTATGGTTGCCCGATTTTGTTCGATGATTATGGCTTTACTTGGTTAACCACCGGCCCTATAGAGGCTGCGTGCCCGGCGCGCTCCACCCTGGGCTGTAGCATCACAGACCTGCGGACCTCGATGAGGATACAGCCTTGTGCCGCGCGCCGATCCTGTCTCAGCATGTTTTGCGTTGTTGCGACACCGCCTTTTGTTTTTTGTGATGGGAGACTTGGGAATCTTCAATGGAGTGCAGGTGGCGTGCGTGTCGAGGCGCGCGCGTGGCATTCGAATCGCAGCAGCGTGGCTTGATGGTATGCAGGGGCAAGCGATTCCTTCCCTCAACATGTCTTGAGGCAGAAGGACGCTCCGGCCTCCGTCATCGGTGCGCAGAGGACTGCGTCGTCCACCGCGCTCGCTGGCGGGCTGGCGGGTTTACTGGCGCACCTGGCCGGTGCCGAAACCGAGCCACTTGTAGGTGGTCAGTTCCTCGAGGCCCATCGGGCCACGGGCGCCGATTTTATCGGTGCTGATGCCAATTTCCGCGCCCATGCCGAATTCGCCGCCATCGGTGAACCGCGTCGAGGCATTCCAATACACGGTGGCGGAGTCCACCTGGGCCATGAACTGTCTGGCGCGGGCTTCGTCGCGGGTCACAATGGTGTCCGAATGGCCCGAACCGTACTGGTTGATGTGGTCGATGGCCGCCTGGACGCCATCCACCACGCGCACGGCGAGAATGAGGTCGAGGTATTCATCGTACCAATCCTGCTCGGTGGCGGCCCGGAGATTGGGCGCCAGCGGGCGCAATATCTCCAGGGCGGCGGGATCGACACGCAGTTCCACTTTCTTGTCGAGGAGGGCGCGTCCCACCAGCGGCAGGTAATCGCGGGCAATGGCGCGATCCACGAGGAGCGTTTCCATGGCATTGCACACGCCAGGGCGCTGGGTCTTGGCGTTGACAATGATCTTTGTGGCCATGTCGAAGTCGGCCGTGGCCTCGACATAGACATGACAGACGCCCTTGTAGTGTTTGATGACCGGCACGCGCGAGCAGTCGGTCACGGCGCGGATGAGCCCCTCGCCCCCGCGGGGGATGCACAAATCGACATACTGCGTCTGGGAAAGCAACTCACGAATGGCCTCGCGGTCAATGGTGGGCACCACCTGGATGGCGTGTTCGGGAAAGGCGGGGATCGCGCGCCGGGCGGCTTCGAGCATGCAGGCGGCGATGGCCTGGTTCGAATGCAGCGCCTCCCGGCCGCCCCGCAGGATGGTGGCATTGCCGGTCTTGAAGCAGAGGCTGGCGGCATCGGCGGTCACATTGGGCCGGGATTCAAAAATGATGACGATCACGCCAATGGGCGTGGCGACCTTTTGGAGGTGCAGACCATTGGGGCGGGTCCGGTCGTCGAGAACGCGGCCCACGGGATCGGGCAGGGCCGCCACTTCGCGCAGGCCCCTGGCCATGCCGGCGATCCGCTTGTCATCCAGCCGCAGGCGATCGAGCATGGCTCCGGAGAGACCGGCTTTGGCGCCGCCCTCCATATCGATGGCATTGGCCTCGAGGATGGCCGTCCGGTTCTGTTCCAAAGCGTCCGCCATGGCCTTGAGGCAGGCGTTTTTATCCGCCGTGCTCAACAACGCCAGGGCGCGCGAGGCCTGCCGGGCCTGCCGCGCCAGTTGTGTCATTTGATCCCGTAACGTCATACTGCTACTAAATTAGCCTTTGACGGCAGGCTTGAAAACACGAAATCTTGAGCAGCCCGTCTGGAACGGGCGACATGGAAAGGATCGTTTTGAGACTCATGGGAATCACCGGAGGCATGGGCATGGGCAAATCCGCCGCCACCGATTGGCTGGTGGCTCAGGGGGTGCCTGTTGTCGATACCGACCTTCTGGCGCGCGATGTGGTCGAGCCCGGCCAGCCTGCGCTGGAGGAAATCCGCCAGGCATTCGGGGGCCACGTCATCGGCACGGATGGCCACCTGGACCGTGCCGCGCTGGCCCGGCTGGTGTTTCACGACACCAAGGCCCTGCGCAAGCTTGAGGCGATCACCCATCCCAGGATCCGGTCGGCCTGGCAATGCCAGGCAAAAACGTGGGAGGCTGCCGGAAAGGCCCTGGGCGCCGTGGCCATTCCGTTGTTATTCGAAACACATGCCGAGAAGGAAGTCGATGCCACGGTCTGCCTGGCCTGTTCCACGGCCACACAGTTCGAGCGATTGCGGTTGCGCGGCATGACCGACGAGCAGATCACCCTGCGCAACGAGGCCCAGATGCCGATTGAGAAGAAAATGGCGATGTCCACCTTCGTGATCTGGAACGAAGGCACGCTCGAGGCGCTCTACGAGCAATTGCGGCGGATATTTCTCCCCGTGTAAAAGGGTTCTTACAGACCCGTCGGGTAATCAATGAACTCCCAAGGGAGCTTGAAGCGACTGGACAGGTGGGCGGCCAGGGCCTTCACACCGAACACTTCCGTGGCGTAGTGGCCGCCATACAGCACATTGATGCCCAAATCCTCGGCCTGCGCGTAATTCCAATGTGCGCCTTCGCCCGTGATAAAGGTGTCCACCCCTTCCTCAGCCGCCTGTTGCAGGTGATCCCCTGCCCCGCCGCTGACAACACCAATGCGCCGACACATGGCGGGCCCGCCCGGCGCCACCACCGGCGGACGGCCCACCAGGGCGGCCAGCCGTTTTGCCAGAGTCTCACGAGAAATCGATGTCGCTGATTGCCAGCCGATGTAGCTCCCTTTTTCCATGAAGAAGGGTTTGAGCCTGCCCAGGCCGAGGGCGCGGCAGAGCTGGGCGTTGTTGCCAAACCGGGCATGGGCATCCAGGGGGAGATGCGCTCCATAGACCGCCATGTCCTGGCTGCAGAGAAGACGGATGGCCTGGTAGCGACGGCCCGTCCACGGATACGGCTGTCCCCAAAAGAGGCCGTGATGCACCAGGAGGAAATTCACCCCGCGCGCGGCCGCCAGCTCAATGGTCGATGCGGTGGCGTCCACGGCAGCCCCAATCCGGGTGACCTTGCCTGAATTCTCCACCTCCAAGCCATTGCCCGCACCGGTCCAATCGGTAAATTCCTTCACCGCCAGAAGGCGATCGCAATACCCCACCAACGTCTGCAATGTGTTTTGCGCCATGGGTCCATTAAACGGGATTGAGCTCGCGTGGCCAAGATCGATTACGGGCGGGCGGACCGGTTTTGGGGATTGAAATTGACCGCACAGCCCTTTTGCGCTAAGGATAATGACAACTTCACTTGATCATGAAGTGGTTAATTCAAGCAGTCATGCGCCTGTTCAAGCGGCTTTTCAGCCCGCGTCGGTCCGGTGTAAGCTCATCGCGGCTGACCAACATGTACATGTCCGAGGTGCAGCAGACACGCAACCGCATTCGCTCCAATCGCGAACGCGTGTAGGAATGCTTTAACCCGTCGCACGCAGCATTGGGACCATGACCGCTTTAGGTCTATTCGACTCTATTTTGAGTTCATCCTTGATTTAGGCAAGAACGCGCGAATTCCGGGTTCTGCGGGTGTTAAACAACCACTCCATAATAGTGCCACAACATATTGTGGCTGTTATGTTTAATTAAGTTTTTGATCCCTGACTGTTTCTGCAAAGGCCCTGTCGGAATCCATAACACCTCCCCACGCTTCACAACACATTGCATCTTAAGGCGCTACAGAGAATAGAGCCTTTCATCTCTATTCTATCTGTAATATATCCTTACACCTTTAGGGCTGTATGGGGTATATCATCCACCCAACCATCAATGTAACTTGTTTGTTATTAGAATATTACAGCTAAAGCCATTCTCTTGGCCCAAGGTTTGCTGATTCTCCAAGGGTCGTGAACAGACAACCAACAAACCAAGTATGAAAAAAACGATAAAAACAGCCCTGGGGTTGACCGCCCTGTGTGCTTTGGCTCTTACGCCATCGGCACAGGCCCTTTCCAGGACTTATCAAATCGGGAGTGGATCCAGCGTCACCGCCAACACGGGTGACGGGCTTATAATTAGCACTCAACTCGATAGCGGTCTCAGTGGACGCACCTTTATCCTCGATGACGGTGCTTCAACATCCTTCAAATTCTTTAGGATTTGGACAACCGAGGACGACGTAGGTGGTGATGACACCGTGGCAAAATCAATTACTGCCACGTTGGATTTTGCCATGCCTGATCTCGATGCCTCTGTGCCTGGATCAACGACTGGCATAAAAACGCCGGTATTGTTTTTCGGTTCCTACCAGTACGGTAAAGTCACATGGAATGACCCTGTTACAATTTCCGCGCTTGATCGCACGTTCACCATCGATCTGAACGATGCCGTTTTCAACGAGGGGTGGCTTGGACTTAATGACGGCAAGTGTTTCGGCGCAAACATCACCGCCACCATCACTCAAACCGGCAGCATGACCCCGCAACCGCAACCCACGGTCCCGGATGGTGGAAGCACCGCCATGCTGGTTGGTTTAGGTCTTGTGGGCATCGGTCTCCTGCATCGCAAGCAGTCGTAACGAAGACTTTGTTTTGGATAGTATCGAAGAGCGGCATGGAAACATGCCGCTTTTTTATATGTGCACCCGGCGCAAAGGATTAAAGCCCGGTTTTAGAACTGGGCGATGGCAGCAAGGGCAAGCCGAGCTCTTTGAGGAATGCATTGTGCTTGGCCGTTGCGGAGATGCTTTGATCCTCGAGCGTGACCAGCTCGGCGTGGGTTGCGGCCAGGTCGATCTCGGCTTCCTCCTGGGCGGTGCTGATATAGCGGGAGATGTTCAGGTTGAAGTCGTTCTTTTCGATCTCCTCCATCTTCACCCGGCGGGAGTAACGCGCTTCTTCTTTGCGGTACTGGTAGGTCTGGATGATCTTCTCGATGTGTTCGTCGAGGAGGCGATTTTGTCGTTTCCCTTTCTCGAAGTGCTCGGCGGCGTTGATGAAGAGCACGTTGTCGGGTTTCTTGCATCGCTTGAGGACGAGGATGCATACCGGGATGCCGGTGGAGTAGAACAGGTTGGCGGGCAGGCCGATCACGGTGTCGATATGGCCGTCCTTCAATAGCTTGGTACGAATGCGCTCCTCCGCGCCGCCCCGGAACAACACGCCGTGGGGCAGGATGATGGCCATGACACCTTCGTCTTTCAAAAAATGGAAGCCGTGCAGCAGGAAGGCGAAGTCGGCGGCGGATTTGGGGGCCATGCCGTGATTTTTGAAGCGGACGTCCTCCGCCAGAGCATCGGTGGGCTCCCATCGGTAGCTGAAGGGCGGGTTGGCGACGACGGCGTCGAAAGACGGTTTCCTGGCGGGGTTCAGCTCGCGGAGGATGTCCCAATCGTTGGTGAGGGTATCACCGTGAAAAATCTCGAACTCGGAATCTTTCACCCCGTGCAGCAGCATGTTCATGCGGGCGAGGTTGTAGGTGGTGATGTTCTTCTCCTGACCGTAGATTTTGCCGATGGTGCCGCCCGTATTTTTCATCCGCTTGCGCACATTCAGGAGGAGGGAGCCGGAACCGCAGGCGAAATCCAGCACGTTTTCGAGCCGCTTCTTCGGCCCGGTTTTGGGCTCCTGGCTGTCCAAGGTGACAATACCGGAGAGAATGCTGGAAATCTGCTGCGGGGTGTAGAACTCGCCCGCCTTCTTGCCAGACCCGGCGGCAAACTGGCCAAGCAGGTATTCGTAGGCATCGCCCAACGCATCGACGTCCGCAGAGAACTCCCCCAGCCCCTCGGCGATCTTCTGGATGATGACACAGAGCTTGGCGTTGCGGTCGGCGTAGGTCTTGCCGATTTTGTCCGAGCCGAGGTTGATCTCGGAGAACAGGCCCTGGAAGGTGCTCGCGAAGGATTCGGTCTCGATGTATTTGAAGCCGGCCTGCAGCGTGTGGAGCAGCTCCCCGTTCTGAGTGCGGGCCATATTAGCGATGTTGTTCCAGAGGTGTGGCGGCTCGATGACGTAATGCACCTTGCGGCGCATTTGTTTCTCGAATTCCAGGATGTCGTCCGGATTGCGAGTGTACCAAAGCTGAAGTGGAGTAATGATGGGGATCTGTTCCTTTTCTGGAGCATCCGCGTCTCCCCGCCTTTGTTTGGCTTTGTTCTTAGCTGCTGCAGCCTCTTGTGCCTTTTGGGCCGCCAGTCGCGCGATCTCTGCTTCAACATCGCTGTCACTGGGATAGTCTCTCCCGAGCTCCTTCCTGGCCGCCGCCTCATAGTTGTCCGAGATGTAGCGCAGAAAGAGAAAGGACAGCATGTAGTCGCGGAAATCGTCCGCGTTCATCGCCCCGCGCAGTTGGTCGGCGATGTTCCAGAGGGTCTTGCCCAGTTGTGTTTGGTTCGAGTCGGTCATTTCTTCGGGCGTCTCTTGAGTTTGGTTTCCAATGCTTTGAGGTCGGCTTCGTCCTTCTGGTCGGCTTGAAGGGCTTCCTGCCGTTTGCGATCCTCGTCGAACTTGAGGTAAAGCTCGTCCGTGCGCTCTTCCATCTGCTCATGACTGATGGAACCGGCGTGCGTGAGCAGCGGAAAGCCGTTGGAAGTGATGATCTGATCCACATTCTGCTTCCAGAAGGCCATCCGCGTCTCCTGTTTGTTCTTGGCCCGCAGTTCGGCGGTTTCCAGGAAGATAACCACCAGCCGGTTCAGGGTGTCGATCTCGTCCTCGGTCAGGTAGTTCTTCGCCACGATGATGTCCGTCTTTCGCACCATGGCTCCCTTCCACGCGAGCAGGCCGAAATGCGGATCGGCGGCATTCGCCCGGCTGGTGATGAGTTCGGCGGCGGTCTTCCGGGTCACGGCGAAAATGAGAAGGTTCTGCACCGTGGCGAAGAAGACTTGCGTGGCCTTGTCGCTCTTGTCGTAGTCGCTGGAGAGGGCAAAGAGGTCGCGCACTTTTTGGTAAAAGCGCTTCTCGGAGGCCCGGATGTCCCGGATGCGCTCCAGCATGTCGTCGAAGTAATCCGGGCGGCCGTCCGGGTTCTTGAGGCGTTCGTCGTCCATCACGAAGCCCTTGAGCAGGAATTCCTTGAGGACGGTCGAGGCCCAGCGGCGGAATTGCACGCCACGCGGCGAGCGCACCCGGTAGCCGACGGCCAGAATGGCGTCCAGGTTGTAGAGCTTGGTGAGGTAGTTTTTGCCGTCGGCGGCAGTTACCGAGGATTCCTCGGTAACTGACTTCTCCTCCAACTCCCCGTCGGCAAAGATGTTCTTGAGGTGGAGCCCGACGTTGTCCGTGCTCACGTCAAAGAGCTGGGCCATTTCCCGCTGGGTCAGCCAGACGGTTTGGTCCTTGGCCCGGAGCTTGATCTGGCTGCGGCCGTCGTCCGTGGTGTAGAGAATAAGGTCGTTCATGAAGTGGCGGGAGCATCCTGCTCCCGTTTGTGCTGAGACTTGGAGCTGGAAGCTCCAGCCACTTTGGGGAAAAGCTGCTGCATCAGGCCTTTCTTGTGGGTCTTGAGGACTTCGAGCTTTTGGGTTTGCACGGTGATGAGGTCGTCGAGGCTGCTCAAGCAGCCGGCGATGCGCTGTTGTTCGGGTAGTCTTGGGACGAGCATCCGCACCGAGGAGAATAGGGTCTTGTTGACGATTGGAACCGCCTGCTTTCCGGCGAGTAGAGCAATTCGATCCGAGGCATTTGAGAGGGCGAAGTAAACGAATGCATCCGAATGTTCGGGACTTGGAACGACTGCGTTTATCTGCTGATTCGTCGCACAGTCGTGGACATTTTGGGCAACTTTGCCAATCGTGGAGCCGATGCACACAAAAAGGACGCTTTCGGCTCTGATGGGACGGGTTTCTGCAAAACCTTCTGCGGTCAAAGTCGTCCTAGTTTGATCGACAAACCGCAGGTCTGACATATCCGCAGGTGAAACGAATGGGATGCCTCCGCCATAATACTTCGGCTGTGCTGTGCTTGGGGTACTCCCGGTAACCACTTCTCCAAAATCACCAACCGGCTGTTCCACCCACTCCCCGGCGTTTTGGAATTCGGGGAAGCGGAGGCGGGGTTGGGTTTCGCCTTCGCGGGGGAAAAGCTGCTGCATCAGGCCTTTTTTATGGGTCTTGAGCGCGTCCAGTTTCCGCGCTTGCGCGGCCATCAGCTCGTCCACCGAGCTCAGGCACTCGGCAATTTTTTGCTGTTCGGGGATAGGCGGGAACGGAACTGGAATCTGGCTCATGACACCATTCATGAGCTTTGGATTACCCACGTATGAGACGTATTTCTTGGTAACACTATTGATCAGTGCGGCGATGCAGAAGTTCGCGAACCCTTTCGAACTGAGCAACACTCCACAAACATTTGTGCAATAGAATTTACCAGGCCGGTAATTTACGTCGCCTGCATTTGCACCGTCCGTGGTCCATGTAATCGCGTCCTCAAAGAGATAATCAGAATAGAAGCCGCTCAATCCATTGTTTTTGGTCTGCGATGAATAAACCGGATACGGCGCCGCTTCAGTCCTCTCGCCATTAACAAACTTCATGGACAGAACTTCTCCGCGCGTGACTTGAAACATCTCCCCTACTTCCTTTATTTCCCACCCCTCCGCCTCCCGGAACTCTGGAAACCGCAGCTTCGGCAATGTGGTGGGAGCATCCTGCTCCCGTTTGTGCTGAGCTTTGGAGCTGGAAGCTCCAGCTACTTTTTTCTTACTGCTCATAGGCGCTGAGTCCTGAGATGTCGCGGCCCCCGGCGCGTTTGGTGAGGAGGGGGTGCAAGTCCTCCATGAGGGCGAGTTCGGCCTGGGTGCGGGCTTTCCAGCCGAGTTCGAGCGGGGCCATGAGGTCGCTGAGCTGTTCGCCGTCGAAGATCATGCGGTCGAGGATGCCGTCCACAAAGGTTTGCAAGGCGGCAGTGGCGAGGTGGTGCTTGTCGGCGATGGCGGCGAGTTCCTTGGCATTCTTCTCCGACTTGAAGCGGGTGTAGCCCTCGCGGATGGCGTTTTCGGTGAGGCCCTCGCCCGCCTTGAGCGTGCCGATGTATTCGGCGATGTCGTCCCGCTCGTTCATGAACTTGGCATCGGAGGAGATGAGGCCGATGAGCTGCTCGCGGGTCATCTTCTGCCTGCCGGGCTCCTGCTGGGAGTAGCGGGCGATGAGCGCCATGATGTAGTCGTAATCAATGACGGCGGAGGCGAAGAGGACGAACTCGAAGTCGAGCTGGTCCACATCGGGGCCGGTTTCCACGCGGCCCTTGCCTTGCTGGTCTTTGAGCTTCCTGGCGGTCTCCAGATAGGCCCCGCGGAAGCCAAGCAGGTCTTCCTTGGGCAGGATGTGCTCGATGGCTTCTTTGTTTTCCCCAGTGAGGTCGGTGTATTGGTCGAGCTGGGTTTTGAGGCGCTGGACTTCCTTGAAATGGTTGATAAAGGCAGCGCGGGCGTCGTCGCCCATAAGATTGGTGACGGCCTCCGGGGCGCAGTCGAGCCCCTGGGATTTCATGAAGTCCTGCAACTTCTGCACGGCGGCCTCAAGCTTCTGGATGACCACGGGCGCCTTGTCCACGAGCCAGATTTCGCGGGCCTGCTCGCCGGTCTTTTGGCCGGAGAAAAGGGCGATGGCGGCATCCACGGCGTCCTGCTGCTGGCGGAAGTCGAGGATGTTGCCGTAGGGTTTGGTGGCATTGAGAATGCGGTTGGTGCGGGAGAAGGCCTGGATCAAGCCGTGGTGCTTGAGGTTCTTGTCCACGTAGAGCGTGTTCAGGTATTTGGAATCGAAGCCGGTGAGGAGCATGTCCACCACGATGGTGATGTCGATCTTCTGAGCCGGGGGATAGTCGGAGTTCGGCCACTGCTGGTCCTTGATGCGCTTCTGCACATCCTGGTAATAGAGATCGAACTCGCCGAGGGTGTGGTTGGCGCCGTAGCGGGCATTGTAATCGGCCAGGATGGCCTTGAGGGCAGCCTTTTTGCCCTCGGGATCCACTTCGTTGTCCTCCTTTTCCTGGGGCAGGTCTTCCTGAATCTGTCTCACATCGGGATCGCCCTCGGCAGGCGGGGAGAAGACGCAGGCGATATTCAGCGGCCGGAACTCGGGATCGGCAGCCTGTTTCTCCGCCTGGATGGACCGGAAAAGGGTGTGGTATTCGATGGCGTCATTGATGGACGCGGTGGCCAGGAGGGCATTGAAACGGCGGCCGCCGGTGGCGGCATCGTGCTTGGCGAGGATGGCCTCGATGACGGCCTTCTTGGCGAGGGCTTCCCCGGCCTTGGGCACGCCAGCGCCCTCGGGCTTGAAGTAGTCCACATGGAAGCGGAGGACATTCCCGTCCTCGATGGCGTGGGTGATGGTGTAGGCGTGGAGCTGCTTCTGGAAGAGGTCTTCCGTGGTCCTCATGGAGGCTTGCTGGTCCTCGATCTTCAGCGCGGTGGCGTTTTCCGCAAAGATGGGCGTGCCGGTGAAGCCGAAGAGCTGGGAGTGGGGGAAGAACTCTTTGATGGCGCGATGGTTCTCGCCGAACTGGGAGCGGTGGCATTCGTCGAAGATGAAGACGAGGCGCTTGTCGCGCAGCGGCTTCAACTGCTCCTTGTAGGTGAGCTGGTCATTCTTTTTCCGGTGCTGGTTGCGCCTGCTGGTCTCATCCAGGGCGAGTCCGAGCTTCTGGATGGTGCAGACAATGACCTTGTCGGCGTAGTCTTCGGACAGCAGACGCCGGACGAGGCCGCCGGTGTTGGTGTTTTCCTCGACGCAGCCTTCCTGGAACTTGTTGAACTCCTCGCGGGTCTGGCGGTCGAGGTCCTTGCGGTCCACGACGAAGACGCATTTCTCGATGTCGGGATTGTCCTTGAGCAGGGTGGAGGCCTTGAACGAGGTGAGCGTTTTGCCGCTGCCGGTGGTGTGCCAGATGTAGCCGTTGCCGCAATTCTGATGGATGCACTCCACGATGGCCTTCACAGCATAGACCTGATACGGGCGCATCATCATGAGCTTCTGCTCGCTGGCGATGAGCACCATGTAGCGGCTGATGGTCTGGCCCAATGTGCACTTTACCAGGAAGGTGTCGGCGAAACTGTCGAGGTTGTTGATCTTCTTGTTCGCTTCATCCGCAAACTGGTAGATGGGGAGAAAACGCTCGTCCTGATTGAAGGCGAAGTGGCGGGCGTTGTTGTTCGCGAAATACAAGGTGTCGGAATAGCTGCTGACAATGAAGAGCTGGAGGAAGCACAGGAGTGTCTTGGTGTAGCCGTTGCCGGGGTCGTTCTTGTAATCGACGATCTGCTCCATGGCCCGGCGTGGGCTGATGCCCAGGGATTTAAGCTCGATTTGGACGACGGGAACGCCGTTGATGAGGAGGATCACGTCGTAACGGTGGTGACTGTAGTCCGTATTGATGCGGAGCTGGTTGACGACCTCGAAGTGGTTTTTGCACCAGTCGCGGATATTGACGAGGGTGTAATTCAGCGGTGTGCCATCATCACGGGTAAAGGCATTGCGCTCGCGGAGGATGCGAGCGGCGTTGAAGACGTCGGGGGTGATGATCTCTTCGAGCAGGCGGTCGAATTCAGCGTCGGTAAGCCGGACGCGGTTGAGCTCTTCAAATTTTTCGCGGAAATTTTTCTCCAGTGAGGCGCGATCCCGGATGTCCTGGCGGTATGTGTATTTTAAGCTGATGAGCTTCTCGATCAGTTTATCTTCAAGTTGGCGCTCTGGAGTTGACATGGAAATATTTGAAAAGACTACAACGCCACTGGAAAGAGAAAAAACCATAATGGGCCACCCATGTATGACAACCTTCCGGATAAGCCGGAGGAAAACTTTGGAACTGGCGACCCTTGAAAAGAGAAGCCACCCAGAAGCCTGTTATGCATTAAAAAGCTCATCGAGAAAAAGGCCCAACTTTCCACAACCACAAGACGTTAGGAGAAACGGAGATGGAAGTGAAGGGGATTTTCAATTGAAAACAACTATATCGTTGTAGATGGCGGCGTAATGCGTCGCCGGTCAGGCCCAGGCAATCCCGAAAGTGGATGCTCTCGCATTTGACTGTGTGCCATAGGCGCTTAACCTTCACGTTGTCCAAAAAAGCGACCCGGATCGAGGTTCCATGGGCAACGATACGCCATCATGCAAGCCTCAGGCCCACAACAGCCTTTGTCGTCACAACCGGGTTGTCGAATCTCCCGCCGCATTGCGATGTAACCTCGAATCCACCTGTGCTGTCATAAAACAGTGAACCCCGATGACGGGTGAGTGCGTGCAGGCAAATGCATCGGCCTGAGCTCGTAGTGTGATAAATAATGGAACATTTTGCGAATTATATGGAAACAACAGAGCAACGAACTTTGGGACACAAGATCCGGAGCTGGCATCGCGACCTTGGCTTTTTCCTGATTGGCATCACCCTGGTGTATGCGCTGAGCGGCATTGTGCTCGTGTACCGGGATCATGATTTTTTGAACCGGACGGTCCAGGTCGAAAAACAGCTTCCACCCAAACTGGCGCCTGCACAATTGGGCGAGGCGCTGCGCATGCGCGATTTCAAGGTGACGAAAACGGAAGGCGACACCGTGTATTTCAAGGAGGGCAACTATCGAGCAGACACCGGCATGGCCACGTACACGGCCAAGGAAATGGTGTATCCCTTCAACAAATTTGTCAGCCTGCACAAGACCGTGAGCAAGGGCGTGGTTTTTGTCTTCACCACCGTGTATGGCCTGATGCTGGCCTTCATGGCGATATCTTCGTTTTACATGTTCAAACGCGGTTCGGAACCCTTTCGCCGCGGCCTCAAACTGGCCGGTGCAGGGCTCGTGATTACCTTGATTTTACTGCATCTGTAACGCTCGTCCGCAGATCCGACGGCCTCACCCGGAGGTCTCAGAAGGTGTATAGGGTCAGCGTGGTTGCTGCAATGTCCTGTTGATCAGCAGGGTCCAGCAAGTTCCAGAGGCTGACTCCATGGAGGCTGAATAGAGGATTTAATCCGATTGAAAATGAGGGCCAGCGCGCTAGGATAAGCCCTGTGCGACCCATTCTTCAACTGGCCTGTGTGGCATTGTTGGCAGCCGTCTGGCTGCCGATGAGCTTTCTGGGTCGGTCGCACGTCCTGCTCAACCCTCCCGAGAGTCGATATTCATGGGATCATGCCGTTGTTCCGGCCTATTCGGCCCAACTGCCCTATGAGTCGGTTCAGTTCCACCAGTTTCGTTCATTCGGTTTTCAGTGTTGGTTCATCAAGAATCTGGGTTTGGGGCTGGCAGGATCAGGCAGGCTTTTGGATTTCATTGATTGGGGTGTGCCAGGCACGGGACTTCGTGCGCCCTGTTCGAGCACACTTGTGCAGACCTGGCAGTTCAGCCATCGCACGGCACTTCCACCCCGAGCCCCCTGCATCGCATAGCATCACTCGCACCGGTCCCATGGCGCTTCCAAGGGCGCTTGAACCACAAGCCTTTTGACTGCGCGTGGGAATGCCGTGAACCTTGATGGGTTCCCGGCTGTGTTGTTCAACCTCATTGAGTGATACCTATGCAAAACTCATTCGTTCCTTACATCCTGTGGGCCGTCATCATCGCCATCGGTGTAGGCTCCTTCTGGTACTACAGCCGTAAGAAGGACTGACGTTGAATCGTTGGACCACGGTCAGGGCGTCGGGCGTCAAGCCTGGCGCCCTTTTTTATGCGAAGGGAGGCTGTCGGCTGGCATCGTTCTCCGCCTTTGCCGACACGGCTGGCATCCATTCCGAACAGGCCCTTGCGGACAAGGGTTACCAAGTTATTGGTTTACGCTGAAGATGATCCATGTCAGACTCGCCAGCAAAGCTTGCGACCAGTGCCCGCGATGATTTGGGCAATCCCTGGAAAAGTCGCGTCTTGCGACCGCCTCAGTGGGTTGTCCATGCCTTGACGGGCTGAACCCTGAACCCGTTCAGCGTCGCAGGCATGGAGTCTATATGCCAAAACGAAACGATATCCACAAAGTGTTGATTATCGGGTCTGGTCCCATTGTCATCGGCCAGGCCTGTGAATTCGATTATTCCGGAACCCAGGCCTGCAAGGCGTTGCGTGGTTTGGGATACCAGGTCGTCCTGGTTAATTCGAACCCGGCCACCATCATGACCGATCCCGGCATGGCGGACATAACCTACATTGAGCCGCTCACCATACCATCGCTCACGAAAATCATCGAGAAGGAACGTCCCGACGCCCTCCTGCCCAACCTCGGTGGCCAGACTGGCCTGAATCTCTCGTCGCAACTGGCCCGCGCGGGCGTGCTGGAGCAGTACGGAGTCCGCATCATCGGTGTCGAAGCCGATGCCATCGAAAAGGGGGAGGACCGGATCATCTTCAAGGAGACCATGCGGCGGCTGGGCATCGACATGCCGCGCAGCGAGCCTGCATTCAGCGTTGAAGATGCGGAAAAGGTCGCCTCCTCCCTGGGGTACCCCGTGGTGGTGCGACCCGCCTACACGCTGGGCGGCACCGGTGGCGGCCTGGTCTATAACGTCGAGGAATTGCGGACGGTGGTCAGCCGCGGCATTGCGGCCAGCATGGTGGGCCAGGTCCTCATCGAGGAATCGGTCCTGGGCTGGGAGGAGCTGGAATTGGAGGTCGTGCGCGACGCCAGGAACCAGATGATCACGGTCTGTTTCATCGAGAATGTGGATGCCATGGGGGTGCACACGGGGGACTCGTTCTGCGTGGCGCCGATGCTGACCATTGATCCCAAGCTGCAGGCCAAGCTCCAGGATTACTCCTATCGCATCGTGGAGGCGATCCAGGTGATCGGCGGCACCAACGTCCAATTTGCCCACGATCCCAAGACCGGCCGGGTGGTCGTCATCGAAATCAATCCGCGCACGTCCCGTTCCTCCGCGCTGGCCTCCAAGGCCACCGGATTCCCGATCGCTCTGGTTTCGGCCAAGCTCGCCTGCGGTCTAAACCTGGACGAGATTCCCTACTGGCGCGATGGGACGCTGGACAAATACACCCCCTCGGGCGATTACGTGGTGGTCAAATTCCCGCGTTGGGCCTTCGAAAAATTCAAGGGCGCCGAAGACAAGCTGGGCACACAGATGCGTGCCGTGGGCGAGGTTATGAGCATCGGCAAGAACTACAAGGAAGCCCTGCAAAAGGCGATCCGCTCGCTTGAGAACGGGCGGCATGGGCTTGGATTCGCCAAGGACTTCAACAAGCGGCCGCTCCCTGAACTGATGCAGATGCTCAACGAGGCTTCCAGCGAGCGCCAATACATCATCTACGAAGCGCTACGCAAGGGAGCCAGCATCGACGACCTCCATAAGAAAACCTATCTTAAGACCTGGTTCCTCCAGCAGATGAAGGAACTGGTGGATCTCGAGGAGCGCATCC
>CAZIDG010000016.1:34546-63984 GCA_964538065.1 uncultured Verrucomicrobiota bacterium
AGCCGGATCCG
The DNA here is from genome assembly GCA_964538065.1 of uncultured Verrucomicrobiota bacterium. Lineage (GTDB taxonomy): Bacteria > Verrucomicrobiota > Verrucomicrobiia > Limisphaerales > UBA1319. The sequence continues at coordinate 34,558 of CAZIDG010000016.1, forward strand.
CCAGCAGCGCATCGCCCTGGGGCTTGCCCAGGCGTGGGATGCCGTGCCCGTCAGCGGTGTGGAGAAGGCCTCCTATTATTACTCGACCTATAACGCGCCCAACACGGTGCCTTCGAGCAACCGCAAAAAAGTCATGGTTCTGGGCGGCGGCCCCAACCGCATCGGCCAGGGCATCGAGTTCGACTATTGCTGCGTGCATTGCGCCTTTTCCATGCGCGAGGCGGGTTATGAGACCATCATGGTTAATTGCAACCCCGAGACGGTGTCCACCGATTACGACACGTCGGACAAGCTCTATTTCGAGCCTCTGACCGTGGAGGATGTCCTGTCCATCTATGAGAAGGAGAAGCCGGAAGGTGTGATCGTCCAATTTGGCGGTCAGACGCCGCTGAACATCGCCAACGAACTCGCCAGGGCCGGCGTGCGCATTCTGGGCACCACGCCGGATACGATCGACCTGGCCGAGGACCGCGATCGTTTCAGGATCATGATGGAGAAATTGAACATCCCCATGCCCGAATCCGGCATGGCCAGCAACCTGCCCGAAGCCCTCGAAGTCGCCAAACGCATCGGGTACCCCGCCATGGTCCGCCCCTCCTATGTGCTGGGTGGACGCGGCATGGAAGTGGTGCATGACGAGGCGATGCTCCGGCAGTACGTGGCTGCCGCCGTGGACGTCACTCCCGAGCGACCGATCCTCATCGACCGTTTCCTCGACAACGCCATCGAGGCCGAGGCGGACGCCCTGGCCGATGGCACAGATGCCTTTGTGCCTGCGGTCATGGAGCACATCGAACTGGCCGGCATTCACTCGGGCGACTCCGCCTGCGCGATTCCTCCCGTCACCCTTCCGGCCAAACACATCCAGACCATCGAGGAGTACACCCTGCGCATCGGCCGGGAGCTCAAGGTGGTGGGGGTGATGAACATCCAATATGCGATCTGTCAGGACAAGGTCTATGTGCTCGAGGCCAATCCGCGCGCATCGCGCACCGTGCCGCTGGTCTCCAAGGTCTGCAACGTGCCCATGGCGCGCCTGGCCACCCAGTTGATGCTCGGCATCAAACTCAAGGACCTGGGTCTCAAGAAACGCCAGATCCCGCACGTCGGAGTCAAGGAAGTGGTGCTGCCCTTCAACATGTTCCCGGAAGTCGATCCCGTGCTCGGCCCGGAAATGCGCTCCACCGGCGAGGTGCTGGGCATGGCGCATTCCTTCGGTCTGGCATACTTCAAGGCGGAGGAAGCGGCCCAGCCTGCCCTGCCGCTCAAGGGAACGGTGTTCATCTCCGTGGCCGACAAGGATAAACCGGAGATCCTGGAAACAGCGCGCAAATTCCAGGAACTGGGTTTTGGCATCAAAGCCACCAAGGGAACGCTCGCCTACCTGCGCGCCAATGGCATCAGGGCCGAGATGAGCTACAAGGTCCATGAAAACCAGCGGCCCAACATCGTGGACGAAATCAAGAGCAAGGCGATCGACCTGATCGTCAACACCCCCATCGGGAAAAGCTCCCAGGTGGACGATGGCTACATCCGCAAGGCGGCCATCAAACACAAGATCCCCTATATCACCACCACCGCCGCTGCACGGGCGTCAGTCATCGGGATTACCGACTACCGGAGGGGATGCGAAGCCGTGAAACCGCTGCAAAGCTACCACGCGGACATCCGCGACAAGGCTTAAGCTGCGCGATGCGTGGGTGCGTCCTTCCACAAGAGAGACGTGTCCCGCATCGAATTCCTTCATGACAAGGGGGGATGGGTCAAAACTCATCCCCCTTCCTATTCCATCCGCCAGGAATCCCGAACGCTCCTGTCACCGGCCTCAAATCGTTCTGCTTTCGATTCGAATGCCTTTAAAGGCCCAAAAGCCGGGCACAGTTGTTGCCACGGATACGGGCCTTGTCGGTATCGCTGAGCCAGTCGAGTTTGGCCAGGATGTCAAGGTCCTGGCGAGGATAGCCGATGGGGTAATCGCTGCCGAAAAGGATGCGTTCCGTCCCGTGCTTTTGCACCATGCGCCGGAAGGTGTTCATGTCCAGATATGGGAAGGTGCTGGAGGTGTCGAAATAGACATCGCGGCCGGCCAGGCATTCATAGGCCTCCTCCCACAGTCGATACCCACCCATGTGAGCGGTAATGATGCGCAGGCGCGGAAAATTATCCAGGAGGGCGGCTATCTTGCGCGGGGTGCTCAAGTTGCGCTCGGTGATGAGACGGTCGCCCACATGGATCATCAACACAAAATCGCGTTCGGCCTCGGCACAGAAATCGCGCAGACGGGGGTCCGCAAGGTCGAAGCCCTGGAACTCAGGATGAAGCTTGATGCCTTTGATGCCGGCGGCCCGAAGACGTGCCAATTCACTCTGCCAGGCGGGATCCCCCGGGTGATAGGCACCAAACGGAACGATCCGCGGGGCATGGGCCAGGCCGTATTTTTGCCGAAGTTGGCCGGGTGTCTGCGCAGCCAGGGCGATGGCCCAGTCGTTGGCGGGACGCACCTGTTCGGGCTTGGTGGCGGCGACGAGGAGGACGCAGGCATCGAGTCGCACCTCGGCAGCAGCCTGAAGCAGGTTGACGAATCGACCGCCATGATTGACGGTTATTTTGTAATACTCGATGAGCCAGCGGATCGCCTTGTCGGCGATTTTATCGACGAACGCGTGCGTATGACAATCGATCAACAAATCCATATGCCATAACACATTGTGGCCCGTTTGGGCGGCTTGTCAGCCATTATTCCGCCAGCCGGTCGAGCCTGAATTTGAAAAGACGGTTGACAACCAGGACTAAAGGGTTAGTTTAAGCCCGAATGTTAAGTTTGAGCAGCAATAACGCGAGCGTCCTGTTTAAAGGCTATTTTTACTTTTGGCCTACCCGCCTGCGTTTACGGCTGCGATGATCTGGATTTCGAAGCCGAACCGCAGGTGGAACACACCTGCGGTTTTTTTTTGGTCTTTTGAATCCCTTGTCCAACAACCAGAAACATAAATTATGATTATTGTATTAAAACCTGAAACCGGCCGGGCCCAGGAATCCGCCGTCCTGGCGGAAATCCGCAAGCTAGGCTACAAGCCCCACGTCATGCGCGGCGTGGCCCGCACCGTCATCGGCGCCATTGGCGACGAGCAGACCCATCAATCCCTGGAAACCCTGCTGACCTGGCCGCAAGTCGAGTCGGTCATTCCCGTTCAAAAACGTTACAAGCTGGTGAGCCGGGAAGGACACCCCATGAATTCCACCATCGATGTGCGCGGGGTTGAAATCGGCGGCAAGAAGTTCCAGGTCATGGCCGGCCCCTGCTCGGTGGAAAGCGAGAAACAACTTCTCCAAACCGCCCAGGCGGTCAAGGCGGCGGGGGCCACCATCCTGCGCGGCGGGGCGTTCAAACCCCGCACTTCTCCTTACGAGTTCCAAGGCTTGGGATTGCAAGGACTTAAACTCCTGGCCAAGGCGCGCAAGGAAACGGGCCTGCCCGTCATCACCGAACTGTTGTCCGAAGACCATGCCGAGATGGTGGCCGAATACTCGGACATCCTCCAGATTGGCGCCCGCAACGCCCAGAACTTCCAACTACTTATCGCGGCAGCCAAGACCGGCAAACCGGTGCTCCTCAAACGCGGGCTCTCCATGCGGATCGAGGAATGGCTGCTCGCAGGCGAGTATGTCCTTTCGAATGAAAACGCCAACTTGATGTTCTGCGAACGGGGCATCCGCACCTTTGAGACTTTCACCCGCAACACGTTGGACCTCTCGGCAATCCCCATCGTGAAACGGGAATCGCACTGCCCGATCGTCATCGACCCCAGCCAGGGGGCCGGGCGGGCAGACCTGGTGACCTCGTTATGCAAAGGCGCCGTTGCCATGGGTGCGGATGCATTGCTCATTGAGGTGCATCCGAACCCAACAGCAGCCTTAAGCGACGGTGTGCAGCAGGTTACGCCGGAAGGTTTTGCGCGGCTGATGCAGGAATTGAAGCCGTTCATCGCCGCCGCCGGACGCGAATAGCGCTCCCATGCGCCGGAAAAGGGGGAACCACCCCTTCCCGGCTCAAGTTTTGCGGCCATGTGCCGATCTGGTTGTTGGAGGCCGGGGATGATCCGGGTGGATTACCCCCGGCCTTCTTTTTGGGTCGGTTAGAGCCTAAATACCGTAATGCAAGATTGTTACAATCCAGGATGTCATGGCCTATCTGGAATGAATGGACCTTTTGAAGCCAATTTCTTCTTGAGTGTATCAATCGAGGTAAGTAGGCATAATGGTCTGCCCATCCAGAAGGGTTGGCAGGGTAATCTATGGATTGTGTTATTTCGCGGCGTCGGTTTTTGAAAAGTACGGCACTGGTGATTGGCGGAGCGGCATGTGGCCTCCCCGCCGTTGTCCACAGCCAGAACGCGAATCAGAAATTGAATGTCGCATTCATTGGCACCGGTGGACAAGGCCAGGTGAATTTGAATGCCATCACGGATGAAAATGTGGTGGCCGTGTGCGATACCAATGCCAACTTCCTGTCGGCGGCATCCCAGCGCTTCCCTCAAGCCACCAAGTATCAGGATTTTCGCAAAGTCTTTGATCAGAAGAACATTGACGCGGTGGTCATCAGCACAGCCAACCACACTCACTATGTGGCGGCCATGATGGCCATTCGCATGGGCAAGCATGTTTATTGCGAAACCCCTCTTTCCCACACGGTTACAGAAGCACGTCTCCTCGCCCAGGCCGCCCATGAAAACAAGGTGGCCACACAGATGGGCAACGCAGCCCATTCATGTGACGGCATGAAAGACCTTGTGGAGTGGATTCAGGCTGGGATCATTGGGCATGTGGAGGAGGTCCATTGTTGGACAGATCGCCCGACATGGCCACAAGGCATCAACCGCCCGGAGGATACCCCCCCAACCCCTCCTCATCTGGATTGGGATTTGTGGCTGGGCCCCGCCCCTGTGCGGCCATATCATCCAGCGTATCAACCCTTTAACTGGCGTGGATGGTGGGATTTCGGCAATGGCGCCCTCGGCGACATGGGAACCCTTATCATGGACGCCCCGATCTGGGCGCTTAATCTGGGGCATCCCTCGACGATTGAGGCTGAATCTTCGGGCGTTAACCAGGAATCGGCCCCCAAGTGGACTTTGGTTCGCTACAATTTTCCGGCCCGGGAAGGTCTCCCTTCCGTCAAATTGATCTGGTACGACGGTGGTAAAATGCCCCCGCAGGAACTGACGGAACGCATTGGAGGCGTCAAGAATGGCTGTCTCTTTGTGGGTAACAAAGGCAGCATCCTGCTTCCCCTGGGGGGGATGCCCAAACTCATGGGTGATGCCCGCGGCTTTAAGGCCCCCGATCGCATCCTGGCCAGATCCGTCAATCATTACAAAGAATGGCTGGACGCCTGCAAGGGCGGCAAACCTGCAGGATCGAATTTCGATTACGCTGGACGGTTGACCGAGACTGTGTTGCTGGGCAACGTGGCTCTGCGGATCGGCAAGAAGCTCGAATGGGATGGCGCCAGCCTCAAAGCAGTCAATGCCCCCGAGGCGGCTCAGTTCCTGACCCAGCCGTACCGGAACGGCTGGCAGATCTAATTCCAGCTTTTTAGCAGGTGGCCGGACAGGTCTTGCGGACTGGATCATGTCATAGTAAATTATTGACTTCGAACCATTTTCAAATTAATCTGCCTCCAAATTTGTTGGAGGCATGCAAATCCCGCGGGCATTTACACTGATTGAACTCCTGGTGGTGATTGCCATCATCGCCATCCTGGCGGGGATGCTTTTGCCCAGTCTGGGAAAAGCCAAGGCCAAGGCTCAAAGCACCTCCTGCCTGAACAACCTGCGTCAATGGGGGCTCGCGACGCAGCTCTATACGGTCGATCACGAGGACTTTCTACCCAGCGACGGCACGCCCAACCCGCCTGACACACCGCCTTCCACGGGATGGTACATCACGCTCCCCCGGCAACTGGGCTTGCCCGTATATCACTCGATGACCTGGCGCACCAACGCGGCAGCCGAACCCGGCCGCACCGTCTGGCTCTGCCCATCCAACAAGCGCCGCAGCAACGGAAACAACCTTTTTCATTATTGCCTCAACGAGCACGTCAACGGCACAGGCGAAAACAACAAGCAGATCAAGCTCGGGAAGGTGCTGAAGCCTGTCACCCTGGTATGGTTGTTCGATTCGAAGAACCTGCCCGCCGTCGGTTATTGGGGGTTTACTCACACGAATCTGCACACCGGTGGAGCACAGTTCACCTTCCTGGATGGCCATGCGGCGCGGTTCAACAGCCGCGACTATTGGGATTTCGCCATAAACAAAGGCCGCACCAACAATCCGAACATCCGGTGGGATCCGTGAAATGCCCGCATTCCATCCCGGGCTTTTATCGGTCATCGTGCGGCAGACATCTTCCTTCCAACGTGCTGTGGTGTGGCATCGAGCCTCCTCGCAACCATCTCTCCCATTTGACTTTGCCGATCACGCTCATTATATTGGCACAGATTCACTTAGACGAAGAAAGGCACATCTAATTAAACGACGGGTCATGTTTTTGACAGTAATCATTTACCCCTTTTGAGATTATGTATTACCGCTATATTGATGAACAGCACGGCAAGGATATTGTGATCAACCTTGAGATGATTTGTGGTTTTCACAAAAATAAAGCCAACGTCGTCACCTTCATTTTGGACAATGCGCCCAGCATTTCTCTGACTTTTCCCTCCACTGAAGAACGGGACAAGGCCTTCGAAGTTCTGGTCAAGACCGTGGATGCGGACAAGGCCAAATCCCACGTAAAGGCAACGGCACCTGCCGCCAAGTAATCGTCTTCGATACCCGCCCCCCCTGCGCAAGGCGCCGGACATGTCTCCCTTCATCCGGGGGCATTCCGGAACCTTCCGCCGGGGGGATTTTTTTGACGTCGAAAGGTCTTTGCGATTCCGGTTTCTCAGGCCCGGAAAAGCTGGCCCATCTTGCGTCCCAAAAGACGGCCCGCCACCATGAGGCTCACCGCCAGGATCATCATGCCCACCACTCCAAGCGCGCAGGCAATGCTGGGGGCACTGGGATCGACACGGCCCACGAGCTGCCAGATGGCCTTGGTGATGGGGAAGAACTGCTCGCGCTGGGCCAGGATCAAGCTGTCGCTCACCTCAAGCATGGCGAAGGAAAAGGTGAGGATGGTGCCCGCAACCAGGTTGGCCATGACCAGCGGCAGGGTGATCTTCCGCAACGTCCGCCACGGGCTGGCGCCCAGGTTGGCCGAGGCCTCCTCCAAGGTGATGCTCGTTTGTTGAAACCCCGCGTAGGCTGAACGCACAATGTAGGGCAGGCGCCGGACGCTGTAGCTGATGATGAGCAACAGAGTCGGATTCTGGCGCGGATTCAGCCAGTTCACGCCAAAGTCAAATCCCGCCACATATCCAAAAGCCAGGACCAGGCCGGGCAGCGCCAGCGGGAGCATCGCCAGTGCATCGAGCAGGCTCGCCAGAGGAACACGCCGGCGCGTGAGCAACCAGGCAATCAACACCCCCAGCACGAGATCGAGCCCCGCGCTCAGGCTTGCATAAAAGAGGCTGTTGCGAATGCTCGCCGCCGTCCGTTCATCTCCGAATATTTCAGCATACTGGGCCGTGGTCCAGTCACCGGGAAGTACCGTGAAAAACCACCGTTCCGAGAAGGAGTGCACCACCACCGCCAGATGCGGCAGCAGGCTCACAACGATCACCCCCAACAACAAGCCCCACAGCAACACCGTTCCCAGGGGCGAGGCAGGGGTTTCCGCACCCGCAGTGTGGCCGCGGGAAATCATTTCGTAGCGCTGGCGCCCCACCAGGTGTTTCGACAGGAGAAACAACGCAAGCGTCAGCAGCAGGACAAACACCACCAAGGCGTACCCCATGGGATTGGTGTTCATGTCATTGACGGCATCAAAAATCTGCACCGGCACCACGCGCGAATAGCCAAAAATCAAGGGGGTCCCCAGATCTGTAAAAGCCCATATGAACACTATGACCGCCCCGGCAAAGTATCCCGGAAGGATCAGCGGCAGCGTGATCGTGCGAAACAGACGCCAGCCGCTGGCACCCAGGTTTTGGGCTGCCTCGCGCATCGACGGGTCCACATTGGCCATGGCCGCCGATACGTTTAGAAACATGATCGGGTAAAGGTTCATCACCTGGAGGATGACCACCCCCCAGAATCCCCCACCCCCGAGCCAGTCCAGAGGCTGGTTCGGAGCCAGAATGCCCAGATCGGCCAGCCATAGATTGATCGAGCCAAACCTCGCCAGAAGCTGGCGCAATCCGATCGCCCCCACAAAGGGAGGCAGGATCATGGGCACCAGGAGCAAGCCCCCAAGAAGGGTCTTGCCACGGAATTGATAACGGGTGAACGCGTGCGCCAGGGGCACGGCCACCAGCGTGGTCAAAATGGTGGTGGCAACGGCGATCAGGAAACTGTTGGCCAGGGCCTCGCGTTGCAGCGGGCTGGACAGCAGCATGCCGAAGTACTCCAACGTGAACCGGCCTCCGGATCCAAAGGCTCCCTTGAGCAGAAAAGCCACCGGATAAAACAGAAACGCTGCGAAAAAGAGCATGACCAGCACCAGCAACGATGCCGTCCATGCGTCAAAATCATAGCGTTTCATCGTATCGCGTCTGACCCTGGCAAAACCATCGGCCCCACTCCATCCAAGGCCCGGGGACAGCCCTGGACCCTACTGCGATGTTTAGAACAGCTCCTGCTCGCGAGGCGGACGTGGCGGGTGAGAGGGTTTCGCGGATTCGGACTCGGGTTCTTCGGCCACAGAGGGCTCGGGCTCGGGTTGGGACTCCGGTTCCAGATCGGACACCGATTCATCCTGAGCCTTCGGCTTTTCGGCGTTCTCCTCCTCCGGAGCTTCGACGGGCGCCTCAGCCTGTTCCTGGACGGGAACTGCCGTGGATTCAACCGTGGCCGATTCCGGCTCGTCATCCTCCGGAGATTCCGATTCCGTTTCGGTGATCTCAGCCGAAGCCGTTTCGGGTAATTCCTCCGCAACCTTCTCCTCTTCTTCCTCTTCCGATGAGGCCACGGTGGAATCAACCTGCCCCTCTGCTTCGGCAGCAGGCATGGTCCCTTCAGCAGGAACGTGGGGCAAAGGGCTGGCGGTTGTCGTCGTGGATGTGGTGGATGTTGTTGTGGCCGCTTCAGCAGCCTCGGGACTCTTCACCGTGACCACGGCGCGTCGAATCAATTGCCCCTGATAGGTATAACCCGTGGCAACGATCTGCGCCACGACTGACCTGGCCTCCACTTCGGTCTGGCCGTTCATCAGTTGGTGCGCCTCGGGATTAAATGGCTCATTCGGCTTGGGCATGAAGGCGGTCAGGCCCACCCGATGCGCCAAGTCGCGGCAGGCATTCTGGAACTGGCCCAGTTGCTCAATCAAATTGGGCTGGCCCGAACGCATTCCCGCCACAAACAGGGCGAAGATATGGTCAAGAATGGCTGTTGTCGCCTGGACCCACTCGCCCTCGGAACGATGTAATTTGTCGATCTCGAGCTGGAGGCGGGACTTCTCCGAATCCTGAGCCTTCTGCATGAATTCCTGGAAGGCCTTGTTTTCGGTCTCCATGCGACTCGTGACTTCCCGGGCCGTGCGCGTGGTTTTCTCGGCCAGCTCCTGCGCGGTCTGCCAATGCCCGCTTGCGGTGGCGATCTGGCTGGCCAGAGTGTCGAGCTTGTTGATCTGGGCCACGGTCTGGTTGAGTCTGCCGCTTTCAGCCATGCGCATGGCGGCCTGATATTCCAGGATATAGGGGATGATGCTGAGCACGCCACCAGCCAGCAACAGCACGCCGCACAGTGCCGTAAGCGTCACACTGAGTGGCCACGGGCCTTTGACCAGGATCGCGCTGGCAAAGACCACCATGACGAGGTCACCAATAAAAAACGGCCACTTATTAATTTTGGGGGCGTTTAGGTCGTCCATACAGGCGCAAGGTTAACTCCAATTCGCCATCCCTGTCCACGCGGTTTTATGGGTGGATCAGGCCGCCCCCCCCTCTGCCGGTGCTGCGGCGCCAAGGTCAGGCCTTGGCCTGGCGAACCTGCTCCTTCTTCTCGTCGCGTTCAGCTTCGAGGGAATTGCGCATGAACTTGAAGTTCTCCTGGGCCTTTTGAGCGGCTTCGTAATCGCCTGCGTCCACTGCCTTTTCAAACGCCTCCTTGGCGGCAAGCTCTCGCTCGGCAATTTTGGCGGCATAGACGGAGTCCAGCTCCGCCAATTGCTTCTTTTGCTCGTCCGTCATCTTGGCGACCGGGGCGGTCTTGTTCAACCGCTCCATGGCTAATTCGTACGCAGTCTTCATTCTCATGGGTCACCTTAAACGAAAGTCAGCCGGAACACAATCCCGACGATGCTGCCGTCTTGACTTTGGGCACCCTCAGCCCCAATGTGCCCCCGCACGCCTTCTCGCGGCGCATAGTAATCATTATGAACGAACGGCATAATTTGTTTAACTCACTGGCTTCGTTGGACATCGCTCCAAGCCAGCGGGGTCAATATTATTCCCTGCCAGCCCTGGAAGCGGCGGGTCTGGGTCCCATTTCGCGCCTTCCGGTCTCCATCCGGTTGGTGCTGGAGTCAGTGTTGCGTAATTACGATGGCAAGAAGGTGACCGAAACCAACGTGCGCCAGCTCGCTGCCTGGAAGCCCAATGCCCCTCGCACAGAGGAGATTCCGTTCGTGGTCGCCCGCATCGTGCTCCAGGATTTCACGGGCGTGCCGCTCCTGGTGGACCTGGCCGCCATGCGCTCGGCGGTGACCCGCCTGGGCAAGAATCCCAAGGTCATCGAACCGCTTGTGCCTGTGGATCTTGTCGTGGATCACTCGGTGCAGATGGATTTTGCCGGCACGCGTGACGCCTACGAAAAGAACCTGGAGCTTGAGTTTCAGCGCAATCGTGAACGCTACCAACTGCTTAAGTGGGGCATGCAGGCGTTTGAGACCTTCAAGGTCGTCCCCCCGAGCATCGGCATCATCCACCAGGTGAATCTCGAATACCTGGCCCGTGGTGTGGTGCAGAATAATGGTGTGTTCTACCCCGACACACTCGTAGGCACCGATTCCCATACCACCATGATCAATGGCATTGGCATCGTGGGCTGGGGTGTGGGTGGCATTGAGGCCGAGGCCGGCATGCTGGGCCAGCCAGTCTATTTCCTCACGCCCGACGTGGTGGGCGTGCACCTCACCGGCGCGTTGCGCGAAGGCGTGACCGCCACGGACATCGCGCTCACAGTCACCCAGATGCTGCGCAAGGCCAAGGTGGTGGGCAAATTCGTGGAGTATTACGGACCAGGCGCCGCCGCCCTGCCGGTGGTGGACCGCGCCACCATCGCCAATATGGCGCCCGAATACGGCGCGACGATGGGCTTCTTCCCCGTCGACAAGGAGTGTGTGGACTATCTGCGCGCTTCGGGTCGTCCCGAGGAACTGTGCGCCCTGTATGAAGCGTATTACCGCGCCCAGGGCCTGTTCGGCATGCCGCAACAGGGGCAGATCGACTATTCGGTCAACCTCGAGCTCGACCTGGCCACAGTGGTCCCGAGCGTGGCGGGTCCCAAGCGCCCGCAGGACCGCATAGAACTGCCCAATCTCAAGCGCGAATTTTTCAAGACCTTCACCAAACCCGCCACGGAAAGCGGCTTCAACAAGCCGCGCAAGGATTTCAGCAAGAGCGTCAAGGTGGTGACCGCCGCGGGCAAAAAGGCCTCCGTCGGCACCGGGTCGGTGCTCATCGCCTCGATCACGAGCTGCACCAACACATCCAACCCGAGTGTGATGCTCGCGGCGGGCTTGCTGGCCAAAAGGGCAGTCGAACGCGGCCTGAAGGTCAACCCGGCCGTCAAGGCCACCCTGGCCCCGGGTTCGCGCGTGGTGACCGATTACCTCAAGCGCACCGGTCTGCAGAAGTACCTCGACAAACTGCGTTTCAACCTGGCCGGATACGGCTGCGCCACATGTATCGGCAATTCCGGTCCTCTGGATCCTGCGATTGAGGATGCGGTGGTGAAGAACGACCTCGTGGCCGCGTCGGTGCTTTCGGGCAACCGCAACTTCGAGGCCCGCGTCCATCAGAACATCAAGGCCAATTTCCTCATGTCGCCTCCGCTGGTGGTGGCGTTCGCCCTGGCCGGCCGCGTCGATATCGACATGTCGTGCGAGCCACTGGGCTTCGACCGCGCGGGCGAGGCCGTTTATCTGGCGGACATCTGGCCCACGCTGGCCGAGGTGCGCGAACTCATGGTCGCGGCGCTTCGCCCGGAGGTTTACCGCAAGCTGTACAAGGACTTTGCCGCTCAGAATCCCAAGTGGAACGAGATTCCCGCCACGGCGGGGCAGGTCTATGGCTGGGATGAGGCCAGCACCTACATCCAGGAGCCGCCCTTCTTCAAGGAATTCAGCCTCCAGCCGGGCAGCATCGCCGAAATCCGCGGCGCGCGTCCCCTGGGCATCTTTGGCGACAGCGTGACCACTGACCACATCTCGCCGGCCGGTTCGATCAAGAAGGCCTCACCCGCAGGCGCGTACCTGACCGAGCACAGCGTCGCCTTCGCCGACTTCAACAGCTACGGATCGCGCCGGGGCAACGACCGCGTGATGACCCGCGGCACCTTCGCCAATGTGCGGATCAAGAACCTCATGGTGCCCGGCGTGGAAGGCGGCGTGACCCGCTTCCAGCCCACCGGCGAACAGATGAGCATTTATGACGCCGCGATGCACTACGCCGCCCAGGGCACGCCCCTGGTGGTCATTGCGGGCCAGGAGTACGGCACGGGCAGCTCGCGGGATTGGGCCGCCAAGGGCACCCGCCTCCTAGGCGTGCGCGCGGTGGTCGCCCAGAGTTTCGAACGCATCCATCGTTCCAACCTCGTGGGCATGGGCGTGCTGCCCCTCCAGTTCCATGAAGGTGTCACCGCGCAGTCGCTCAAACTCGATGGCACCGAAACATTCGACATCCTGGGCCTGGATGCCCAGCTCAAGCCTCAACAGGACCTGACCCTGCGCGTCACCCGCGCCAATGGCCAGACCGAGAATGTGCCGGTGCGCTGCCGCATCGACACCCCCATCGAGATCGACTACTATGCACACGGCGGGATTCTGCCGTTCGTCCTGCGCCAGCTGGTGGCCCAGGCCTGATCCCTGATTTAATTCCGGGCCACGGCGGCAACGTCGTGGCCCGGTTCGCTTTGATATCATTGTGAAAAAACGCCTCATTCTTTTGGCTGCGCGCGTCGTGCGCGAGGCCTCCCGTGAACATCCTGCCGACGCCGTTCTGCACGACACCCTTCGCAACGGCCCCAGACTGCTGCCCACGGATGCCCGCGATCTCAGCACGGCCGTCCAGGATTATTACCGCTGGATGGGGAGTTTGGATCGCAGCGCCTCCTGCGAGGAACGCATCCGGCAGGCAATCGACATCGCTGCCGCCTACCGCGCCCGCCCGGGCGACGTCAGCACGGACATCCTGGCCAACCAGGTCCTCCCCAGTTGGGTGCGGGGGCAGATGGACGCCTCCCCTGCGTGGTTGCGCGCCCTTCAGCGCGATCCCCGCCTGTGGCTGCGGGCCCAGCGTGGCCAGGCTCGCACTCTCGCCGCCTCCCTGCTCGACTGTGAAATCCCTTTTGACAACCCGCGTCTGGACGCCCTGGTTTACAAGGGTGAACAGGATCTCTTCCGTTCGCCCCAGTTCAAGGAGGGCGAGTTCGAGATCCAGGACCTGAGCTCCCAACTGGTCAGCATCCTGTGCGATCCCCAACCGGGGGAGACCTGGTGGGATGCCTGCGCAGGCGAAGGCGGCAAGACGCTGCATCTGTCCTCCCTGATGGGCAACAAGGGATTGATCTGGGCCAGCGATCGTTCGGAGCGCCGCCTGCGCCAGCTCAAGGTCCGCGCCAAGCGCGCCCGCGTGTTCAATTACCGCACCGCCCCCTGGGAAGGCGCCCTGCCCCTGCCCACCAAAACGAAATTTGACGGCATCCTCGTCGATGCCCCCTGCACCGGTCTGGGCACCTGGCAGCGCAATCCACAGGCCAGATGGACCGTCCAACCGGAGGACGTGCGTGAACTCGGCGTCGTGCAGCAACGCCTCCTCGACTGCGCGGCTGGCGCACTCAAGCCCGGTGGACGCCTCGTCTATTCGGTCTGCACCCTCACCCGCAGCGAAACCACCAAGGTGGCCCGCGACCTCGAACTGGCGCATCCTGAACTCGAACCGCTCGCCGTGGCGCACCCCTTGAATCCCAAGGCCCCCGCCGCCGCGCAGTTCTGGTTCTGGCCCCAGGACTACAACAGCAACGGCATGTTCGTTGCCCTGTGGCGAAAACGTCCGACGAGCAAATAGAAAGTGGTCAAGAGGCCGGCATCCATGCGAACACCATGGGCACGCGGCACAGGATCCATGGCATCGCTGATGGACATTGCCATCAGTGATGGATGGAACCCCGCCCATTTGTGGCAGGCTGGCATCGCGTAAACACCGATGAAGATGGCCGATTCCCCGGGCCTATCCGGCCTGGCGGTGATTATTCGGTTGCTCCCCAAACAGGACCTTTTATATTGATCGAGTCAACACCCTATATACAAAGCTTGAGAAGCCATGATGACCATTGGTTTTCACACGGACGCGTTTAACTCCGCGTATTGGTCCTTTGACCAGTGCCTGGCCTGGGCCAGGACCAACGGCGTCCGCCGTATCGAATGCGGTTTGATCGATGGGGTAAGCTGGATCCACGGACTGGGTTATCATCCCCATGTGGCCCTGTATGAGGATCCCCTGTTGCTCAAGCAAAAGATGGCAGCGCATGGCGTCTCCTTTTCGCAGGTCGATGCCGCCTTCCCGCTCTCGGGTGAGGATGGCCCGTTGAGGGGCGTTCCCTACGTGATGAAGGCCATCGCCTGGGCGGGCCAGATCGGATGCCCCTGCGTGGACACCACCGATGGTCTTCACAAGCCGGAGGGCTTGAGCGATGCCGAAGCCTTGAGCCTGATGCAACGCAGCTACGCCCAGATCCTCCGCGTGGCCGAGGCGCACCAGGTGACGGTGAACATCGAGCCGCACGGCTATTTCACCACGAACCCGAAGCATCTGGTGGAGATGCTCAAATTTGTGGAGAGCCCCTGGCTGCGGTTGAACATGGACACAGGGAACACCTTCATCGCGGGACAGGATCCCGTGGCCTTTTTGCGCGCGTTTTCGGACAAGGTCAGCCACGTGC
Organism: uncultured Verrucomicrobiota bacterium; assembly: GCA_964538065.1. Taxonomy (GTDB): domain Bacteria; phylum Verrucomicrobiota; class Verrucomicrobiia; order Limisphaerales; family UBA1319. The sequence continues at coordinate 49,825 of CAZIDG010000016.1, forward strand.
ATCTGAAGGACGTCTCGGAGTCCCTGGCCCGGGCCATGAGAGGAGGCCAGACGGGCATCGCCGTCAGCCACTGTTCACTTGGCGAAGGTGTTAACGCGGAGAACATCAAGAAGTGCCTGGCCATTCTGCGGGATATTGGCTACGAGGGAGTTCTGAGCATCGAGTGCGAAGGCCAGGGCGGGCCGATGATCGAGCGTTCGCTGGCCTGGCTGCGGCAGACGCTTGAGGAATTGGGAATTCCGCATGAGTAACCTCCGCTGGGAGAGGCGCAAACGACGTGATGACCACAAATAATTCACCGGAGTGCTTGACAGCGTTGCAGCAACGTGGTCTTTTCGAGTATTGAAATGAAAAGTGGGTTGCCCATCCATAAGTTCCGTGGATTCAAGAAGGCAGGCGCCCCTCGCGTTCGTCAAGTGAACGCCGGGTGGCGGGCCTGAGGTATTGCCTATTTCCAGGCGCGTTACAAGGGAGAATTCATCAATACGCATTTTTCGTTTTTAAGTATTTCCATGAAAGCCAATTTTAAAGTCATTCAAGGTGCGATCACAGCCCCCAAGGGATTTCATGCCGCGGGTGTGTTTTGCGACATCAAGCGTCTGGGGACTGGCAAAGGGTCCAACAAGGGCCGCAAGCGCGATTTGGGGGTGCTGGTCTCGGAGGTGCCCGCCGCCGTGGCGGGCTTGTTCACCACCAACCAGGTGTGCGCCGCACCGGTGAAGATCAGCGTGCCGCGCGCCGCCCAGGCGGTCGCCCGGGCGATTGTGGCCAACTCCGGCAACGCCAACGCCTGCACCGGCGCCCAGGGTCTCAAGGACGCCCATGCCATGGCGGCCCTGACAGCAAGTTATTTGAGCATCCCCGAACAGGAGGTCCTGGTCTGCTCGACCGGCCGTATTGGTGTCACCATGCCCATGGATAATGTGGAAACGGGCATCAAGGCTGCCACCACCTTGTTATCAACTTCGGAAGAGAGTGCCCATCACCTCGCCGAGGCCATCATGACCAGTGATACCCGGTCCAAGGAGGTCGCCGTCGAGTTCAAGTTGAATGGACGGGCCGTGCGAATCGCGGGCATTTGCAAAGGTGCGGGCATGATCCAGCCTGGCATGAGCCCCACGGGCCAGCGCCCGGCAGCCATGCCCCTGCATGCCACCATGCTTTGTTTTCTGACGACCGACGCCTACATCGATCATCGGGTGCTCAAGAAGGCCCTCCAGGAAGCGGTGGCCCTGAGCTTCAACCGCATCACCGTGGATGGCGACATGAGCACCAACGACTCGGTGATCATCCTCGCCAACGGCCTGGCGGGGAATAAGAAAATCACTTCCGCCTCGAAAGCGGACCTGGCGGCATTCCAGGCCGCTCTGAATCATGTGACGCTTTCATTGGCCAAGATGATCGTGTCCGATGGCGAAGGCGTGAGCCGGTTTGTCACCGTGCGCGTCAATGGCGCGGCCTCCTTTGCCGATGCCGATGCCGCGGCGCGCGCCGTGGCCAACAGCGCCCTGGTCAAGACAAGCTGGTGTGGCGGCGATCCCAACTGGGGCCGGATTCTCGATGCCCTGGGCTACTCCTCCGCCCGCGTTGTGGAGGAAAAGGTGGATCTCGGCTACAGCCTGCCGGACTCCAAAAAGGTCCTCTTCTCGCTCAAGAAAGGTCAGCCGACCACAACGCCGTTGGACGCGTTGCGGAAAATTACCACCGGCAAGGCGTTCGACCTGCACATCAATCTGAATGTGGGCAAGAGCGCGGCCATCATTTACACGGCCGACCTGACCGAGGAATACGTTGATTTTAACAAAGGCGAGTAATTCGCTCCGGCTTCAGACAAGCCGGATTTGATCCGATACCAAGACACGATGCAGACACTTATAGCAAAGACCGAGACGCTGTTGGAGGCACTGCCCTATATTCAGCGGTTCCGCAACCAGACGTTTGTGGTCAAATACGGCGGCAGCTTCATGGACTCGCCCGACCCGGCGGTTCGTGAGGGCGTGGCGCGCGACATTGTCTTTCTGGAGGCCGTGGGCATCAATCCCGTGGTGGTGCATGGTGGCGGCAAGGCCATCACCCGCGCCATGAACGCGGCAGGGCTCAAGGCCCAGTTCATCCAGGGCATGCGCGTGACCGACCAGCGCACCGTCGATGTGGTGGAACAGGTGTTGAGCAGGGAAATCAATCCGGGCATCGTGGCCGCCATCGCCAAACTGGGCGGGCGGGCGCGGGGATTCAGCGGATCCGAAATTTTCACCTGCCGCCGGCTGCATCTCACCGGATCCAAAGGTGAAAAGATTGATGTGGGGTTTGTGGGTGAAGTCACCGCCGTCAATGTCGCCCCCCTGCTTGATTGCATTGCCCAGAACATCACGCCAGTCATCAGCCCCACGGCCCGGGGAGAGGACGGCAACATCTATAATTGCAACGCGGACGTCGCCGCCGCCCAGGCCGCCATCGCCCTGAAGGCGCGGCGGCTGGTGTTCATGAGCGATGTGCCCGGCCTCATGCGCAACCCGAAGGATCCCTCCACGGTGATCCCCCACTTGAAGACGGGCGAAATCCAGCCCCTCAAGACCGCGGGCATCATCGACGCAGGCATGATCCCCAAGGTGGACAGCGCAGTCGCAGCCCTCAAGTCGGGCGTGGACAAGGTCTCCATGGTGGATGGCCGCGTGCCGCATTCCGTCATGCTTGAAATTTTTACCGATGCCGGAGTCGGCACCGAGGTGGTTTTATGAAAGACATTGTACCGCAACCGCCCGCCGTCGTGAGAAACGACGCCGCGGCAGTCAAAAAACTGTATCAGGACAACGTGGTGCCCTCATACGGGCGTTTCGACATCGTGCTCAGCCATGGGCAGGGCAGCTATGTTTGGGACGTTGCGGGCCGTCGTTACCTGGATTTCGGATCGGGCATTGCCGTGTGTTGTCTGGGCCATGCACATCCAGCCATCACCCAGGCCCTCACCGAGCAGTCGCAGCGGTTGGTCCATGTCTCCAATCTCTACTACAACGAGCCCCAGGGTCGGCTGGCTCACGAATTGGTCAAGCTGCTCGGCCCCGGCAAATGCTTTTTCTGCAACAGCGGTGCCGAAGCCAATGAAGGCCTGTACAAGCTGGCGCGCAAGTTCGGCCATGACGAGGGACGCTTTGAAATTCTCACAGCGGTCAACTCCTTCCACGGCCGGACGATGGCGGGCATTGCCGCCACAGGCCAGGACAAGGTGAAGAAGGGTTTTGAGCCCATCATGCCGGGTTTTCGTCATGTGCCGTACAACGATTTGAAGGCGATGCGCGAGGCCATCAGCCCCGCCACCGTGGCCATCCTGATCGAAGGCATCCAGGGCGAGGGCGGCATCACGCCCGCCACCCCGGATTACCTGCTCGGTTTGCGGCGGTTGTGCGATGAAAAGAAGCTCCTGCTCCTGATGGACGAGGTCCAATGCGGTTATTTCCGCAGCGGCCGCTTCCAGAGCTTCCAACGGATTCTTGAGGGTGTGCCGGGCGCCGAGGGTTTTCTGCCGGATGGCGTGTCCATGGCCAAGTCCCTCTGCGGCGGCATCCCCATGGGCGCCTTCTGGGCGCGGCAGCCTTACGGCGACCTGCTCCAGCCTGGCAGCCACGCAAGTACCTTTGGCGGCACACCTCTTGCATGCTCCGTCGCGCTCAAGGTGCTCGAGGTCATTGAAAAGGAACACCTGGTGGATAACGCCCGCCAGACGGGCGCCTGGATGTTCAACGAGATTACCCGCATGGCACAGACCCATCCCAGCGTGGTCAAATCCGCCCGCGGCCTGGGCTTCATGCTCGGCTTTGAACTGGCGGACAACATCCCTGCCCTCACCCAGGCCGGCAAGACTCCGGCTGCCCTGTTGGTCAATTTGTTGCACGAAGCGGGCCTGCTGGCCATTCCCGCAGGCATGAAAGTGGTGCGGTTCCTGCCTCCTCTGACCCTCAGCCGGGCCGAGGCGCAGGAGGGCCTTGCCATTCTGGAAAGCGTTGTTAAAAAACTACGGTCATGAAACACCTGTTAAACATCGAAACCCTGCCGGTCCCCGCCATTGAACGCATCATGACGCTCACGGAGCTCATGAAACGCGAGCGTGGCCATCATTCATTCAAGCCGCTCGCGGGCCAGTCCTGGTCCATGATCTTCGCCAAGGCATCCACACGCACTCGCGTGTCCTTCGAAGTCGGCATCCAGGAGCTCGGTGGCGTAGTGTTGTTCCTCAATGCAGGCGACATCCAGCTCGGCCGCGGCGAACCCATCAAGGATACCGCCCGCGTCCTGGGCCGCATGACCCATGGCGCCGTCATCCGCACCTATGCGCAGAAGGATGTCGAGGAATTCGCCCAGTACTCGAAGATCCCCACCATCAACGCCCTGACCGATGAGGAACATCCCTGCCAGATCCTGACGGACATTTTCACCTACCAGGAAAAGCGCGGCTCAATCAAGGGCCGTGTCGTGGTCTTTGTGGGGGATGGCGCGTGCAACGTGCCTGTGTCCTGGGTGTTCGCCGCCGCCAAGCTCGGCTTCGAACTGCGCATCGCCGCGCCCAAGGCCTACCAACCCGCACCCGAAATCCTCAAACGCGCAGGTGGACGCGTCATCGTCACCGAGGACATCCGGGAGGCCGCCCGTGGGGCCGACCTGCTCTACACGGACGTCTGGGTATCCATGGGCAAGGAAGCGGAAGCAGCTGAACGCATCCGCCAGCTGGGTTCCTACCAGATCAACCAGGAGCTTTTAAAACTGGCCAAGCCCGATGCGCTCGTGATGCATTGCCTGCCCGCCTACCGGGGCAAGGAGATCGACGCTGTCACCTTCGAGGCCTATGCGGACACCATTTTCGACGAAGCCGAGAACCGCCTGCACTGCCAGAAAGGCATCATGGCCTGGCTGATGGAGAAATAACCTTCAGGTTCGAAAAACTCTGTGTGCAAGCACCCCCATGGATCCCATGGGGGTGTTTCATTTCTGAAACTGCAGTTCGTAGAGGTGGCGATAGTGGCCGTTACGCTTGAGCAGTTCTTCGTGCGTGCCGGTCTCGACGATCCGGCCCTGATCCATCACCACGATCAAGTCCGCCTTGTAAATGGTGGAAAGACGATGGGCGATGCAGATGGTCGTGCGGCCCACCATGAGATCCTCCAGGGCCGCCTGCACGGCGCGTTCGGATTCGGTGTCCAGGGCGCTGGTCGCCTCATCGAGGATCAGGATGGGGGCGTTTTTAAGGATGGCGCGCGCAATGGCCAGGCGCTGCTTCTGTCCCCCTGAAAGCAGGGAACCCTTTTCGCCAATCGGGAAGTCAAAGCCATGCTCCTTTTCCAGGATGAAATCCAGGGCATGCGCGTTGCGCGCGGCCTGCTCGATCTCCGCATCCGTGGCTCCCTCACGGCCCAGGGCAATGTTGTTGCGGATCGTGTCGTTGAACAGAATCGTTTCCTGTGTCACCACGGCAATCTGCGAACGCAGATCGCGGGTGGCCACATCCCTGATGTCCATGCCACCGATGCGAATGGATCCCTGCTGGGGATCGTAGAACCGCAGCAACAGGTTGGTCAGGGTGGTCTTGCCCGCACCGCTCCCGCCGACCAGGGCCACCAACTGGCTGGCCTTGGCCGTCAAATGGATATCCGTGAGCACGGGTTTGTTATCGTATTGAAAACTGACGTTTTCGAAGGTGATATCCACACCTGCTGCGCGCAGGGGCTTGGGCTGAGCCGGTTCAGGAATCGAGTTCTGGGTCTGGAGGATCTCATCCATGCGGGACTTGATCATTTGCGCCTGGATGAGCTGGCTGTGCAATTTGCTCAATGCCTTGATGGGCGGATATATCAGGAAGATGCTGATGACAAACTGGATCAGGGCTTCAGGACCGGTTCCCGCGTCGGCCATGAAGGCAAAATAGACGAAGAACAGCGCCACCCCGCAGGCCCCCAGAAATTCAATCACCGGCCCTGGGATTTCCGACGCACGCACCATGCGCATGGTGTGAGTCAGCGCCTGTTGTGTGGCGCGCCAATACTGGTTCACCACCACCTTTTCCAGATTGTAGGCCTTGATGATGCGGCTGCCCGTGATCGCCTCATGCATCACGGTCGATAGTTCGGACGCATTCTGCTGTATGGCGCGGCTGGATCGGCGCATCTTGTTGCCGTAGACCACGATTGGAATAATGCAGACGGGGAACACCGCAAGCGTGATCAAGGTCAGCTTGGTCTGCTGCACCATGAGCACGCCGATGAGCGAGAGAATCGTGATGGGCTCCCGAATGATGGTGACCACCGACGTGGTGATGGTGTTTTGCAGCACTGAAACCTCATACATGCGCGACATCACATCCCCGGTGCTGATGCGGTTGAAGAAGTTCATCGACAAGCTCATGATGTGCTCGAACATGCGGAAGCGCAGGTTAAAGATGGCGCGCGTCCCCACCCAGGTCATCAAGTACACATTCAGGTACGCCAGGATCCCCCGGACAAACATGACCGCCGGGATCAGCAAGATCACAAATATGATCATGCCCCTGGAGGGATCGGCGGTGAACTTTTCCTGCCAGCGCACGATGAACGAGGGCATGCTGAAACGTTTGGAGGACAGCAGGCCGCCGCCGACGTTTAACGCGCCGCTGTTGGAGGCCGCCATGGCGGCATTCGTACCCGAGGTTGCAGAAGCAACAAGGTTCGTGGCAACGACCCCGTTTGTAGCAACGCCTGGCATGGTGGCCGCCATATGGTTCTGCTTGGCCCTGAAAATCACATCCACCGCCAGCTTGGCTGCAAACGGCAGGGCGGGCGCAAACAGGCCGGAGAGGAATCCGCACAGTACGCCAATGATAAAGCGCGTCCGGTACGGACGAACCAGGCTCCACACAGTTCGAAAAACATCCAACATGCGACAAGGCCAGTATGGCGGCATCCCCCCGGGAAAGGAAGCAGTTTATGGCCCAGCCCGGCCTCGCGGGATCATGGGAAGGCCCCCTTCCTTTCACGAGGGGGCATCCCATCCAATAGCTTGAATGGCAAGCCTTAAGATGCCTTTCTGCCGACTTCGAATACCAACTCGCCTTTCTTGACATCCACCCGCACGGCCGAGCCGTCGGCGATTTCGCCCGCAAGCAGCTTGCGTGATAACGCAGTCTCCACGTGCCTCTGCAGGAACCGTTTGAGCGGGCGGGCGCCATACACGGGATCGTACCCCATCCGGGCCACGTGCTCCTTGGCAGCGTCGGTCAGGTCCAGCGTGATATGCCGATCCTCCAGTCGCGAGCGAAGCAGGGTTAGCTGCAGGTCCACAATCCGCGTGATCTCCGCCAGGGTGAGCGGCTTGAACAGGACAATGTCATCCACCCGGTTGAGAAACTCGGGCCGGAACTGTGCGCGCATCTCCGCCATCACACGATTGCGCACGGCCTCGCTGATCTCGCCCTTCTCGCTCGCATTTTCGATCAAGTGCGGGCTGCCGATGTTCGAGGTCATGATGATGATGGTGTTCTTGAAATCGACGGTGCGCCCCTGGCTATCGGTCAGGCGGCCATCATCAAGGATCTGCAAAAAGACGTTGAATACATCATGATGCGCCTTTTCGATTTCATCAAACAGCAGCACGCAGTACGGCTTGCGGCGCACGGCCTCGGTAAGCTGCCCGCCTTCCTCATAGCCGACATATCCCGGAGGCGCCCCGATGAGCCTGGCCACGGTGTGCTTTTCCATGTACTCGCTCATGTCGATGCGCACCATGTTCTCCTCGCTGTCAAAAAGGCTCTCGGCCAGCGCGCGGGCCAGCTCGGTCTTGCCCACGCCTGTGGGCCCCAGGAAAATGAAGGAGCCAATGGGCCGCCGGGGGTCCTTGAGGCCGGACCGGGCACGGATCACCGCGTCAGACACCGCCTGAACGGCTTCGTCCTGGCCTATGACTCTCTGGTGCAATATCTTATCCAACCGCAACAGCTTCTCCTTCTCGCCTTCGACCAGGCGCGCCACGGGTATGCCCGTCCAGCGGGCGACCACTTCAGCCACCTCGTCGGCGGTGACCTCCTCCTGCAGAAGCCTGCTGCCGGATTTGGCCGACTTGGCGGCTCGCGCCTCCGCTTCCTTGAGCTGCTTCTCCAACTGCGGGAGCTTGCCGTATTTCAACTCGGCCACGCGGCTCAAATCGTTCTTACGCTGGGCGGTCTCGATGTCGTGCCGGACCATCTCGATGACCTCGCGCAGTTTCTGGATTTCCTCGATGGATTTCTTTTCGTTCACCCATTGCGCCTTGAGGGCATCGCGCGAGGCCTTTTGATTGGCGATCTCCTTTTCCAGGGTGGCAAGGCGCTCGCGGGAGGCCTCGTCCTTTTCCTTCTTGAGCGCCTCGCGTTCGATCTCCAGTTGCATCAACCGCCGCTCCAAGCCTTCCAGTTCCTCGGGCATGCTTTCCATCTCGGTGCGCAGCTTCGCTGAGGCCTCATCGATCAGGTCGATTGCCTTGTCGGGCAAAAAACGGTCGGAGATATAACGGTGCGAAAGCTGGGCCGCTGCCACGAGGGCGGCATCCTGGATGCGCGCGCCATGGTGCAGCTCGTACCGCTCCCGAAGACCGCGCAAAATCGAGATGGTGTCCTCGACCGTGGGTTCCTGCACAAGCACCGGTTGGAAACGGCGCTCCAGGGCGGCGTCCTTCTCGATGTTCTTGCGGTACTCATCCAGCGTGGTGGCGCCGATGCAATGCAGTTCGCCGCGGGCGAGCATCGGCTTGAGCATGTTGCCCGCATCCATCGAACCCTCCGCCTTGCCTGCCCCCACCACGGTGTGGATTTCGTCGATAAAGAGGATGATCCGGCCCTGGGCGCGGGTGACTTCCTGGAGCACCGCCTTGAGGCGCTCCTCGAATTCGCCCCTGAACTTCGCGCCCGCAATCAACGACCCCATGTCCAGCGCCACAATGCTGCGGTCCTTGAGGCTTTCAGGCACATCGCCCGCCACAATCCGGCGCGCCAGCCCTTCCACAATGGCTGTCTTGCCCACACCGGGTTCGCCGATGAGCACGGGGTTATTCTTGGTACGGCGGGAGAGCACCTGGATGGAACGGCGTATTTCTGCATCACGCCCAATCACAGGATCGAGCTTGTTCTGCTGCGCCAACTGCGTGAGATCGCGCCCGTATTTCTTGAGGGCCTCATATGTGGCCTCGGGGTTTGCGCTGGTGACGCGCTGATTGCCGCGCACCTCGGTGAGGGCCTTGAGAAAGGCATCACGGGAAAGACCCAACTGCTTGAAGATGCTTCCGAGCGGCGTGCTGGCCGGCTCATCAAAGAGGGCGAGCCACAAGTGCTCGACGCTGGTATATTCGTCCCGCAGTCGCCGCCCCTCGTCCTGCGCCTTGACGAGGGTCTTGTTCAGACGTTGCGTCACATAGATGCCTGGGGCTGCACTGGCATCGCCACTGACACGCGGCAAACGGCCTAGCGCCTCGTCCAAACGCGCCTTGAGCAGGTCGGGCGCAATCTGGCATTTTTCAACCAGGCGGGCAATGAGTCCGCCTTCCTGCTCCAGCAACGCCAGGGCCAGATGCTCCACATCCACCGCCTGGTTTTGCCTGCGCGTGGCAAGGTCTTGCGCAGACTGCAGCGCCTCCTGGGCCTTTTCCGTGAATTTCGTCAGATCCATATTATTGATTCCCAACAATTAAGAGCAAAGAAACACCACCGTCTGCAATTCCATGAAGACTATTTGGATTATTTGGGCTTTTTGGCGGCATCCACCACCACATACCGGCTGCCACCCTTGCTCCAAACACGGAGCAGCACGCGATCACCTTTGACCTTGTTGCTCAATTCCACCGCATCGTCGGCATTGGCGACGGGTTTGCGGCCAATCTCCAAAAGCACATCGCCTTCCCGAAGCCCTGCTTCATAGGCCCCGCAACTGGGATCGATCCGGGTAACCAATGCACCGCGCAGATCCTCCGGGATATCGAGTTGCCGCCGCGTGTTCGCATCGAGGTCAGCGACACCGATGCCATCAAGCAGATCGGATTTATCAACCCCTCCAAAGGTGCGGGCAGCCGCCCGTCCTTCCTCCGGCAATGCCGCCAGGGTAACTGTAAAACTCTTCTCGGAACCCTCGCGCATCACCTTCACATTGGCCTTGGTGCCGGGCGCTGTCTGGGAAACCACGAGCCTCAACTGGCGATTATCCGCGACTTTCCTGCCATTGAATTCGATGATGACATCACCCTCCTTGATCCCGGCTTCACCGGCAGGGGATTTATCGGTCACCTCACCCACCAGCGCCCCATTTTGATCGGGCAGTTTGAATTCCTTGGCCAGTTCCGGTGTCAGCGGCTGGATCAGGACTCCCAGATAACCACGGGTCACTTTACCGTCCTTGACGATGCGCTCCATGATCGAACGGGCCAGATTGATCGGCACCGCAAACCCAATGCCCTGGTTCCCGCCAGTGCGGCTCAGGATGGCCGTATTGATGCCCACCAGACGTCCTTCGGCATCCACCAGCGCGCCCCCGGAGTTTCCCGGATTGATCGACGCGTCCGTCTGGATGAAATCCTCATAATCCACGATGCCCATGCCGCCCCGCCCCGTGGCACTTACGATCCCCAGCGTCACGGTCTGTCCCACTCCAAACGGATTGCCGATGGCCATGACGGTATCGCCCACCTCCAATTTGTCGCTATCGGTCACCGTGATGGCGGGAAGATCCTTCGCATCGACCTTGATGACCGCAATATCGGTATGCGGATCGCCTCCGACGATCCTGGCTTCGATCTTTTTCTTCGAATCAGCCAGGGCAATCTGGATCTCATCCGCGCCCTCAACGACGTGGTTGTTGGTCAGGATATAGCCGTCCTCCGTCAGGATGACGCCTGAACCCAGGCTCTGTTCGCGCCGAACACGGGACCGCCCGGATTCATCATCCCCGGGATCACCGAAGAAGAAGCGGTACATCGGATCTTCGAGCATGCGTGGATTGATGCGGATGCTTTTGGTGGTGTAAATGTTCACCACGCTTCCGGACACCTTCTTGATGATGGGAGCAAAACTTGTGGCGGCCTTGGTTTCGCGCGAGATGGGGGCCTCGTCGGTTTTGATTGTGGGTTCCGCAGCGGCCTCGATCTCAGGCAATGCGATAGCACTCAGTAGCGACAGGGCACAAAGAACGGTCGCTGACCTCTGGTTTAAGATGTGGTTATTCATATCCTTTAAGCTGTAAACTCATGCCAATTATCCATTCTTTCAACATCCGGCGGGCCTTGTTTCGCCCACCGGTGGTAAGGACCGTCATCGTGTACACACCGGTGCAGGCTTCCGGGCATTCCCCGGCCTGCCATTCCCACGCCACCGGCGTCCTGTAGCACCTATCCATGCGATGGATTAACCCCATCACACGCTCATGATCCTTGAACAAGGTTCATGCCAACACCGAGCGGAAGGGTATTTGCTTTGATTACGAAGCACTTACAAAATTGGTAAGGGAGTGACACAAGGCCATAATGACACACACAGGCGTTTGAACCGTCTCGCAACGCGAGACATTTTGTCCCTCATGCAAACAAAGAAAAAGGCCGGAGTATGACCTCCGGCCTTTGATATCTTAAAGGTAAACAACCTTATTGTGCTGCCCGGAAGAACATGCGGGCATCGGTGCCGACCGGCAGATCCAAAGTGAAGGGACTTGTCGTGGCGTTGGTGGTCAGGAGCGTGGTCCAAGTTGTCGTGGGCAGCGCAGCAGCCTTTTGAATGATGAGGCTTGAGCTGGGGTTACATTGGACCTGAATCTCCAATTGAGTTTTGCTCAAACGTTTGTAGCTGAGAATCTTGGGCGCCGACGGGGTTGCCCCCCCTGCTTTGATCGTGAAGTGGGTGCCCTTCATGCCCATCACCCAACCAGGATCGCCGCCGGTATAAAGGACTGGGCCTGAACCAGCAAGATGGTGATAGGACAGAGTGGCCAAATACACCACGCCAGCCTTGAGCGTGCCCTTGGGAATGACCACCGAGGTGGCGGTATTGGTCAGCACCACGGTGTCGCATTCATCGGGCAACTGAAACACTGTATTCGTGCCATCGAATATGTTGAAGGAAATCCAATCATTGGTCTTGGGAGAAGGAATGCCGTTGAACAGCAGCGTAAAATCGGCATCTGGATTCACGGACTGTGCGGCCGTGAAGTTATTGATCTGGGGCATGATCGGTTTGCCATCATCCGGGAAACTGATGTTCACGCTACCGGCTGAACCCGTGCCATTGGCGCTGACCGTATAAGTGCCATAAGGGTAGGCGGTGTTCAGTTCAGTGGCATTGTTGGTGAAACTCGCGACGAAATAGGCCGTTTTGTTGGTGGTCATCGAAAACGGCAGGACTTCGAGCGGTGTCGGTGAAGCCGCACCAGGAACCTTGATCGACGCCGTGGTCAGATCCAACGGGCCTTCAACCATCGCCGTAAACATGGAACCGCCGTCTTCGCCGGTTTCGAACACCGGGGCGGCATCGCTGGTTTGTTTATAGTACCATGCCTTGGAGACCGAATAGGACAGCACGCGGTCGGTCGTGTTGGTATCGCCACACGGATTATTCGTGTTGCCACCACCGGCCACAGTGAACTTGCCCTTGTATGTATTGGCGGCGAGTTCGTTACCGGCAGCATCCCGGAAGTTGTCCGCACCGCCCGCGGTGGGATTCAAGGTCCATTGAATCGTCGCACCCGAGGGCAGGCTACCGATATAAATGCACCTGAGGGTTTGGTCATCCGACCAGGCATAGTTGAAGGAGGCCAGCGTGCCACTGCTGCTGGTCCACTGGATGCTCTGTTTTTCAGCCATCGGCTCGTTAAACTGGAAGGTCACAGTAGCGAAGGTGCCATTCACATCCGTTTCGTTGTTGGCAGGATCGCTGGAGACCAGCGTAGGCGGAGTGGTATCGCCACCGCCAGAGCCCTTGGTTTTGATGGTGAAGGCGGTCTCAGCGAAATAGCCTGCATAATTGTACGTCCCAAAATACTCGTCCTGAGAATTGATGCTGAGTTTGTAAAAGATCAGGCTGGCATTATAGGTGGTGTTGGCCGAAAGCGTTCCGGCATCGATACGGAACGTTGTCACATTGTTCATGAGCGGGGCATCTGTCGGCGTCATGGTATCAATGATCTTGTCACCCGCCGGAGAGGTGATCACCAGGCGAATGACGTCATCGGCGCCCGCCCCGGTGTAAGCTCCCCAACTCAATGTGAAATCCGCGGTGTCATCAATGCTTTGCGCCTGGGTCAGGTTGGACACCTGGGGGGCGGCAGGGAACGTGCCCGAAGCCAGGGCCAGCGAGGCGGTCTGTGTTCCCAGGTAAGGATAGGTGTAACTGAAGGTATAATTGCCATCCGGATAGGCAGCCGTGAGTGCAGCGGAACTGGCATAAGCACCATTTACCACAAAGGCATCACCATCCTTGGTCATGGCCTGGGTGGAGCCGCCTGGAAGCTTCATGGTCGGATTACTGGCCATCTCCGCACTCATGGGCGTCATTCTCGCCTGAAAGGCATAGGGATTGGTGGACAGTGGGGCCACCGTGGTGCCGGTCTGTTGGTATTTCTGTCCCCGATAAACCTCCAATTGTTGAAAGAACTGGGCGTGCGCGGCGACCGCACCCGCCAACATCAGCGCCGATACACCGATCGCGCCATACCGAATGGAATACTGCATGGTTTGTATGCTCATAATAAAAACCCAAAACTCGAACGGCGAATGACCTTGACGACCAGTCCGGCGTTCAAGTTATTAGACTAACCAACGAATCCCGGATGGTCAAATGCGTTGTCGTGCGTCCAAACAGACCATCGATTGCGAAAAGTCCTTTTTTCGTTTAATTTAGACGGTGTCGCCCCCTGCATGCGAGGAGGGGTATGCCGACAGAGTCCGGACAATCTGCATTGCAAATTTATGGCACTGGCCGAGAGCAGAACACCAACAATCGCCCGGCGTTATTCCAAAGGCAGTGGAACACAGGATCTGTTCTCAATGGCGCTATTTCTGCACCGTTTTCTTCGACCCATTTTGTCATGAGCCTATTTCACAAGCTCCTTCTGCTGAATCTTCTGCCCATGGCGGCGGGGGGCGTGGCAATCCTTGCGGCTGGGCTTATGGTGGATGCTCACACGCTCGAGCATT
>CAZIDG010000017.1:0-54526 GCA_964538065.1 uncultured Verrucomicrobiota bacterium
ACGAGCTGTTCACCCAGCTCGAGATCGCCATTCGCCAGCTCGCCAAGGACCAGTTTACCTGGTTCAAGCGTGATAAGCGTATTCTGTGGCTCGACCCCTCCAGGGACTATTTCCAGGAAGCCTGCCGCCTCATCCAGGAATGGGAGGCCCAGCCCTCCCCCACACCCTGAAGGCCGGACAGCGCACCCCTCCACGGCATTGACCATCCGTCCCGCGAATGAAAAAGCTTGCCAAAAGGTCCGTTCCCCGGCGGGATGATGGTCCAGGTGAACCCCCCCGCCGTGCCTGGCCCCGACCGGGCAGGCCTTTGAACGATCCGCAGCCATGTCGCGTGCGGCCAAAGTTCAGCCGGGATGCGAAAGAGAAAAACCATGGAATCCAAAATCGCCAGGGCCATCGGACTCAAACACACTCCCGTGGCCATACTCCCATCGGACACAAAGCCCGCCGCCGCCCTCCAGTTTGCCCAGGGCCGGTTCGGCTGCGTCATGTTCCTCTTCGCCCAGGCCGTCAAAGGCCGGACTGCCGCCTTTGACGCCGACACCTGTGGCTGCTGGGGAGGCGCCGTGGGCCTGGGCTTTGGCAACGCGTACCACGACTTTCCAGGCGGGATCGACTGCTTTTGTCGTTTCCTCTCCTCCGGAAACATCCACTCCGAACAAGGCAGGGCCGTGGCCAGGGCGATGGAGGACAAGGCGGGCAGGGAATTCCTGGACAATTTCCTCCAGGGAGAACGCTATGCTCAAAGCCCCGAACACGTGAAACAATGGCTCGCAGCCCTGCCCATCCGGAATCCCCAGTCCCGTTACATCCTGTTCAAGCCACTTTCAGACATCGATGCCGCCACGGAGCCACCGGCCACCGTCGTCATGCTCGCCGATGCCGATCAATTGTCCGCCCTGGTGATCCTCGCCAATTTTGGCCGGCAAGGCATGGAAAACGTGGCCATCCCATGGGCCGCCGGATGCCAGCAAATCGGCATCCTTCCCTTCAACGAGGCGGCATCGGACAAGCCCCGCGCCGTGGTGGGGCTCACGGATATCTCCGCCCGGAAAAATGTCCGTCAGCTTCTGGGCTCGGAATACCTCACCTTTGCCATGCCCTGGAACATGTTCCTCGAAATGGAAGCCCATGTGGAGGAGAGCTTTCTGAATCGACACACCTGGCAGTCCCTTCAAAAAACGCCATCGTAAGTCCCCTCCCCGGCCCGCACCGGCACACCTCCGGTGTCAGGTCCCCCCCGTGCGCGCCACGTTGGTGGTCATCTTCCTGATATGCAGGGAGATGCGTTTGCGTTTAACCGGGGTTTAAGACGGTGGCAAACGCCACGGATTGGGTTTCCCATTGACCCCCCCAGGCCGATTTTGTACGTAGTAGGCAGGGTTAAATGCGCGGGCGAGGCTCAGTCCGTTTTGCGTAGCCGGCGGCGGCAACGCGATTTTGAGGCTCAATAGCCTTCGTCCGCCACCGCTTCTGTTTTCGCATACGCACACTGATCTTCGGCTTATTAAGGCCGTGCATACCTGGAGTCGATATGTGTGCTCTTAAATTATCGCAGGACACTGTCGCCGAACATATGCGTTTTTTGACGACTTTTTTGGATGCCATCCCAAATCCGGTCTTCTATCGAGACATGGAGGGGCGGTTCCGCTTTTGTAACATCGCATTTGCGAAGCAGTTGGTTGGCATGCCCGTGACGCAAATCCTTGGGAAGACATTCGACCAAATGCCGGAGGCATTTCCCAAGCCGTTGGCCGTGCTCATGCGGGAGCAGGATGAACGACTCACGCATGGAAATGGAGCCCAGGCATTTTTGACGCCGATGGTATGCCAGGATGGTGTTGAGCGTGAGTTCCTGGTCAACAAAGTCATGTTCTCCAGCGAAAAAGGGGAGGCCGAAGGCATCATCGGGGTCATGGTCGATATCACCGAGCAGAAACACAATGAACACGCCCTGGAGGTCAGCAACCGGCAACTATCCCAGGCCATGGAACTTGCCCAACTGGTTTATTGGCAGGTTGATCCGCAAAAACATGAATTGGTGCTCAATGATCGCGCGTATGACTTGCTCGGAACCAACGCCGAACGCGAGGGTGGGTATCGCATGCCGATCGAGGTCTTTTTGCGCGAATTTTCATTTCCCGAGGATGCACAGAACATCCTCGCCATCATGAGGCAAATGGAGCCCTCCTTGGGAGGGCACCAGCGCATGTCCAGGGAGTACCGTGTCCGTCGGCGCGATGGCCAGATTCGGTCTGTACGGGAGAACATTGATGTGACAAGGGATTCGGACGGCCGGCTCCAGGGGGCGCAGGGGGCAGTGCTTGACGTTACCGAACTCAAACAGAACGAGGCGGATATGCGCAAGCTGTGGTGTGCCATCAGAAGCACCCCGGCTGCGGTCATGATCACCGATTTAGAAGGGAAGATCGAATACGTTAATCCGAAATTTACGGATATCACGGGCTATGATGCGAGAGAGGTTCTCGGGCGGAACCCTCGCGTGCTCAAGTCCGGCCTCCAATCGGCCGGATTCTATCGGGCGATGTGGGAGACGTTGCGGCAGAAGAAAGCCTGGCTCGGGGAAATATGCAACAGGAAGAAGGATGGCACCCTGTTCTGGGAGGAGGTGGCCATTGCCCCCGTTCGCAACGGCGGTGGAAAGGTCAGCCACTACGTGGCCATCGAGACGGATATCACCTCCCGCAAACAGGCCGCAGAGGAACTTCAGCAGGCGGAGGAATCCTTGCGCCATCAAGAGATACTCCTTCGAGCGATGGCGGGGGCGGCCCCCTCGGCCTTTTACGTCGTGGATAATCGGACCGACGAAATCCTCTTCTTCAACGAGCGTTTTTGCGAGCTATGGGGCCTGTCTGCGCTGCGGGAACGCATGCTTAACGGGAAGATTTTGCATTCCGATCTCCTGACGCACTTCATGGCCCCGGTGGAACATCCCGCCTCATTTGCCTCCTGGTTTGTGCAACTCCGGGATGTGAACAACCGGCAGGTCGTGGAGGATGAGATTGAATTCAAGAATGGACGCACCGTGCGCCGTTATTCCAGCCAGGTCCGGGATGCCCAGGATAATTACATCGGGCGCCTGTATCATTTTGAAGACGTTACCGAGCGCAAGCGGGCCAGCCAGCAGATCGCGGCCTCGCTCAAGGAAAAGGAGGTCCTGCTGCGGGAGGTTTACCACCGCGTCAAAAACAACATGCAGGTGATCTCCAGCCTCCTCAATCTCCAAAGCGGCGCCTTTACCGACACCCAAACCCTGCGGCTCATTCGCGAAACCAAGGAACGCATCCGCTCCATGGCCCTGGTGCACGAAAAATTGTATCGGGCCAAGGACCTCTCTCGCATCGATTTTGCCGAGTACGGCCAGCAGTTGGCGACGATGCTGGCGCACTCCTATCGCACGGAGTCCAATCCGGTCCAGGTGAAGTTCGAGATGGAAAGCGTCCCGTTGAACCTGGACACGGCGATTCCCTGTGGATTGATCCTGAACGAACTCGTATCCAACGCCCTCAAGTATGCCTTTCCCGCAGACAAGCAAATCGATCACCCTCAAATACGGGTCAGTTTGCGGCATGTGGCGGAAGACTACCATGAGCTGTCCGTCAGCGATAACGGCGTGGGTTTGCCCACGGACCTTGACGTGCGCAACACCGTCACCCTGGGGCTCCAGGTGGTGACCCTCTTGACCGAGCAACTGGAGGGGGTTCTGGACGTGCGGCGCAGTCCGGGAACCTCCTTCAGTGTCACGTTCAAGGAAATCATGGATCATTCGGGCAAACGGCGGCAGGGGGTGACGGGTGTGCCTGCTGCGGGGGCAGTCCCGCCGGAGGCGCCTCATGCATAAGCAACCGCTCATGGCAGGCTCCAGACACAGCCTGCCGATCTTTTGAAGCCATGCAGGCTGGGAAGACGGAATGGAACAAACCCTGCAATCGACATCATTGAAACCTCTTACTGGTAAAGGAAATACAGTCATGATCCAGGCCAGCATACTGGTGGTGGAAGACGAGCGCATTGTGGCTCGAGACATGGAAAGGACGCTCACCAAGGCCGGCTACCGGGTGGTCGAAACGGCCGCCTCGGGGAAGCGGGCGATACAGTTGGCCGAGGACACCCGGCCCGACCTGGTGCTCATGGATGTGGTGCTGGCCGGGGAGATGGATGGCATCGAGGCGGCCCGGATGATCCGGCAGCGCCGGGAGATCCCCATTGTTTACCTGACGGCCAACGGAGATCACACCGTGCTGGAACAGGCCAAAAGCACGGAGCCCATCGCCTTCATTCTCAAGCCGTGCGAGGAGCGGGAGCTGCTGGCGAGCATCGAGATGGCCCTGCACCAGTACCGGGCGCACCAGCAACGCGCGGCCGAGGCACTGCGCGCGAGCGAGGCCCGCTACCAGGAGCTGTTCGAGACCGCCTGCGACGGCATCGCCATCATAGGCCTGCAGGGGGAGCACCTTGATTGCAACCGGGCCTACCTGAACCTGCTGGGTTATGCCAGCACCGAGGAGCTGCTGCCACGCCTTTTGAGCGATGTCACGGTGCCGGATTGGCGGGAGCAGGAGCGACGGATTTTTCAGGATCAAACCCTGCCCCGGGGCTACTCGAATGAATACGAAAAGGAGTGCTTCCGCAAGGATGGCTCGCGTGTTGCGGTGGGGGTGCGCAGTTGGCTGCGGCGCGGGCCCGATGGCCAGCCTGTGGGATATTGTGTGATGGTGCGGGATATTTCCGAGCGCAAGGAGGCGGAGCGCCGGATCCGGGATTACCAGCGCCAGTTGCAGGGCCTGATGAGGGAGCTGGCGCTTGTCGAGGAACGCGAACGCCAGCGCATTGCCACGGATATCCATGACCGCATCAGCCAGACGCTGGCGGCCTGCCAGATGCGGCTCGAAGCGCTCGTCCAGTCCCTGAATGCGCCTGCGCTGAGCCAGGAGGCCGAATGCATTTGCCAGTTGTTGGACCAGACCATCCGCGACACCAGCTCGCTCATCTTCGATTTGAGCCCGCCGGTGCTGTATCAATTGGGCCTGGGCCCGGCCCTGGAGTGGTTTGGCGAGAAGATTGAGAAACAGCATGGGCATCGGATCGAAATCCAATGGACGCAGCCGGCGCCGGCCCTCACCGTGGACCAGCGGGTTGCTGTTTTTCGCGCAGCCTGCGAGCTGATCACCAATGCCGTCAAACACGCTCAGGCGAAGAACATCCATGTCCGCCTGGAGGACATGGCGGGGGTCCTGCAATTGAGCGTGGAGGATGACGGCACCGGTTTCATATTCTCCGAGTCTGTCCCCGGCAAGCGCGATCGCGGAGGGTTTGGCTTGTTTCACATCCAGGAGCGTATGCGCGCCTGGGGCGGGGCCCTGGAAATCAATTCGCTGCCGGGCAGTGGCACGCGGGCCATGCTGGCCCTTCCTCTGAACGTGGCGCCATCAGCTCATCAAGGATCATGAACATCAAAATCATTTTGGCGGACGATCATTCCATTGTCCGGGATGGCATTCGCTCCCTTCTGGAAAAAGAGCCCGGTCTCATCGTGGTGGGCGAGGCTGAAAACGGCCGCCAGGCCGTCCAGCAGGCGCTCACCCTGCACCCGGACATCGTCATCATGGACATTGCCATGCCCGACCTGAACGGCATCGAGGCCACGCGCCAGCTTGTGGCTCAATGCCCCGGCATGAAAATCATCGCCCTCTCCATGCATGCGGACAAGCGCTTCGTGGCCGAGATGCTCCAGGCGGGCGTTTCAGGCTATTTGCAGAAGAATTGCGCCTTCAAGAACCTCGTCACCGCGATTCGTACCGTGATGGCCGGCGAGGTTTACCTCACCCCCGCCATAACCGGGATTGTGGTGGAAGGCTTCAAAGGCCGGCTCCCGGCCGTCGAGACCCCGACCGATGCCAGGGTGCTCTCCCCCAAGGAGCGCGAAGTGCTCCAGTTGCTGGCGGAAGGCGGCTCGACCAAGGAGATCGCCGACCGCCTCAAGGTCAGCGTCAAAACCGTCGATACCCACCGCCAGCACATCATGGACAAACTGGGTCTGCGCAGCATCGCGGAATTGACCAAGTACGCCATCCGGGAGGGGTTGACCACCATCGATGGCTGAATTCCCATGCGCGGCTGGGGATTCCGGCTGTCCTGCCTGAAGTAGCGGCCAGGCGGGCCCGGTGTCGTTTTTCAACCATCCTCAAGACCGATCTCCTTCGCCCGGAAGGTGTTTCCCTGAATCCGGCCCCGGTATGATTCAGGGCGGCATCAGGTTTTTGGAACCCCTCCCATCAGGTATTCTCCCGATTGTCGGAGGCCGCACGCCACGGGATACTTTCCCGCGTGGTGAAGAGCATGCACATGGATGTGACAAAGGCCCGTAACACCCGGCGTGAGCCCGCTGGGGAATCGGCCCTTGAACGTACTGCCAGGGGCAGGAACGCCATGCTCTCAGGGGCGGACCTGACGCCAGGCACCCGTTCGCAATGGATGGGCCATCCGGCGCATTCTCCCGCCCTGTATTCAGGCTATTCCAGGACAAACCTATGAACGATACCCTCACGGCACCTTCCAAGGCGTGCAACGCCGCATCCCACGCAGGGAAAATCCTCACCTTTACCGCCGGTCAGGAAACGTACGGGGTTCCGGTGATCAAGGTCAGGAAAATCCTTCAATGCATCACGATCACTCCGGTGCCGTACGCTCCGGCCTACATCAAGGGGGTCATGAACCTCCACGGGAAAATCATCCCCGTGATGGATGTGAGAGCCCGGTTCGGCCGGGAGGAGGCGCAGATTAATGGGCGCTCCTGCATTGTCGTTGTTCAGATGACCCTGCCCTCCAGGGCCTCCGTGTTGCTGGGATTGATAGTGGATGCCGTGGAGGAGGTCATTCATGTCACCGACGAGGATATTGAGGAGACCCCGGAGTTTGGGACGGCCATCGACACCTCGTACCTGGACGGAATCATCAAGGTCGATGGCAGGGTGGTGTTGCTGTTGGAGGTGGATCGGATGCTGGGAGATGTGGAGTTGCCGGCGGCTCAATAGGCCAGGCTTTAAATCATGACAATAAGAGGCAGATATATGCTTAAAAAAATGACGATCGGAAAACGGGTTCTGATGATCTCGGGGTTCCTGTGCCTGATGCTGGCGGGCATCGGCTTCTTCTCGGTGTACCGGCTTTGGTCGATCAACAAGACCACCACCGCCATCGTGAGTGATTCCCTGCCGGGCATCCTCAAGGCCACGGCCATCAACGCCCGGCTGGCGGACAACGAAATCCGGATCGACCGGATGTTGCTCGCCAAGACCGCCGGGGAGCGCCAGCAGATCAAGGAAGGCATTGCGGCTGAAAACGCCGCCAATGCCGAGGCCTTGAAGCAATACGAGCAGGCCGCCGCCACCCCGGAGGAGCGCAAGAACATCGAGGATTTGAAGCAGAAGCGCCAGGTCTATGCCGGATTGCGCGAAAACTTCTTCACCCTGGTCGAAACCAACCACGCCGAGGCTCAGCTCTTCGCCGCGGAACAGATTCGCCCCGCCTTTGAGGCCTATTTGAAGGCCGGGGATGTGCTCATGGACTACAATGCCCAACTGGCTGGCCAGCGCGGCAGGCAGATCATGGCCGAGGTCAAGGCCGGCATTGTGCTCATCCTGGTGGTGAGCATGGTCGCCCTGGTGGCCGGCGTGGTGTTCTCCATCGTGAGCACCAGGAGGATCACCAGCGTCCTCACGCACGTCTCTGACGTCATGGGCGACGGCGCCAACCAGGTGACCTCGGCGGCGACCCAGGTCTCCGCCTCCAGCCAGTCGCTGGCCGAAGGCGCCAGCGAGCAGGCGGCCTCGCTCGAGGAAACCAGCTCGTCCCTGGAGGAGATCGCCAGCATGACCAAACGCAACGAGGACAGCGCCAACAAGGCCAAGCAGCTGGCCGGCGAGGCCCGCAAGGCCGCCGACACCGGCGCCACCGCCATGCAGTCGATGAGCACCGCCATGGAGGCCATCAAGCTTTCCAGCGCCGAGATCGCCAAGATCATCAAGACCATCGATGAAATCGCGTTCCAGACCAACATCCTCGCGCTCAACGCCGCCGTCGAGGCCACGCGCGCCGGCGATGCCGGCATGGGCTTTGCCGCCGTGGCCGATGAGGTTCGCAACCTTGCCCAACGCAGCGCGCATGCCGCCCGTGAAACGGCCGACAAAATCGAGGGGGCCATCGCCAGGACGGAGCAGGGCGTGCAGAACTGCAGCAAGGTCGCTGAGGAGCTGCAGGAGATCGTGCAAAAGGTGCGCGCCGTGGATGATTTGATTGCCGAGGTGGCCGCCGCTTCGAGGGAGCAGAGCCAGGGCATCGAACAGGTGAACATCGCCGTCAGCCAGATGGACAAGGTCACCCAGGGCAATGCCGCCAGCGCGGAGGAAGGCGCCAGCGCCGCCGAGGAGCTCAACGTCCAGGCCCACGCCCTCAAGGATGCCATTGCTGAGTTGACCAGCCTTACCGTCGGCATGCAGACCTCCAGGACCTCCGCCGCCAAAACGGCTGCGCATAAACCCGTCCACACCCCCGAGGAGGAACCGGTCAATGGAACCAAGACACAGGCGGCCACTCCCAAGCCCAGGAACGGCACCCGGCTCATCCCCCTCCATCCCAAAAGCGTCTTTGCCATGCCCCCCCGACGCAATGGCAACACCTATGCCATGGAGAGTTTCAAGGACTTTTAGTCCCGGGAGCGGAGGTCATCCCTCCAAAAACTGAATGGTTCCTCCCATGACGGGGAGGAACCTTAATCCCAAGCATGCCCACTCTTATGACCGAGTCCAAAATCCTGATCGTGGAAGACGAACGCATCGTGGCCCGCGACTTGCGGACCACCCTGCAGCACGCCGGCTACCAAGTCGTCGGCACGGCAGCCTCCGGCGAGGAAGCCATCCTCATCGCCGAGGGCTCGAAGCCCGATCTCGTCCTCATGGATATCGTTCTCCAGGGGGAGATGGATGGCATCTCCGCCGCAGGCAGGATCCGCAACGTGCTGGGCATCCCAACCATCTACCTGAGCTCATACGGGGACCAGTCGATCCTGGAGCGGGCCAAGACCACCGAACCCATCGGCTACGTCTTCAAACCCTACGAGGAAAAGGATTTGCTGACCACGATCCAGGTGGCCTTGTACCAGTACCAGACCAACCGGCATCGCGCCGAAACCGCCCTGCTTTCCAGCGAGTCCCGGTTTCGCAGCATCTTCGAGACTGCCCCGTGCGGCATTGCCCTGGTCAACCGGGAGGGGCGGATTCTGGAAACCAACCCCGCCTGGAAGAGCATGTTCGGTTACGCGGACAATGAGATGCACAACAAGACCGTTTACGAGCTTGTTCATGCCGAGAATCGCGGGCTGGAAGGACGGCAATTCACCGACGTGTTTGAGAACAGACGCGAGCGTTATCAAGCGGTCATCCGTGGCGTCCGCAAGGACGGAGCCGTCATTTGGATGCGCGCCAGCGCAAGCCGCTTTCAAAAGCCCGAGGAGGAGATCGAAAGCCAGTACGCCTTGTGCATGGCCGAGGACATCACGGAGGAAAAAAACGTGCAGGAGCAGTTCCTGCGCGCCCAGCGCATGGAAAGCATCGGCACCCTGGCCAGCGGCCTGGCCCACAACCTGAATAATCTGCTCTGCCCCGCCGTGCTGGGCCTTTCCATGATTCGCCCCACCCTCAAGGAGGATTCCATGATCAAGGTCGTCAACACCATGGAGAGTAGCATGCATCGTGCGGTCGGCATCATCCGCCAATTGCTCCATTTCGGCAAAGGCGTCCAGGGCCGGCCAGAGGTCATGAAGGCCGATGGAATCCTGGAGGAGGCCGTCCAGTTGGTCCGCGGTTTCTTCCCACGCTCAATCAAGGTCAATACCTGCATCTCCAGTGACATCTGGAACATCCGCGTGGATGCCAACCAGCTTCACCAGGCCCTGCTCAATCTTTGCACCAACGCAAAGGATGCCATGCCCAATGGGGGTGAATTGACCGTGTCCGCCGAAAACGTCCGTGTCGGCATCGCCCAGGCACGGCTGCACCCTGGCGTGAAAGCCGGGCCCTTTGTGGTGATGAGCGTTGCGGATACGGGGATCGGGATGACCCGTGAGGTCATGGATCGCATCTTCCAGCCTTTCTACACCACCAAGCCAGCCGGCATCGGAACGGGCCTGGGCCTGGTCAGCACCCTGAATATCGTCAAACAGCATGGGGGATTCATCGAGACCCAAAGCGAGCCCAACAAAGGGACCGTGTTTCGGATCTTCCTGCCCGCCTTCGTGAAGACCGAGAGCGTGGTCGTCTCAATGCCCTTGTTGCAAGAATGTGTCAATGCCTGATCCGTCAGGAGAACCGCTGACCGCTGTTCAGTGGCGGGCGATTTCTTGTCCCGCCATCGAGTATGAGGTGCTCCTGTACCGCTTCAGACGGAATGACATTTTTGGGGAGTTGAACCAAGCTGCTTTTCCACTCATAGGAAAGGCAGCATGCAAAGGAGTTTCTCCCAAAAAGACAAAGAACGCACCTTGTAATCGCCAAGAGTCGACCAATCGCCGAAACACATGATGAGGCACCCGTTGGACCAGTTGCGCAAAGGCCGTTATTCCGACGTCCACGCACCATGTTGGCACGCTGCCTGTTGATTTTCCGTCTCATGCTCGCCAACGGATATGAAATCGTGTGCACCTGTAAACCCCTCTTGTATCCCTGTATTTATTGGTTCTTCCTCACTTTGCCCCTCTCCGTAACCGGACAGCAGTGAGGAACAATAACAAAACAACGAGTCAACGACTTCACTCTGTTTCTGGCTCCAAAAGTGTACAGCGTTTCGGGTGCCTGCCAGCGACATAAGGTTACGAGGGAATGCCCTGGGGCGAGCGCTTACTTCGGCTTTTGAACGAGGCTTTGGGAGTCAAATGCCGATGTCTGCGCGCGGGGGATGGATTAATGATCAACTCACAATCCGTTGAATATGGTTCGCATTCCGCCAGTGGACACGTTAGCTGCGTCTTCCAAGCCCGACTCGATTTTCAGTCCCACACTTGTCGCCTTCCGAAGCGGTTCACGTGTATTACCCCGGTGACGAGCCCTCTTTTTAACTGCTCTTTACCCAAAACACATAAATCCAACAAAACGTTCCAAGTGTTCCAAGAACACTAGAGATCATGATGCTGGCGGACCTGTCCTTTTTCAAAAATCTCCGAATTCCCAGCAGTATGAGTGCGGGGCTCAAAAACACACTGTATATCAACACTTCACGCCAAGCCGTATGCATTAACTCGGGAGCCAAAGCAACAACCAAGGCGCTTCCAAGAGCGTAGCAAGCGATCGGTAGCAGGAAAACACTCCTAAAAGTGATGTTTTTGCGCATCTTCGGACTCATAACAAATAATCAAGTGATGCACTCCCACTCTTTGGGACCAGTTTGTATTGAATTGATGGCATCAACTTGTCCTGATGTTTACCCCTCTTGAACTCGCGTGAACAGGGACCTGTGGGTTATCACGAAATTCCCTTGGATTCGTTTTAGGGTCACTTTTTAATACCTCCCAAGGGGTCAGCTTGGCAAGTCCTTGATGCCATTGCCGTTCGTTGTAAAAGGGAAAGAACTTCCGTAATTCATCCCTCAAACGGGCGTTTGCATGGCTGGGAAAAAAGAGGTCGATCGGGATTGACAATTATACTTTGTAATATAAAGTATACCCAATGACAGCGTGCCAGACACCTTTGGCAGGGCCGTTCCGCCTCTCGCTCCCAGCGATTTACATCGCTTTCCAGTTGCGTCTCCCCTGGCCGCCTTCCTTTTGGCTCTATACTTTGTTACACAAAGAACTTTGTGGCGCGTCACGCGCCGCCTCTCCCCCTTCGTCTTATGCGCATTCTCCTGCTCAATCCCCCTCACCCTTCCATCGGCAGCCGCATCCCCGTGGAGCATTTGCCCCCCCTCGGCCTGCTCTGCCTCGGCGGACCGCTCCTGGATGCCGGCCATGAGGTCTCCCTCCTCGATGCCGAGTTTGGCCCCCTGTCCACGCCGACCATCGTGGAGGCCGTGATCCGTCGCAATCCCCAGGTGGTGATGGTGGGGCACTCGGGCTCGACCTCGGGCCACCCCGGCGCGGCCGCGATCATGCGGGCAATCCGTGCCCGGGTGCCTCATGTGCGGATCATCTATGGCGGTGTTTTCCCGACCTTTCACTGGCGGGAGATCATGGAGGCGGAACCCGGGATCGACGTCATTGTGCGCGGCGAGGGCGAGCGTACCGTGGTGCGCCTGATCGCGGCGATGGAGGCGGGGGCCGATCTCGCGGTCGTTCCGGGGATAGTGTATCGGCAGACGCGTCACCTGAATTCCCGGGAGCCAGGCCGGGTGATGGCCACGATGCCCGCCCCGCCCATTGAGAACCTGGACGATTACCGCGTTGGCTGGGAGCTGATCGATCACCGCCGCTACAGTTATTGGAACCGGCGGCGCGCCGTGGTGGTGCAGTTTTCGCGCGGCTGTCCGCATCGGTGCAACTACTGCGGCCAGCGTGGGTTCTGGAAGACCTGGCGGCATCGCGACCCCGTGAAATTCGCCGCGGAGCTCGCCCGGCTTCATCGCGAGCATGGCGTGGAGGTGGTCAATTTTGCCGACGAAAACCCCACCGCGGACCGCGGGGCCTGGAAGGCCTTTCTCGAAGCCCTGATCGCCGAGCAGGTCCCCCTGATCCTGGTCGGCTCGACCCGTGCGGACGACATTGTGCGCGATGCCGACATCCTGCACCTGTATAAAAAGGCCGGTATCGCCCGGCTCCTGCTCGGGATGGAGAGCACCAACGAACACACCCTGGACCTGATCCGCAAGGACGGTCAGGTCTCCACCGACCGCGAGGCCATCCGCCTTCTGCGCCAGCATGGGATTATCTCCATGGCGGCCTTTGTCTCGGGCTTTGAGGAGGAGACCGACCTCGATTACTGGCGCACGCTCAAGCGGATCCTTTCCTATGACCCCGATCAGATCCAGGCCCTGTATGTGACGCCGCACCGCTGGACCGATCTCTTTCGCATCACCGCCGGGCGCCGCGTGATCCAGACCGACCAAAGCCTCTGGGATTACAAGCACCAGGTGCTCGCCACCCGCGCGATGCCGCCCTGGCGGGTGCTCTTGTGGGTCAAATGCATCGAGGCCGTCCAGCAACTCCGCCCCAAATCCCTCGCGCGGCTCCTGGCGCATCCCGATCCCGGCTTCCGCGACGCCATGCGGTGGTACTACGACATTGGCCGCAAGGTCTGGCCCCATGAGTTATGGGGTTTCCTTTTCCGAAACCGCCCCCAAAGGAACGGACCCACCCTGGCCGAATTCTGGGGAACGCCCTCCCGGGAAACCGCCCCCGCCGCCCGGGAACCGGCTGAACCCGCCCTGATCGCACAAGAATGAGGCTGAGCCGCCGCCCCAGGATCGACCGCCCCCCTGTTCAGGGGCGTGGAGCGCCTAAACCCATTAAACCCATTGAACCCATTGAACCCATTCACGGATACATTTTCTCCTTTACCTTTTGGCGTTTTACGTTTGCCTAGAGGGTATGGCAGAAGCCTTTCATGTGCAGGATTTCATTGCCCGCCACGTGCGCCCCATACCGCGCTCGGGGATTCGCGACTTTTTTGACATCGTGCAGGGCATGAGCGATGTGGTCTCCCTCGGCGTGGGGGAGCCGGACTTTGTCACCCCATGGCACATCCGTGAGGCCGCCATTTTCGCCCTGGAACGGGGCAAGACGAGCTACACGTCCAACCTGGGATTGCCCAAGCTGCGCGAGGGGATCAGTCATTACCTGGACAAGCATTTCCACGTCCATTACGACCCCAAAAACCAGATCCTGGTCACCGTGGGCGTGAGTGAGGCGCTGGATATCGCCCTGCGGGCCCTGATCAATCCCGGCGATGACATCCTCTACCATGAGCCCTGTTACGTGAGCTATTGTCCCAGCATCATCCTCACCCATGGGAATGCCATCCCTGTGTCCTGCCGCGCGGAGGACGGTTTTGCGGTCCGGGCCGAGGCCATTGAAAAGGCCATCACCCCCAAAACGCGCCTGCTGGTCCTGAACTTCCCGACCAACCCCACCGGCGGCACGATGACGCGCCAGGAGCTGGAGGACATCGCCCGCGTGGTCATCAAGCACAACCTGATGGTGATCACCGATGAGGTGTATGCCGAACTGACCTTTGAGGGCAAACACGTGAGCATCGCCTCCCTGCCTGGGATGCAGGAACGGACCGTGTTCCTCCACGGCTTTTCCAAGGCATTCGCCATGACGGGTTTCCGTCTGGGTTATGCCTGTGGTCCCGTGGAGATCATCGAGGCCATGATGCGCATCCATCAGTACTCCATGCTCTGCGCCAGCATCGTGAGCCAGGAGGCGGCCATTGAGGCGATCAACCATGGCCGGGCGGACACCCAGTACATGTGCGAGCATTACAAGCTGCGCCGCAATTTCATCGTCAAGGCCTTCAACGACATGGGCCTGCCCTGCCACCTGCCCAGGGGCTCGTTTTATTCCTTCCCCAGGATCACCGATACCGGCTTGAGCTCCAAAGACTTCGCCGTGCGGCTCCTCAAGGAAGAAAAAGTGGCCTGCGTGCCCGGAGGCGCGTTTGGCGTCAGTGGGGAAGGCTACCTGCGCTGTTGCTTTGCGACGTCGCTTGAAAAACTGGAGATCGCCGCCGAGCGCATCCAGCGATTCATGAAGACGTTGCGCGGGTAAATGACCCGGAAGGGCCGTGAGGTCCCTGCGCGGCCCATGACGTGCCCAGCTTCAATGCCGGTGTAAACAATAATCCAGGCGGGTGTGGTGTTGGGCCACATCCGCTGGAAACGGTCTCATCATAGTTTCAGGCTACTTCCGGGCGCTGGTACGCTCCTGGATCCAACGTGTGTCGCGCGGGGAGATGCGGACGCCGTCGATGCCCTTGAGCTGGGTCTGGGGATCGAGCCACTTGTGGATTTCCGCATGGCCATCCGCAAACGACAGGCCCGAGGCCCCGTTGTGGTAGATGGCCGGCAGGTTCGCCCATTGGCCATCCCGGGCGCCGAAGGAGGTGTCCAGAAAGACCAGGAAGTAGCCATCATCGATGCTTTCCTCGCGCTCATCGACGAACACAAAGGCCTTGGAGGGCGAGGGGCGGGTGATGTCGGAGCTTTTTCGATAATAGAGGAATTTGTCATTGTAGGACCAATTGGTGGTCCCGTTCATGTTGCCATTCATGGAGATGCTGCGGGTGCGCGGATAGGCCTTGCCCATGATGCGCACCGTGCTTTTATCCGAGGGGCAATGGTAGATGGCCTGGCTCTTGTTGTAGCTCCAGAGCTTGCCGGCCGGGTACATGAGGAGGGTGATGTTGGTGGCGTCGGCGGCGTCCTGGAGCCAGCCGGCCACCCAGCTATCGCGGTTGCGGCCATCCGCGTTCAACACGAGCTTGCCCGAATTATCATCGGCATAGAGCACCCAGCAGAGCGTCAACTGGCGCTGGTTGTTCATGCAATAGATGCCCTGGGTCTTGATCTTGGCCTTGGCCAGGGAGGGCAGGAGCATCCCGGCCAGGATGGCAATGATGGCAATGACCACCAGCAGTTCGATCAAGGTGAATCCGGCGTGTCGCGTGGGCGTTTTCATGGGAATGGTGTCAAAAGGGCTTCGTCACTGCAAAATCACCGATGGATGGGCGGGGCACACGCCCCGACCCATCCACCTTGTTTTACTATTACTATACAACCATCGACTAAGGTTTCACGAAGGAGCGATAAAACCGCTGTCCGGTGGCGCCGGGCGCCGTCTCATCCACAATCAGCGTGGGGCTGGCCTTGAGGACGAGGTTGGTCAGGTTCTGCCACGGACCCGCGGCGGAGGTGGTGCTGTACTGCACCACGTAGTCGCTGCCGGGCTCGCCCTGGAGCATGATCCCGGGATAGCGGTTGGCATTGAAGTCCATGGCGTTGTTGACGACCAGTTGGGCGGGGGCCGAGACCACCGTGTTCTGGCTGTTCTTGACCGTCACCGTATAAGCGCCGGCCTCGTTGGTGGTCACATTGGGCAGGACCAGCCACGCATTGGTGCCCGTGGGGACGTCCACGCCATCCTTCTTCCACTGGTAGGTGACCGGCCAGCTCCCGTCGGCCAGCACCTTGAAGGTGACGCTGGAGGTGGCGCGCACGGTCTCGTTGGTGGGGGCGGTGAGGATGGACACCGGCGTGTTCGCCGCAATGGGCGAGACGGCGCTGGTGAATTCGGTGCGGAATCCGCACGGATTGGCCGTGGCGCCTCCGTTGTTCAGGATGAAGTCCAGGGTGTTGAGCCCCGGCACGAATCCGGTGCCGATGTAGAAGAACTTCAGGTCTCCGAAGCCACTGGAGGTGAGCTTGGTGGAGACGCCGTTCAACAGCACATCGTTGATGCCGTCATCCATCGCCCAGGCGCCATCGATGGTGGCGGTGGAGGGATCGAACCCGGTCAGGTCGAACGTGGTGCGAAACACGTAGGTTCCGGGCGCGGCGAGGGCGCTGTTGCCCAGGGTGGGCGACACCCAGCGTGAGTTGGGGCCCTCTTCCATCCATGTGCCCACGGGATAGCCGGGGTTCAGGGTATAGACGGTCGAGCTGGCGCCCGAGCCGGCCGGGTAGGAGATGAGGGTGTAATGAGGATCGACCTCGCCGCCTCCCATGAGCGTGAGGTCCGCATAGAGACCCGTGCCATAGAGGGTGGGAATGGTATCGGCCTGGACACCGGGCAGAGCCAGGGTGCAAAGGCCAGCGAGGATTGTTCCCAAGGTGACATGCATGTGCTTCATAATGATGGTATGCATTAAGGTTTATGTTGTTCCGGGTGCGGGGGTTACGGCATCAGGGTTGCCCGATACGTGCGGCCTGGATTGGTGGCGGAAGCCGGATCCACAAAGAAATAGGGATCGGACGGCAGCACCAGGTTGGTCAGTGTCACCCAGTTGGTGTCCTTGGGTGCCTGGTACTCGATCTGATAGGTGCGGCCCACAAAACCGCCCACCTGCAGGCCATTGTAGAATCCCAGCGCGAGCTTGAACTCGCTCTGTGCCTGGCCCGGATAGGCCCCACCCCGCAGGTTTTCCACCCGCAGCCCCGTGTAACCGGCGCCATCGTTCTGCACGCGGAATTCCAGCGTGTTCACGCCGGCGAAGAAGTTCGCCGAGGCTGTGTTGGTGACCAGGAAGGGCGTCAGGGTGTTGAACGGTGCGATCTTGATGCCCATCGGCACCCCGTTGAGCAGGATGTCCGTGGCCATGGTCATCCCGTCGTTGTCCGCTCCCCAGTTGCCCAGGATCACGGCCGTCTTGGGGTTCAATCCTGTGAGGTCGAATGTGGTTTTATACACATACACTCCGCTCGCCGCTGCCACGGTGTCGCCCCGCGGGGCGATCCAGGCCGAGCTGGTGTTGGGCATCACCCACGGGCCGGCCACGATCGGGAATACCGTCGTATCATGCACCAGCGCCTCGGTGCTCGTGGAGTCCGCGTTGGTCACCAGTTGGTAGTGGGGATCGACCGACAGGTCCGAAAGCACGGCCCCGCTGGCATCCACACCCGTATTGAACAAACCCGGGATCCGGTTCGGCAGCACCGTCACGATCACCGGCACGCTGTTGGTCGTGCCATAGGGGCTGCTCACCACCACGTCGTACTGGCCGGATTGGTTGGTCGTCAGATTGCTCAAGCCGGGCACCTCGGTCGTCCGGTTGGTGAATCCGGCCAGGTTGTTGCCGTTGAGACGCCACTGGTAGGAAATGGGCTCGCTGCCCTCGACCTCCACGCCCAACACCACGGTGTCCCCCACCGGGGCCACCTGGCTGGTGGGCTGCTTGGTCACCGTGGGCGGTGTGCCGGGAGCCATCGCCGTGCCGCTCAACTCCACACGCACGCCCACCGGGCCGGTGCCGTCCGCCTCGCCTCCGCCGTTATTCACGACGAAGGTGATCGTGTTGGTGCCCTCGACAAACCCGCTGGTGATGCTGAAGGGGGTGAAGGCGCCAAACTGGTTCGGGTTGGTCTGCCCCGTGCTTACCCCGTTGATCAGGATGTCCTTGCCCGTGTTGTCCGAACACCAGGAACCGGTGATCCGTGCCGTCTCGGGCAGGTAGCCCGTCAGGTCGAACGACAGCTCGAAATAGTAATTGGCCGATCCATCCATCAACCCGGGCCCGTTGGCATCCGCAGCCGGAGTGAGCCAGGCGGAGAGGTTGTTATCCGCCAGCCAGGGTCCGATGGGGAAACCGCCCGCAGAGGTGGTAACCACCGGGACAACAACCAGAGGACTGGGGTCCACGAGCTTCCAATGAAGCTCGGCATCATTATCCTTGAGGGGAACACCCTGGTTATCCACCCCCGTATTAAAAAGCCCGGGGATATTGGCGGCCTGCATGGCGACAGTGCCACACAGGCTGGCTGCCAGTAGAAAGACAGCACGACGGTTGATCGGTTGTTTCATATGTTTGTAAGGTTGGGAACTCCCGTGATGATATACCTTTCCAGCAAAAACTCCTTAACAAAGGTGCCGCAGATTAGCATAGAAGTGACAAAAGATGGCCCCACCGGCGATCGGGCCCAAGGCTGGTGTGCCGGTTGGGTGCCTGCAATAGGCCTTCAGTTGCAATATCTTCGATGCCAAGAGGTTGTCTATTCAAGGCTTTCCACGATTGACGCCGGGCCGAGAAGGGTTAAAATGGTGGGCTTAGATAGTGAAAATAAAGTCAAATCAGTGATACAGGAAAAGTATGGCAATTAAAGTAGCAATTAACGGTTTTGGCCGCATTGGCCGCCTCGTGTTCCGCGCCCTCGTTGAACAGGGCCTCGTGGGCAAGGATATTGAAGTCGTCGCCGTGGGCGATATCGTTCCCGCCGACAATCTTGCGTACCTGCTCAAGTATGACAGCACCCAGGGCCGTTTCAACGGCACCGTGTCGTCCAAGAAATCCTCCCCTGACAAGCCGGATAACGATATTCTCATCGTCAATGGCAAGGACATCGCGGTTGTCAGCGCCAAGGATCCCTCGGGTCTCCCCTGGAAACAGTTCGGTGTGGACCTGGTGATCGAATCCACCGGTCTGTTCACCGATGCCACCAAGGCCAAGGGCCACATCACCGCCGGCGCCAAGAAGGTCATCATCTCCGCCCCGGCCAAGAACGAAGACATCACAGTCGTGATGGGCGTCAATCATACCAAGTATGATGCCGCCAAGCACAACGTCATTTCCAACGCCTCCTGCACCACCAACTGCCTCGCGCCGCTGGTCCATGTGCTGCTCAAGGAAGGCTTCGGCCTCGAAGAAGGCCTCATGACCACCGTCCACAGCTACACCGCCACGCAGAAGACCGTGGACGG
Source organism: uncultured Verrucomicrobiota bacterium (assembly GCA_964538065.1). Taxonomy (GTDB): domain Bacteria; phylum Verrucomicrobiota; class Verrucomicrobiia; order Limisphaerales; family UBA1319. Next base: position 19,418 of record CAZIDG010000017.1, read on the forward strand.
CCCGAGCAAGAAGGACTGGAAGGGTGGCCGTTCTGCCGCCATCAACATCATCCCCTCGACCACTGGCGCCGCCAAGGCCGTGGGTCTGGTCTGTCCCGAAGTCAAGGGCAAGCTCACCGGCATGTCCCTGCGCGTGCCCACGCCGACCGTGTCGGTCGTGGACCTGACGGTCAAGACCGTCAAGGAAACCAGCTACGCCGAGATCTGCGCCGCCATGAAGAAGGCCAGCGAGACCTACCTCAAGGGCATCCTCGACGTCACCTCCGATGAGGTCGTGAGCAGCGACTTCATCCATTGCAAGAGCTCGTCGATCTTCGACGCCGGCTCGGGCATCGAGCTGAACAGCAAGTTCTTCAAGCTCGTGAGCTGGTACGACAACGAATGGGGTTATAGCTGCCGCGTGGCCGACCTCGTCAAGTACATGATCAGCAAGGGTCTGTAATTCAGAGGTTTACCTTTGTACACAAGGCGTCCTGGTCCTCGCGGGCCGGGACGCTTTTTTTGCCCGGCAGGAGGGCCAAAAAACATCCCCCGGCCTGTTCTGACCGGGGGATGTGCTGGCGAAAATATGGACCTTGTCCGGGCCTCCCGGGCTACACGTAGCTCTGGTAGGTCGGGTCGTACATGAGCGCGCGGACGGTCTTCATGAGATCCTTGGGGCGTTTCACGCGGGCGAGCTTGCTGGCGTAGGCCTCCTCGGCCACCTTGACCGCAATGGCGGCGGAGACTTCGCGCATGCGCGTGAGGGACGGGTAGATGCGGCCCATGCCCAGGTCCGCCTCGGTCACCATCTCATTCAACGCGCAGGCGGCCGCGTAGAACATCTCGTCGGTGATGCGTTTGGCCTCGCAGGCGATGACGCCCAGGCCGACGCCGGGGAAGATGTACGCGTTGTTCCCCTGGCCGGGGACGAATTGTATGCCCTGGTAAATGACCGGGTCGAACGGGCTGCCGCTGGCAAAGACGGCGCGCCCGCGGGTCCAGGTGTACGCCTGCTCGGCGGTGCACTCGGCCTTGGAGGTTGGGTTGGACAGCGCGAAGATGATCGGCCGCTCGTTGATCCGGCCCATGGTGCGCACGATCGATTCGGTGAACATGCGCGGCTTGCCGGAGACGCCGATGATGGCCTGGGGCTTGATCTTCTCGATAGCTTCCTTGAAGTCGGTGATGAACGGGAAATCGTGCGCGAACATGAGCTTGTGCTCATGAAGGTCGGTGCGGCTTTTGACGACCAGGCCCTTGGAATCGACATACCAGCAGCGCTTCCGGGCCTCGGCCTCGCTCAGGCCTTCATGCATGAGCGCATGGGTCCACAGGTCGCCAATGCCGATCCCCGCCTCGCCCGCGCCCAGGAAGAGGACCTTCTGGTCGGCGAGCTTGCCGCCGGTGATGCGCAGGGCCGCAAGCAACCCCGCCACCGCCACGCTGGCCGTGCCCTGGATGTCGTCGTCGAACGAGCACATCCGCTCGCGCAGGTTGCGCAGGAGGCGGAAGGCGTTCGTGTTGGCGAAGTCCTCCAGTTGCACGATGGCCTTGGGGAAGATCTTCTCCACCGCGGTGCAAAATTCGTCGATCAGGGCGTCGTAGGCCTTGCCCCGGATGCGGTTCTGGCGCAGGCCGGTGTAGAGCGGGTCATCCAGGAGGGCCTGGTTGTCCGTGCCCACATCGATCGTCACCGGCAGACAGCAGTTGGGATGGATCCCGGCGCAGGCGGTGTAGAGGGAGAGCTTGCCCACGGGAATGCCCATGCCGAAGGTGCCCAGGTCGCCCAGGCCCAGGATGCGCTCGCCATCGGTCACCACGATCACCCGCACGTCCTTGTTGGGCCAGTTTTTGAGGATGGAGGCCATCCTGCCCTTGTCGTTCGCCGAGAGGTACAGGCCGCGGGGGCGGCGGAAGATGTGGCCGTACATCTGGCACGCCTGCCCCACGGTGGGCGTGTAGATGATGGGCATCATGGTCTCGAGGTTGTCCATGACCACGCGGTAAAAGAGGGCCTCGTTGCGGTCCTGGAGGGCGATGATGTGGATGTACCGCTCCAGGTCGGAGGGTTTTTGGGCGAAGTTCTTCATCACCCGCATGACCTGTTCCTCCTGGGTGTTGATGTGGGGGGGGAGCAGGCCGCGCAGGCCCAGGGCGTCGCGTTCCTTTTCGGTGAAGGCCGTGCCCTTGTTGTACCTGGGCTCCTGGAGGAGGGCCATGCCCCGGGGTAAATGTTTGATTGTGGTCCGGGCGTTCCTGGCAGCCGCGGGCCGTTTGGTGGCTGGTTTCATGGGTGCAATATATTTTATAAATGCGTCAGGGGGACACCCTAGCATTTTTCGGGCTAATCCTCGCAAAAGCAAAACACACACATATTACTTTTGCTTAAGAAGCTACTCTAGACCATGCCGCCCAAAAATCAAACAACAAATTCAAGCTCCGGCACGCGCGGGATCAACCCCAGCTTGTGCGACCGGGTGAGCAGGCGCCGGATCGATTCCCGGCCCGGGTCGCCGTAATCGAGCGTCCAGTGGTTGACGTACATGCCCACAAACTTGTCCGCCAGCGGCTTGTCCATGTTGCGTGCGTACTGGAGGGCGTGCTCCACGGCGGGTCCGCGGTGGTCCAGGCTGTACTGGATGCTGTTCTGAATGATGTCGGAGATCACCTTGCGCTCGGCGGCGGGGATGCGTTTGTGGATGACGTTGCCGCCCAGGGGCAGGGGCAGGCCGTTGTTCTCGCGGCCCCACCAGATGCCCAGGTCCTCGCAAAGCTGGAGCCCCTCCTTCTGGTAGGTGAGCTGGCCCTCGTGGATGATGAGCCCCACGTCGGCTGCGCCGGAGCGGACGGTTTCGAACACGCGGTCAAAGGGGACGACGATGTAGTTGAACTCGGACGCCGGTTTGCCCAGCCAGAGCTGGAGCGCCAGGAAGGCGCTGGTCAGCAGGCCCGGCACGGCGATCTTTTTCTGGAGGATCTGGCTGCGGGAAAAGGGTTCGCGGGCCACCAGCATGGGGCCGTAGCCGTCGCCCATGCTCGCCCCGCTCGGCAGCAGCGCGTAGTCGTCGCAGACATAGGCGTAGGCGTGGATGCTGATGGCGGTGATGTCCAGCTCGCCGCGTCGCGCGCGTTCATTGAGCGTCTGGATATCCTGGAGGATATGCTCGAACTCGTAGCCATGGCTCGGGATCAATCCCTTGGCCAGGGCATAAAACATGAACGCGTCATCCGGGTCGGGCGAATGCCCCAACGTCAATTTCCGATTAGCCATGCGCCCAAAATACAGTTCCCAGGCGAAGCTGTCACGATGCGAATGCAGCGTGGGGGGAACAGATCAAGCATCGCGAGCACACCCTCAGCGCGTGGCCGGTTTTTTGGGTTCGAAACGGTACAGGACCTTGTCGGGGACCACGCGGACATCGGAGGTGAACTTGAACGGCACGGGTCCCGGGCCATCGAAGGTCAGCTCCACGAAAAACCCGGTCCATCCTTCCTTGGGCGTCTCGACCCTGCCCTCGTAGCGCCAGCCGTCCGATGCCGCCAGGGTGGTGCTTTGCCAGGCGGGCCCGATGGTTTCGAGCCGGAAATCGCGGGCCTTGGGGTTGGTGGCCTGCCAGAGCTTGACCTCTTTGGGGGTGGTGCGGGCGGTCACCTGGTAGCGGCCGTCCTTCTCCAGCTTGAAGGAGAACTCGGGCAGGGGCGTGTGGTGGAGCACGGCGCTGTAGCAGGCCAGGACGCTTTGAATGGCGTCGCTCTCCTTGAGCGAATGATCGGTGTTGGGAACGTAGCGGAGATATTTGGGGCCGGACAGGGCGTCGAAATAGAACTGGGCGGAGTCGGGCAGGAAAAACTGGTCGCCGCTGGCGTTGATCATGAATTTGGGCAGGGTGAGGCGGTCCCGATAGCTGTAGGGATCCTCGATGGCCAGCAGGCCGTGGTTCTCCGGGCTGCCCAGCCAGTTCATGGTGTCCATCTCCAGGTAATCATGCACGGCCGGGGCGAAGAAGCCGTACACTTCGTAGTGATGCCGGAACGAGGGCTCGATGTTCAGCAGGTCGATGACCAGGGGAATGATGGCCTCCACACGCTTATCGACGGCGGCGATGGACCACGTGGTCCAGCCGCGCTTGGAACCGCCGGAGACGACAAACCGCTCCACCACGTTGCTGCCGCCTTCGGGCGTGGCGCAGAACCGGGTGATCGCGTCCATGGCGCTGGCGGCGCTCCGGGTCATGGGCAGGCGCAGGGGCCAGCGTTCGTCGCCGGTGCGCAGGTACTTGTCCCAGCTATAGGCGATGATGGCGTCCTCCTGGCGGGTGCGGTTTTCACCGTTAAAGACCAGGGGCTGGTTGGGCACCATGCGCAGCTCGGCCACCACGCTCCGGGTGGCGTCGGCGATGCGGGCCAGGTTGCCATCGGGCTTCTCCGGGGCCGGTTTGCCATTGTCACCGCCGGTGATGAAGAGCAGGCCGGTGCGGTGCTCCACGGTCTTGGGGGTGATGATTGTCAGCCAGTGATGCCACTCGGTGCGATCGACCTCGTTGGTGGTGAGCCAGGTCTGGGACACCAAGTCCAGCACATGGGCGGTGACCTTCTCATTCTCGAGGGTGCGCGCCAGGGTGTAATGGCTGTTGCCGTCGCGCTGGGAGACATAGCGATCCAGGGCGGTGAGCGGATCGGCCTGGACCCTGGGCGAACAAAGGCAGGTGACAGCGAGCAGGAGAGAGGCCGTCCGCGCAATTCTGGTGACGAGGTGACACATTTTTATTTCCTTTCTGCTCAAAGGAGTGTACCGATTCCCGCACCAATGGAAAGTCCAATCCCCCAAGGCCGGCCATGGCAGTGGCATACCCTGGGAGGGGCTTACCCAGATGAAGCTGCTGAAGAGCAGGTCCTGGTGAGGTGCATGGCAAAAGGGCCGTCCATGTGTTATTATTAGTAGTAATGACTGGTAAAGTCAGAGATTGCGGATTTTGTTTCAGCCTGCGGACCAGGATGATCTTCTTGTTCGGCGGACTGGTCACTCTTTTGGCTGCTGCATGGTTTGGCATTGTGCTCTACGGCATTCCAGGAACCACGATTGTGGGTCATTATCAGGAATGTCGGGAAAATGCGCATGCCACGTTGAATCAAGCGGCCGACAATCTGGAATTACACCTGGCCGACTGGCTGAAGGACCTCCCCCAGGGTCCCCTGCCGCCTGTGGGTAAAATCCCCATCCCCACCCGCATCAATGCGGGGCGTGTTCTCGACCTCGCCACCGCCGGCAATCCCGGCCTTTCGGCATGGCTGCTGACGACCAAAGGCGAGCCCATCGCCTGGTCCGAGCTTGGACCGCCGGTCATGACCGAGGACCCCGGTCGTTTTGAAAATCAGGGAGCCCAGGGCTTCAAGCAAGGGCTTGGACTGGGAGGCAAAAGGGCGATTGTCCTCTGGCGGGTGGTGCACCGTCCCACCGGCCAGCAACTGGTGTTGTGGGTGGAAATGGAGCATGCCGTGGCCTATGCCGGTGTGCGGGAGGAAATCACTCGTTCCCTGGCTGCCGGCGGGATCTGCATTATCCTGGCCGTTGCCTTTACCCTGGTGGTGAGCAACCGCATGTCGCGCCAGGTGCGGGCGATGGAAAAGGCGGTACAGGAGGTTGGGGCTGGCAACCTCGAGGCGACGGCCCCCGTCTATGGACAGGATGACATGGGGCGGCTGGCGGGCACCTTTAATGATATGGTGACCTGGCTGGTCAGCGTGCAGAAGGAGTTGCGGGCCACCGTCGATGCCCGCACGCTCGAATTGGATCGCGCCAACCAGGAACTGCGGGCCGAAATCGAGGAGCGCAAGGAGGTCGGGAAACGCCTGGAACAGTTCAAACGCGCGGTGGAGGAGAGCCCCGTGTCGATCATGATCACCGATCCCGAGGGACACATCGAATATATCAACCCCCGTTACACAGAAGTGACCGGTTATGCCCTGGAAGACATCAGGGGCAAGACCACCACAGAGATCCGGCTCGGCATGGATTCCGATGAGGAGCACCATGCGCTGTGGAACACCATCAGGAATCGCGAACAATGGCGGGGTGAGCTGCGCGGTAAAAGGAAAAATGGCGAGGAATTCTGGGAGCATGTTTCCATATCGCCTCTCGTGGATGCCGAGGGGCAGATCACCCACTATATCGCGGTTCGCGAGGACATCACGATCTTCAAGAAAAACGTCGCCGAGCGCGAGCAACTCATCACCGATTTGAAGGACGCCCTGGCCAAGGTGAAGACCCTCTCCGGATTTTTGCCCATCTGCGCCAGTTGTAAGAAGATCCGCGACGACCATGGCTACTGGGCCAGCGTGGAACAGTACATCGAACAGCATTCCGAGACGGTGTTCTCCCATGGCATCTGCCCTTCCTGCGCACAAAAACTTTATCCTGAGATGTTTGCAGAAAAACAACACACGCCTTCGAATTAATTGCCTTTCAAGGCCATCTTCTCCTTTTCAATATCGGCGAGCCTGATACCATCCGCCTCGGTCATGGTCGGTTTGCTGGAAATCAAGTTGCGCGCCGGGCAAGGAAGGGATCCATCGCGAAATGACCGTTTCAAAAGACGGTCGGTCCGTCCTTATTACAAACTCAGCACCTGGGCGGGAGGCGGATGGGTTCTGGCCCTGTCCGTGGTTCTCGCGTGCGCTGATCCTGTTGCGGAAACTGCCTCCCTCCCAAAGGAATCCATTGCCGCCATTCAACTGCTTGATCCCAGCCGTCTGCCCCTCCAGCCACACGCCACCGAAGGGACTGTCACGTTGCAGGATCCCGACCTGGGTTTTTTCATCCAGGATGGCAGCGGCGGGTTGCATGTTCATTTGCGGGAGCCGCGGGCCGTCAAGCCGGGGGAGCGGGTGGGCATCGCGGGCTTTCCCTTCCGAGGCTTTCATTTCTTTGCCCTGACCAACGGCGTCATGGAATCGTTGCCGGCGGGCTCCCCGGTGACGGCTCTGCGACTCGACGCGGATAAGATCCCCGACGGACGCCATTGGTCCACCCTGGTGTCGGCGGAAGGGCTGGTGCTGGATTGTATTACGAACAGCACGAACACGACGCTCTTTCTTGAATTCAGGTCCATATTCTTCAAGGCCGACCTGCCGATGCCTCTCACGGAGAAATGGATTGAGATTTTGCAACGAGGCCGTCCTGTGCGCATCACCGGCGTCTGCCTGCCCTTGCACGATAGCCAGGGTCCCATGAGGCGGGCATTCCTGATCAAAGCCCGTGGCATGGAAGATATTACCTTGCTGGCCAGGCCTCGATATCCCTGGGTGCGCGACGCGGCCCCCGTGCTTGCCCTGTTGGGACTGGCTTCGGCATTGATCGCCTTGTGGGCCATCACATTACGCTTCCAGGTGCGGCGTCAAACACGCCTGCTGCGCTCCAAGCTGGAGTATGAGACGGCCCTGGAGGAACAGTTCAGGAACATCTTCGACAGTGCCAACGACCTTATTTACATCCATGACCTGGAGGGCCGGTTCACCAATGTCAACAAAACCGCCCTCGACCTCACCGGTTACACCCGCGAGGAGTCCCTGGAAATGACCGTGGGACACATCGTCGCGCCGGAATGCCGGCTTGGCGCCCTCGAATGCATGGAGCGGCACAAGGCCGGGGAGATTCTGGCGGCCTATACGTGCGATGTTTTGACCAAGGCCGGCCAGCGCCTGCACCTGGAGGTCAACAGCCGCCTGCTGTTGGAGGGTGGCAAGCCTGTCGGCGTGCTCGGCATCGCCCGCGACATCACCGCCCGGCTCCAGGCCGAGGAATCGCTCCGGCTATCCGAGGAAAAATACCGCGCCATTGTGAATGCCTCGATGGATGGCATCATGATCCAGGACATCGAGACAAACGTCATTTTGGATGCCAACCGCCGGTTGATCGAGATGTACGGCACCACGCTCGAGAAGCTGCGCACATCCGAACTGGCGGATTTCAGCGCCCTCCTGCCGCCCTACACGCTGGAGGCAGCGCAGGAGTACAAGCGCAAGGCCATCGAGGAGGGACCGCAGTTCTTCGAATGGCTGGCCAAGGACTTCTCCGAACGTCATTTCTGGGTCGAGATCAACCTCCAGTGCATCTCCATCAATCGCCAGGACCGCCTGGTGGCCATCGTGCGGGACATCTCCCAGCGTCGTCTGCTCGAGGAGGAGCTGCGCCAGTCCCAGAAAATGGAGGCGGTGGGGCAGCTTGCGGGCGGCGTGGCCCACGATTTCAACAACCTCCTCACGGTCATCAAGGGGCATGTCTCCCTGCTGCTGGATGACACGCACGACCTCCCGCAGTTGCACGATTCGCTACGGGAAGTCGATGGGGCCGCCGACCGCGCCGCCAACCTGACCCGGCAACTGCTCGCCTTCAGTCGCCGCCAGGTCCTGCAGATCAAGAAGCTCGATCTCAACGAGATCCTGGGCAACATCACCCGCATGCTCAAGCGCCTCATTGGCGAGCACATCACCCTCGAGTTCAACTATGGCGCGGGCCTCCCCCCCATCGAGGCGGACGCCGGCATGGTGGAACAGATTGTCATCAACCTGGCCGTCAACGCCCGGGACGCGATGCCCCAGGGTGGCAAGCTCATCATGCGCACGGAGGCGGTGGAATTAACCCGGGAGCAGGCCCGCCACAGCCGCGAGGCCCGGCCGGGCCATTATGTCTGCCTGACCGTGCTCGACAACGGCGTGGGCATGAACGGCGAGGTGCTCAACCGGCTGTTCGAGCCTTTTTTCACCACCAAGGAACAGGGCAAGGGCACCGGACTGGGCCTGGCGACGGTCTATGGCATCGTCAAGCAACACCGGGGGTGGATCGATGTCTCGAGCCTGGTGGGCGGGGGCACCACCTTCAAGGTGTGGTTCCCTGTCGATGCCCACGGCGCATGCAAGGCCGCCACCATGGCTTCGAGGCCCGCCCCCCTGCGGGGCGGCACGGAGACCATCCTGGTCGTCGAGGACGAGCTGCCGGTTCGCCAGCTCGCGGTGCGCTGCCTGGAGCACTATGGCTACCACGTCCTCCAGGCGGGCAGCGGCCAGGAGGCCCTGGCCCTCTGGCACAAGCAGCGTGATGTCATTGACGTGCTCCTGACCGACATCGTCATGCCCGAGGGCATTTCCGGATGCGAGCTCGCCAGCCGTTGCCTGGCCGATAAACCCGGCCTGAAGGTGATTTATTCCAGCGGGTACAGCCCTGATGTGGTCAGCGGCAAGCTCAAGCTCGTCGATGGCGTCAATTTCCTCCCCAAACCCTACGCCCCGGTCCGCCTCGTCGAAGTCGTCCGCCGATGTCTGGACAGGGAACCCGCCGCAAGCGCCGGCAAGGTGCGTGAGACCTCGGCGGTGCGCTGACACAACGGCCGGTTGCAGGGATGGCCCTTCCAACGCGGGCGTGCACACTGAGGCCCGCAGTCGAGTGCGGGCCCCGTCACCCAGAGGACCATGATGCGCCTTATCTGGCTGTGGGCGTCTTCGAAAGAGTCTCGATCATGCGCGCGATCCGGTCGCGGTGCTGGAGCAGCGGCAGGGGCGCCTTGGAGAAGTGGGTCAGGTCTTTGGAGACTTCGGCCGGGACTTCAAGCAGGGCGCGGGCCGGGGCCAGTTGCGCTTCGGGAACGCCCCGGGCGGCGGCCTTTGCAAGGATATCCTTGAGCAGCCAGAAATACTCGTAGTCTTCCATGCCATCGCGCAGGTTTTCCCAGCGCAGCGAATTGATCGGCTCGTCCAGGCATGGCTCGGCGTTGGTGGTGGAGCCGCGCGGGGGATAGAGGAACCGGCCATCCCCATTGCCCCAATAGCCGATGAACCCGGGCGGATTGTCATACCCGCTCACATAGCTCATGGGGTCCTCCCATGGATCCTGGAGCTTGGGCGCGGGGAATGCGGCATCGCTGGACCAATAGACTGTTTCCCACACGAGGATGCCGCTGACGCCGTACTGCCACGATTGCCAGGGCCACAGGCGCAGGCACACCGCCGGGTGGTCGATGAACTCCGTGACATAGGGCGCCTTGGGGCCGCAGCAGATGTACCACCAGACCTCCTCGCCCGCGGCCTGGCGGGCGGCGACCTTCTCGCGTGTCCACTCCGGGGTCAGGCCGCACCAGATGTCCACATTGCCGATGAGCTGGGGCTCGGGCTGCTCGGTGAGCATGCGTTTGATGCCGGGGGCGGCGGCCTTGATGCGGCGCATGCCGTCGTTCACAAACTCGTAATCCTTGGGATCGGGCTCATCGAACCAGTAGGTGAAGGCGTATTGATTCCAGCCGTGCGAGCGGAGGTGCTCCTCCACCTGGCTGAGATAATCGCGGAAGAGGCGCGCATGCTCCGGCGTCCCTTCCTGGAAACCCTCAAGCTCGCCGAGGCTGCGGCTGTGGAAGGTGCCCCCGCCCATGCCGTGCAGCGGCAGTTGAAAGTTGTTGAAGCGGCCGGTATCGAGCCACTGGTGGGCGGCCTTGTCAAAACGGTCGAAGTTGACCACGGCCTTTTTGGGGTTGCCTTCGAAGCGGATGTCGATGGTGTTGTAGGCAAAGAAGAAATAGGGGCTGATCCGGTGATCGGCGAAGTTGCGCAGGTATTTGTCGTACATCAGCTCCTGCTGGGCCCGATCGTTCAAGTGATGGTATTTGTTGATGAAGTGGGCGCCCAGGCCCAGGGCGCTGCGCAGGTGGCTCTGCACCGGCAGCGTGAAATTGTACACGTGCACCTGGAGCGGCACACTCGCCACGCCACGGGAGGTCTTGAGGCGGATGCTCGTCCGGTAATCGCCGGCCGGCGTGTTGGAGGAGACGTGAACGGTTACCCAGAGAGGCCTGTTGCAGCCTGGCATCAAAGCCAGCGGCGTGCGCAGCGGCGGCAGGGGATCGGGATACAAGTCCCGCGTGCCCTCGCCATCGGTGGGCTGGGTCACCTTGACATAGGCCACCTCATGGATGCGGGCGTCAATCCCCACGGGCAGGCCATGGCGGTCCTTGAAGGTGTCCACAAAGGCGTCCTGGAGGGAGAGCTTTTCGCCGGTCTTGCCCTCGGCGGAGGGGCGCAGGATAACCTGGGCGGCCTCGTATTCGTTGCGCGCGAGCGAAAGGGTGACGGCCTTGGAGGCGGCGGACCGGCCCTGGGGCGCGGCCCTGCGCAGCCCAACCTTCCATCCGCTTTCGCACCACCAGGTTTCAACACCTGGCAGGCGGACCGATGGCAGTGCGCGGCCATATTCGGGGTCGTCCAGGCAACTGAGCTTCAGGCGCACGCCGGCTGAAAAGAGCGTGGCGCCGGAGGAGGACTGCACGGTCACGCGATGCTCGTTCCAGCCCACCTTGCCACTTTCAAGGGCGACCTTGACGATGTTGGTGCTCAACGGGCGGACGGACACCCGCTGAACCGTCGCTGGTTTGGCATTGGGGACGAGGCTCGTGCTTACCTCCAGGGCGCGTGTCTTGGCGGTTGGGTTGCTCAAGGACAGTTCGAGCTGGCCGGCCCCGCCCTGCCAGGTCTCGCTCAGGCCGGCATCAACCAGGGTGACGGATGAGTCGTTCGCCAGAAGGTCGATGCAGGCCGTCTCCCCCTCGAGGTCCTGGGGCGGGTTTTGCAGCGGGGCCTGGTATTCGTACCGGTTGATCTGAAACGCACCCGACGAGCCGCTGTGGCTCAGGCGCACGAAGACCTCGCGGGCGGGAAAGAGGCTGGCCGGCAGGGCCAGATCGACATTGGTCAGGACGGCGGGCATCTGGCACAGAGCGGCCCAGGACGTTCCATTCGTGCTGGCCTCAATCTTCAACTCGCCGCCATCGACGTGGTTGATGACCGCCTGGACCCGGGCCGAGGCCTGCGTGGCGTTGCCCACCTGGTGGCGGTAGGTGACGGAGGATTTGGCCGAAAACACCCAGCGGTCCGAGTTGAAGCTGGCCTGGTTCGCGTACAACGCGCGGTGGGCATTGGCCTGGTCGCCACTCAGCTCCACCAGGCACGTGTACCGGCCCGCCTCCACCTTCTCACCCGCACCGAGCTCCAGCGCGCCCTGGCGACGATGCAGAGGATGGACGGGAACGAGGGAGATGTCCTTGAAACGGTTTTCGCCCGACACCTGCCATTGGCCGAGGCGGAGGGTGTTTTGCTGCACATCAGTGGGCTCGGCAAAGACAAACGAGCAGGCCTGCCAGTCCTGGCCGAATTGAAAGTCGCGGTTGATCCGGTCCGGACCGGCCACGGCGCACCCGCCGGAATTGCCGGAGGCGGCGCGGCCCTGGAAGGCGAGCCGGTACCATCCGCCCGGCTTCATGGGGATGGGACGGCTGAACCACGCGCTGGTGGTCTTGTCATCACCCGTCACGATGAGGCAGGGGGCGCTGCCCTGGGGTTCGGTTGTCTGCTGGCCTTTGCCGTCGCGCAGTTGCCAGTCAGCAAAGCTGCCTTCAAGGAGATTCTGCGCGGAAACGGCTGGCGCCGCCGCAGCCAGAGCAAGGATGAGCACTGGCCATGAGTATTTGGAAATCATAGACATTGTGTGTAGGCCGATACTGCGGCCAGCCGTTTCCCGTGGCAATACCGATTTACATGGGGGATTCCCTGAGCAGTCCGCAGGCCGGAACAGCCTGCTTGATGCGGGAAGGATGGGATAAAAAAATTCCTGGCGGGCCCAACGCGCCACACCAGGAATGCGATCAAGTGCTGACGAATGTTCCGGCGGCGTTTACCGCTTCCGATACACAATCAGCGCCGAGCCGGGCTTGTCGGTGATTTCCACAGGCACGCCCTTGGTCATGAGCTCCTGGCCGGTGCGGCGGATTTCACGTTTGGTATCCAGGTTCGTGACCTTGTAGCTGGCCTTGGGATCCAACTCCTGAAGCGGGAAGCTTGCGGCTTCGAAGGGGCTTTCGGGACGGCGCAGCACGACCACAAGACCCTGCTGGGTGTCCGGCCGATCAAGCTGGTAGGCCATCCACTGGCCGGGATCCTGCGAGTAGCTGGTGAGCGGGTAATAATCCCCATAATAGAAGTCCCGGATGCTCACGTATTGCTCGAGCGTGCGGCGGGCCCAATCGTACGGGAAGTCGGCCGGGAATGGAGGCCGCGGGCCATCACCAGAGTGAAACCAGTTGATGCACAGACTGCTGCACATGCTGCTGCGAAACTCATACGTGTCGCCCTCGCGATCCTGGCTGATGGCGCTCAGGGGCACCCAGGCGAGCAGGCCGTAGCTGTGGCACTGATGCGCAATGGCGTCGCGCGGACCATCCGTGCGCCAGAAGGGCGTGGCGCGCCCGACGGTTTCCAGGTCGATGCGGCGTCCGCCCGAGGCGCAATTGTCGATGATCAGATGCGGGAACCGTGCCAGCAGGCCGTCCCAGAAGGCATACAGGCCCTCGATGTGGCGGATTTCACTGATGCCCTGGCGGTCCGGGGCATCGGCCTTCGCCCAGTAAGGCCGGGGATCCATGTTGAAGTCCTGGCGGTAGCAGCCCAGGCCGAACTCTTCGATGCGCGAGGAGACGAAATCGGTGACGAACTTGCAGGCGGCAGGGTTGCCCAGGTTGAAAAGCTTGGTCCCACCGCCGATGTCCACCATCCAATCGGCATGCTGCTGATCCCAGTCGGTACCCTTGATGACGCGCTCGGGCTCGAACCAGACCATGAGCTCGCGGTGATCGGTGTGGAGGAGGTCGCTCAAGGGTTTAAAGCCTTGGGGATACAGGTCCTTCTTAACCTCCCAGTTGCCCACGTTGTCGGCCCAGCCGCCCTTGCCATACCACTCGGCATCGATCCAGTAGTACTCGATGGGCAGGCGGTGCTTGATGAACTGCTGGATGTTGTCCAGGTGGACCGAGGCCGGGGTGCCGCCCCAGTTGCCGCAGGTGATGGGCGAAGGCATGGGCTTGCCGTCCTTCATCGGGCGGTGGTGGGTCAGGATGAACTGGCGGAGGAGGTTTTGCCCGTGCCAGCGGTTTCCCTGGTAGAACAGGGCCAGCATGCTGGGCGTGCGGATTTCCTCGCCGGGATGGAGCACCAGGTGGGTCAGGGCCATGCCGGCCGTGGCGCGGACGGTGTTGCGATCCGTCGCTTCAAACCGCGCGGACCAGCGTCCGCTCCACCCAATGCCAAGCACGACACCGGCGCCGCTGCCTTCAATATTGAAGAAGGGCAGGATCTCCGACGAGGACCGGCCTTCCTCAGCCGTCAGCGTGAAGGGCGTCCCCTCTTTCAACCGGGCGACCCGGGGGGCAAAATCGTCGAAGGAGGATACACCGCCCATGGCCCAATGGAGCGTGGGTTCCCCGGCCGTCGGCATGCCAAAGGGCGCGTCCATGGCCTGGATGTTTTCAAGGAGCGGCGTGTCGCTTGAGCCGGTGTTTTTGAAATAGGCGACCCATTCCACCGCGGGGAACGTCTCAAACCGCTTGGCCACGATCCGGACCTGAAGGCCGGAGGCGGGATCACGATAGATCACCTCATGGGACTGGCCCACGCCTGGCAGGGGCGTTGTGCGGGCTTCCCGCGTCCACTTCGGCAGCAGTTCCGTGCTGGGCTTGCCACCATAGGTAAAGGAGAATTGAGGCGCGGGACGCAGGCTGGCCGCCGCCCAGGCCACATCCTGAAGCCGGAGGCTGGAGCCATCCTCAAACTCGATGCGCGCCCCCGCCCACACGGCCTGGTCCCAACCGCGGCCATCACCCGCATTGCCCACGGTGATGTCGAAGGCGCGGGCGCCCTGGAGGGGGATGTTGATGCTGCGGGCGGGGTCCTTGAGGCGCATCACCGGCGAGGCGAACAGCTCACGGCCCTCGACCCCGACATGAAAGGTGACCGATCCCTGGCCCGATTCGGCCCCGCGGCGGGTGTCGTCGTTGTTCTCCAGGCCGATGTCGCTCAAGAACCGCGCAGCGGGCCGATCCAGGTGAATGCGCAGCTTCTTGGTGGAATTGAACGCCAGGCCGTCCGCGTACGTCTTGTCGCCGATCTGGAAGGGTGTGCCGCGCCAGGAACGACCCCACGCGATCGTATCCTTGGAATCCTCCTCGACCGTTTCCAGCCGCATCGGGTTGGTGGCGGTTGCGGAACCGAAGCTGATCTCAGCCCAGGAGCGGCCCAGGTTAAGCTCACCCGGGGTGGGGGTGACGGCCAACAGGGCCTGACAGGACAACATGGCCGCAGCCAATGCCAGCGTCATGCGACGCGGATGTAAAATGGGTATCATAAGACAATTTCGACTCGTTGCCTTTTATAATAAGCGGTGCGTCAACTGGCCATGTTTCCCTATCTTGTTCGCATGTCGTTTTGTCTGGCGGATGCCGTGGGATGTTGCGACGCGGGAGGGTGGCGTGGTATGCAAGTCGATTGGCGTGTTCTGCCAGTGACAGATGGGCAGCCAATGCTACCTTGAAATCATGGCTGAAACCAAAGTTCATGCATACGCAGCGCAAAGCGCAACCTCGGCCCTGGCGCCGTTGAGCATCCACCGGCGCGAGCCCGGTGCTCTGGATGTTGAAATCGAGATTCTGTATTGCGGAGTCTGTCACTCGGATCTGCATCAGGCCCGAAACGAATGGCACAACACGGTGTATCCCTGTGTCCCGGGCCATGAGATCGTCGGACGCATCACACGTGTGGGCGCCCGTGTCACAAAGTTCAAGCCGGGGGATCTGGGCGCGGTGGGGTGCATGGTGGATGCGTGCCACACCTGCGAGAATTGCCGGGCGGGGCTTGAGCAGTATTGCCAGTCGTATCCCACCTGGACCTACAACAGCGAGGACAAGCATCTGGGCGGCCACACTTTCGGCGGATACTCCACCCAGGTCGTCGTGGACGAAGGGTTTGTCCTGCGCGTCCCAGCCGGACTGGATCTGGCCGCCACCGCGCCGCTCCTGTGCGCGGGCATCACCACCTACTCGCCCTTGCGCCATTGGAAGGTCGGGCCGGGGCAAAAGGTGGGGATCGTCGGGCTCGGTGGTCTGGGGCACATGGCGGTGAAGTTTGCGCGTGCCTTTGGCGCCCATGTGGTTCTATTTACGACCTCTCCGAACAAAGTGGCCGACGGTCTGCGCCTGGGCGCTCATGAGGTTGTGGTTTCCAAGGACGCCAACGCCATGGCGAAACATCAGGGGAGCTTCAACTTCATCCTCGATGCCGTTTCGGCCCAGCACGATATCAACACTTATCTGAGCCTGTTGAAGCGGGATGGCACGCTCACGCTGGTGGGCGCTCCCGAGCAGCCTCTGCCCGTGTCGGCATTCAACCTGATCCTGGGCCGCCGCAGCTTCGCCGGTTCCGGGATCGGCGGGATAGCGGAGACGCAGGAGATGCTCGATTTCTGTGCCCAGCATCACATTGTTTCGGACATTGAGCTCATTCCCATGCAGAAGATCAACGAGGCGTGGGACCGGCTGGTCAGGCAGGATGTGCGGTATCGGTTCGTCATCGACATGGCCTCCCTCAAGTCCGCCTGAGCGCGCGGGGGGGTGTCGTTAAACGTGGAGCGATGCAGCAGCAAATGACTCGGAAACAACAAGTCGTGGATGCCGGCCAAACTTGTTCGCAACACACACTCGATGGTTTATATTGATTAAAATCTTTTCGTAAGGAGATCGTCGCATGAAACACTCTTTGTTAAAGCATTATGGCTGGTGCCTGACGCTGGTCCTGGCCAGCGCGGCCGTCCTGGCGGGTTCACCAGCATCCTTCGACTGGCCGCAGTGGCAGGGTCCCGACCGGAATGCCATTTCAAAGGAATCGGGCCTGCTCAAGGAATGGCCCAAGGAAGGCCCGCCGCTTGCCTGGAGGATCACGGGGCTGGGTGGAGGCGACAGCGCGCCCTCCATCGCCGCCGGGCAGGTTTACGGCATGAGCAACCGCGGTGACGAAGAGGTCGTTTGGGCCCTGTCCGAGACCTATGGCAAGACGCTGTGGGTGACAAGGCTTGGGCCGGCCTTCAAACAGCGCATTCCTCAATCCAAGGAGGGGCCGGGGTGCACGCCAACCGTTGACGGGGAACGGCTCTATGTTCTGGGTCTCGCCGGGGATCTGGCCTGCCTGCAGATCGGCGACGGCAAGGTCCTGTGGCGCCTGAGCCTTAAGGACGATTTCGGCGGGATCATTCCCATCTGGAGCTATCGTGAATCGCCGCTGGTGGATGGCGACAGGGTCATCTGCACGCCTGGAGGCCCGGACGCCACGATGGTGGCCATCGATAAATTGACCGGCAAGACGATCTGGAAGACCCAGGCGCCCGGCAGTCCCAATGCGGCCTACGCCTCGGCCATTGCCATCGATTTCGAGGGGCAGCGCCAGTATGTGCAGATCACCCAAAAGGCGCTCATCGGGGTTGCGGCCGATGGCAAGTTCCTCTGGCAATATAAGCGGGCCGCCAACAGCTACGGCATTAATTGCACCACCCCGATTTACCGCGATGGCCGCGTGTTCGACGCCTCGGCCTATGGAGCGGGCGGTGGGGTGGTCAAGCTGAGCAAGGATGCGAACGGCGGCATCAAGGCCGAGGAGGTCTTTTTCTCCAGGAAGATGCAAAACCATCATGGTGGCGTGATCCTTTTGGACAACTGCCTGTATGGCGCCAACGGCGGCAATGAAGGCGGCGCCCTGGTCTGCCTCGACTTCCAGACCGGCAACGTGTTGTGGGACGAGCGTGACGACGCAGAGCACCGGGCGCCCAAAGGCTCGATCGCCCTGGCGGATGGCAGGCTTTATTATCGCACCGAGAAGGGCACCGTGCTCCTGATTGAACCCAGCGCAAAGGAGTATCTCGAGCGCGGCCGGTTCGAGCAACCCGACCGCACCGAGCTGCCCGCCTGGGCGCACCCGGTCATTGCCAACGGCAGGCTTTACATACGCGATCAGGATGCGTTGTTCTGCTACGACGTGAAGGCGAAGGACAAATAACCACGGCTCCCTATTGAGGCCATTGCCCAACACTCTCAAAACATGAACGATCGATTCAAGGTTTCCAATCTGCTGGCCCGGCGGCTGACCGATCGCAAGCTGGACTTGTCGGCGGTGCTGCAACGGGCGGGATTGCCGGCAGGCTTTTTCCAGCAGGAGAAGATCTGCGTCACGACCGCGGAGCTGTTCGCCCTGTGGCGGGCCATTGGGGAGACCAGCGGCGATCCGGCCATCGGCCTGAAACTCGGCGCCGAGCCGCGCCTGGAGCGCTATGACGCCACGGCCATTGCCGCCGTGTGCAGCCGGTCGTTCCGCGATGCCCTGCAGCGCCTGGCCCGCTACAAGCAGCTCACCTGCCCGGAGGAGATCCGTCTGCGCACCGAGCGGGAGGAGGCCTTCGTGGAGTTTGCCTTCCTCGAGGCCGAGGAGGTCCAGCCGGAGGTGCTGGTCGATCTGTGCCTGTCATGGATCCTGTCCGTCGGCCAGCGGGGCACCGACGGCCAGATCAAGCCCTTGAGGCTTGAACTCTCGCGGCCAGCCCGGCATCGCGATCTGCTCGAGGCCCACTTTGGATGCCGCGTCCGGTTCAATGCCGGGCGCGATGCGCTGGTGTTTCGCAGCAGCGACCTGGACCGCCCCTTCACCACGTACAATGAGGAATTACTCAAGGTGCTGGGGGCCCAGCTTGAAAACGAGCTCCAGGCGCAGAAAGCCTGCTCGGATGTGGGGGAACTGGTGAAACACACCCTCAAGCGTTCCCTGGCCGGGAAACGCCCGACCCTTGAGACGGTCGCCCAACAGCTTCACTTGAGCGTGCGCACGCTCCAGCGCCGGCTCACCGATGCCGGCATCACGTTCCAGCAACTGGTGGAGGACACGCGCCGCGAGCTGGCCCGCCACTATCTCAGGCAGAGCGCCATGGAGCTCAACGAGGCCGCCTACCTGCTGGGCTACGAGGATGCCAACTCGTTCTTCCGCGCCTTCCACGGATGGGAAGGCACCTCGCCCGGCGAATGGCGCACGCGGCATCGCGCCACCGCTGTCGCGATGGCGAGGAACTGATCACAGCGCCCGCCCGTGTCTCATCGTTGAATCAAAAGGTTCAGATCATGGAGATTGCAGGAAATGACATGCATCGCTTTGCAGAAAGCGATGCGATGGCAAGATTGTGAAGTGGATGGAAAAGGTCAGCGTTGAGCAATATCAGGCCTGATCGCACACAAGGTTTATTGGAAACAAGGATTTTAACATGCAAAAGCGCAAATTAGGAACAAGTAATCTCGAAGTCTCAGCCCTTGGCCTCGGCTGCATGGGCATGAGCTTCTCGTACGGCCCGCCCAAGGACAAGCAGGAGATGACCACTCTTCTCCATGCCGCCGTGGAACGAGGGGTCACCTTTTTCGACACCGCCGAGGTTTACGGACCGTATATCAATGAGGAGCTTGTGGGGGAAGCCCTGGCCCCCTTCCGTGGACAGGTGGTGATCGCCACCAAGTTCGGCTTCGACTTGCGCGGGGCCGACAATCGCCCGGGCAAAATGGGGCTCAACAGCCGGCCAAACCACATCAAGGAGGTCGCCGAGGCCTCGCTCAAGCGGCTCAAGCTCGAGGTGATCGATCTGTTCTATCAACACCGCGTGGATCCGGAGGTGCCCATCGAGGACGTCGCGGGGGCCGTCAAGAACTTGATTCAGGAAGGCAAGGTCCGGCACTTCGGCCTGTCCGAGGCGGGCGCTCAGACAATTCGCCGCGCCCATGCCGTGCAGCCGGTCACCGCGCTCCAGAGCGAGTATTCACTGTGGTGGCGGCGTCCCGAGGCAGAGGTGATGCCGACCCTTGAGGAACTGGGCATCGGCCTGGTTCCCTACAGCCCGCTGGGCAAGGGATTTCTCACCGGGAAAATCGGCGAGAACGCGAAGTTCGACAACACCGACTTCCGCAGCACCCTGCCGCGTTTCACGCCCGAGGCGCTCAAGGCGAACCAGGCCTTGATTGACCTGCTGGGCGCCATCGCGATACGGAAAGAGGCAACGCCCGCCCAGATCGCGCTTGCCTGGCTGCTGGCTCAAAAGCCGTGGATCGTGCCCATCCCAGGGACCACGAAGCTGCACCGCCTCGAGGAGAACATCGGGTCCGTGGCCATCCAACTCACGCCGGCTGACCTTCAGGAGATCAACAGCGCGGCCTCGAGGATCACCATCCAGGGAAACCGCTATCCTGAGAACCTTGAACGTTTGACCGGCCGCTGATCGTGCGCAAAAGCAGCCTCGCCGGCATGCCGATTTGACCGCTCCCATTGGGGGGTGGGCTTGAATATATATCATCATTAAACAGGATCCAAAGTGAACAAGAACGTATTAGTGATAGGCTCCAGCCCGCGCAGGGGCGGTAATTCCGATCTGCTGTGCGAGCAATTTGTGATGGGTGCGCGCGAGGGTGGAAACCACGCGGAAAAAATATTTCTGAAGGATAAAAAAATCAACTACTGCACGGGATGCGGCGCCTGCGTGAAGACCAGCAAGGGCTGCACCCAAAAGGACGACATGGTCGGCATCCTGGAGAAGATGATCGCCGCCGATGTCATTGTGATGGCCACGCCGGTGTACTTCTACACCATGAACGCCCAGATGAAGACCCTCATCGACCGGACCTGTGCCCGCTACACTGAGATCAGCAACAAGGAGTTCTATTTCATCGTGGCGGCTGCCGATGACAACAAGCAGGCCATGGAACGAACCCTGGAGAGTTTCAGGGGATTCACCTCCTGCCTCAACGGCGCCCGGGAGAAGGGCATCCTGTATGGCACCGGCGCCTATAATATCGGAGACATCAGGAAAACCGGCGCCATGCAAGAGGCGTTTGACATGGGCAAGGCCGTGTAACCGCGAGCCGGGGCGCTCCTGGACCAGTCCCGCGGCCGATGGGCAGGGAAAGGAGCCGCGCCTGTGCGCCGGTATGGAATGCCGTGCGGGGGATGACTCCATTTTGTACTCGATTGAACCACGCGGCGGGTATATGCCACAGCCATGCCCAATCATCGATTTATAGCATGGCTCAAAGCCTTGTTTCCCTTGCTCGGCCTCGCCTTGTTCCTGCCTGCAACGGTCTGGGGCGAGGCCACCAACCTGGTGGCCAACGGCCGGTTTGATCCCGATGCGAATGGCGTCCCCCGCTTCTGGCAATCCGCTGGAGACAGCACCACCGTGCAGCAGTTGACCTCCGATGCCGGGCGCGCCGGGGGGCACAGCGCCAGGCTCGAATGCACCCGGATGGGCCGGGACACGCCCAGTTCGCATGCCATGGTCTGCCAGGTGGGCCGTGTGTCCGTCCAGCGCGGCCAGTGGTACCGGCTCACGTTCTGGAGCAAGGCCGGTGCGATCCGCAACGGCGCGGCCTATGTGGGCTTGAGCAACACCAGGCTGTGGAACAACGTTGGTCTGGACGAGGGTTTCTACCCGACGCCGGAATGGCAGCGATTCGAATACGTGTTCGAGGCCCGGGAGTCCCTTCCTGCGGAGGCGAGCCGCCTGCAGTTCTGGTTCAAGTCCACGGGCACGCTCTGGCTCGCGGATGTGGAATTGGCGGAGACGGCGGCCGGACGCCAGTGGCTTCCCCAGTGGAGCAGCAGTGGCGTTCCAAACCTCATCCCCAACAGCGGCTTTGAATGCGGCGGCGCGAACTGGGGCAGTTACAACAACGAACGCGGCGGCTGGGGCAACCAATTGTTCCAGCTCGTGGGCGCCATCGTTCCCGCCCCCGATTCCCTGGGCGGACGATGCCTGAAGATCTCGCTCGATCCCACAAACGCCCCCGTCTTTTCGTTTGATTATTTCGACGCCGTGCGGCGTCCCGTGCGGCGCGCGCTGGCCGCCAACCTCGGCTGGTTCAGGATCGAGCCCGGCCAGCCGATGGTGCTTTCGGCCGATCTCCGGGCCGCGCAGCCGGGCACGGCCGCCCAACTGGCGATCATCCAGGCCGGGGGGCGGACGATGAGCCGGACGGTGCAGGCTGGCGCTCAATGGCAGCGATTCGAGTTCAGCTTCAAGCCGGATCAACCCTTCCTGTTTGCCGCCGTGGGCCTCGATCTGGAGTCCTCGCACAAGGAAACCGGCACGCTCTGGGTGGATAATGTCCAGCTCGAGCCCGGTTCACACGCCACAGCCTGGCAGCCGCGCCAGCCGGTGGAGGGCTTTCTCGAGGCGGGTGGCGGCAGCGGCATCTTCAGCCGGGTCGACGAGGGGCTCACGCTCACCCTGCATGCCTTCGACTATTCGGGAAACCACTCTCCCGTCGAAGGCCAACTGGTCATCACCGATTTTGCGGACCGGGTGGTGTACCGCGCCGCGCAGACCCTCGATGCGCCCTGGGATGCCCAGCATCATCTCCAAAAGACCTGGCGCGGGCTGTGTGCCGGGAAGGCGGGTTTTTACCGCGCCACCTGGAGCTCCCCATGTGGCACCAACACGGTCCGTTGCGCGCTCATCAGGCCCCATGACGGCAGCGACTCGCCCATCGGCATGAACCATGCCTATCCGTGGGATTTCCTGGTCCGCTCAGCGAACCTGGCGGGCATCTCCTGGTGGCGGGATTGGTCGGCCAAGTGGCATGTGGTCGAGCCCGAACAGGGCCGGTTCGATTTCCGGGACCCCGATGCCCAGATTCAGCGCGTCCTTAACCTGGGGGGGCGCGCCATCGTGCTCCTGCCCTTTCCATCGGCACTGTGGTCGGCCTCGCATGCCACCAACGCCACCTCCGGCCGCGGAGGCGGGGAGGACATTCTTAAAACCGTTGCCCAGGCTCCGAAAAATACGGAGGATTTTGGCCGTTACGCCGCCGCCGTGGCGCAGCGTTATCGCGGCCGGTCCGGTGTGTTCGAGATATTGAATGAGCCGCTCTACACGAGCTACGCCCTCCCTCGCGGCTCGGGGTACAAAATGGAGGATTACCTTTCGCTCGTTCAGGCCGCGTATCGCGCCATCAAGGGCGTGGATCCAAAGCACCTCGTGGTGGGCGGCATCGGGACCGGCCCCAACGCCGGCCTCTCGCTCGAATTCATCGAGAAAGGCGGTCTTGATGCGGTGGATGTCTTCAACCTCCACATGTACGAGCCGCCGATCCCTGCGGTTGCCGCCGAGGAGGCGTTTGGCGAACTGGAGCGGTGCATGCAACAGCATGGCGGGTCCAAACCGGTGTGGATCACCGAATACGGCTGCTATGCCGATGACGATCCGGCCTGCGTCCCGGTGAGTGTGGGCGATGCCTCGATGAACCGTTCCAAGTGGCCTTCGGAGCAGGCCGCCGCCGAGCACATGGTCCAATATGCCGCCGTCACCTTTGCCCATGGCGTGCGCAAGATCCTGTTCCACGCTGGCGAGGGCGGCCAGGTCAACAGCGTGGATGCCAGTGGCGTCTTCTTCGAGTACGGCGGCGAGCCCCGAAAGATGTACCCGGCTGTGGCCGCGCTCACACGCTTGCTCGGCACGCCCGACGAGTGCCTGGGAACGATCTCCCAGGGCGAGGCCCGCGCCTATCTCTTCCGGCGGGGCGAACGCAGTGTCGCCGTGGCCTGGACCGTTTCCCCCAGGGGATTTGCCTTGAAGGATGCGCCCCGCGTGAACGTGTTCGACATCATGGGAAACCGCATCAAGGGACGCGCCCATGTCCTGGGCGCAACACCGGTGTACCTGCTGGATCGCTCCCGCGATGCCAGGAACATTCGTGCCGCCCTGGGCCGGTGATGGGGAGATCCCCTGTCTTAACCGCCTGCAAACACCGGGTCGAAACCGGCCTCCTTGAGGATCCGGGCGACTTCGTTGCGTTTGTCGCCCTGGATCTCGATCCGGCCCTCCTTGACCGTGCCGCCGCACCCGCAGGCCTTCTGCATCTTTTTGGCCAGCGCCTCCTTTTCCGGCAGACCAATGCCCACAAAGTGCGTGACGACCGTCACCGTCTTGCCGCCGCGATGTGCCGTCTGGCGCAGGACATCCACCCGCCCCCGGCTTTTGCGGGCGGGCGTCGTGGGCGCGGTCGAGCCACCCTGGGATGGCGTCGTGGCGGTCTGTGACAGGCCCTTTCCATCCAGGTTTTCAAAGGGGCGATGCCCGAATCCAGCCCCGCCGGGCGCGCCCTGTTGTTGTTCACGGTTCACGCCTGATACCTTTACACCTTTTGACCTTCGGAGGCGAGTGGCAACACCGTTGAAGCCTGCCTGGCCAAAGCCCTTCAGGTCCTCTAATGCTTTCGATTCAAGGAATTTACGGGATGGCCATTCGGCAAATCCCGGTGGCAATGTCGATTACTGTGTGGTAAATTAAATAAAATAATCCGATGGCTTGAGCGACAGGAGTCAACTCCTGAGCGATAAGTTATGTGTCGCCACACACGATCCATGTATCACGTTGCGGAAAGGATGAGGAGTGCTCATGCCTCGACGCAGTCCCCCGCTGTACAACCGCGGGATTGCTGGAATCGCGAATCATGATCTGGAATCATTGGATCAACAACTTTCTGCAACCTTTTCGAATCATGGTGAGGTTTCATCCTGAATCCAAAGGACTTATGAGCTCCTGGGTCATGAGGATGTCATCCCATCCCCTTCTTGGATTGGGCGCACTCGTCCTATTGTTTCTCTCGGGCCTGGTTCCCCATGTCCAGGCCGAACCGCGTGAGGTTCGCGTGGGCACGTTTGATTACCCTCCCCTGGTGTTCCTGGGTGGCCGGGGCGAGCCCCAGGGGTTGTTTGTCGATGTCCTGGACCATATCGCCGATGGCAAGGGCTGGCAGATCCATTTTGTGCATGGCACGTGGAAGGAGAACCTCGAATGGCTCAATGATGGCAAGATCGACCTGGTCATGGCCATATCCCAGACCCAGGAACGCCGGGAGGCTTTTGGCATCAATAACGAGCCGGTAGTCGCGTCCTGGGGCCAGGTCTTCATGAACGAGGAACAACCCATTCAGTCCGTTCAGGATCTGGAGGGCAAGACCGTGGTTGGCCTGGCGGGCGACATGTATCTGGCCACCTTTGCCGAGTTTGCAAAATCGCTCGGAGTCAACCCGGTGTTTCGCGAGGAAACCACCAAGGACCGCGCCTTCGAACTCCTGAGCCGCAAGGGGGCGGCGGCTGTCGTGAGCGAACATATCGGCGGGATGATGGCCGAGCAGCAGTACCACGTCCTGCGCAGCCCGATTGTCTTTGCCCCAAGGAGTTACGGCTTCGGCACGGCCAAGGGCAAAAACCAGGAACTCCTGGATGCCATTGATGAGTCCCTCCGTTCGCAACGCATGGACCGCCTGTCTCCCTATCAACGGGCCATGGAAAAATGGCTCATGGCCGAGGCGTCCCGGGTGCTTCATGGAAGCCTGAGGCTTACCGATGACGAACGGGCCTGGCTCTCGCAACACCCCACTCTGCGCCTGGGCGTGGACCCCGCGTATGCCCCCTTTGAGTTCGTGGATGCCTATGGGCGCTACCTCGGCATGGCCGCCGACTACATGGACCTGATTGGCACCCGTCTGGGCGTAACCCTCAAGATCGAGCCCAAACTCGGATGGAACGAGGTTCTGCAGAAGCTGCGCCGGAAGGAGCTGGATATCTCACCCGCCCTGCTGCATACGGCGGAGCGCGATGAGTTTCTGCTCTTTACCCAGCCCTACATCAAATACTCCATCGCCATCGTCACCCGCACCGATCACACCAACGTGGACAGCCTGGCGGCCTTCTCGGGCCGGAAGGTGGCCCTCATCAAGACATACGAATTCACCGCTGCGACCCTCAAGCAACAGCCGGATATCATCCCTGTCTATGTCGATAACATCCTGGATGGCCTGAACCGCCTCTCCCAGGGTGCAGCCGAAGCCATCGTCTGCGACCTGCCCTCCCTGAGCTACAAGATTGACGAATATAACTTCCTCAACCTCAAGGTGGCCGGGATCGCACCGATCCAGACCCGCGGCCTGCGGATGGGCGTGCGCAAGGATTGGCCGGTGCTCGCCCAGATCCTGGACAAGGCCATCCAGTCCATCACGCCCGAAGAGCATCAGGAAATCCGTCAGCGTTGGACAACGCTTCCGCCCTCGGACCGGCTGCTGTTGGAACTCACGCCGGAGGAACGTGAGTGGCTCAAACAGCATCCGGTGGTGAATGTCGCGGTGAGTCCGGATTGGATGCCCATCGAGTACATCAATGACCAGGGCCAGTTGGCCGGTGTGTCCTCCGAGTACATCGCCCTGCTCAAACGCACCCTCCATGTTGACTTCAGGCCTGTCAGCGGCAAGACCTGGAGCCAGATCTATGAGCAGCTTAAGAACGGCAAGGCGGACATGGCGGCCAGCCTGGTTGAAACCGTCCATCGCCGGAGCTTCCTCGACTTTTCCGAACCCTACATCTCGATGCCCACGGCCATCTTCACCCGCACGGAGGTGAACTATGCCGACCTTTCAACCCTTCAGGGCAAAACCGTTGCTGTCATGCAGGAGTACGCCATTCAGGAATATCTCATGACCTATCACCCCCGCATCCAGTTGAGGCCTGTCGCCACCCTCGAGGAGGGCCTGGCCATGCTCTCTCGCGGCGAGGTCTATGCCTACATCGACGCCCTGGCTGCCGGCAGCCACGGCATCACACGCTACCGGTTCGACAACATCCGCGTCGCCGGAGCAACACCCTTCCGCTACGAACTCTCCCTGGCGGCCTCCAAGCAGCAGCCCCAGCTGGGATCCATCCTGCGCAAGGCCGTCCAGGCCATCCCCGAAGTGGACCGCAACCGCTATTATCAGAAATGGGCCACCATCCAGATCAGTCCCAGGCCGGATTACTCGATGGTCTGGAAAATTATCGCCATCTCCGCGGCCCTGTTGGCCGTGTTCGCCTACTGGACGCGGCGCCTCTCGATCGAGATCGCGCGCCGCCGCCGCATGGAGGACGAGTTGCTCCTCGCCAAGGGCGACCTGGAGCGGCGTGTGCAGGAACGCACGTCGGAACTGGCCGCTCGCAATGCCTCCCTGGCCGGGGAGATCCACGAGCGCAAGCGCGCCGAGGAAGCCCTGCGCGAGAGCGAGCAGCGGCTCCGCACGTTCATCAATGCCATGCCCGACATCATCTGCTTCAAGGATGGCCAGGGACGCTGGTTGATGGCCAACGACTTCTGCCTGCGCCTGTTCAACCTGGAGGGCGTGGACTACCGGGGGAAAAAGGACTCCGAGCTGGCCGAATACACCCCCTTCTATCGCGAAACCTTCCTGGCCTTTGAAACGGGCGACTACCACCTCTGGGACGACATGCTGCCCATCCGCTCCGATCAAAACATGGTCCGCCCCGACGGGACCCACCTGACCTTTGACGTCATCCGCATCCCCCTGGCCGCCCCCGATGGCACGCGCACCGGCATGGTGGTGGCCGGACGCGACATCACCCCGCACAAACAGGCCGAGCAGGACAAGATACGCCTCCAGGAACAGCTCCAGCAGGCCATGAAAATGGAGGCCGTCGGGCGGCTGGCGGGCGGCGTGGCCCATGATTTCAACAACATGCTCACCACGATCACCGGCAACGTGGACCTGGCCAAAATGGATCTCTCACCCTCGGACCCCCTCATGCAGTACCTGGAGGAAATCAGCAAGGCCACCCAAAGCGCGGCCTCCCTGACGCGACAGCTCCTCTCCTTCTCCCGCCGCCAGATCATCGAGCCCAAGGTGCTCAACCTCAATGACCTGGTCGAAAACATGCAGAAAATGCTCGGCCGCCTGATCGGCGAGAACATCTATCTCCAGGCCAACCTGAATCCCAATCTGGGCGCGGTCAAGATCGACCCCGGCCAGTTCGAACAGGTGCTCGTCAACCTCGTCGTCAATGCCCGCGATGCCATGCCCGGCGGCGGCAGACTCGTGATTGAGACGGCCAACTTCGATCTGGATGCCGAGTATTGTGCCCGCCATCCCAACATGCAACCCGGGGAGTACGTCCAACTCACCGTGAGCGACACCGGCCATGGCATGACCGACGAGGTGAAGAAACACGTCTTTGAACCCTTCTTTACCACCAAACCCACCGGGCGTGGCACCGGCCTGGGCCTGGCCACCATCTTCGGAGCCGTCAAACAGGCCGGGGGTTTTATCGATGTGTATTCCGAAGTGGGCCTTGGCACGACCTTTAAGATCTACCTGCCCAGGATCGAGAAACCCGTGGAGAAACTCGCGAAGAACAAGGAGTCTGCCACCCTGTCCCGCGGCCAGGAAACCATCCTCCTCGTCGAGGACCAGGACAGCGTGCGTGATCTGGCGGTGGTGGTTCTCAAGCGCCTTGGCTACCACGTGATCCATGCCTCCAATGGCGGCGAGGCCCTCCTCCTGGCTCAGGAAAACAAGCAACACATCGATGTGCTCCTGACCGATATCGTGATGCCCGGCATGAGCGGCCACGAGCTGGCCGAGCACGCCCTCAAGATCCATCCCGAAATGAAGGTGCTGCTCACCTCGGGTTACTCCGAGGAGTTGGTGTTGCATCATGGGACCATCCCCAAGGACTTCCATTTCATCGGCAAGCCTTACAGCCCCCAGGGCCTGTCCAAAAAACTCAGGGAAATCCTCCAGCCGGCCAGTGGAGCCTAGCCCCGGAATTGTTCCCCGTGGAACATTTCACACCGGAGCCTGCCATTGACACCGTGTCGCCCTTGAAGCCTATAATCGGGCTGTCATATGAATGCGTACCCTCAGTGGTATTTTGATGAATCCCGCGCCAAGGGCGTCGATTACGCCAGCATCGAGGAGGTGGCCGCCTACGATGGCATGCACCGCCGGTTCCGTGATTACAAAAAGGCCACCGATGCCATCATCCAGCGCCTCGGTCTTGGAAAGGACAGCGTGGTCATTGACATGGGCTGCGGCACGGGGGCCTTTGCCCTCCACGCCGCCCCACAGTGCCGGACGATTCATGCCGTGGACATGTCGCAGGCCATGCTCGATTTCACCCGCCGCGAGGCTCAGCGCGCCGGTCACACCAACATTCACTTCCACCATGGCGGCCTCCTGACCTACGAGCACCAGGCCGAGCCTGCCGATGCCATGGTGTGCGTCGCCGTGCTGCATCACCTGCCCGATTTCTGGAAACAGGCCGCCCTCAAGCGCTGCCTTGCCATGCTCAAGCCCGGCGGCAAGTTGTACCTGTTCGACATTGTGTTCCCGTCCGCCAACCCCCAACTGCCCCGCCACATCGATGGCTGGATCCAGACCATCACCCAAAAGGCGGGCGAACGCCTCGGAGGCGAGGCTGCCGTCCACGTCCGTGACGAATACAGCACCTATGATTGGATCCTGGAAGGCCTCCTGCGGCGCGCCGGCTTCCAGATCGACACCGCCGAATACGCCCCCGGCTTCCAGGCCACCTACGTCTGCTCGAGGCCCTGAGCCGGTCCGCACGACGTGATGCAGCCTGCTCCTCCGGTGAGTTGAAAAAGCGATTATGCCCTTTTTCGAATATGGAAATAAGACGGTTCATTACCGTGATGAAGGCACAGGCCCCGTCCTGCTCCTGCTGCCAGGTAATACCGCCTCCTCGGCATCCCACGATGGCGAGATGGAGTATTTCTCCAAGTCCTTCCGCGTGATCTGTCCTGATTACGTGGGCTATGGCCAGTCCTCCCGCGTGGCGGTGTTCCCATCCGATTTCTGGCGCAGCAATGCCGGAATGTCCCTGGAGTTGCTCCATGCCCTCGGGATTCGTGAATTCATCGCCATGGGCACCAGCGGCGGCGGGATCGTCGCGCTGAATGTGGGGATCATCGCTGGACGCGCCGTCCGATGCCTCATTGCTGATAGCATTCCCGGCGAGCGCCCCGCCATGGAGGAGGTCCAGCGATGGGTTCGGGACAACCAGAATCTCACCCCCGACAAGGAGGCTTTCTGGCGGCAGGCCCATGGGGATGACTGGGCCGTGGTCATCGAACGCGAAAACGCCCTCATGCTCGCCGTCGCAGGCAAGGACCTCTACAATGGGAAACTGCGCGACATCGTGTCGCCGGTCCTCCTGACAGCCAGTCTGGCCGACGACTGCATTTTGGGAATCGACCGCGCCATGTGCGCCATCGCGCGTAAAATCCCGACCTCCAGGCTGGTCTTATACCCCACAGGAGGCCACCCCCTCATGTGGAGCCGCGCGGATGTGTTTCGTGCCGAAGCCATCCGTTTCTTCAAGGACACGGGTGCCCTGTAAAGAGTTCTCCAGCAATGCCAGGCCACTTGAGCGGATCCTGCCCCTGCCTGTCACCGGCGTGAGCCGTCCTCAAGTTACACTGAAAGGGATGTATTCAACATCTGCTGAAGGTGGGGTTGGGCCTGAAACGCAAGGGCTGTTCTTTCATGCATGATAATTATTCAGGGTCGGAGCATTGACCGTGGATGGGCGGAACGGTATCAGACAAGCATGCACTTTTGGTCTTTTGGTTGTGTGCGTCTGGCCGTGTCGGTGGCCGCGCTCGGTATGGTTTCTTCCGTTTTCGCCGCTCCCCTGAGCATTGGGCATCGTGGCAATTCCCTGGTGGCGCCCGAGAACACGCTGGCATCCTTCCGCGCCGCGCTCGGCAAGGCCGACCTCGTGGAGCTGGATGGCCAGTTGACGGCTGATGGCCAGTTGATCGTGATGCACGACAGCACGGTGGATCGCACCACGGATGGCACCGGGGCGATCTCCAGCCTCACGCTGGCGAAGTTGAAGACGTTTGATGCCGGCTCGTGGTTTGCGGCATCGTTTGCGGGTGAGCGCATTCCCACCCTGGCCGAGGCGGTCACGAACATCCTGCCGCAGGCCACGCCGCTCATCGAACGCAAGGGGGGCAGCGCCGCGCAGTACGTGGCCGAGCTCCAGCGGCTGGGCGTGGCCACGAACGTGGTGGTGCAGGCCTTTGACTGGGCGTTCCTCTCCGCCGTGCATGCGCTGGATCCCTCCATCCGCCTGGCCGCCCTGGGCAGCGGCGCCCTCACAGGGACGCAGCTTGCAAGCATCACCAACACGGGCGCTCGCACCGTGGCCTGGGAAAAGGGCGGCATCACCGCCGCCGAGGTCGCCCTCGTGCATGACGCGGGCCTCAAGCTCTTTGTCTGGACGGTGGACGGCCCGGAAATCGACACCTATGCGAGCCTGGGTGTGGATGGCATCATCTCCAATGATCCGGCGCGCGTGGCATCCCTCCAGCAGACCAACCTGGCCAACGCCCCCTACCTGGGCGACCACCTCGTGGCCTATTGGGCCATGGACGATGGTTTGACGAACATCCAGTCCACGGCCCTGACGGACAGCGCTGGCACCAATGCCCTGACGTTCGTGCGCACCGACAGAACCTCCCACTGGCTCAGTGGCGGATCGGCGATGTTTGGCGGCGCCGTGGAAGTGGATGGCACAACGTCCTATGTGATCGTGCCCCATACGCCCGGCCTCGACATCAATACCAACGAAATCACCATTTCCACCTGGCTCAAGCTGACAACGCTGCCCTCGAAGATGAGCACCACCTACGGTGCGCTCCTGGATTCCACCAACGATTGCTACGTCCTTTACCTGGACCGTTCGAACAAGGAGCTGCGCTTCAAGGTCACCGACGCCAAGGGGCACGCGGCGCGGCCAGGCATCAGCGAGACGTTCCTCAGGACCAACGAATGGATTCACGTGGTGGCCACCTACACGGGCCAGGCCGGGCCGCTCTCGGGCCAGGCGGTCATCTACCTCAACGGGCAGGCCCGGGATGTCCATACCGGCAACGATAACACCAGCCCCATCGGCCTGGTTGCCAATGTCAAAACCGGCCAGTATGCGGGCATCGGGCGGGAGGGCTATGCCGGCAGCAGCTATTTTGTGGGCAGCATGGATGACCTGGCCATCTGGAATCGGGCGCTGACCTCCGCGGAAGTCGCGCGTCTCCATCAGCGTGGCGCGTCGGGCACGAGCCTGGCAGGGATCCTGGCCGAGCCCACCAGCGCGCTCCAGTTCATCTCCGTGCAGCCCGTCGCCTCAAGCGGTGCGCTTGAAATCCGCATCCATGCCGCTGGGACGTGGCAGGCCCTGCGGCTTCATCGCGCCACGGCGCCCAACGGCCCCTACAGCCTGGTGCCTGGTGCCGCTCCCGTGGCCCTGGACAACGGCGATTTCCGTTTTGAGTATCCGCGCACCGGTGCCACCACCGAATACTTCCGCATCGAGGGGTCCACAGCCGCCGCGGGGAAGTGAAGGAAAAAGAGCATTGCCCGCTGGGGCGCGGCCCTTCAAGATTGGGGCCGCATGTCCGACGAGATACTAATCGATCTGCATAGTGACGCCTATTTCATGGGCGAGGCCCTCCGGCAGGCGCACCGCGCCTATGAGGCCGAGGAGGTGCCCGTGGGCGCCGTGGTGGTCCGCGCGGGCCGGATCATTGCCCGTGCGTTCAACCAGGTGGAGATGTTGAAGGACGCCACTGCCCATGCGGAAATGCTGGCCTTGACGCAGGCCGAGAACGCGTTGGGAGACTGGCGGTTAACGGATTGCGTGCTGTATGTGACGAAGGAGCCCTGCCCGATGTGCGCCGGGGCGATTGTGCACACGCGTCTGGCCAGGGTGGTGTTTGGCGCCTTTGATCCCAAGGGAGGGGCGGGCGGCAGCGCCATGAATATCCTGCAATTCCCCACCCTCAATCACCGGTGCGATGTCGCCTCCGGGATCCTGGAACCAGAATGCCGGGGGCTGCTCAAGGCGTTCTTCGAAGAGCAGCGCTCCCGGTCCAAAAACAACGGCAACGGTCTTAACTGACCGCGATGAGCGAGACGCGCTCGTTGCGCGCGTTGCGTGCAATGCCTTGCGCGCGGGGATCCAGCATCGGCGAGCCGTCCACCAGGAACTGATACTGGTGGTGTCCATGATGCAACGGAATCCGGGCGGCCCACCCGCCATCGGGTTGGCGGAGCATCGGATTCGTTTCTGGATTCCAACCATTGAAGTCACCAATGACCGACACCTGGGTGGCGTTGGGCGCCACGCACAGGAAATTGACGTTACGAGACGTGCCCTTGGCCGAATAGCGGTCAGAACGCCCAATTTGACTGCCTAATTGATCCAACATCATATTAAACCAACACTTCCAATCTAATCATCCCTGGATACCGTTCCGTCTATGGAAGGACTGCCAAGGATTTCAAGGTGGTTAAAAAAGCATAAGACGTGCCTCGGTTCAAGTACTGAATGACTAAAAAATGGAGGGTTAAACCGTCTGAAAACAACGGTGAAAAGGCCTGCCAAACGCACACGATATCGTTATATCCAACCACCCTCTTCCCCTCCTCAAAAACGGTGTGCCAAACACGCGCAATTATGTGCGAGTTTCACGCGTGAAAAAGACCCCCAGGGTTTCCTTTTGAGCGGCTTTCCACCCCTACCAAGGGATGACATCGCTACAGGCCTGTGACAGGATGGCTGTGCCGGGTGGAGGCCTGTTGGCCTGGGACTCAAAAGACCGGGTGCAATGGAATGTATCGCATTGCAATCCAATGTGTTATATATACCGGAGAGGGCTTCCAAAATGCCCCGCAAACCTCAGTGGGCGAAGATCTTCCGAATCACGTCTTCGATGGGGACTTCCTGGATGTCGATATCCTGCACGGGCAGGGTATCCAGAAGGGCCTTGCAGACGGGGATGACTCGCTCGCGATCGACCTTGAGGGTGATCCTGCCCGGTTCGGATTCGATGGACTCTCCGAACTGGTTGGGGTCGAGGTGGATCTCGCCCGCGCGAGGGTCGCACTGGATGGTGATGAGCTTGAACCCGGAAAAGCGGTCCACGATTTCGTTAAAGGGACCATCGAAGAACAGGGCGCCCTGGTCGATGATGATGACGCGCGGGCACAGGGCTTCAATGTCAGCCATGTAATGGCTGGTCAGGAGCACAGTGGTGCGGCGGGTCTGGTTATGGTGGTGGAGAAACTCGCGGATGGTTTTTTGGGAAACGACATCCAGCCCGATGGTCGGTTCGTCCAGGAGGAGGATCTTCGGATCATGGAGGAGGGCGGCGATGAGCTCGAACTTCATCCGTTCCCCGAGGGAAAGCTCCCGCACCATGACGTTGAGCTTGTCCTTCACCCGGAGCATCTCGGTGAATTCCTCGATGCGGCGCAGGGAAACGGCAGGTTCGAGGCCGTAGATCCTGGCGTTCAGGTCGAGCGATTCGCTGGCGGGCAGGTCCCACCAAAGCTGGTTTTTCTGGCCCAGGAGCAGGGCAAACTGGCGGCGGTAGTCGTCGTGGCGTTCCCAGGGCACATAGCCCAGGACACGGGCCGTGCCGCGCGTGGGGTAAAGCAGGCCCGCAAGCATCTTGAGCGTGGTGGTTTTGCCCGCGCCATTGGGGCCCAGGAACCCGACGAACTCGCCGGGAGCGATGTCAAACGAGACCTCCTTCACGGCGTGGGTGGTTTCGTACTCGCGGCGCCAGAGACCCTTCAACGCCCCTTTTAATCCGGGCTGTTTCTTGTAGCGGCGGAAATCCTTGCAGAGGTGCTCGGCGTGGATGGCGGGCGTTGACGGGGCGGGATTCATGGCTGGACCCAGACCAGGACCATCTTGATGGTGGCGGCCACGCCAATGGCCATGGATAAAAACCAGAGCGGCTTCTTCTTGGTGAGCAAACTGATGGATCCCAGGGCGATGGAGATCTGGAACAGGGCCACCGCCGAGCTCATGCCACCGCCCAGGCGGCTGTTGGTGGTGGCCTCGGAGCGGGCGGCGTCGCGCTGCTTCTCCAACTGTTCGGCCTCGGTCTTGATCTGTTTCTTGTCCGTCTCGTACTGGGCGATCTTGGTGGTGAAGGCCTGGGCGCGCTCCTGTCCGCCTGGCTGGGCGGCCATTTCCTCACGGGTGAGCTCGTAGAGGTTTTGCTTGATGGACTTGGCCTGGTAGAAGCTCCACTGGTCGGAGGCCTTGGCCTGGTAGAACGTGGCGTCGTTCAACGAGGCCAGCACCCGGCTGGAGTACTTGCCGGACCATTGGGTGGCAATGGCCGCCAGCACGGCCAGGAACACGATCGACAGGGAGGTGTACCGGGTCCAGGATTCGCGCGCCTCTTTGTCCTTCTGTGCCGCGCGGTCGGATTTAAGGTCCGCAATGAACCCTTTAAGCTCTTGAATCTCGGTTTTGAAATCGTCCATATCTCAATAAACGGCCCGGTTCTATGCCCGAAGCCGCGGCAAAACGCAAGAGGAGGCGTTTCAC
>CAZIDG010000017.1:54626-61195 GCA_964538065.1 uncultured Verrucomicrobiota bacterium
AACGGCCCGGTTCTATGCCCGAAGCCGCGGCAAAACGCAAGAGGAGGCGTTTCACCGCGGCCCCAAGGACAATCGTTCATGCAGGACGAATCATGGCGGCTTTACCGTTTCTCCGCTGAGGCGGGCTGAACCGCGATGCTGGTTTTGGCGCCAGCCTCGAGTTTCACCTCGGTCCCCTTCCAGCGGAATGTTCCCTTAACTCCTTCAGGGATAGTCAGTTCCCCGGTGCAACTGCCCGTCTTGTGGTCGAAATGCAGCTTGCCTTCGATCCAGCCCTTGGGATGGGGCGCCTTGACTTCAAGCCACTCCAGATTGCCTGGGGTGGGGGCAACCTCCAGTTCCGAGAATCCCGCTTTCAGAGGCCGGATGCCAAAGAGCGAGGCGCGCATGTGGAAGAGCGGATGGCTCCCCCAGGCATGGCAATCCGAGCGCGAGGGCTCGGGGGATTCCACAGGGGTCTTGAAACCGCCCTTGGCCAGGTCCTGCCAGAATCCGAACCGCTCCACGATCAGATCGCCGCGGTCGAATTTCTTGAGTGTCTCAAAGAGATAGAACGAGAAATAGACCGTTGCCCTGTGCAGGTCCTTCGCCTCGATAAGTCCCTTGAATGCAGCAGCTTCCTTGTCTTTGGGAAGGACGCCGTTGAGCAGGGCCAGGCATTGGGCATGTTCGCTGAAGCTGGTGTGCTTCTCGTTGTCAGCCAGCATCTGGCGTTTGTCGTCCCAGAAGCGTTTCACGATGATGTCCGACATTTCGCGTGCCAACTGGCGGTTCCGGGCGGCCATGGCGGTATCGCCCACGCTTTCCTCCACCTCAGCCGCATTGAGCAGGGCCTGCACGAAGAAGAGGTTGTTGATGGACGAGATGCCGTTGACGCCATCGGGGGCATTGCCGACCGCCCAGGCGGGCACCCAGTCGACGAAGGGCCAGCCAGGGACATGCTCAAGCAAACCACTCTCACCACGGAGGTTGCGAAAGAGTTCGAGCACGCCGCGCATGCCGGGCAGGCGTTGGCGGACAAAGCCGGGTTCACCGCGCCAGAAGGCATAATCGCGCACCATGGACACCCAGATCAGGCTGAACGTGGGCGATTGCTGGGGGGTGTGGCTGGGATAGTGTTCGGCGACCTGGCCCCACATGAAGCGCGACCAGTCAAAGAGCTCGATGCCGCGTTTGGGCAGGCGGTCATCGGGGGTCATCATGTAGGTGGTCAGCATTTCCAACCGGGTGTCGCCCACGTACATCAGTTGCTCGTAATAGGGGCAATCCATGTAGGTTTCATGCGAGCACATCTGCATGCCGCGCACCATGAGCGCCTGGCTGTTGTTGATCTCCTGATTGGAACAGGCAAACCGCCCCTCGTCCTCCAATGGATAGCGCGATTCCAGCAGGTCAAAGCTGTCCAGACTCAAGGGTTCGGACGCGGTGCGCACGGTCAGCAGCAGGTAGCGTCCCGAGCGCCACCACCAGGTGCGGAACTGGGCTCCATCGATTCCTTCGGGCAGGAAGGTGTCCTCGGTGCCATGGAACGCCTTGCCCTCGACTTCATTACGGTTGCCCTTATCCGAGGTGGGGTTGCCCTTGTCGTCCCGCTTGTAGAGCGCCTCAGCCCACGCGAGCGTCACCTTGGCGTCCTTGCCTTTGGACATCTTGAAGCGCGGGTAGGCCACGAAATAGTTCTCCAGGTCCACCAGCACGGACACGGTATTGGAGGGCGCGATGGTGACGGCTCCCTTGCCCTGGCCGATCAAGGCATTCCAGGAGGCATTGTCAGCGGCTTGCGCCAGTTGGATGTGCTGGGCGGTGACCGGTTGGGGATGGTTCAGACCGCCAGGAATGATCGCCCGCACCTTGCCGGCATTCACGGCGGTGAGCTTTTGGTCAGGCAATGGTGAGGGACAGAGCCTCCATCCCGTGCGCATCGAGCCATATTCGTTGCTCTGAAGCGGCGGCATCACCACCGCGGGATCCACAAACGGCTGGGTTAGGTTGAGGGTCTGGCCGCGCTGGATTTGATACGCGCCGGTCCAGTTGCGTGTGGAGAACGACCAGTTTTGCAGGGCGCTGACCTTCCAACCGCTCTTATCCCCCGTGTTAAGCCTGGCTGCCAGGGGCCCCTCGGCGGCGAAGATGAAGCCACCCCGATTGGAGGTCTGCGCACAGCAGGCGTTGTCGCCAATCCAGGCCACGAGCGCTTCCAGGGTATGGGCGCCCGGGGCAAGCTTCAGGCGGTAGGTGGCGAAACTCCAATGCATCACATCGCAGCGATCCGGCCCCAGGGAGATCAACTGGCCATCCAGGCTCAGTTCGTAGCGCTGATCGCCGCTGACGTGGATGGTGGTTTCGGTCTCGGCATCGACGGTGAACTGGTTGCGGAACAGGAGCACGGCCTCGGCGCCCTGTGGCGAGGCGGGATGCCAGACCCAGGCGGCCTTTTCGATTTCATAGAGCCGGTAAATATTGCCGTTCATTTCCGGCTGGACGCGTTCGAGCGCGATGCGCCGGGCAAGGGGTGCGGTGTCCGCGGCCACCAGCAGGGAGGCGCAGCAGGACAAGGTGGCCAGGGTTGCCAGGGTGGGCGAATGCAGCAC
This sequence comes from uncultured Verrucomicrobiota bacterium, assembly GCA_964538065.1. Classification (GTDB taxonomy): domain Bacteria; phylum Verrucomicrobiota; class Verrucomicrobiia; order Limisphaerales; family UBA1319. The sequence goes on from CAZIDG010000017.1 coordinate 57,218, forward strand.
CCTCGACAGCCGGTCAAAAAACCTGATGGATGTGTTCATGTCGGTACCTTTTTAATGTGGCGGAGACCCGTTTGGAATAAAATTGTCGTGGTTTTCAGAATAGGGGCCGGGTCCATGCTCACGCCCCAGCCACGCATGGCTTGGAGCTTGCGAAAAAGATGCCAGCAGGGCAGGTTTGCGCCAGTAATTATTGTACGACCATGAATGCACAAAGATCATCCCAGGCGGTGGATCGTCGAGGCTTTCTCAAACAAAGCGCCCTGGCGGCGCTGGCGCTGGCTACTGGCGTCACGGGGTGCCGCCACGGCCGTCATGGCGGGGGCGGTTCGAGCCCCCATTCAGCCGTGGCCTTCAATACGGCCAACCTGGTGGCGCGCGTCACCCAATATCGCTTCGAGCTCAAGAACTGGGGCGAGCAGCACCAGAAAACCGTCGCTGCGATGACGGAGGACGCCTGGAGCGACATCTGCCGCGACATCGCGGCGGCGGGTTTCCGTTATGTGGAAATCTGGGAGGCCCATGCATCGCCGGACGTCATGACCCCGCAAAAGGCGGCGTTGTGGAGTTCGATCATGCGCGGCTACGACCTGCGGCCCGTCGCCTACGCGGGCACCCTGCGCCGGGAGTCGCTCCTGGTCTGCCAGTGGCTCAAGATTCCCCATATCGATGGCGGCCTCGGCGGACTCAAGCCGGATGAAGCCACCGAGTTGTGCAAGGAGCACAAGGTGCGCTTCAACCTCGAGAACCATCCACAAAAAACCTCCCGCGAGATCCTCGACGCCATCGGCGGCGGGAACGAATGGCTCGGCGTGTGCATCGATACCGGCTGGCTGGGCACACAAGGGGCATCCGCGCCCGAAATCATCCGCGAGTGCGGCAAGACCATCCGCCATACCCACATCAAGGATGTGCGGGCGGCGGGCGCCCATGAGACATGCCTCCTCGGCACGGGCGTGGTGGGGATGCCAGCCGTGTTTGATGCCCTCAAGGAGGTGGGCTATCGCGGCAGTTATTCCTGGGAGGACGAACCGGAAAACCGCAACCCGCTCGACACCGCCATCGAGAATCGCCGTTACATCGAACGTCAGCTTGCGCGCGTGGGTTGATGCTTCATCATTCCCGTTGCATTTGAGCGTTGCGGTGGTCTAGGATGCCTTGCGTAATACATCTTATGACGACCGACATTGGCGCATCAGTCGGAACCCTGACCTGCCGGAGGCGTTTTTTATCTGGCTGGCTGGCATTTATCCTGGCAGTCCTCATGGCCTCGTCCGCCGTTCCCCACGCCCGCGCTGCGGAGTCGATGCCGGGGTCCATCCTGGACCGCACGAACCTCGCCGCCTGGTGCATCGTGCCGTTCGATGCCAAAAAGCGCGGCCCCGAGGAGCGCGCCCAGATGCTCGACCGTCTCCAGCTCAAACACCTGGCCTACGACTGGCGCGATGAGCACATCCCCACGTTCGACACCGAGGTCGAGGTCATGCAGAAACACGGCATCGCCATCGACGCCTGGTGGTTTCCATCCGGTCTGGATAATACGGCCCGGCGCATCCTTGAGGTGATCAAGAACCATAAGATTCATCCGCAGCTCTGGATCACGATGGGCGATCCCGCCCCCAGCGGCGCCCAGGCGGAGAAGGTGGCCGCGGCCGCGCGGATCATCGAGCCCATTGCCGATGAAGCCGCCAAACTCGGCTGCAAGGTGGCGCTCTACAACCACGGCGGCTGGTTCGGCGAACCGGAGAACGAGGTGGCCATCATTCAGAAGCTTGCCCGGCCCAACGTGGGCATTGTGTATAATTTTCATCATGGCCACAGCCACATCGCCCGTTTTCCCCAGCTCTTTGCCCTCATGAAGCCGCACCTGCTGGCGTTGAACCTCAATGGCATGATCCCCGATGGCGAGCAGAAGGGGATGAAGATCGTGCCCATCGGCAGCGGGACGGAGGAGCTGGCCATGATCCAGACGGTCCTCGCCAGCGGTTGGCGCGGCCCCGTGGGCGTGCTCGATCACCGCCCTGAAACCGATTCTGAAGAGACCGTGAAGGGGAACCTCGACGGTCTTGAACAATTGAAAATCAAACTTAAGGCGGGCCCGGCGTCCGCGTCCAAGTAAGAAAGAATCCTTATATGCGCATCCAAATTCTCTCCCGGCGCGAATTCGTGCGCCGCAGTGTCCTGGCCACCGCGGCGGTGGCCGCCACCATGTCCCTCCCGCCCGGACGCACCGTGTTTGCGGGCGAATCCGACCAGGAGGCCGTGCGCAAGACGCGCAGCTACAACCCGGACATGGAGTACCGCCGCCTGGGCAAGACCAACCTGTGGGTCTCGGCCATCTGCATGGGCGGCCATTGGAAGCGCATCGGCAAGATCATCGGCGGCACGGGCGAAATCGACCCCTATGTGGCCCCGACCGATGCCGCGCTGTTAAGCCCCTTTGAAAACAACCGCAGGGAGGTCCTCACCCATTGCATGGAACGGGGGATCAACCTTGTCGATCTGGCCGGCGACAGCGAGGCGGAGGTTTACTCCAAGGCCTTGCGCGGCCGCCGCGAGGGGATGTACCTGGCTTATTCGCATCCCTCGAGTGAGCTGCGCGTGCCCGAAAACCGCACCGCCAAGAAATTGCTCGAACTCTTTGACGCCGGCCTCAAGCGCTGCCAGCTCGAGTACGTGGACATCTGGCGTCTCATGGCCCTCGAACGCGGCGGCCAGCACTCCGAAGCCGATGTCGAGGCCATGATCACCGCGCTGGACACCGCCCGCCGCCAGGGCAAATGCCGCTTCACCGGCCTGTCCACCCATGATCGCCGCTGGGCCAAGATGCTCATCGAGAAATACCCGGACGTCGTCCAGGTGCTCGTGTTCCCGTACACGGCCGCCTCCAAGGAGCTGCCGCAGGACAGCGTGTTCGAGGCCATCCGCAAGCACGACGTCGGCACCCTGGGCATCAAACCCTTCTCCAGCAACGCCATCTTCAAGGGCGACGGCTCGCCCCAGGGCCCGAATGTGGATGAAGACAACCGCCTGGCGCGCCTGACCGTGCGCTACATCTTGAACAATCCGCAGCTCACCGCCCCCATCCCGGGCCTCATCAGCCCAGCCCAGGTGGACAATATGGCCCAGGCCGTCAAGGAATGGCGCAAGGAGGATCTCCAGCCCAAGGAACGGGCCGACCTCCAGGAGGCCACCACCCGCATGTGGGCCAATCTGACCCCCGACTACCAATGGCTCAAACAATGGGAATACGTCTAGCCATCCATAAATTGTTCCATTTGAAAGACTCCATGAACTGGTCCGTATTTCCGCTCATCGTCCTGGCGCTGGGTCTCCCTGTCGCGTTTGCCGCCGATCCCGCGCCCGTCCAGCCTTCCGCAGAAAAGCCGAAGGATGCCGAACCCGCCGACAACTCGTATTGCCTGGTCTGCCACCGCAATTTCGAGAAGGAATCCCTCAACGTCACCCACACCAAGATTGGCACCGGCTGCGAGAAATGCCACGGCCTCTCCGAGAAGCACAGCTCGGACGAGGACGGCATCACCCCGCCCGAGATCATGTATTCCCGGGCCAAAATCAACGCCGCCTGCGTCAAGTGCCACAAGGTCGAGATCCTCGCCAACCAGGAACTGCATAAACCGCTGCTGGCCGCATTGGCCGCCCAAAAAGCCGACTCGAAGAAGGTCGATGTGAAAAAGAAGGAGGACGCTCCCAAAGACAGCAAGAAGGACGGCGTGAAGGATGCCTCGGCGGCGAAGAAAGGCGATGTCTGCACCGATTGCCACGGCGAGCACCAGCTCAAGAACCGCACCCGCCATTGGGACAAGGACACCGGCAAGCTCATCGCCGACGACGGCGTGCGCATGATGGACAAGGGCCGCGCCGCCACCGGCATGAAACCGGAGAAGTAGTTCATGCCATGAGAGATATCCCTTGGGCACCCCAGGCCATGGCGGCCTGTTGATGGGGTTGGGGTTCCGA
>CAZIDG010000017.1:61295-63092 GCA_964538065.1 uncultured Verrucomicrobiota bacterium
AAAAAGGGCATTCCACACGGAATGCCCTTGTGAAGCAGATCGTTAAAGTCAGCGGTGAATCACTGGACTCACGCAGCCAAGGCTAAGAGCCCCTGGGACTTGCGCCGGATTTCAGTCTGACGGTCCGCATGGGCGATGGCCGAGGCGGCCTTTTCTTCCAACAAGGCCGGCAACACCAACAGGGGGTAGGGTGTCAACCATGCAAGGGAGGCCGCTTCGCTGGCCGCGCGTTGCACCGAGGCCCGGTGGATTGGTTCATCAAATTTTGCAAGCATTTCGCTCACAAGAACTTGCTTCAATGCATCCAGTCGTGCTTCCGCTTCGCCGCGAAAAGGCACGGACGGAATGGGCAGTTCGAACCGGGTTTCCCTGGCGAACCGTGTGGGCACTTTGATGTGTCTCGCATTCATGTCTGTTACCTTTCGTTGTAGCAGCGCCACCTCGGCGCCGCCTCTTCTGTGTATCATAATAAAAAAACCCGCAATTGCTCGGGGCAACTGCGGGTATCAAAAAATGTTTGTTGGTTATTTTAGGACCCAGCGTTGCCCTTGGTGGAACGCCACTGCAGACGAATCATGGACTTGTGGTCCATGACCATTGCATCGGTGACTTGATGACGTTCGCAACACATAAACTTCTTAATTCAAATCATAAGTAAAATAACCGCATTCGGCGATCTGTCAAATTTAATCTACACCAAATCGATCATCTTGGTTCTGTTGCCCCTCAGGTTCCGAACCTGTTTGGTCGCAACAAACGTTTCGACGCAGCGGGTTGGCGACAAATTCAATCCTTGCTGTGGGCATCGGTTATGCTCTAAACTAATAATGTGAGCTTCGGTTTCAAAGATGATCGGCAATCCCTGAAGATGGTGGCCTGCGCGGGGTGTGGAGCCAAGAACTTCATTCCTCCCGAGGTGCCCCCGTTAAGCACCGTGGCCTGCAATCGCTGCGGCTATGCTATCATGATGCCCATGCAGTTGCGCCAGTTTGAGTTGCGCTCCGTCATTGGCGAGGGTGGAATGGGGACCGTATTTCGTTCCTGGGATCGGAATCTTGAACGCGAAGTGGCCATCAAATTGATGCGCAAGGAACTGGTCAAGGATGTGGCCGCGGTGGAGTCCTTTTCGCGTGAGGCACGCGCGTGCGCTGCCTTGAATCACACCAATATCATCCATATTTACACCTTCGACGAACATCAGGGCCAGTGGTTCATCGCCATGGAGATCGCGGATCATGGCAGCCTGGATACCCGGATTGAGACGGAAAAGGTGGTGCCTGAGCTGGATATCCTCGATGTGGGCACGAAGGTGGCCTCCGCACTGGCCACGGCCCTCAAGCACAAGCTCCTCCATCGTGACATCAAACCGGCCAACATCCTCTTCAACGCGGAAGGGGAGCCGAAGCTGGTTGATTTTGGGCTGGCCCGGAACACTGAGAGTACGTCGGCAGATGATGGCACGGTCTGGGGTACACCCTATTACATTGCGCCTGAGAAGGTTAGGCGTGAACGCGAAGATTTTCTGTCCGACATGTACAGTCTGGCGGGCACCCTCTATCACGCCTTGACCGGCCACGTGCCTTTCGAAGCGCCGACAGTGGATGAAGTCGTTGCCGCCCAAGTTCATACGCCACTCACACCGCCCAATCTGGTGCGGCCGGAGGTGACTCAGGCCACGAGCGATGCCCTGGTCCGGGCCATGAACAAGCAGCCCGAGGAACGCTTCCAAAGCTACGATGAATTCATCATGGCCCTGACGGCTGCACGCAGCCAGTTGCTGGTGAGCCAGTTGCGAGC
>CAZIDG010000018.1:0-7640 GCA_964538065.1 uncultured Verrucomicrobiota bacterium
AGGCAGCCGCCATCATGCCGATGGCCACCGCTTCCCCATGCAAATATTTACCGTATCCCGCTGTCTTCTCAATGGCGTGCCCCACCGTGTGACCAAAGTTCAAAATGGCTCTCAACCCGCTCTCCGTCTCGTCCTGTCCCACGACCTCCGCCTTGATCTGACAACAACGTGCAATGACCTCTGAGAGCACCCCTGGATCCTGGCGCATTAACCGGGGCATTGCGGTTTCGAGTTTCTTAAAGAAGGCGGCATCATGGATCATGCCATATTTGATCACCTCTGCCATGCCTGCACGAAACTGACGCTCCGGCAGCGTTTTAAGAGTCTGAAGATCACATAAAACCAAGCGCGGCTGGTGGAAGGCTCCCACCAGGTTCTTGCCTGCCTTGAGATTCACCCCCACTTTGCCTCCCACAGAGCTATCCACTTGAGCCAGAAGGGTTGTAGGCACTTGAACAAAAGGAATCCCCCGTAAATAAGTCGCAGCTACAAATCCCGCCATATCGCCCACCACTCCGCCCCCCAGAGCCACGATGAAGGATTTGCGTTCAATCCGCATGGACGCCAGCGTATCGTAGCATCGCTGTACCGTACCCAAATGCTTTGCTGTTTCACCAGCGGGCACCGTAATGGACTGACAGGCAAAGCCAGCATCCGTAAGAGATTGGATGGTTTTGGAACCATACAGGGGCGCCACGTGGGCATCACTGATGATGACGCATGATGCGCCCATCTTCAATCTGGCACATTCCAGCCCCAAACGATCCAGGAGGCCAGGCCCAATCATGATGGTGTAACTTCGTTCACCCAAAGGGACTTGCACTTTGCGCATGCGTATAGCATAGCGGGGAACCCTATGGAGTCAAAGATACAAACCATCCGCGTAAAGGGACTTGAGAATTCTGGAAGCATCTTCACACTAGGGTTCGTGCCTTTGCTGCGTATTGCATGTTTGGTCTTTGCGCTTGTTTTGGGATGGACGGGCTGTCACACCCCCGCCCCGCAGCCTATGCCTTCGACACCGCTGGCTGATGTGCCCACGCCCCCCCCACCCTCCTGGCAACCAGCCACCAACAACCTGATTCCCACACCACCCCCCATTCTGCCGGTTGTGACCAATGTTGCTCCCGATGCGCCGGTTGTGAAAGTGGAACCACCGTTGAATTACTGGGTATCGCTGGATTCCTGGTGTGCATCACATGGTTTGGTACTACCACATCCCGCGGCCTCCAACGCCTTGCACACGTTCAATTTGCGGTTTACCAATGGACTGGTAACCTTCACCGTTGGCAGCCGCGTGGCCCAGTGGAACGGCATCGAATATTGGTTGGGCTTTGAGCCCCGCCTGGCAAACGGTCACCCTCAATGGCATGCTGCCGATGCAGGCAAAAACCTGTTACCCCTCTGTGAGCCACTGAATTGGCTGGATAAGTCAAATGCTGTGATTGTCATCGATCCGGGCCATGGCGGCAAAAACCCAGGAGCCCGCAATATCGCCAGTGGTCGTTACGAAAAAGAATACACCCTTGATTGGGGTCTGCGCCTGGGACGATTACTCGCCGGACGAGGCTGGAAGGTGGTACTGACCCGGACCAATGATGTGGACCTCACCCTTGAAGAGCGGATGGCCATCGCAGAGCAATACCATGCTGACTTGTTCCTGAGCCTTCACTTTAATTCCGCCTTTCCCAATCAAACCCAAAAAGGGATCGAGACCTATTGTCTGACACCCCGTTTTCTTCCCTCAAGTCTCAATCGCGAATTCGACGACAACCCCAGCCAACCCTACCCCAACAACACGTGCGATGCCCGCAATCTCCAAATCGCAGCCGTCCTGCATCGATCTCTGGTGTATAGAACCGCCCTGGAGGATCGAGGGGTTCGCCGTGCCCGATTCATCAAGGTTTTACGCGAGCAGGTCCGTCCTGCGATCCTGATCGAAGGGGGATACCTCTCCAATCCATTTGAGGCACAGCGAATCGCCGAGCCTGCACATCGTCAAAAACTAGCTTCCTTGATGGCCAATGCGTTGGATGAAATCGGCATCCTGGCATCCAAAAGCAAGGCCTCACCAGCCCTTGTCACTGCGGAAGTCCCCCCATCCAATACGGCACCAACAGGCCAGGCTGATCAACCCGCCAGCAATACATCCGATATCAGCACCTCATCTGGACTTCCGGAAAGGGCTGCCGCCAGCCCATAAATGTCATCTTTCCCGTCATCCATGCAATCATCATCAACCATCCTTATCACGGGCGGTGCGGGTTTTATCGGCTCGCATCTCGCCGAACGGCTTTTGAGCGAAGGATACCGTGTACGGGTCATCGACGACCTCTCCACAGGAAATCGCGGTCACTTGTCGCGCATTGATCACGACCCCCGATTTGAGTTCATTGAGGCACGAGTATCCAGGTGCAGCCAACTGGAAACATGGGTGCGCGAGGCTGCGTTTGTGTATCATCTTGCTGCAGCGGTGGGCGTTGAATTGGTGGTCAATTCGCCAATCCACACCATCGAGAACAACCTTCATGAAACAGAGGTGCTGTTTGAAGTCGCCTCTCGCCACCACGTGCCGGTCCTTCTGGCTTCAACCTCCGAAGTCTATGGGAAGAGCCGCAAGGAAGCTTTTGCAGAAACAGACGATTTGCTTATTGGCCCCCCCACTCTTGGGCGCTGGCGGTACGCATGTTCCAAACTCATGGATGAATTCCTGGCCATGGCCTTCAGCCAGGAACGTCAACTGCCGGTCATTATAACCCGCTTGTTCAACACAGTGGGTCCCCGCCAGACAGGCCGCTATGGCATGGTCCTGCCGCGATTCATCCAGGCCGCTCAGGCTGGACGTCCGCTCAGAGTCTATGGAGACGGGTCTCAAAGCCGGTGCTTTTGCTATGTGCAGGATACGATCGAAGCACTTGTGCGGCTGCAACGTTGTCCCGCGGCTCGGGGAGAGGTTTTCAACATCGGCAGCACGGAGGAAATCAGCATAAATGACCTGGCACGCACCGTCATTCAGACACTCCACTCCTCCTCCTCCATTGAATATGTGAGTTATGACCAGGCGTACGCACCGGGGTTTGAGGACATGCAGAGACGCAAGCCCGTGGTGGACAAGCTGGAACGAGCCATTGATTTCCGCCCGACCACACCGCTCAGGCAGATCATCCAACTCACAGCCTCTGCCTCGTAAGGCAAGTCCGGCAAACTACAGGTATTTTGCCAGGATGGGCTTGAGCCGGGCTCGTGTTTTGGCGGGCCAGAATTTGCGATCGGTCAAAATGGCATTCCGCAAGGCATTGTGGCATGAACAGCCATCCACCGTGGGGATGCGCGGAATGGCCTGGCGGATGATTTGCTTGGCCATCTCAGCATTTTTCCTGAGGTACTCGACCACGGTCTCGATGGTGACATGGGCCTCATCGACCTTCCAGCAATCGTAATCCGTAACCATGGCCATGGTGGCATAGGCGATTTCGGCCTCCCGGGCGCACCGCGCCTCGCCAAGATTGGTCATGCCAATCACATCAAAACCACACTTGTGATTCAGCCGTGATTCAGCCCGCGTGCTGAAGGCGGGCCCTTCCATGTTCAAATAGGTGCCTCCGTTGTGGATGCGTGCTCCTGCAGCCTTGCCGCTGTGAAAGAGAATCGCCCTCAACTCATCGCACACCGGTTCCGCAAACGGAATATGGGCCACAATGCCCTGGCCAAAAAAGGTGTGTTCAGACGCTTTTTTGGTGCGGTCCACGAATTGATCGGGCAGGACAATATCACAGGGATGATAGCGCCCCTGCAGGGAGCCCACTGCACTGACGCTGATAATCCAGGATACCCCAAGTTGTTTCAGCGCATGAATATTGGCACGATGGTTCAGCTCTCCCGGAAGAATTCGATGTCCGCGTCCATGGCGAGGCAGAAAAACCACAGGGCGATCATCCAAATCACCGGTTAAGAACTGATCAGATGGCGACCCAAAGGGCGTTTTCACGGTAACCCATTTTTGGTGGGCCAAGCCGTCAATGTCATAAAGACCGGTACCACCAATGATTGCGATGCGCGAAATGCTCATAAAAAATGTGTTTTATATGGGAACCGAACCGGCCATCCGTAATCTTCGCATTGAGCAAACAAAAAGGGGCGGGCACTCCCACCCCTTGTTCTCAAAGCTCGATCTATCTTCCGAACTAGCTCTTTTCCACAGTTTCCGCCTTCTCACGTGCCTTCTTGGGATCGTTCTTATAGTGGCTGGCGTAATACCGGTTTTGATAATAGTAATAGGAATAGTAGTAGGAATCCTTGCCCTCGAAATCGATGTCGTTGAGCACAACACCGAGCAAGCGGATCCCGGCATCCTGAATGCGTTGCAGGGATCGCCGGGCATGTTCCCTGCGGATCTTGTTAAACTTGGTCACGAACACGATGCCATCTGACATCGCCCCGATAATAAGGGGATCGCTCACCGCGGATACTGGCGGGCAATCCAGGAAGACACGGTCGTATTTGGTGAGGGCCTCTTGCAGGAACTGGCGCATGCGCTTCGAACCAACAAGCTCTGAAGGATTGTTAGGAATTGCGCCTGCACAAATAACATCCAGGTTGGGCACATCTGAATCATGAACGATTTCTTCCAACCGGGTAACACTCTCATTCAGATAGGCTGAGAGACCCACAGGGCTGTGCAATTGAAAGGCCTTGTGCACTGAAGGACGCCGCAAGTCCGCGTCAACCAGGAGGGTCTTGATACCGGTCTGCGCGGTGACAATTGCCAAATTCGAGGCCAGCAAGGACTTGCCTTCAGAAGGTATGGTGCTGGTAACCGAGAGCAAACGGAACTGGTCCGCCTTGGGCATGAGGGCGATCGCGGCCCGGATGGTACGAAAACCTTCCGCTGAGTTGGATTGCGGGTGCAGGTGCGCCTGCAAATCGCGCTCCATCACGCTGTTGGACTTGATGTTCGGCACATACCCCAGAAAAGGCATGCGCAAATACAATTCCACATCCTCCTGGGTCTTGATCGAATCATCCAAATAATTGACAAAGAAAGCCAAACCAATCGCAACAACCAAGCCGCCCATCATGCCCATGAAGAGCGTCAACACCACCTTGGGCTTGATCGGCTTGAGTGGTGCAATTGCCGGATCCACGATATCCATGTTGTTAATCCGACTGTTGGCTGCAATCTCCATCTCTTTCTGACTCTTGATGACATTCATGAACAGCGTCTTCTGAATCTCCGACTCGCGACTAAGCGATTCATATTTAATGCGCTGTTTACCCAATTCCAACTGACGCTGCTCGAGCTGATCAACGTATTTCTTAAGAGTCTCCTCTTCGGCCTTGGAGATATCCGCCGCCTTGTTGGCAGCCTGAACGATCACAGTTGCCTGGTCGTTAATGGATTTATCCAGCGATGCAATCTCATTACGCATCTGAACGACAGTCGGCCACTTGTCCCGATAGCGCTCCAGCAAGTTGGCAAGTTGTGACTCCAACAAAGCTTTTTTACCCCTGAGTTCCTGAACCAGCCGATCATTCGCCACCAAGGGGATAACCACCAGAGGCGTGCCGGCATCAAGCATGGCCTTGGTTTCCAGACATGTTCTTTCGGCCACACGAGCACGGGTCTGAGCCTTTGTAAACTCATCCTGCGCCATTCTCAGAGCCTGTAAAACGATGTTTTCTCGCTCCTCTAAGGAGGTGTTATTGAGTTGTTCCTTGTACGCTTGGAGGGCCTTTTCCGCCTCTTCCACCTTGAGCTTCTGAGTGGCCGACTCCGATTCAAGCCACTTGTTTGCATTGCTGGAAGCTTTGCGCTTACGATCCAAATTGTTCATCACGAACAACTCCACCATCGTATTGGCAATTTTCTCGGCCATTTTGGGATCGGTATGCTCCACCTTGACATCCACCAAACGGCTCATGCGAATGGGAACCACATCGACATCCCGGTCCAGGGCTCTTACAGGGTCGATCGACTTGGAATAGCGGGAATCCTTGCCCAATTCGAGTTTCTCAACCACCGATTGCAGGAGCAATCGATTCTTCAGGTTTTTATATTGTGTCTGAAGGTATTCCTGTTCCCGAGGATCAAAGGAAATAACACCCTTAATGTTAAGAGGATCATCGTTTTCCTTGTCGATCTGCAAGCGCACGGTGGCCTGGTAAATGCGGGGTGCACGGACCAGATATAAACCGCAGAGGAACATCACCATCAAGAAAGCGGCAATGACAAGCCAGCGGCGTTCCAGAATGATATGCCAGTGATGACGCAGATTGGTGTTATCTTCCACCGAACTCTGCTGGACGGAAGTGTGCGTTAATTCCATATGATATTACCAACGGCTTTCGCGCACATAGATCGTGTCGCCAGGCTCGAGGAAGATTTTTTTATCCGAGTCACTAATTTTCTTCAATTGTTCGAAACTAAATACCTGGATTTTACCCTGGCGGGAAAACTCTATTCGACTGGGATTCGCCGCCCTGGTCAAGCCCCCCGCCTGTCCGATGGCATCCAAAATCGTCCATCGTTCCTCCCCTGGCAGAGGCAAGCCACCCGGTTTCATGACCTGCCCAATCACATTCACATATCGCTGGCGATATTCTTTGACGGTCACAATCACCTGGGGATCGACCAGATAATCCTTGGCGAGAAGCTCTTTGAGGTTTTTTTCCACTTCGGTTGTGGTTTTCCCAGCCACATCGACATCACCCAGGAGAGGGAAGGTAATCTTGCCACTGGCTTGAACCCTGAGCTCCCTGCTCAGATCTCGTTCTCCAAAGACATCCACAATGATGATCTCCAACGGGGCTATGCGGTGATCGGTTTGTTCAACCACCACATTATCATTGGTTTGGGTGTTAATCCTGGTTGTCGTGTCCTCAGCATTCAAAACCGACGACAAAACAACACACGATACGACACCCCACCATCCTAAAAAACGGCGAACGGTCATACTTTATTCCTTAGTATCCTATTGTCATCTTTAGCGTAACGCGGTTGGCATGATAGTCAACAATGTTTGAGGCATCGCTAGCAAACAACTCGAACTCGTACCCTGCGAAAGCGCTGGCCCAGGGTCGCAGGAAATAGGTCAATCCCAGGTTGGCTCGCCACCAGTCATCCTGACGGTTGGCATAGTAGCCGGTGTTGTCATACCCATCGAGCTCATAGTTGATACCTCCATTGGCCACCAACTTACCACTGCTGGTAAGGTTGTAACTGGCATTCACATTGAAGACATCGGCTGCCATGGATATATTACCTCGTTGCATGGATACGGTCGTGAAACGCGAATACCCAAAACGCCCCATTATCCGTTCGGTAATCCTGTAATTCACGTGCGCCTCGACGACGGGCGCCTCCTTGCTATCAGGCATGCCCGCAAACCATCTCGACTCATAACCTGCTTTCAGAGAGCCTGTTAAGCGCCTTGTAAAATTACCCTGCACCCCAAGGAAGCCGCCAATGAACTCCATGTGGGGGGATTTGGTCATGGTGCTGCTGTTGGGATCGGTGGCTGACTGTCCATAATACAACTCCCCAAACAGAGCGGTCTTTTCTGTGGCCTTCCACATGAACCCACCGGTACCACGCAGGGTGTTGTAATCGTACAAGGAGGTGCCTTTTTCATAATCGACCG
>CAZIDG010000018.1:7740-20487 GCA_964538065.1 uncultured Verrucomicrobiota bacterium
GTACCACGCAGGGTGTTGTAATCGTACAAGGAGGTGCCTTTTTCATAATCGACCGTGCTGTGACTGCCAGTCACATAAACAGCGGTTCTTTGCCCCAGTTGGTAACTCAAGGAATAATTATCTCCATACATGGTGCGATTGGCTCGTCGGCCCAGATTGTAGCCCCCCCCAATCACCCCCTCCATGAAGCCAATTCGATCCATGCCATTCAAAGCGATGCGATCCCCCGTGAGGCGCGTCTCGACATCAATCATCTGATCCATGTAGGTCAGGTCGTCCTCCTGGGCGTAAACATTCTCCTCCAACGTGTAACGCACCGAGAAATAATTGGGCTGGTCATCCCAAGGATCGATCCATGGGTTGACCACGGGCTTCTCGCCCAGCACCACGCTCATGCTCGGGCTGATGGTGGTAATAAAATCGTCCTCCCTCATCCCCCCTGAACTGTATCGGACGTTGTCATCGTAGCGTTCGCCCAGTGACAGCTTGGGACGCAAGGTCACAGGACCGATGCTGTAGGAGAGAAGGTCGGTCGCTTCGAATGCAGAAGCTCCGGCGGCAGCAGAGAACGTTCCTGCCACCAGGGTGGCCAAACGGGCATGACGATGGATGGATTTCATGGGCTATGCATGGTTGCATGTCATGGGCAAGACGAACCCTCATTCTGGGGCGTAAACCGGCAATCCCCCTGCCGACAGGCCTCTGAATCGACTCCACCCCTCAACATGGAATGGGCGACAATCGTCCCGTGCAGCGTTCACTTGCCCGATGAACATGGGTTGTACAGTCTCTTTCTGGGGTTCATTATAAACAACTTCCACTATCAGGTCAAAACAAAGGAGGTCTGATTTCACGCCTTTTTGTGCCCAAAGGCCCTGCTTGAAAGCTGCGCCAATCTGCTCCACACTGCCCATGCCATGAGCAAGCGTTTCTATTTAACAACGGCCATTGATTATGTGAACGGCCAGCCGCATTTGGGGCACGCCTATGAGAAGATCGTTACCGACATCCTTGCGCGCTCCCGTCGCAGCATGGGCAGCAGTGTCTTTTTTTTGACCGGCAACGACGAGCATGGGCAAAAGGTGCAGCAAGCCTCCCAGGCTCAAGGTAAATCCAGCCAGGTTTATTGCGACGAACTGGCAGCCATTTGGAAGGAATTTGTTCACCGCCTCAAGATCAGCAATGACGATTTTGTACGCACCACCGATCCCCGGCACAAAAATGTGGTGGGCACGATTCTCTCCAAACTCCATGCCGAAGGTCATTTCTACAAATCCTCATACACCGGGTTTTATTCGGCCAAAGAGGAAACCTTTCTGACCAACAAGGACCGCCGCCCTGACGGCACCTTCGACCCCATGTACGGAGAGGTCGTCGAACTGGTTGAGGACAATTATTATTTCAAGCTCAAGGACCACCAGCAGTGGCTCATTGAATACATCGAAAGCCATCCGGACTTTATATACCCCGAGAACCGGAAGAACGAGGTGCTGGGTTTTCTTAAAAACAACACCCTGGAAGACCTTTGCATTACCCGTCCTGTGTCCCGATTGAACTGGGGCATTCCTCTTCCCTTCGACCCTGAATTTGTCACCTATGTCTGGTTCGACGCCTTAAGCAATTACATCACCGTGCCGGCCTCGCTGGGTGATCCGGTTGTATGTCAGGCCTTGGGGCTGCAACCGCCCGCAGGCAGTCCCGGTCTCGAACTATGGCCGGCCGATAAGCAAGTCATCGGGAAGGACATTCTTAAATTCCACGCCGTCTATTGGCCTATCATGCTCAAAGCCATGGGGCTTCCATTGCCACGCCAGCTTGTGGTGCATGGCTGGTGGCAAAAAGAAGGTCAGAAGATGAGCAAGAGCATCGGAAATGTGGTGGATCCATTGGCGGTAGTTAATGAGTGGGGGTTGGACGCCTTTCGCTTTTACGTGGTTCGTGAATTAGCCATCGGCCCCGATGGAAATTGGACCGATTCGGGCTTTGAATCACGGTATCAGGCCGAGCTTGCCAACGGCTTGGGCAATCTGGTCAACCGCTCGCTCTCGATGCTCAACCGATATCGGGGCGGCGTGGTGCCCGCGCCGTCGTCCGATCTTGCGGCCGATGCCGCCCGCGTAGTGAAGGAAACCCAGGCGCACATCGAGGCAAACGAGCTTCAAAATGCCCTGGTATCGATTTTCACCCTGGTCAATCGGGCCAATCAGTATGTGGACCAAACAGCCCCCTTCAAGCTGGCCAAGGATCCGGCCCAAGCCAAGCGGCTGGACGAGGTGTTATACACCCTGGCGGAGACATGCCGCATTCTGGCCGTTTTGCTCTGGCCGTTCCTGCCCGATACGAGCGTGAAGATCTTCGAACAACTGGGGTTGGCCCAAGCGCCTGATCAATGGTCTCTTGCCCAATGGGGGGGATTGGCAACGGGGCACAAGATCAACGCTGCTGTGCCACTCTTCCCAAGGCGTGATCAGAAAAAAACAGGTCCCTAGCCTGGATTCCCACAAATTAAACGCCAATTTGGATATGCAAAGGGCGGCCGTAAATGGCCGCCCTTGTGTTTCGGATGTTCTGAAGGAATCGTTCTGAACTACTTTTGCTCCTTGGGTTTAATACCTTTGAGCACTTCATCCAGAAATAGCTTCACCCTGGCTTCGTGCTGAGGGCCAACGAAACCGTGGCCTGCGCCAGGAATGATCTCAAAAGTCACCTTTACCTCGGCTTTCTTCAGTGCAGCCACCAGAAGTTCACTTTGGTTGATGGGCACCATCTTATCCTTATCCCCATGCATGATCAAAAAAGGCGGGTCATTTTTGCTGACATACGTGATGGGATTGGCCTTCGCGACTTTTTCCGGGTTATCCTGAATGGCGCCCCCAATGAGGCGTGATTCGGGGGATTCCGCCGGGTTGTGGGGAATCAGGCTGCCCGCGGCATCCATTTTAAGAAAATCAGTCGGTCCAAACCAGTCGACCACAGCATTGACGGCACTTGAAACATCAGGAGAACCACCCATCCCTTCCAACTCCTTAACATCACCTGTGGTCCCCAGCAATGCTGCAAGGTGAGCCCCAGCCGACATCCCCCACACAGCTATTTTATCGGGATTGATGTTGTAATCCTTCGCATTGCTGCGCAGGAAACGAATCGCCGCCTTGCAATCCTCGATCTGAGCGGGGAAAATGGCGTCCTGGCTGTGCCGGTATTCGATGGATGCACACACATAGCCCGCCTGAGCCAATGGTAGCAAATGGCGGATGCCCTGATCCTTGTTTCCAGTGCGCCAGCCCCCCCCATAAATAAATACCACCGCAGGCAAGGGTTCCTTGGATTCTTTCTTCGGACGCAACAGGTGCAACTTTAAATCACGCTCACCGCCTTTGCCAAAGACAACATCCCGGATTTGTACAACCGAATCCGGCATTTGAGCGGCCACCTGCCCCATGGCCGCAGATTGTGCCAGGGCCAGGACCATCGCTCCTGTCACCAGCCAACGAGTAAAATGATTCATCATGTTAATCCTTAATGCTTAACCACTTCATTTATCACAAGGGGTGACTGGCTGTCCAGCATCATGCCAGCCTTTTCCTTACCACGACTACTTATTGTCCAATCCAACACCGAATCCGGCAAAAAGGTGCGCACTTCTACAGGCCTGCCAGGCAGGGCACGTCTACGGTTGCCGGCACTCTCTCGAAAAAGTCCAGGGCTCGTTCCCGCACTGCATCGAGATTGGGCGCATTTTTAATGCTACTATGCCATCGGTGGCCGAAGAGGAAGTTCGCAGCGAAGTACTTGGTAAACATCTGAATACGACGCAACGCGATAGGGGGAACGAAATCCTCCTGAATATAGTCGAACATGCGGAACCATATCGTCCGAAGGTCGGGCGTGGCTCCTCCATCCCAAGTTGCAAAGACCCACGGACGAGCGATGGCCAGACGCCCAAGCATCACCGCACAGGCAGGCCGCAAGGACTCCTCCAACGACTTCACATGACCGGGACCTAAAAGGTCTCCATTGGCAATGACCGGCATGCGCGTCTGAGATGCAACCCATGCAAACAACTCATGTCGGGCTCTTCGTTTGAACTTTTCTTCAAAAAAGCGGGTGTGCACAATAACCGCATCCACCCCGGATTCCTCCAAAAAGCGAATCCTTTCCTGAAAACGTTCGCGCCAGTCTTCGCGCTGACTGCCGAGACGGATCTTGGCGGTAAGCACACCAGGCCAGCATCGCCGCGCCTCTGACACAACAACGCGCAAGGCTGGAAAATCCTCAAACAAGGCACTTCCGGAAGCCTGGGATCGGATGGCATGGGCGTTACATGCCAGATTCAAATCCACGGCCTCCACGCCCTGCTCCCCCATTCGCCCAAGAATGCGATCCAAGGGGTCGCCTGTCCGCGTCATCAATTGAAAAAACACCCGTCCCTCCTGAGGACGACGGCGAAGCCAGGGTGATTTGACAAAATCCTCGTGTAAAATCTGCCGTGCCGCCAGCATCTCCGTCCACATGGCTCCACAACCGCCCAATTCGCCCACCAAACGGCGAAAGGCACTGTGCGTATAGCCCGCCAAAGGCGCACAGAACCGCGCGGGAGTAAACACCTGACCTCCCAATTCGCATGATTTAAACAAACCCACCCCCTCCATTTACTATAATGAAACCCACCTGCCAACACTGATTCCCCCCCCTGGCGGATGACTTCCCGAATAAACCGCCGCAACCCGCGTCCCCGTCCTGGGTTGGCGCTTAAGAATTGCCTGTCTGCAGAAAACATGTATCCTACACAACATGATGAAGATATTCTCATGCCTTCTACTTGGCCTGGCATCCTGCCTTCCGGTTTGGGCTGCCCAAGTGGCCAATTTGGAGGTGGTCTGTCTTGCCCCCATGGTGGCTCCCGCCACAGTGAACATGATGGGTCTTATTTATGAACTCCAATTAACTACCGGCCCGGCCAACCAACCCGCCAACGGCGAACTCATGCTCGCGGGCGCAGACTCCCCCACAACTCACATGTCCGCCTTCCGATTACTGACGCCAGATGCCTCGTTCGAATTATCCGGTTTTCTCTACCTCGACATGCCTCCCTATAAAGATCTCAACACCAACGGGATTCACGATTTCTTTGATGTTGATCTCCCTGTGGAGGGAGGCAGTTCATCCGGGTTGTTTATCGACAATTATGCAGGTGAAGAAGGCACCATCAATGCCATCTGGACACGTGCCGCTTCGGCCAATACAGGGCTGTGCCAGATGCACATTAAAACCTCCTATCTCGACGCCACATTCAGCCACATATTCACTCTCCCCATCTACAGGGGATCGCTCACCTACAGCCCGGCCTCAAACATGGTCCATGGAACCATCGTCCTCCGCAGCATGGATCAAACCAACGAAACCCTCAATGGATCCCTGGTCCTCCAAAAACAAGGAGTCAACGACCTGCTGCTTCAAGCCGGGGTTTGGACCAATCAGGCTGGACAGGTATTCACCTACCTGGATTCGGCTCCTGGCGAATCCCTGGGACGCAACCATCTCAATTACGTCAGTTATCTGGATGTCATTGATGGCAACGCCCGAACTTCGTACGAGGACTATACGGTTTGGCTGCTACACATCACGGACACCAACGATATCGATCAAAATGGAATTCCCGATCTGAGCGATGTCCTGAGCCAGCAGCCCTCGATCACGATCTCCCGTCTGGATGGCAAGATCCGACTCACCATCCTCGGGGCCATGGGCCGGATCCATCGGATTGAACAAACAGGGAGACTGCCCAGCACACAATGGTCAACCATCAGCAGTTTTACCCTGACAAACAATCCATACTGGGTTGATGTTGACATGCCGACCAGCAATGTCTGGTGGAGAATCGCAAGCCCCTAATGCCTCTGGCCCAAGGCAAAACCTGGCTAATGAATCGCAAATTACGATTAGGCTGGCTTGGTTGACGGACACTCGTATTATGTTAGCTTAAGATAGCTGCTATGAGTTCAAGTAAATTAGATAAATCAGGTGTTTTTGAAACACGTCCAGTTCAGGCCAAAGAAACCGAACTATCGCTGTCCCCATCCGCAGTTCGGGTGCACAAAAACGGCCTCGAATTCAAATCGCTGAAGGCATTGCCTTTGTGGAAGGAAATGACAGTCAGTCTGACCTGTGCGACTGATCAGCGCAAAACCAACCTCACCGGCGTTGTTGTTGCCTGCAATGGCAACAAGCACGCAGGCTACATGGTATCCATGGTGATCCTGAACATGACACGCCAGGCTCAGGAACGGCTCAGCACCATGGCCGCCTCGCATCGCGTCTGATCGCGCCCGTTCGCGCCGTTGCAGAATCTTTTTTAAGGTGCTTGCCAGAAGCCACTATCTTGGGTAGAAGATGGTGGTTATCTTGGCATGGAAATTTTTAATCGTATCCTTAAAATTGCAGTCGAGGGCGGTGCATCCGACGTGCATATCAAAGTGGGGGCGCCGGTCATTTTCCGCATCAATCGGCAACTCATCGCGATCGAAGCTCCTTTACCCACCGAGGAGTGGATCAACAACATCATCAAGGAAATTGTTCCCCCGCACGCCAAGCGGCTTTTGGATACAGAGCGTGAGGTGGATTTTTCCTTCCTATCCCCCGGCGTAGGTCGTTTTCGTACGAACGTCTTCCAGCAGCGCGGAACGTTCAGCTTTGCGATGCGCTATGTCAAAACCAACATTCCCAGTTTTGAGGAGTTGGGGCTATTGGACATCGTCAAACAAATCGCGGAGGCTCCGCGCGGCATCGTGCTCGTGGCAGGCACCACCGGCAGCGGCAAGTCGACGACGCTGGCCGCGATGATTCAGCACATCAATTCCCACTTCAAGAAGCACATCATCACGCTCGAAGACCCCATTGAGTATGTGTTCGACGATGTGCAGTCGGTGCTGGAACAACGCGAAATCGGGCTTGATTCCAAAACCTTCCACAACGGTCTCAAACACGTTTTGCGTCAGGATCCCGATATTATCATGATCGGTGAAATGCGCGATGACATCAGCTTCTCCGCCGCCATGAGCGCTGCGGACACCGGCCACCTTGTCTTGTCCACGCTGCATACGACCAATGCTGCGCAATCGGTGACTCGTATTCTGGATTTCTTCAAGGCGGAAGAGCGCGAACAGATACGCCGCCAGCTGGCAGGCACGCTGCAGGCGGTCATCTGCCAGCGCATGGTCATGACTGTTGCAGGCACGGTCACGCCGGCCCTGGAGATCATGATCAACACACCCACCGTGCGAAAACTGATTGAGGAAAACCGTCTGGACAAGCTGGGTGCGGCCATTGAAACAGGCACTGAAGATGGCATGCAGAACTTCAACCAGGCCCTTTTCCAGTTGGTGAAGGCCAAGAAGGTCACAGAGAAGGAAGCCCTGGCCAAGGCCTCCAATCCGCAGGCCCTGGAAATGAATTTCAAAGGCATCTTCCTCGACGAGGGGCGCCGCATTCTTTCCTAGTCTCCATTTTGATCATCCAAAACCCGCCTTCGATCAGGCGGGTTTTTTGTTGGCCTGGTTTGGCAAGAATGCTTGCAAGACGATGGCCTGTCCTCGACAGGCGGAATGGGAGCCCGTGACCGAAGGCAGCGCTGCCTCCCTTCCGGTAAACAGCAAGGGTTAAATACCCTTGTTGGCCCGCCAGAGCATGACACCCCCCGCTGCCTGAAAAACGAAATTGGGCAGCCAGACAATCAAATGGGGGGCGTATTCGGGACTCGTATCCAGAGCCTGGGCAATGATGGTAAAGCTGTAGTAAAAGAACACCAGAAACAATGCCATGACCATGCCGATACTGGTTTCCCGGCGGTGGGCTCGAATGCCCAGAGGAATGCCTACAAGCGTGAAGGCGATGCACGCAAACGAAAAAGAGATTTGACGGTGTATCTGCACCGTAATGGGCATCAACAGATCGTCCTTCATTTCCTTTACGGCGGCCATTTCCCGTCGCAAATCCTCGGCACTGGCCTTGCCAACCACACGAGGGTGCAGAATGGTTTGTTCCAACGCTCGTTTTTCAGCCAGGAGTTGACTGAAGGTCATGTTGCTGTAACTCACCCGCATGGTCCGGTTGGTTTTATCGCGAAAATCGATCTCGATGGGTAATTCCTCTGAAAAGGCTGAGGTCCATTCCTCCTTTTTCTTGTCATATTCATGGCCCCAGGCATTGGTCAGCGTGACCTGCACCACCTGGTTGTTCGACAAGGTTTGAAAAGTCCCCCCCAAGGCGCGAACCCTTCGCACGATGACCCCCTGGTCCAACTGGGCCAGCAGAACATCCTCCATGTGATTACCTTCGATCTTACTCACGTAAATCAAATAGCCTGGGAAATTGCTGACAAACTGGCCGGGGGTCAAAATGGCCAGAGGTTGATTCTGACTGAAATCAGCAAAGAGTTCCTTATAAGCCACGCGGCACCAAGGCCCCCATTGCATATTGAATGCCGCACATAAGCCACTCAAAACGACACTCAACAAAATCACCGGCATGCTCAAAGAAATGAGGCTGATGCCATTGGACCGGGCGGCCGTAAGCTCCTGGTCGGCACTAAAGCGGCCAAAAACGAGCAAGGTAGCCGTCAACAGCCCCATCGGAAGTGCGAAAACGAGCACAAAGGGCACCAGGAGGGCCATCGCCTTGACCACGAGTCCCAGCGTGGCCTGGCGGTTGACCAACAGTGCCATGATTTCCTTCAGCACATTACCCAGCAACAGAATGAAGGCAAAAACCAGCACCGTCATTACGAGGGTGGCCAATACCTGTCGCGTCAAATATCCATGCAGTGTCTTCATCGCATTCCACGGCAGCCATTCGATGGCAACCGCATCTTCAACATCCAGAAGGGAAACCTACCGTGCCAGCATGCTGTTGACCAGTCAATTGCCAGAGCGGAGCTGGTTGCACTCAAGATCAGGGACCTCAATCAGGATTTCCCTGATCGCCATCACGTTACAACGAACCCTCCCAGACACGACCCAGGACACGTAGCGTCATGACGATCAAGCAAACAAATCACCGTCCCCGTCTGGACTCAACCTATTCTACTCCACCAGGATCCTCACAGGTCCCAGCAAACCAGATTCAAGCAGAGCTGAATCCTTTTGAAATGGATTCCAGGTAGTCCAGGTCAGGCGTTTATCCGCAGGCAGCGATTGATCGCCTATAAGGCGATTGGGCCACAAATTCGCAACCTCGATCACCAGTTGGTTGATTCCAGACTTAATGCATCGGGAAACGTCCACCCTCCAGGGTGCACACCATACAACGCCCAAATCAGTGCCATTCAAACGAACATGGGCGAGGTTCCTCACCCGCCCCAGATCCAGCCAAAGAGTTTGGCCCTTTACATCCTTTCCCTGGCTGACCATTCCCAGATCTGCCACATCAAAGGTCTTCCGATACACAGCGGTGCCAGAATAGAATTTGATCCCATCTTCGGGCCGCATACTCCAATCCTGTAACGAATCAAACGTCACTGTTTCAGGCCCACCCCAGCGCGGATTGAAGTTTACTTCCCAAGAGCCTTTGATTTCCTCACCCGTGACAGCTTGGGGGAAATTGGAGGAGGTCCCTTTTCCTGCGGCTGTCAACTTGCGAAAGACAATGAAGTACGACTGAACGGGCTCAAACTTCAAGTTCACCGTTGTCCGCCCTTCCTTGCAGGTGTAGTCGGAAAGTGCGCGCACCCGCCCTGTCACCGGATCCCATAATTCGGGCACGTGGTCTGTCACTCGGAATTGGCACTCTGCTTCCACCATTTGTTCACGGCCATTGGAAACAAAATAAATATCCTCTTTGTCCGCATGGCGATGGGTGTATCGCAAAGGAGCGGTGGATTCAAAATCCGGCGGGATGGCCATTCCTCTCAAAACATCCATGACCAGCGCATAGTCACCATACTGATCCATGTCACCCTGAAGGGCTCCAGGTCTGCCCCATGGGGACATGCCGACCGGCCCAAGCTCCCTCGCGGAGACAGATGGCTCCACATCACCGAGGCTGACCATGGCAGACACATTCGTGGAAGATCGCCATGTCGAATCCGTGGCGACAACCTGGAATTGTCCATTCTTGTACTCCAATATGAGGGCACCCACAAGGCCAGCAGGGTTGGGTTGATTGCCTCCATTGTCCGCTGTTACCACCATGGTATTTGCACCTGGATTCAAAGAACCAGCCACTTCAAAGGCGTATTTCAGGTGAAAATTGTCCCCCCGGCCGATACGTCTGCCGTTAAGCCACAATTCGAACGAATTATCAGCCGTCATGATGACATGCGCCGATGCCAATCCCGCCGCAGGATCCACCTTAAAGGACTTGCTGAAGACAGATCTGCCCACCGGCGCACTCGAGGCCGGATCCCCTGTGGGATACCAGATCCAATGAGCCTGCTCGAAATACGGGGTGCCATCACGACTTTGCTGGGCTCTGCGCGAGGACTGCCAAACCACCCGTCCTTTTCCCACCTGGAGGCATTGACCATTCGTTCCAACCGTTTGTCCCCACACATCATTGGCTAGTTTTTGAACCTGCTCGTCGCATATGGGATAGCCGGTCAAACTGGGCGATTTCACAGGTGGATGGCCAATCACCGTGGCACCGTCCCTGACCATGGTTTTGATTTTACGAAGCAATCCGGACGTCATTGTATCCGCATCAGGCAACACGAGCACTCGATACGTCATGCCATCCGGCATGGATAATACATGGTTACGGACGAACATCCTCTTGATCAATACTTCAGGAGCACACCCGTCAAAGTTGTAGCCCAGACGATCCGGTGGATATTGTTGCGTGGCTGACGGCGGCGGACGGAACACTTGGGGGGCTCCCTCGGCAACCAGAAAACAAACATCGGCCACCGGCAGTCCCTGGCGGAGCATATGCTGGCAGCGGGCAAGATAAGTGTGATAAGGACCAACCATGTCCCACCACGTCTGGGTTCGTTCCCAATGGACACCATAGGGCCCCATGGTCATCCCGGGCCAGCGGTCCAAACATGGCTGGTGTTGGTAGCGATGAAACACAATGCGGTTTACACCGGCACAAAAGGCCCAGTCACCAAGCCCTTTCATTGAACCGGGATAATCCTGCCAGCGTTCGGAATCATCGGAAGTGAACGACTCCGCCGCCACAATGGGCCGTCCACACGTATGGGCAATGGATGTGGCTTCAAGCACGCTGTAGGTGGAATTAAAACCGTGAAGCCAGAACTCGCACATGGGCACATCGGCCACGGAACCCAGGCTCATATCCGCACACGGAGTCATGTCATAGGGTTCGATCGACAGGCCAAAACCATGCTGACGGCCGAGCTTTTTCAAATGATGGGCATGCTGTTCAAGTATCAAATCCTGGACGGTCTGACGCAAATCCCACAGAAAACGCTCGGATGCTTCGACACTGGTCACTACCTGGCCGGTTACCACGGGCAGATAGGGTAACGGATCATATCCCCGATGGCGTTGGAATTCTTCACGAAATGCGGCGGTCCAGTTTTGAGAGCCCATCTCCCAACTATCAATATGGAGCATGTTCCAGCCCGCTTCGGAGGACTTCAGCCGAGGGCCGATTTCGCGCAAGAGTGCGCCAATGAATGCATCGAAATGGGCATCAAGGGCACGGGCATCAAGTTTGTCGCATTCCAGACCCAGGCCGGGCGTGGGTGCGGGACGTGTATTGGCCCCTGTGCTGGTTCGTCCCAGGCGCATGATGGTCCATCGTCCCTCAGGAACCTGCCAGGTCAGGCGCCCAACGGAATCCAAATGAGATGTCACATCACGGACGCTCTGGAAGGGAATGACGGCATTGGAGGGCGCTTCTGGATGACTTGCAGAACCCGGGAAATGAGTCCTCACGCCGGGTTGGGATGAATAGGGAGCACGGATATACAATGCTTTTTCCTCAATATCCGTGATGGCTGATGATGGCTCCGGTGTGGGAAAGGCAAGCACCGCAACATCCCGATAAAAATCGTTTTTGGCCTTTTCAAGCGCCTCAGGCATGGCGCCATCGCCAAAAAAGGCAGGCCGCCGTTTGGGCTGCGGCAGTACCTGATCCATTTGTGTGGGCCCCACCACCTCCACCGTGCTGGCCACCAAATGCTGCATGGATTGTTCGGGCGTCACCCATGGGCCACCGCTGCCGGTCCATCCGGGACCCGCATTAAGCGTCATTTGCAGGCCCAGCCGCTCCACCTCCGCAACGACGTGTTTAAACAAATGGCGCCATTCCGGGCTCATGAATTTGACCGGCCCTTTCGGAATGCCAGCATCCACCTCCATGATGATGACTCCACCAATCCCCGCCTTTTTCATGGCCTCCAGATCGGCTGTGATGCCCTCGCGGCTCAAATTGCCATCCATCCACATCCAATAGACCCAGGGGCGTGCGGTATCAGGTGGATTCAGGAACTCTTGCTCCAGGGGACGTGCAGCGTGAGCGAAAGAGACCAGGATCATGGCCCCCCACAAGGCCAGTACGCGAGAAAGGATGAAGCGGCAGCAGTATTCCATGACATGGCCTTTCAGCAAACGCGGATGGTTTCCATTCGCAGCAACTGTCCCAGTTTTTCAATCCTGCCGGCCACACGCCCCACACCCACCGCACAGTGGTGCGCCGGGCCATGCAGGTTCCATTCATTCATGAACCGCCGGGCGCCAATGCTGAATCGGTAACGGCTGTTGGTATTTCCAATTTCCAATATCG
>CAZIDG010000018.1:20587-61354 GCA_964538065.1 uncultured Verrucomicrobiota bacterium
CGGGCGCCAATGCTGAATCGGTAACGGCTGTTGGTATTTCCAATTTCCAATATCGGACCAGGCACCGACTCACCTTCCGCCACCAGGAATTTCAATTTTCCATCCACCGTCTGCACCACCGCCAGCAATGTGACAGGGCCGTGTTTGACCGACATTTCGACTGACAATCCCCTGCCCACCTTGCCATGGTAAACCCTGAGGGGCCGCACCTTGGTCTTCCCTTCCGCAATGGCGATATGGCCAGGACCGTCGTGTCCCATCAGGATGATATCCTCATTGAAATCCATGGCATAATACTCGGTGAACGATCCACCCACACCAAAGCTGTCGAGTATTTTCATGGCCTGAACGTTCTTGACCTCGTATTCGCCCGCCACAGGAATGCCCCGTGCGGTCAACATGGAATTGCCAAGGATGATGGAACTGATGGCATCCTCGTTATCCACATTGCCGGTCCCCATGTAGTAATAAGCCATGGAACCCAAATCATGCTCCTTGACCAGACGATCCAACGCCACAGAAGTGCGAGCAGCGCGTTCCAGCTCGGCTTGTGGGCAATCCGGTTGAACGTCGAAAACACGATAAAAATCCGCAACACGTGCCTGAATCTGATCCCCTGTCACATCCCGACGCAAGGATGCCAGTTCGTCCACCTCCACAATTTCCATGTGGCCACCAAAATGGGCGCAGTGCTGGGTGAGATCAGACGCGATGTCCAGCATGCCGCAGTAGTAATGCCCCATGAGCCCCAGCCGGTTGTGGAACATGACCCCCGCCACGCGGGCTGCTTCAATCCAATCATCCACCTCATTCCAACAGGCGGGGTCGTCGTGAAGCATGCCCGTGATTTGATGAAAATCGATCCCGGCCCTATTAAACACACTGGCTATCTCCGGAACGGGGCAGGCTGCACAATGTGCCAGCCACTCCCCGGTCATCGTTGTTCGATCTCCCAGCCGGTTGAAATGCTCGTAATCGATGGCTGGAACGGGCTGCAAATTCAACACAATGACGGGCACGCGCGCCCGCTGGACCACTGGCAGCACCGTAGAAGACAACGCGTAGGTTGTGACATGGAGAAAGATCAAATCCACATCCTCGCGACGAAATCGATGTCCAGCCTCCATGGCCTTCGGGGGGCTATCGATCAAACCCAGGTTCACCACGTCCACTCCTGGACGCTCCAAACGCTGGCACACTATCTGAAGATAACCTTCCAGACGCTCCTTGAGCCCCTTGAACTGAGGCCAATAGGTGTCCAGACCAATGCCAAAAAGACCAATTCGAATATTCATGGTTACAGGGTTCTTCTTGTACCGATTTTATGGAACCACAGTACTCCATAGCCACCCCAAAAGAGGATGCAAAGAATGGCCGTTTGCATGCATGTTTTGGCACATCGGGCTCAAATCAACAGGAAAAACGGGGCAGACAAACCCCAAGGATGAAAAAACGCCCTTCTTCAAGGGCGATGAAGTCATGTCTGATAAAGGCGATTCACTGGTCAGCACTAGACAGCCAGAGAAATCGCGCCTTTCAGCCAATTAATGTGGGTGCTCCCCTTTTGAAGGGGCAAGAGGATCACCAGGGTGATCAACAACTAATGATTCTTCCACAGTTTATGAGCTAAAATGATGGTAATGAACTGAATACACAGAACGATCACCACACACCCTGACCAGCCTGTCTGCTTCCAATACAGACCGGGCAGAATTGATCCCACACATCCTCCGAAATAGTAAAACGCCACATAGAGGCCTGCCGCTGACGATCGCGCCTTGCCGGCTGCCGCTCCTACATGACTGGATGCCGCCGACTGGCAGGCAAACGCACCTGCCGCCCCTAGCGCTAATCCCGCGATTACCACGGGCACACTGTGTATCAGAGTCAAGAGGGCGCCCACGGCCACAATCCCGGCAGCCCCCATCAAAGTGCGGCGATACCCCACCCGATCCAGGATGCGCCCCGCCACGGGGGTCACGGCAGCACCGATGAGATAAACCCCAAATACCGAAGCCAGGGCGGTGGGACCAAGATGAAAAGGTGCATCGGCCAAATAGAAATTCACGTAAGTGAATACTCCGACAAGGGAAAACAGCACATTAAATCCTGCCGCATAGGTAGCCAACAACTGAGAATTGCGCAGGTGCCCCGTAAATGATTTCAAGGAAGCTCCAGCGTTTCGTTGGCGGACAAATTTGGTTGATCTGGGCAATAACCACCATGTGGCAAGCCCGCCCATGAGGGTGGCCGCACCCAGGATGTAAAATGAAGCAGACCAGCCCCAGTGGCTCTCAACAATGCCGGCCAAAAACCGCCCCGTGAATCCACCGACGACTGTGCCGGAAACGTAGGTCGCCATCGTCACCCCCACTGATTGACGGGGAGACTCCTCGCTGATGTAGGCCATGGCCACGGCGATGATGCCCGGAACGAACAGACCCTGAAGAAACCTCCATACAATCAATTGGTTTAGGGTTGTCGAAGAAGCAGCCATGAGAGTCGGAAGAGTCAACCCCAGCATGGCTGTCACGATGACTCGTTTGCGCCCCCAGGCATCAGCCAGAAGACCAATGATCGGAGCGGTCAAGGCCACCGCAAGCACTGGGCCGGTAACCGTCAGGCTTACCATCAACTCGGAGGCATGGAAAATCTGGCGAAACCTTGGAAGCATGGGCTGTGTGGCATACACGTTCAGAAACGTGCCAAACCCCATGATAAATAACGCCAGCAAAACACCCATCCGCCCGAACGCCTTTGCAGGTGCACGCACGGCTTCCGTTTCCCTGGCCCACTGGCCCGTCACGACCTCGACTGCATTCATTGCTGACACCGCCATTCCAAACCATTCATACCACGGAGCATGTTAAACCACGGGGATTGATATGTATATTATATCTGAATTGCATTTTTAATATCTTATACGTATTATTCCCTCATGGAATTGCGCCATTTGCGATACTTTGCCATGGTCGCCGAGGAGCTTCACTTCGGACGGGCCGCGGAGCGTTTGGGCATCGCCCAACCACCTCTGAGCCAGCAGATTAAGGCCTTGGAGGAAGAGATTGGCGCCCCCTTGTTTCTGCGCACCAAGCGCCATGTCAGTCTCACCGCCGCCGGGGCGGCCTTCCTCATGGAAGCGCGAAAAACGCTGGATCAGGCCGATCGCGCACGCAATGCGGCCCGACGCGCTGCTCGTGGTGAAATGGGGCAACTCGTGGTGGGTTTCGTGAGCTCCGCTGTTTATGGGGAGTTCCCTTCCATTTTCCGCCGCATGAGAACGCTACATCCAAATGTCACCTTGATCCTGCGCGATTTAACCAGTGAAGAACAGGTCGAGGCCATGATGGCCCATCAACTGGACGTTGGAGTAATTCGCCCACCGGTGGCGGGCACGGAATCTTTGGCCATGCGCGTCATCTGGAATGAACCCATCCTGGCCGCCCTCCCCCAAACACATCCTCTGGCCAAGCAAAAGGAGATTGCGATTGGGGCCCTGGCTGAGGAATCGTTTCTTCTGGTCCCCCGTGAATTCGGGCCAGGATTTTATGATCAAATCATCCGTGCCTGTGCCCAGGCGGGTTTTGTACCCAGGGTTGTTCAGGAAGCCCGCGGTATTCAGACGATCGTTTGCCTGGTGGCCGGCGGCATGGGGGTATCACTCGTTCCGGATTCGCTCAAACATTTCAGGCGCACAGGAGTCGTTTATCGTTCCTTAAAGCCACCGGTGCCCACCACCGACCTGGCAGTCATCTGGCATCCGCAAGAGGCGCCACCGGCCCTGCGTTTCTTTCTTGAAATCATATGGCAGGTGGCGGGCATCCCCGGAACGGCTGCACGCACAAGTTGAAGCCTGTCCGATAAAACTCAAACGCCCGGCAGGTCTGATCCCACCGGGCGTTGTTTCATTGTATCAATGTCTTATCAGGCGCGATAAGCGTCCATGCCCTCACAAGTACAGAGGGGGTTGCGATCGCCATAGACGTTGTCGATGCGGCTTACCGCAGGCCAGAACTTGAACTCGCGCAGCCAGGGAGCGGGATATGCTGCCTGTGTACGACTGTACGGGCGGCCCCAGGTATCCGCCATCACCACCGCAGCCGGATGGGGGGCTTGCTTGATCGGGTTGTTGATCCTATCAACGGCACCCGACTCGATATCCTGAATTTCCTTATGGATTGCGATCATGGCGTCACAAAAACGATCCAGCTCCATCTTGGATTCGCTTTCGGTCGGCTCCACCATGATCGTACCCGGCACAGGAAATGAAATGGTGGGGGCATGAAAACCAAAATCCATCAAACGCTTGGCGACATCCTCCACTGTAACGCTCTTGAATGCGTGCAGATCGAGAATGCATTCATGAGCCACCCAGCCACGCTTACCTTTGTAAAGTACTGGATAATAGCTATTAAGGCGTCGGGCCACATAATTGGCATTTAAAATGGCCACCTTGGTGGCGGAAGCCAGTCCCTGTGGTCCCATAAGTTTGATATAGGTCCAACTAATCGGCAGGATGCTGGCACTGCCATAGGGAGCAGAACAGACAGCCCCGTGATTGGACCGATTCGGCATGGCTGCCACAGCATGTCCGGGCAAGAATGGCACCAGATGGGATGCCACACAAATGGGCCCCACGCCCGGACCGCCACCGCCATGCGGAATGGCAAATGTCTTATGAAGATTGAGATGGCACACATCGGCGCCAATGTCCCCCGGACGGCAGAGCCCCACCTGGGCATTCATGTTGGCTCCGTCCATATACACCTGGCCTCCATGCTCATGGATAATATGGCAGATATCCTTGATCTCCTCTTCGAACACCCCGTGGGTTGAAGGATAGGTCACCATGAGGGCTGCCAAATGCCTGGCATTTGCTGTCGCCTTGGCACGCAAATCGGCCAAGTCGATGTTACCCGCCTCATCGCACGCAACAGGCATCACATGAAAACCAGCCATGGCTGAACTGGCCGGATTGGTGCCGTGAGCGGATTGCGGAATCAAACATATATTGCGCTCTCCCTGTCCCCGGCTGTGATGATAATTACGAATGGTCAACAGGCCGGTATATTCGCCCTGAGATCCTGCATTGGGTTGCAGAGAAACTGCGGCGAACCCGGTAATCTCTGCCAGCCACTTTTCCAAATCCGCAAAAAGCGCCTGGAAACCTGCTGTCTGGTCGGCTGGCGCAAACGGATGCATGCGTCCAAATTCCGGCCACGTGATGGGCAGCATCTCCACCGCAGCGTTCAATTTCATGGTGCATGACCCCAGGGGCGTCATGGACACGGTAAGCGAGAGATCGCGTGATTCCAGCCGTTTGATGTACCGCAGCATCTCCGTCTCGGAATGGTAGGTGTTGAACACCGCGTGTTTAAGAAACTCACCTTCACGCTGGAATGGCGAATCGAAATCCACGCGAACCTGCCCGGCAAGATCAGCCACAGAGAACGGTGCAGGTTGATCCGCGTTAAACACCTGCCACAATTCAGCAACATCCTCCGGACGCGTGGTTTCATCCACGGAAATGCCAATCGTGTGGGCGTCCAGTTTGCGCAGATTCATCCGGTGCGATGCTGCCAGTTTGATGATGGCATCCGCATTGCGGGTTCCCAAATCCACACATAGAGTGTCGAAATACTCCGCATGCCGCAGGTGGAAACCCATTTTGGCAATACCCGCCCCCAACACTTTGGCCAATCCATGCACCCGCCGGGCAATACGTCTCAGACCATCGGGGCCATGATACACGGCGTACATCGAGGCCATGATGGCAAGGAGCACTTGAGCCGTACAGATGTTGCTTGTGGCCTTCTCGCGACGGATATGCTGCTCGCGTGTCTGCAAGGCCAGGCGAAGGCCCGCCTTCCCCTGGGCATCCTTGGATACACCAATCAACCGGCCTGGCATCAGTCGCTTATAGGCGTCCTGTGTGGCAAAAAACGCCGCATGAGGTCCGCCAAAACCCATGGGCAAACCAAAACGCTGGGTGTTGCCCACCACAATATCGGCCCCAAAGGCACCGGGCGGCCTTAAAACCACCAGGCTCAAGAGGTCCGCCGCCACAACCAACATCGCCCCACCCGCATGCACGGCTTTGGCAAAATCATCGTACTGAGGAATCGCACCGTCGGTGGCAGGGTAATGCACCAAAACACCAAAAAAGCCGGATTCCATGGATTGCTTGCGCCAGTCCCCCACAACGACCTCAATGCCTTGTGGCGTTGCCCTGGTGCGAATGACATCGATGGTTTGAGAATGGCATGATTGATCCACAAAGAAGCGGTGTCGACCGTCGGCACGTTTGATGGCCAAAGCCATGGTCATCGCCTCCGCTGCAGCAGTGCCTTCATCCAACATGGAGGCATTGGCGATATCCATGCCGGTCAGATCCCGGATCATGGTCTGAAAATTCAGCAATGCTTCGAGACGTCCCTGGGCAATCTCTGCCTGATAAGGAGTGTACTGAGTGTACCATCCTGGGTTTTCCAGGATATTGCGCTGAATCACAGGCGGGGTGACACAATCATAATATCCCATCCCAATATAGGAACGAAAACACTGGTTGCGGGATGCAACCGTCTTGAGCTCACACAGGGCCTCATGTTCATTGCGAACCTGGGGCAAATTGAGCAACCGTCCCAAGCGAATCGGCGTCGGCACTGCCTGGTCAGCCAGGGTCTCCAGGCTACTGACCCCACACGCTGAGAGCATGGCCTGAATCTCATCGGATCCAGGTCCGATATGGCGACGGGTAAAAGGATGAGCCTCGCCAAACCAATCTGGAAGAGATTGGCCACTGGCGGTGCCACTTTTGGAGGTTTTTTGGGAATCCTGCAAAACCGCTTGGAAATCAGACATGACAGCAAAGTTAAAAGGGAATGCCGCCATTGCAAGCGTGAATTCTAGCGAATCATCCGATATCATGGACAAGTATCGATCCGTCAAACATTTGCAGATGTTTCAATGTTTTTTATCGGCATGTCGACACGAACCCAAATCGACCGTGAAACGTATATGCTTATTCTGCTGAGGTTTATTAATCTTAATCGATTAACCTTTGGAAGGAGGAAGCCGTTTTGCAC
Source organism: uncultured Verrucomicrobiota bacterium (assembly GCA_964538065.1). Classification (GTDB taxonomy): domain Bacteria; phylum Verrucomicrobiota; class Verrucomicrobiia; order Limisphaerales; family UBA1319. The sequence continues at coordinate 27,673 of CAZIDG010000018.1, forward strand.
GCCAAAGGTAAAAAATGGCCGGATATACAGCAAGTTCCATTATAGTGGAAGTCACCACCCCGCCCACCATGGGAGTGGCGATTCTTTTCATGATATCAGCCCCAGCCCCATGGCTCCACAATATCGGAAGCAAACCAGCCATGATCACCGCCGCTGTCATCGCCTTGGGACGCACACGTTTTACCGCGCCGTGATAGATGGCATCACGCAAGTCATTTGAAGTAAGCATTTTACCTTTTCCACGCCATTCCTCATAGGCCATGTCCAGGTACAGCAACATGACCACACCGGTTTCAGCATCCAACCCTGCCAGGGCGATGAGGCCAACCCACACTGCCACGCTCAGATTATACCCTGAGAGGTAGATCATCCAAAAGGCCCCCACCAATGAAAAGGGCACAGCCAGGAGGACTATCGCTGTCTTCGTAAAGGATTGGGTGTTAAGGAAAATGATGAGAACAATGATCAGGAGGGTTAACGGCACCACGATCAGCAGACGTTGCTTCGCACGTTGCATATACTCGTACTGGCCACTCCAAAAGATATTATAGCCTTGGGGCAGCTTGATGATTCCCCGTGCGACGGCATCCTCGATCACTCGGCGTGCCTTCTCGATGTAGGTGCCAACATCAATGTTTTTAACATCGACGTATATCCAGGCGTTCGGCACAGCCGCTTCACTCTTGATCCCCATGGGGGCCCGAACGACATCGATTTGAGCCAGTTGCCCCAAGGGAACCTGCCCCCCCATCATGGTGGGCACCATGATCTCACGAAGGGCCTCCATGTTTTCACGGAAATCACGATTGTAGCGCAAATTCACCGTGTAACGTTCCAAACCTTCAACCACGGTGGTCAGAGGCATTCCACCCAACGCCACCTCCAGAACCTCCTGCACAGCACCAACCGTGAGACCATATCTCGCAACGGCATCACGGTTAACGTGAAACTCGATGTAATTGCCCCCCATGGTGCGTTCGGCAAACACACTGGCTGTCCCAGGAACCTGGCGAATGAGAACCTCAATATCCGATGCAATCTCCTCCAAAACAGCGAGATCCGAACCAGACACCTTGATGCCAACAGGCGTTTTTATCCCCGTGGCCAGCATGTCGATGCGTGTTCTGATGGGCATGGTCCATGCATTGTTGAGACCAGGCATTTGAACGACATCATTCAACGCCTCCACCAATTCCTCGGGGGTGCGCTTGCGATGGGCCGTTGTCTTGCCATCGGCATCCCTGATATCAACGGCCGGCCAATCCTTCTCGTCCTTGAGCATGATGGTGGTTTCGATCATGTCAAAAGGTGCTGGATCCGTGGCAGTTTCAGCCCGCCCCACCTTCCCCAGAACCTGATGGACTTCAGGAAAGGATTTGATGAGTTTGTCGGTTTGTTGAAGGACCTCCCGGGCCTTGGTCACAGAAATGCCCGGGAACGTGGTGGGCATATAGAGAAGATCGCCTTCGTAGAGTGGAGGCATGAATTCGGATCCAATATTTTGATAGGGAAAGAGTGCGCCAACGCGTTCGGCCCAATCGCGCCCCTTCCCTTCCGGAAGTCTTTCTGTAACAAGCCAATTCCAGGGGAAAAAGACCCATGTCACAATCAGACCAGCGGTTAAAAGAACGGTCCATCGCCAGCGGATCACCCAGTCGAGCAGTGGGTGATAGAACCAGATGAGCACGCGGTTGATGGGGTTTTTCTCCTCCGGTTTGATGTGGCCCCGGATGAAGTAACCCATGAGCACAGGTGCCAGGGTGATCGAGAGCAGAGCCGCTGAGGCCATCGAATACGTTTTGGTAAAAGCCAGCGGCTTAAACAAGCGTCCCTCCTGCGCCTGCAAGGTAAACACCGGAATGAAGGAAACGGTAATCACAAGCAGGGAATAAAAAAGGGTGGGTCCCACTTCAATGGAGGCATCACGAATGATCTGCCAGTGGCCTTTTGAATTCCCCTCCCTCTCCATGTGCTTGTGGGCATTTTCAATCATGATGATAACGGCATCCACCATGGCTCCAATGGCGATCGCAATGCCTCCCAGGGACATGATGTTGGAGCTGATACCCTGTGCATGCATGACCAGAAATGCCATCAGCACCGCGATGGGCAGCACCAGAATCGCCACAAGAGCACTGCGAAAATGCAGGAGGAAAGCGACACATACCAAGGCCACCACCAGGCTTTCCTCGATCAGTTTTTCCTCCAGCGTTCGAACGGCACGTTGAATGAGGGCTCCACGATCATAGGCTATGCTATGCTTGACATCGGGGTAGCTTTTCATGGCCGAATCCAACCGCTCCTTGACCTTCTGAATGACCTGCAGGGCATTGGCTCCATAGCGGACCACAACAATCCCCGCCACTGTTTCTCCTTCGCCGTTCCATTCAGCAATTCCGCGGCGCATGTCCGGCCCATATTGAATATCGGCAACCTCCCCAAGGAGAATAGGTGTGCCCCCCGTCCCTACACCCACGGCCACTTTACGCAGATCCTCCAGGCCCTCGAGATACCCCCGCACCCGCACAATGAACTCCTTTTCAGCCATTTCAACGGAACGCCCCCCCACCTCCCCGTTGCTCTTCATGATCGCCATGCTGATATCGGCCAGCGAAAGCTTGTAGGCACGCAGGCGGTTGGGATCCACGCTGACTTGGTATTGTTTGACAAAGCCTCCGACAGATGCGACCTCAGCAACGCCTTCGACGGAAGAAAGCTGGTATTTGAGATACCAATCCTGAAGGGAGCGCAGTTGGGCAAGATCGCGGTTGGTGGAATTCAGCGAATACATGAAGGCCCAACCCACACCGGTTGCGTCAGGGCCCAAGGAAGGAATGACTTTCGGAGGCAGGGTTGTTCCCAGAGAATTAAGGTACTCCATGACCCGGCTCCGTGCCCAGTAAGGATCCGTACCGTCTTCAAAAAGAACATACACAAAGGAGAAACCGTAGAAGGAATAACCCCGTACCGTCTGCGAACCGGGAACGGAAAGCATTTTGGTGGTAATGGGATACGTCACCTGATCCTGGACAATTTGGGGAGCCTGCCCCGGCCATTCGGTGTATATAATCACCTGGGTATCGGACAGATCCGGAATGGCATCCAAGGGGATATGGCGAAGGGAATAAATACCGCCCGCCACCAGCGCCAGAGCGATTACCAGAACCAGAAACCGGTTCTTTAAAGAGTACTCAATAATGGTCCCAAGCATGTCAACACCCCTTATACGTTTCTCGACTCACAATCCCTCAACTCAAGGTAATATTTCCCAAGTTCGTCAATATGCAAACCAACCACGTAACCCGGCGTTACGCCCCGCACACACCCTGACATACGAATCCCCTCCCCAAATTCGCTGCTTTATTTGCTGGTCTCAATTAGAACGGCTTCATAATTTGATACCCATAATGACGCGTGGATTATGCATGATCCTGCTTTGGTGGCTGTTGGCCATGCCAGCTGGCGCCCAAGTCTTGCTGGGCATCGACGTACTGTCGGCCACAGGTTTCAAGGCCCTCAAGGGTAAACGCGTGGCATTATTGACCAACCCTTCGGGTGTTAATTCCAAGGGAGAGACAACCCTCTCGGTGTTACGGCGGGCAAAAGGGGTGAAGTTGGTTGCCCTGTTCGCTGCCGAACACGGCATCTACGGGACCGTCCCCGCTGGAAAAGAGTTCAGCAATCACACCGATTCCCGAACCGGCCTTCCTGTATATTCCCTATATGGTCCCGGCCCGGTGCGTTCCCCAACCCGTTCCATGCTGCAGGGCATCGATATTCTGGTGTATGACATCCAGGATACCGGCCTTCGATCCTACACCTATATCAGCACCATGGGACTGGCCATGGAGGCTTGCGGGGCAGCGGGCGTGGAATTCATGGTATTGGATCGGCCCAATCCTCTAGGTGGAATGCGCGTGGAAGGGCCCATGCTAGACGAACGTTTTCGTTCACATGTCGGCCAGTGGAAGGTTCCTTACGTATATGGTCTCACCTGCGGTGAACTGGCTCGCATGATCAATGGTGAGGGCTGGATTGCCAACCGCTGCAAACTTGCCGTCATCCCCATGGTGGGTTGGCGCCGCAATATGGTATGGCGCGACACACGTCTGGCATGGATTCCCACGTCACCCAATGTTCAGTCTGGAGATACTCCGATGTATCTTGCCGCCACCGGCGTCCTGGGCGAACTGGGTGGGGTAAACATCGGTGGTGGATCACCCTATCGTTTTCAATGTGTATCGGCACCGTGGCTCGATGCCTCCCGACTCTCCTCCGCCCTCAATGCGTGTCAATTGCCGGGGGTGGGTTTCCGCCCATTCTCCTATCAGAAGAACAATGGAGATACCATCAAGGCGGCACGCATTGAATTCTCCAACCCGAGCCAGGCCCCCCTGGTGGGGCTCAATATCCACACCTGGGATGCCATTCGGAAGATCTCAGGACGCGATCTATTCAAGGAGGCCCTCAAGGCCGGACATAATTTCAACATGTTTGACAAGGTGATGGGCACTGATGAGGTTCGCAAAGCCATGGAACGCGGCAGATCAGCCCGGGCCATCACGGACTCATGGAAAAACGGCGAGACTGGTTTTCGTAAACTGCGCCAAAAATACCTGATCGTCGCCTACAATAATACGACAGCGCCCAGTCAGCCCTCGCGTGCGCAAGCGAAACGCTCCTCCTGATATTCCCACGCAATGGCTCTGCTCGAAATCCATGATTTGACCCTTGAATTTGGCGAAGGCAGCCAGGCTATCCGCGTCCTGAGCCAAATATCCCTGCAACTCGACAAGGGTGAAATGCTGTGTCTGGTGGGTGAAAGCGGTTCGGGCAAGAGCCTGACCGCCCTCTCGATTGCCCGTTTGACTCCTGCACCACCCGCCCGTTATGTGGCCGGGCGCATCATGCTTGAAGGCCAGGATGTTTTAACCATGGCTGAAGGTGATCTTGGATCGGTTCGCGGGGGCAGAGTAAGCTATGTGTTTCAGGAACCCGCAGCTTCCTTAAACCCCGTCATGGGGATAGGACGGCAAATACTTGAAACACTCCGATTACACCGCCCGACACATGCAACTGAATCCGAAGTCATTGAATTATTGAAGCGTGTTGGCATTGCTTCTCCTGAAGATCGATTCCACAGTTTTCCGCATCAACTCTCCGGCGGCATGCAGCAGCGTGTGATGATTGCCATGGCCCTGGCATCGCGCCCCCAACTGTTGGTGGCCGATGAGCCAACAACCGCTCTCGATGTCACGATCCAGGCCCAGATTCTCCAACTGCTCGGGGATCTCAAGAAACAACTGAGCATGGGCATCCTGCTCATCACCCATAATCTTGGCATCGTCAGCAAGATTGCCGACCGCATCGCGGTCATGTATGCGGGACAAATCGTTGAAACAGGTCCAGCCCCCCTTGTGATCCACCAACCGCGACATCCCTACACACGGGCCCTGCTCGCCTCAATGCCCAGGCTGGGAGAACAACGTGCTCAGTTGGATGCCATTCCAGGACAGGTGCCAAGCCCCAGTGCCATGCCGACCGGTTGTCGGTTTCATCCCCGCTGCTCCATCGCACAAGCCCAATGTGCGGAACGCGAACCGGCCCTGGTCTCCATCGAGGATGATCATCAAATTCGTTGTCCATTGTGGAAGACATGCAAGTAACCTCCCCCAACATCGGCACAATCAGCGCCCCCCTATTGGAAGTATCAAACCTGCAGGTTTACTTTCCTGTTCATCAATCCTTTCTGGTGGGAAAAACGGCCACTGTTAAAGCCGTGGATGACGTTTCATTTTCATTAACTCCAGGTGAAACCGTGGGGCTGGTGGGGGAAAGCGGTTGCGGCAAGACAACGCTTGGCCGGACCATTGTAGGACTTACGCGTCCAACAGGAGGTTCCATCCATTTCCAGGGCCGGGATCTCAAGAAGTTCGATCACACGGACCGGCGTCTCATTCAAATGGTCTTCCAGGACCCTTTCGGCTCACTCAATCCACGTTTAACCATCCGTGAAATCGTTACCGAAGGGGCCATGATCCAAGGAATGGTTCCATCCCAGAACGAGCGTGACCAACTGGCTGTGCATCTTCTGGAACAGGTGGGGCTGAGCGCAGAGCACGCGGATCGCTATCCCCATGAATTCAGCGGGGGACAACGCCAGCGCATAGGGATTGCACGTGCATTGGCCGTAAACCCCAGACTGCTTGTGTGCGATGAGCCGGTAAGCGCCCTGGACGTATCCGTTCAGGCGCAGATCATCAATTTGCTGGCCGAACTTCGAGAACGACAAAACCTGACGCTGTTATTCATTGCACATGACCTTGCCGTTGTTGAACATTTGAGTCACCGCATCATGGTCATGTACCTGGGGCGCATGGTCGAAATGGCCGATGCCAGGACCCTATGCGCTCAACCTCATCACCCCTACACCCGGGCATTGATGGCCGCGGTTCCGACACTGGATTCAGGGAATCGAAACCAGCGCCATATCATTTCTGGCGACATGCCATCGCCATTGAACCCACCACCGGGTTGCCCCTTCCATCCTCGCTGTCCCTTGGCGGAATCCCGTTGCCGGGAGTCTCTACCTGCATGGCGAGAAACCGGGGCAGGCCACTTTACCGCCTGCCACCTTGCCTGAGCCGTTGCTGCAAGCGCATTAATCCACGTCGATGGCCCTTCCCCCTTCCCGTTTGTCGTAGCTGCGAAAAGCAAACATCGTTTCGCTATCAACGATGCCATCGGTTTTGAGCAAGTGATCCGTGATGACGCATTCGATTTTATCAATGGAATCACACTTGATGATGACCAGTAGATCATACCGGCCGGACACCGAATAAACATCGGTAATTTCAGGGATGTCCAAAAGCTTCTCGGCTGTGCCCGTCACTTTGCGGTGATCTATCTTTAAAAGTACAATCGCGGTAGGCATGGGGTATTCTCTTTTACTGAACCTTTTTTCCTCGCAGACACCGGCACCACACCGGAGTCCGTATGCTATCCAGTGAGTTTAACCCGGCTCCTATCCGCAATGCAAGGAACACCTCGCCGTCCAGGAAGCTTTGTTCTGATCTCAGGAAATTGACTGTGCAGAACCAGAACATCCACGGACGGGCACCTCACAAATGTCTTTACACGAACGGCCTGGCAAAAAACAATGGGCCATGCCCCTGAAACTCAGGTTCCTGGTGTGCTTCTGGATGTATGTGTGGACCGCGGGCTTGATCGCCGCCACTGATGCGGCTTCGATGTCTGGCAGTCCATACAGCGTCCGTTATTGGACCACAGATCATGGTCTGCCCCAAAACACGGTCACAACCATTCTGCAATCGCGGGATGGTTACTTGTGGTTTGGCACTCTCAATGGCCTGGTAAGATTTGACGGGCTGCGGTTCACCGTGTTCGATGAAAGCAACACCTCAGGTTTGAACAGCAGCCGCATCGTACGCTTGTTTGAAGATTCCCAATGTCGTTTATGGATTGGCACCGAAAGCGGCGGTGTCGCCTATCTCAAAGATGGGCAACTGGTTTCCCTTCCCATTGGCCAGGGCTCTTCCGACAAACGCCTCTCTTCCATATGTGAGGCACCCGATGGTTCGATTTGGCTTTATACCATGGATGGACAGGTGTGGCGCTATGCCAACGACAAGTTCGATGTGTCTGTATTTGCATTGGAACGGTCCGCAAGCGCACGGTTCATTGTTACCGAATCCGCCGGTTCCATGTGGATCAGCGCTGACAATCGGCTCGCCCTCATTAAGGGTGCTCCCGTGCCCGGCTCCCTGGAATTACCCATAGCATCCAATGCGCCCATTGCACGCCTGGATGCCATCCTCGCCCGAAAAAATGGTGGTTCCTGGCGTCTGGCCGACGGCCGCATCCAAAAATGGGGCCCTCAAGGTCTGGAACATGATTATGGTCTGTATCCCTGGGGTCGCGCTCCCGTATCCGCCGTATGTGAGGATCGTAAGGGCAACCTCGTGGTCGGCACGCTGGGAGTGGGACTCTTCTGGTTTGATGCGGAAGGAAGGGCCTCGTGGCTCTCTGCCAGCAAGGGACTATCACGCGATGTCGTGTTGTCTCTTTGCGTGGATCGGGAGGACAATCTTTGGGTGGGTACGGATGGCGGGGGGCTTAATCGCTTGCGCCGTCAATATTTCGAAGTACTGGACAATTCACGCGGACTGCCGGGTAATGCCGTCCAGTCGGTCTGTGAGGATGGATCCGGTAATGTGTGGATTGCACTGATTGGAGGAGGCGTGGTCCGTTGGCGCAACGATACGCTCAAAACCTTTGGCCCACAGGACGGTCTGGTAAATCTATATGCCTGGTCATTGCTGGAAGATCGTGACCACACGATCTGGTGCGGCACCTGGGGGGCTGGCCTCTTCCGGTATCAGAGCAACCGTTTTGAACGGGTCATGGGGCCTGATGCCGTGCAACGAGTTGTCTCAGCAATTTTTCAGGATCGTAAAGGCAGACTCTGGTTCGGCACCCAGAATGGTCTCGTTTGCCGGGAGCAAGACAAATGGACGGTTTACACCACACAAGACGGTCTGTCTGCTCACGAGGTGCGGGCCATCGTGGACGATGCAGAGGGTAATTTATGGATCGGAACTGTGGGGGGAGGTTTGAACCGACTTGCCAACGGCAAATTTACGGCCTTTCGCAAAACAGACGGTTTCCCCAGCAATGACATTTCCTCGCTGCTGGCCGATCCTGATGGCGTTCTGTGGATTGGAACACCGGGAAGTGGTCTCATACGCTACCAGAATGGCCGCTGGACCCGGTGCACCACTCGCGAAGGGCTTGCCAGTAACAGCATCGGATATCTCGTCGATGATGGGCTGGGCAATCTGTGGATAGGGTCGAATGCGGGCATCATGCGCGTGGCTAAGCGCGATTTGGATGAATTGGCCCGGGGCTCAGCGGCCACCCTCATCTGCCGCGTCTACCGCAAGGAGGATGGTTTGCCCACGCTGGAATGCACCACAGGGAGCCAGCCCTCTGGATGGCGCGGACAGGACGGACGGCTTCATTTCCCCACCATCGCAGGATTGGTGACCGTACGCCCAGACCAGCTTCGTCCCAACCCCATCCCGCCTCCCATCGTTATTGAATCCGTCATGATTGACGGTCGGAACCTATCCACCAACAATCTGAAATCCGGTTTCACGAACGATCTCGTCCTTACCGCTTCCCAGGAGCGGATCAAGATCGATTTCACCTGCATCAATCTGGCCGCACCAGAACTGCGCCGGTTCAAATACCGTATGGATGGATATGAATCGCGTTGGAATGAATTAAGCGGTCAGGGAGTGGCCACCTACACCAAGCTGCCCCCCGGGAATTACAGTTTTCATGTGCAGGCCTGTAATGAAGATGGGGTCTGGAATGAGAATGGGCCCACGTTGAATGTGACGGTCCAGCCCCCCTTCTGGCGCACATGGTGGTTCATTGGCGCAACCATTCTACTTTTGATCGGAGCCGTGAGCGCAGTCGTGCATTTCCTGTCGACGCAGAAACTGCAGCGCCAGCTCCAGACCATGAAACAGCAGGAAGCCCTCGAGAAAGAACGCTCACGCATCGCCCAGGACATCCATGACCAGCTTGGCGCCAGCCTCACCCAGATGGCCCTGCTGGGAGAGTTGATTTCCAGTGACAAGGACTATCCCGACGATGTGGAGGCGCACTCCCGCCAAATCCGCCAAACTGCCCGGGACACCACGCGCACGCTCGATGAGATTGTCTGGGCGGTGAATCCATCGAATGACACTCTGGAAAGCCTAGTAAACTACCTCTGCAAATATGCCCAGGACTACCTGGCAGTCGCGGGGCTTCGGTATCGTATGGATGTTCCCGAACAGACACCCAACATATCCATCCAGCCTGATCATCGTCACAACGTGTACCTGACCTTCAAGGAAGCGATCACGAATATCGTCCGCCACGCCAAGGCCAGCGAAGTCTGGCTCCATGTTGAGATCAATGAACAAAACAACCTTGTCATTGAGATTGAAGACAACGGAAAGGGTCTGCCCGAACTGGATGAAAAAACGCTCCTTGCCCGCAACGGTTTACGCGGCATGCGCAGGCGCATGATGGCCATTCGCGGCGGTTTTCACATTGGCCCACGAAAGGGTCCAGGCACTTTGGTGCGCCTGGTCATGCCCCTGAGTTGATTCATGAAACAAGATTCGTGGAACCGGCCGCCCTCATTGCCGCATGACGGATGCATTGGATAAAACAACTGTGAATGTTGTCCCTTTGTTTTCTTCGCTGGCAACGTCAATTGTGCCGCCGTGGGCGGATACGATGGCTTTACAAATGGAGAGTCCCAAGCCGTTCCCCCCAGTGGAACGTGATTTGTCCGCGCGATAAAAACGTTCAAACACGCGTGGCAAGTCATGGGAGGCAATCCCCAGCCCCGTGTCGGCCACCGTCAAAATCGCGGTTCCATCATTGGCGCTCGTTGAGATATGAATGCTCCCGCCTTCCTTATTGTATTTAATCGCATTGGTCAGCAGATTTATGACCACCTGTGCCATGCGACTGGCATCACACACAGCCTCCACAGGCTTCAAATCACAATGAATATGCACGTTGCGTTCAGTGGCCAGGGGCCGAACAAACTCGACGCACTCCAGGACAACGGCCGGCAGATTGTTGCGTTCCATGCGCAGTTTATCCTGGCCGGCATCCAAACGGGCCAGTTCGAGCAATGATTCCGTGAGACGACGCATTTTCTGTGCAGTCTCAAGGCAGACCGACATGGATTCGCGGTATTCATCAGGGCGGCGGTCGCGGGAAAGCATTGTCTGCGTTTCCGAGATCAGGACGGCGATTGGCGTGCGCAGCTCGTGTGAGGCATCGGAAGTGAACTGTTTTTGTTGAGCGAATGCGGTTTCGAGTCGTTCAAAGGTGGAGTTCAAAACGACGGCGAGCTTGCCGAGTTCACTTTCTGTTTCCGCAACGCTAATGCGCTGAGAAAGATCACCGGAGGATATCTTGAGTGCGGCAGCACTGATTTTCTCCACCGGCATCAGCGCACGAACAAGTAGCCACCAGGAGCCGGTCAGAATCATCGCCACCACAACGAGTCCGCCAAGCCCAAGCCACCCGGCAAACCGCTGTGCATTGGCATACTCAGGTGCCATGCTTCTTCCGATGAGAATGCAGTCACCACGCTCCGTGGCATGATACGCCTCGCGGAATGAACCACGATTCCGCATGTACGTCCCCGTGTCCTTATGGGCTGGCTTTGGACGGATCACATCTGCAGGTGCGTTGGTGGATTGAACAAGGGGGGTATTATTCATCCGTCTCCAGACGATATAATAAAAGCCGCCAGTATTGGTTTCGTTAAACAGACTTTGGAGGCTATTCACGAGCTGTGCCACACGCACGCCAGATTCTTCAAAGGAAGGCGCCTCGGGCAGCCTGCCAACTCTTCTTTCAATGGGGGGCTTGCCCTGCTCATCGGGTGGTTCCTCAAACTCCCGGGCATGCAGAGCCATATCTGAATCATCTCGAGGGCCAAACACCAACTCTGGGGGTGGCAAATGCGAATCTGGTGGTTCACCAAAACTCTGATCGATTGGCGGAGGTGGATTGCCACTCTGCTCTGAAAGGAGAGGCGGTTGGTCCATATCGATCGGAAACGGAGGGGCGTGCAGTACTGTGCCAATTCTAACAATGCGCTGACGCAACTCTTCATCAAACTGGCCGATAAGCTTTGTCAGATGAATTTCATACACGGCAATACCCAGGCCGGCGAGTATCAGAGTCAGAAAACACGCCATCCACAAGAGCAGGCGCCATTTGATGGATTTTATTATCATGAGAAGGGTTGTTTTTCGATGCAGTAGCCCTGTCCCCTCCTTGTAGCAACGATCTCAGATCCTAGCTTTTTACGGATACTAAAGATGTGAACGTCCAACAAATTCGATAGCGTATCATCGTTTTCATCAAAAAGATGTTCATATAACTCCGAGCGGGATACCACCTCGCCACGATGCACGGCAAGGTATTCAAGAATGGAATATTCACGTGCAGTCAGCACAATGGGGTACCCTCCGCGCATAACCGTCCGGGCGCGTGTATCAAGCGTCGTATCGCCGATTTCGATGACATTGGTTGTTTTGTGCGCATTGCGGCGAATCAGGGCGCGAATTCTCGCAAGCAATTCGCACAAATCAAATGGTTTGATCAAGTAATCATCCGCCCCGGTGTCCAAGCCTCGCACACGATCGCTGTATGCGTCACGCGCTGTAAGCATGAGAACGGGCGTCGATCTTGATTTGCGCAGCCGCTTCAGCAAGTCCCAGCCATCGAGCTTGGGGAGCATGACATCGAGTATGATGGCATCATACTCACATGCTTCCGCCTTGAAGAGACCATCCTCCCCGTCGTCTGCGGTATCCACAGCATAGCCCTCCTCACGCAAAGCCTTGGCCAAATTGCGCTGCAAACGCGGTTCGTCTTCCACAACCAATAATCTCATGGGTGCTTTTTGCTCAACGGCATCGAGCATAGTAAAATCATGGCTCGCTGACACGCCATAAAACGCCACTAACTCACAACACATTAACCCGTATCATATTAAGCCAACATTAAATCGAACAACATGCACCCGTTTAATCTAACCCCGAAAAAGTGGACATGGCCAAAGGAGAGTTGTGCTGTAAAGAAAGACAGCAGAATCGATGAAGAAGAGCCGATTGAGCGATGAACAGATCAACTCCATGGCGGACCCCGCTCATGATCTGTCCAGCTTTTGGTATCAGGTCAAAACCACTCTTAATTCATTGGATGCTGCGATTGGCAGCGTTTTCTATCGTCTGGTCTATCCCACGAATTGTTTTTAGAGATTTAAGAACCTTCAAACATCGATGTAATCGGGGTGTCTACGAATGCCCCGATTCTTTATCATCGCTGCAACTGCCACACCAAAGGCGAAACCTCCCACATGCGCCCACCATGCAATGCCGGCTATACGCGATTGATCGGCGAATAGGCTGAGCGTGCCATTAAAAAATTGAAGCAGGAACCACCACCCCAGAAAAAAGACCGCAGGCAGGACAAAGAACGGCCCAAGGAAAAAGGGAGGGATGAGCGTTGTGATGCGGGCCCGAGGAAAACTGAATACATAGGCACCCATCACGCCGGCCACCGCCCCGCTAGCCCCAATGGTGGGCACCACCGACCCTGTGTTAGTCAAAATATGCAGCCAGGCGGATACACACCCACTGACCAGATAAAACAACAGATACTTGCCGCGGCCCATTTTATCCTCGACGTTGTCTCCGAAGACCCACAAGGTCCACATGTTACCCAACAAATGAAGCCACCCTCCATGCAGGAACATGCTGGTAAAAAACGGAATGGCCTGTTCGTACAGCCCAAAGAACTGTGCCACCTCCCATCGCGTATAGCGCGCCGGAACGATTCCGTATTCAAAAAGGAATCGTTCCAATTCTCGTCCCAGGCTTAATTCGCCCCCAAACACCAGGCCATTCACAGCGATGATCATCACCGTCACCCAAGGAAAACGTCTGGCAGGGATGTCGTCGCGTAGCGGCACCATGGCTTAATCGCGTGGTTTGAAGGTGGATTCCCGGCTGATCTGCTGCCACAGGTTGCGTTCACGTTCCGAGATTTTTTGTGGCACCACGACACGGATCACCACATATAAATCCCCCGCCCCACCCCCACGCATCGGCAATCCCCTGCCTCGAACGCGCAGGCGCTGGCCATTTTGTGAGCCTGCAGGTATCTTGATATTGACTGGCTTATCCAGGGTGGGAATGGATACATCGGCGCCAAGAACCGCCTCCCAGGGAGCCAGATCGACTTCGTGAAAGAGATCGTCCCCTTCAGTCCGAAACTCCGGATGCCGGGTGAAACGCACCCTCAAAAGAATGTCGCCAGCCGCTCCCCTGCCCTGCCCCAATTCACCACGACCGGCCAGGCGCAGCTTTTGTCCTTCGTGTACACCGGCAGGGATTTTGACCTGATGCTGCTCTGTGCGCGTGGCGTAGCCCTGACCTTCACAGGCGGGACACACCTTTCTGGGGCCAATCCGCCCCGTGCCATGACATCGTTCACAGGGATCCTGATGCCTCACAGAAATAGTCCGCACGGATCCATGGGCCGCCTCCTCAAGTGTAATGAATACCTCTCCTTCGACATCCCGGCCACGATGGTTGGCAAATTCCTCGTCCGCCTCGGACTCGAATTGCATCCCATGGCCTCCCCCCCTCATGGAACCGAATAGTTGCTCGAAAAAGTCGCTAAAGCCCGTGCCACCGTACTCAAACTCGTAACTCTCCGGACCAGCCTCGTGCCATGTACCCGGTCCTGGCGGCGCGCCCCATTGCGGCGGGGGACGAAAATCAGCTCCTTGCTTCCAATCAGCGCCCAGAGAGTCATACTTGCGGCGCTTTTCAGGATCTGCAAGCACCTCGTTCGCTTCGTTGATTTCCTTGAATTTCTCCTCGGCCTCGGCCTTGTTCTTGGCGACATCTGGATGATATTGGCGCGCCAACTTGCGAAAGGCCTTTTGTATCTGCTCCTGGGTGGCGTTTCTCGGCACGCCCAGTATCTCGTAATAATCCTTATAACGAACTGCCATAATTACTCCCGTCTCCCATAATATATCCTCGCCCAATAGCAATGCTCAAAGTGCGTCTCGCAGGCATGAAAGCAAAAAAGCGCGACAGCCTTGCTGTCGCGCTCATGGTATATGCTTCTGCGATTACTTGAGATAGGCATTGACCTGATCCCAATCGATGCAATTGAAAAACTCGTCGATATAGCCGGCACGCGCAGTGTAAAAATCCGCATAGTAAGCATGCTCGTAGGTATCCAGCGCGAGAATGGGCACCATCCCCCATACAGAATACGTGTTCTGCGAATCCCCCAGATGGTTGAAAAGGCGTCCGCTTGCGGGATCAAACACTGTCCACGCCCAACCACGCGCAGAAATCGCCGTAGCCTTCAAATCCTTCTTGTAAGCCTCAAAGCTGCCGAAACTTTGATTGATAAGCTCGGCCACCTTGCCCGTGGGCACCCCGCCCTTGCCGCCCATCACGCTAAAATAAATCTCGTGATTGACCACTCCCCCCAGCGCAAAGGAAAAGTCAACCTTGAGTGACCGCAAGGAACTGAAAATCTGGTTGGCTTGCGCGGGATTTGCGGGATCGAGATTCTTCTGTAGTTCCTCAATTTCCTTAAGAATCGCATTGGTCTTGTTCACATACCCGGTATAGAGCTTGAGATGCTCCTCGTGTGTCTTGTCGGATATTTTACCAGTCTTTCCTTTGACCTTCGCGAGCAAGGACTCCTGCTTATTGGTGTATTGATATGCCATATGCCTTCATTTCATTGTTCAACACCACATGCCACCCATTCGCCTCGATCACCCTGATCTGGGCCACCACTGACTTCGAACTGCCTCGGGTGACAGCAGTATAATTGGTATTTACATTAATATAAAGCCACCAAATTGCAAGTGAGTCACCCGATTTTTCAGAAAGGACGTTCAGCGACCAGCCACCTTCTCGGCCAATTCCTCCGCAGGATACGTCCATATTTCTGCAAGCGTCGGATGATAGTGTGGCATGCAAGCCAGTTCCGACACGGTCATGCGCTTGTGCATCGCCGCCACAATCTCGTGGATCAATTCTCCACCGCAGGGTCCAACCACAGAACCGCCGAGGATTTCGCCTGTTTGCGGATTGGCCAGCAGTTTTACAAATCCATGCAGGGCCTCCATGAGAATGGATTTCCCATGGTCATTGAAGGGATAGCTGGCATCAATATACTCAACTCCCTGGGCGCGCGCTTCCTTTTCTGTAAGGCCAACATGTGCAGCTTGAGGATCGCTGAAGACCACCTGGCATAGCAGCCGGTAGTCCATGCTGCGCATATGGGTGGGATGCGTGATGTTGTATGCTGCGATTTCGCCCTGCTGGATGGCGACATGAACGATTTCATGAGGGCCCGTGCAATCACCGGCGGCGTAAACATGTGGCGCCGTTGTCTGCATTTCTGTGTTCGCCAGGATCCTTCCATTCTCAGTGAAGACACCCGTATTCTCCAAACCCAGCGCCTGTGTGTTGGGCGTGCGCCCGAGGGCACAAAGTATCTCTTCCGCGGCAACTCGAACCGTCTGCCCCTGGTGAGCGAACTCCACACCCTTCATTTCCCCCTCGGCGTAAGCCTGAATGAGCCGTGTACCTGTGAATACAGTGCCCCCCTCTTCCCGAAGCACAGTTTCCACCACCTCTCCGGCATCATCATCCATCATCTTCAACAGGTGTTCACTGCGCTGCACCAATGTCACTTTGACATCGAAACGTGCAAAAAACTGCGCCAACTCCACCGCCACGGGCCCTCCCCCCAGGACAATCAATGACCGAGGTGGTTGCTTAAGCGTCAATGCGCCATCACTTGTCAAATAACCAACCTCTTTGAGACCGGGCAACTTGGGCGGAGGAACAATCGACCCTGTTGCAATGACAAAATGGCGTGCTGTCAGTTCACCTCCACTTTCCAACGCCAGGGTGTGTTCGTCCAAAAAACGTGCATGTTCACGTATGAATGCAAAAGGCCCCTCTGCAAGTTGTTGGCGACGGTAGGCTGCGAACCCCTCGATCATGGCGTCCTTGCGTGCCTGCACTTTTTCAAAATCGTACCCGATAAGACCGGGTTCCAATCCCCATATGGATCCGCGACGGGACAAATGCAATACCTCTGCCGCGTAGAGCAAGCCCTTGGTAGGCATGCAACCTCGCAGAATGCACAAGCCCCCCACCTCGGTTCCCCCTTCAATCAGAGCCACCTTCAACCCCTCCCGCACCGCAGTCCGCGCGGCAGCATAGCCACCACTCCCTGCTCCCAACACCGCAAGATCATATTCCATTCGTTCCGCGCACATCGGCCTCTATTATGACTTGCCTTTCCATGAAAGGCAAGTTTCAACATCATCCATTGAAAATTGTGCAGCGCACAATAAAAGGAAAGGCAAACGAAAATATTGATCGACTCGCCCATCAGTTCCTTAACCCGTCATTCCGTCCGTCCGCGATGGGTCGCACGTTCCTGTTCGTCACAAGTTTCATCCCGGACTGCGCCCCCCCATGCCGTCTCACCCTTTGATCATGTGATATTGGAAATAGGCACAGGCATCCATGATCAACTTCAGGCGCATCCCTCGGGAGGACGATGGAGGTGTGGGCTCCTGGCCTTCCTCGGGTGAACCCAATTCAAGCCAGCATCCCACACGCACATCATTAAGAACCTGCAGCAGCCACTCGCAATCTGCTGCGCTCAGGATCAGGTGATAGCCTTCCGGTGTTTTCTTCAAACAACCACCTGGCCGAAACAACGCATCGATCTTCCGTTTGTAGCACAGTCTCTGTTCCGCCATGGCTTCATCCAGAATGTGCTGGGATTCAATGATCACGGAGCAAACTGCGCCACGGCTCACACGATGATGGGAGGCCGGAACCATCGGGTACAATTGCAGCGCCTTGCGTAATAGCAGGCGCTCGCCTCCGTTGAGGTGGAAGACCAGGGCCTCGGAGGAAGCCTCCACCCTTTTCACGATTCCCGCTCCAAGGTTGCCTGCAAACAATAGCCATGCAGTTGATGCACATAATGCTCTGCCCGTTCAAGGGAATCCCGGACCAGCACACTCTTTCCCTGTTGATGCACTTGCATCATATGGAGTTCAGCCTTCTGTCGATTCCAACCAAACACCATCTGAAAAACATGGGTGACATAATCCATCAGGTTCACTGGATCATTCCAGCAAATGACCATGTATCCGGGTTCCATCGTCTCCCGGCTCGCCGTCTTCTGTTCCTTTTCAATTCCTGGCAGCGTCGCTTGAACCACATTGTGTGCCATATCTTTATAATATCGTCCTCTGGAAGCGATGGCAATCACCGGAAAACCAACTTGCCAATTTGAAATGGGTTTGCCACTATAGTGCCATGCGCATACTTAAGAAGTATTTGGTTTTGGTGCTTTTGCCGCTGGTTCTGGCTGGTTGCCAGACCAACGTCACAAATTTGTCGCCTCAGCAGACGTGGCGTAACGCCTCAGGCCAATATGAGCTGAGCGTGAAATGGGAAAGCTCCCAACAGACCATCCGCAAGGAAACCATCCAGCCCTTTGTCATGATCGGCACGGAGTTGTATCCGATGCAGCCCACCCCCAAGGTCAAGAATCGTTGGGACACCCTGGTCCCTGTACCGGCGGACAAGGAGATCTTGAATTATCGTTATAAATTTATGTATGAATACAACGCCTTCGGACCTGCAAGGTCCAACAGTGTGTTGTCACGCCCGTATCAGTTGAAGGTCAAGGACCGCCGCTAAACGGTCAACGATTTCAGCCTTTCGCAGAAACAAGCCAGGGTCAAAACCCTGGCTTGTTTGTTTTGGGTGCATCGTTTCCCCTCGCAAACACTCCTTTGCATTCCCTGTTCCAACCTCCCATTGGATCGATGAATAAAACAAGGTCCCGCCCATGCATGATGGACAGGACCTTGTTGTTGAGATCACCTGAGTATTAACCCTTGATGGCCAGTGATTATTCGTCTTCAGGGGTGCTCAAAGTCCATTCGTGAATCCCACCCGCCCAATCAGGCTTGAGTTTCACTTCAATCCGGAAAGCAGTGGCGGTGACAGGATCGAACGTTATTCTGGCCCATTGATCCAGTTCTGCAGGATAGGCGGAAACACCATTCACGGTTTTCCATGTGTTGCCTTCCAGATACTGAAGGTTCCAGCTTTCCGGCAAACGGCAGGACCCATGACCAGTATCGTCAAACCAGAATACACTCGATCCGCTGATCGTTACAGGCTTCTTGAATGAATACTGCACCCATTCGGTGCTGCCTTTGTGTGGCCACCAATGGCAGACGGCTGCCGGTTGATCACCGGATTTTTTGGGCACAATGCCATCATTGATGCCCTGCGGCTGGCAGTTGGAATTTTTGAACGACATCGCAACCTTGGCCTTCTGTTCCAAACCACCCACCGCATGCACCGGAGGCACTTCCGGCATCCAGACCTTCATGGCACCAGCCTGTCGATTGTCCCATGCATAATAGGGAATGGCCTTGATGGGCAGAGTCTGCCGACCAGCCTGGGCCTGGTATAATTTGTGATTCCAGTCGAGCTCTGGAGTTATAAAACCCTCCCCCGTAATCACAACAACACCGCCCAACAGACTCGCATCCTTGCGGGCCTTTAACTCAGCCTGCGCAGGAAGGGCAATCTCCGATAGGTGTTCCCCATTGTCACATTCCTCCAGACAATAGACCAAGGGCCCCCGCTGAATGGCCAATGCCCCGGTATCTTCCTTCACACCGGGATGCGCTGCCACCCGGCGCACTGGCATGTCGAGATTGAGTTTGACGGTGTCTCCCGACTTCCAGGTGCGGGAAACCACGGCGTAGCCTTTGTCGGTAACCAGGCTCTTCACGTCCCGCCCATTGACGGTCAGCCTGGCATCTGCACACCAACTGGGTATACGGAGCCGCAGTTCAAATGCCGTCGGCTGAGCCAACGTGGGACGCAAAGTGATCCTGCCGTCCCACGGATAATCGGTTTCGACCGCCAGCTTGACCTCGGTTCCCTTGATCTGTGTGCGAGCCGTCCCTTGGACGTACAGATTAACCCATAGGGAATCATCCGAGGTGGCATACACATACCCCCCCAAGGACGCAAGTGTGCGAGCCACATTGGGAGGACAACAAGCACATCCGAACCAACCTGAACGATGGTGATTGCCTGAGCTGGCCAGAGGATTCACATAGAAATACTTAGTCCCATCACGCGCCATCCCGGCCAGAACACCGTTGTATAACGAGCGTTCCACCATGTCGGCGTACCGGGCGTCACCGTATAGCAAGGCAAGCCGATGGTTCCAAAGCGCCATGGCAACCGACGCACAGGTTTCCTGGTAAGCGGTCAGGTTGGGGAGATCGTAATCTTCTGTAAATCCTTCATTGCTTGCGGAAGGCCCGATGCCCCCTGTAACGTACATCTGCTTTTCCGTCGTATTGCGCCAGACCCGCCGCACCATCTTGAGAAGACGCTCATCACCGGTCTCCGATGCTACATCCACCGTGCCGGAAAGGAGGTAAGCCGCCCGCACCGCATGCCCCTTGATGTTGCGATGATCAAAGATCGGCATGTCATCCTGCCAATAGCTTCCATCGTATTCATTGAGGGGCGTGTTATGTTCTGTGGCAAAGAATTTCTTTCCACGGTTCATGACAAAGAACTTGGCGAGTTCGAAATACCGCTGTTCGCCTGTAGCCCGCGCAAGTTTGACCAGTGCCAATTCAATTTCAGGATGCCCCGGGTACCCCAACCTCTTGCCTGGAGCCTCGCCAAATACGGAGTCAATGTGATCCGCCAACTTTATGGCCACGTTCAATAGACTCCGCTTGCCTGTGGCTTGGAAATGGGCCACCGCTGCCTCGAACAAATGCCCCGCACAATACAGTTCATGCCAATCGCGCAGGTTTGTCCACTTGTGATCGGGGTCGTTGACCTGGAAATGCGTATTCAAGTAGCCATTCGGCATCTGCGCCGCGGCTATCTTGGCAATGATGCCATCCAAGGTCTTGTCCAATTCTGGATCCGGTTGTGTCGCAAGGGAATATGCGGCAGCCTCCATCCCCTTGTACAAATCGCTGTCCATGAACACCGGCCCCGAATACCCCGTACGGGCTCCGGCAGCAGCCAATTCGAAGTTTTTGATGTTCCCAGCATCTTGTAACATCTTGATGTTGTGAGGAATGGAAACCAGACGGTTGGTCTCCCTGCGCGGTGACCAGAACGCATCTTTAATCTCCACCTGGTTGAAGGGCACGGCCTTCAGGTGAACAAATGATTCGCCGCCCTGGCTGCATATGACGCTCAAGGCGATCAGGCCGGATGCAAAAGCCATCTTCATGGGTTCATGGCTAAAATATTGCGATATACTCATATTCAAATGTGGATTCGGTTGTGGATCATCCGGAAATTAAACCGCCATTGAAAGACAAAAAACGCAAACCACACCGAAGTGGTTTGCGTTCTTCGACGGTAATCGAACAACTATCCTACTTGGACTTCGAATCCAGGTTTTTAATGCGGATGTTCTTAAATTGCACAGTCATCGGTTTACCGGCGTGCAACTGAAACGCCAGAATCCCCGATGCCGCCCGTTTCTCCGGCTGGTCATCGGTCAACTCCATGGTGACGTGTCCATTGATCTTGTGGATCAGATGGTTCCCCTGAGCAATAATAACATAGTCATTCCATTGCTCGCTTTTGATGGCTTTTTGGATCTCGTCGCTCGTCCCCACTGTACCCACTTCCTTGGCCTTCCCATCGGCACCCACAACCACCTTTTGACCTCGAAGAGCCAGAATGCCTCGCCCACCTTCTTCATAGAGAATGCCAGTATACGACGTGCCGCATTCCATATCCCCTTGATAACCGTTGACCACCCAATTTCCCTTGTCCTTGCTTCGATATTGGATACCTGAATTACCCCACTTTTCATCGTTGTTGCCCACAATCTTGAACTGGAGGCGAAGCTCAAAATCAGCCACTTCGCCACCCCGCCAGATAATGAAGGTATTGCCTTTGGTCGGTTTCTCTGGGGTCGTCTGACCAGTTATGGCGCCGTCACGCACCGACCAGAGAGCCGGATTCCCATCCCAGCCAGTCAGATCGCGTCCGTTAAATATTTTCTTAAAGCCAGCTTCATCATCAGCGGCTTGAAGTGCGAGCGTGAGGCCGGCGGTCATGGCCGCAGCGATTAATATTTTCCAATATTTCATAGTATTCTTCAATAGTTGCCTGATATCCAACAGATGCCTCTGGGCACCCTGCCATGGGTAAATAGACTCCCCAAGAAGCACGTTTATTTAAAAGCTTTCTTCAAAAACTTGAGCCCTTTGGTGGCTATGTCCATTTGGCTGGGCTCAATGTCACGCCAGATTGCAGCCGCTTTCGCAATGATTTTGATGTCCTGTGTGAAGGATTCGATCACCACATCGCCGTGATAGTGGATCTTGTGCAATGCCTTGCCAATCGACTTCCAGTCGATATGGTCATGGCCGGGACACCCCCGATCGCTACCGCTGGCATGGAAATGAGCAAGCCGGTTGCCTGCCTTGAGGATGGCCTTGACGGGATCTTTTTCCTCGATGTTCATGTGAAAGGTGTCCAACAGGAGACGCAGGGCCGGACTGTTGACATCCTTGATCATGACCAGGGCTTGATCCACCGTATTGATAAAGTCGGTCTCAAACCGGTTCAGCGGTTCCATGGCTATGACCATGTCGTGTTTCTCGGCATGCCGGCAGACCTTTTTAAGGTTGGACACCACGAGCTTCCACTGGGACTTCTTCTCCTTGTCGGGAACATACTCGGCCCGCCCCACGGCTGAATAAACGGGGCCCATCAAGGTTTTGCATTCCAACACCTCCATCTGGTCCATGAGACGCATGAAGTAGTCCATCGCATTGTGTTGCTGCTCGGCATTGCCACGCAGATCCCGGTCAGGCCCCAACGCCGCACACATCGAACCACACACAAGCTTGTGACGATCCAACTCCTTCTTGATAAACAACGGATCGATATGAGATGGGTCTTCGATGGCGAGTTCCACCGTGTCGAAACCAAACCTTTTGATGGTCTTGAACAACCCCGTGCTTTCATTGGTAAACGGCGAGGTAAACAGAAATGTGTTGATGCCAAATCTCATAGGTGGAATTGATTTGTGCCAGAATATTTTGAAACATACTGTCTGTCAACGTTTTCCTGCGTTTTCCTGCGTTCTGTCCACATATCGACTCGCCCGGGAATGCACCAACGACAAAAAATGCGCCTGCGCGTTTCTCACGCGGTCGGCGCATTGAAGGTCCAAAATCAGGAACAGTTATAGGACAACCAAAGGAACACTCTTGGGAACCTTGACGATCATAGTCCCCGCAATGGTATCGTGCCAGGCAAGACGCTCCCGACTCCACGCCACCCAAAAGAATCCGAAACCAAGGGCTGCTGCAGAAAGGAATGCCGCGAGGCAACGGACCGTGGCAACCTGCCAGGTAATTGGAGCACCATTCTGTCGTACCATCTTCAACCCCACCACAATCCCTCCTATGGTGGTCCCTTTCCATGTCCACATAACAACATGATAGATCGACCACAGAATCAGTGGCATGGGAGTAAACTGCACCATGCGAGTGAGTATGAAAACCAGGACCAGGTCCAGTGCCGTAGCCGCCGTTCGCTGCCAGAAGGTGGCACGAGGCAGGGAAGCCAATTCGGAACTGGTCGGAAGTGGCACCACCGGTGGTATGCTCGCCGATGCAGGTGGTTCTGTCGCTTGTGTTGAACCAAGAGGAGTCACTGGTGGAACTGAAGTGACAGGAGCAGACACTGTCTCCCGTTTGAAATTTCCTCCAATAGCCAGGAGCACTGCACCGATGCCCATGGGAATCATCACACTCCACAATACAAACCCAAGGATGGGCACCATATAAAGCGGGCAGAATAAAACAAATCCAACGAGCAGCGATATGATTGGCTTCTGCAAAATCCCGACACCACATTGCCGTCCCAGTTGCAACCCCGCATATTGGTACACAGCCACTTTGCCGAACAACAGTGTCATGACCATCCCACAGATAAGAAAGGGCACCACCAAAATACCTGCCACGCTGATGACCAGCAACAATAGCACCGGTCCTACCAGCAACATGCCCAGCACCCCGGCTAGAAGTGACGCCACGGGCCGGTCATCCAGGCTCCGCACGCACGCCTGCATCGGACGAGGAAACAAGAGTGACAAAAGGATATAGACCAGCGCCATGACGGCAGTGAATACCCACACCCACCCAACGGTTGGCGGCAAAGGACGCGCATACCAGAAGCCATGGACAAACCACTCGCTCAGCCATGTAAAATTCCAATTGATGGGGCCCAACGAGACTGTGTTCAGTTCCCCGCGAATCTTGGCGGACGGACTGATGTCAGCCTTGCCACCCACCACCGTAACATCACCCTTGATCTCCGAATCGGGTCCCAGCTTAAGCGGACTCATCACACAAACCAGATCGCCATTCACGACACCATTGATGGTGGAGTTGCCCAAAACATTGACGACATCTCCGTCGGATTTGCCATCCAGGACGATGGTGCCCATCACAACGACAACATCCTGGGCCACCTCATTGGTCCGCACAACAGCGTTGTCCCCCACACGTACTACGTCATCAAGTCGGACAGTCCCGTGGGATGGCTCTTCCTTCTCAGCCTCCATCCCCGACACGCCTCCAGGGACACACAGACACCAGCCCAGAAGGACCAGGCCCCAAACGGCTTTTCGTATATTAACTAACTTCATGGGATTCCTTATCGTTTGTGCATCACGCGAAGCAACATGGTGCCTGCACCGATGCAACACAGGTACATACAAATCGTGAAGGCGGTCACTGTCATCAGGACCGGATTCATTCCCTTGCGGAGAACCAAAATCAGCGCTTCCTCTAAATCAGATAGTACTGCACAACAGGACTTTAAGAGAGCGACATACTCCTCCAAGTGTCGCATCCAAGCCGAATGGCCGGTTAATTCACATACAGCCTGAAGGGCGGGATATAAGCAGACGATTCCAACGACCATCAAAGCCAGAAATCCGGCCTGTGCACCTGCCGGCCAAGCCCAAAAGGACCTTTTGTACCAAGGCAGAAAGGCCCTAGCCTTGATGGCAGCCATGACACGCGGCGCCAAGGTGGCAGGCGCCTTGCAGGAAGGAAGCGCGCGCAGTTGGTTGCGTACGAAGGCCTCCAGTTGTTGATCGTGTTGGTTTTCCATAATCTGTCTCATGATGCAAAGGTTGGCTTGGGATCAGAGGAACCGAACTCAGCTCTATGGGCATGCAAACGACGCTCCAAAGCCTGGCGGCCCCGGTGTATGTCGGTTTTTACCTTGCTGAGGGACACTCCGAGTCGTTCCGCAATATCCTCGTAACGCATGTCTTCAAAATGGTAGAGGACCAATGCAATACGCTGGTCCTTGGGCAGTGTGTTCAGGCAATCTTCAAGCAGTTTATGACAATCGGCCTCACCCAATGAGTCGTTTTGCTGCGCATCCGCAGGAAGGCTGGAGGCATAATCAGGCTCTGCATCATCATCGGAACGCATTTCGGAAAAGAAATGCCAGCGTGCCCGATAGCGGGAAAGGTGGTTGAGGCACATATTACGGGCCACGGTCCGAAGCCATCCACCGGCAGTGGGACTGCCCGCCAATTCATCATAACGTTCGTAGGCCTTCAAGAACACTTCTTGAGCGATGTCCTCAGCCTCGGCCTCATTGGCAAGCAAGCGGACAGCGGTGGTGAAAACCATGTCCTGATACGCCAGCATAAACTGTTCGAAATCTTGCGTTTCGCTCATCTTATACCCCGCGTTCTCGGGGCATCCTAACCTATATACACACCAGAAGGCAAAGAAGTTGCAGCCGAGTTTTCAAGCCATTGATATTTTGGATTTCGACAAAAATGCACACGACCGGGACAGACCTCTCCCCCGATGTAAAAAAAGGAATGACCAGTCAATTCAGGACTGGCATCAAGCACGCTTCAGACGTTCTGAAGCTTGGTACGCCAGCCATCCAACCGATCTTTGAGACCAATCCCTGCGAGATACTCCACATCGATCTGGGAGAAAGTCGCTTTCTTTTTAGCATCAGCCTTCTCGTGCGCCAGCGCATTGGCCACATGAACAGCCGTCAGAGGACTGAAATTGGGATCTTCAGGAATTCTCGGCTTCAGGTGAAAGGCCACCGCCTCAACCAATGGCATCGGCAGCCCCCATAATTCGAATAAGTAGGCCCCAACTTCGGCATGAGTGGTTTTGAAAACTTTGAGTTCAGCGTCTGCGAGATTCCTTTCGCCGCCTTTGACCTCCTCCAGCACGGCTTGGTATTCGGTAGGCAGATTGGCAGCCAAGAGAAGTTGTCCCGCATCATGCAAAACGCCTGCCGTGAAGGCCTGCTCCGCCATGCTTTCATTCCCCCCTTCCCACGTCACGATATCCCGGGCAATAAAGGCCGTCTGGAGACTATGGTACCACAGGTCGTTGATTGAAAAGTACTTAAACTTGATCTCGTCGAACGCAGCAAATATGTGGAGGCTCAAAGCCAACGAACGAATCCGCCCCACGCCCAATAGGCGTACCGCTTCCTCAGCGTTATCCACCCTGCTGTTGAAGCCAAAAAAGGCGGAATTGACCAATTGAAGCAGCTTGGAGACCAATCCCGGATCCTGTGAAACGATTTCTCCAATCAAATGGCTGGAGGCACTCGGAGACTGGAGTGCTTCAAGGATCTGGAAGTATACCGCTGGGATACTTGGAAGGCAGGCCATGCGTGCAATGGCCCTCTTGATCGCCACACTCGACACCGTATCCCGCATTTTCTGGATGCGACGCAGGGTGTTTTTGAGCACGTTCAATTCACAGGGCTTGCTCATGTATTGGTGAGTGGCGCCAACACACTTCATGACCAAATCCTCATCCGCATAGCCTGAAAGGATCAACCGTATGGTCTCCGGATGCCGACGCATCACTTCGTTAAGCAGTTGAGCCCCATTAATGCCAGGCATTCTCATGTCGGAGACAACAACATCAAAGGGACATTGGGCAAAAACCTTGAGTGCTTGTTCTCCTGAATCAACAAAGACCATATCCCACTCGGAACTCATTGGCTTCAGCATGATTTGCAAAAGCTTGAGCACCTGGGGTTCATCATCAACAAACAACACCCGCGACTTATTCTGCTGCACGCTCATATGATTTGCGACCCATCATTCAATTGTCGATGTCTGGTGCCTGTATCCCGAATGGTGCTTTGAGTGCACGCATGCGTTCCCGGTGATCCTCTTTGAACCACCAATCTCCTGGCATGCCTGTCCAGCCATGACGCGTGTGAATATCGCCGTCGCCCCCATACCTGGCAAGAGCCATATGGATGCGAATGACACCCCCCCCCTGAGCATGTGCCAATGTACCCTGAAAGACGAACGACCGTGAATGAACAACCGTGCACCCATTCCTACGCGAACGATATCGGTCTCATCACCTTAATGAATTATTCCACCAAAGTGAAATGCCTGCAATAGGTGATTACGAAACACGGGCCGATTTTGTGAATCGGCCCGTGTTCGAAATGCCTCAGTGGTCAGATTCAGGGATTTTGTCTGGCACGATAGAATCGGCGAGACAAGCCGGCATTCCCATCCATGCATTCCACCACATTGGTTTGCGTCAGATTGGTTATGGCAACGGTGGTCCAATTCACAAAATTGGTGCTCGCTTCCACGGTGTAGGCGGCACCCGTTTCACCAGCCAGTTGGAACCGGAAAATGCCGTTTTGCGGTTTGCCCAAAGCCTTCAAATAAGGCGGCGCAGTGAGTGGAATGATGCGCACTTCGACATTATCCAATCCCCAGCTTTCCTGATCGCCCAGTCCGCTCCCCAGGAAGTTCAGCACCAGGGTGTCGGAGGAATGGGTGAACGTGTAGCTCTGTTTATAGACTGCATCGAGTCCAAAGCCGAGCGTGTTCGTTTCCGTGGCACCTTGACGCGCGGGATGGATTGCCGTCCCGTAAACATCAGGATAGCTCTGGCCATCCTGGATGCTGTTTTGGGGAGCGTTGTTAAACGATGCATGTACCAAACGACGTCCCCCGGCAACGTTCACCTCAAAGAGGTCCGGGCCATCCGTGGTGCTATTGCCGTCCCAAGACCCGATGACGAGCAGGTCGAAGTTGACGATTACAGCCGCATGGGGCGGCAGGTTCGACACTGTAAAGGCCACATTGGTATTGGCAAATTGGCCAAGGAAAGGTCGCTGGCCCTGCGGAGAAACCATGATGGTGGTCTGCGACCACTCATTTGTGGACACGGGATTTCTAAAGTCCTGCCAGGCAACCTGCTGACCGCCTGATGCCTGTCCTGAAGGCGTCACCGTAAGATCATAGAGCACTGGCGAAACATCACCCATCGTCACCTGGAACACCACCTCGACTTCCAAGTATTTGCCAGGCGGTGTCGCATGCAATGGAATGCCGTTGACAGCCTTTTCCCACATCGACCAATTCAACCGGTCATTGGAACTGCGCGTCTGGACACTCAAAGTCGCACCAGTCGATTCTTTGGAATGCCAGACCAGCGTCCCCCAGGGAGTATCCTTGACCCCACCATTGTGCACCACCGTCCAGCGGCCATACTTGGTGGTGGAATTACGGGAGATGATCCCCGTCATATCGCTATAGCCGTAGTGATTGGCCCCAACGATGCGCTTGGACAAATCGACCGTGTTGTTGGCGGGATTGATGCGTTCGATATACTCATCCCCAACATTCACCGCCCACACGAAACCCTGGGCATCCACCGCAACCCCCGTGGGCTGGTTGCCAACGGAAATGGTGGCCTTTAAGATGCCATCCGCTGACCAGCGTCCAACGGTGCCCGGACCGGAATTGGCCACCCAGACATCACCATCCTCTGTGACAGCCACCCCGCGCGATTCATACCCACCCTGCACTGTCCATTCCTTGGTCCCCGTGAGCGTATTAATGCGCGAGAGCTTGGAATCCTGCCAACCGGTGACGTAGACGTGATTGCTCCGATCCAAGCCCAGGCCGTAAACATAGTGTCCCATGTCAATCACCTTGAACGAATCATCGCTGGTATCCAGCCGAAGCACATGGCGTTTGTCCTGTCCCGAAGACCAGAGTATTCCGTTGCCATCGATCAACGCCCCATAACTGGTATGATTGACGGAGGAAACATCCACCGTCCTTTGAATTTCTCCGGTCTCACCATCCACATAATAGAACTTCTTCGTGGCATAGGGCGATAGCCAAACATTGCCATGGGCGTCAATCGCCACCCCGCGAATGCCTGGATTCCAATCATCACCGCTGTACCCGCCAGTATAGGTTCCCGGCACATAATTCGCTTCTTTGCCAGGAATCAGCACGACCTCTTGCAGCACACATTCATCCTGCCCCCAAGGCAGGATTTCAGAGCCCGTAATGTTGCCGTCCCCATCCAGATCCTGCGATGTCTCAATAATGCCATTGCCATTTCGATCCACGTACTGGCCATTCTCATACAAGCCGATCTTGACAGCCGTGCCTGTGCGGCGATTAGCCACCCAGCAGTTGCCCTTGAGGTCCACAGTCGTGCGGGATGGATTCTCGTACAGATCAGCCGGGCCAGTGCGATAACGCCCCAACTCCCGACCTGTGCGGGTATCCACTTTCGACACAGTTCCTTCATTTGAATTGGGGACCCAGATGAACGGCAGCGTGATCGCTTCCTGCGACAACTGCAATTGGTTGGACACTGTCTGATACTCAACACCTGCCAGGGTTCCTTTTTCAAAATCGGCATCCAGGGTGTAGGTGCCAGCCTGAGGAACCGATATTGAAGGGGTGAGTTTCACCGTGGCCCTGGCAGCATCCAGCTTCGAATTGTCATTGAATGACGAGGCCACCAGGAGAATGTCCTTCATGGCGCCGGTTGCCAGATTGGTGGCCCCCACAATTTCGAGCCTCAGTTCAAGGGCATTCCCACCCGACACAGGAACATTCGTCCACCCCGCACTTATGACTGACGCCGTAATGTCGTTTGTGCCGAACGCAGCATCAAAATAACGCACATCCCAGCCTGCGCCACCTGCCGGACCGCGCACCACAAAACTATCCGGCAAATTACCCAGGTTGGCGATTTTATAGAAAAAGACGGCTTTTTCCCCACCTTCAACCTCCAGCGTCTTTTGCTGGCCGGCCCCGGTGTTGTTGACCAGGTTTTCACCCGCATATCCCACATCACTGGTCCGGCGCAGGGCCACATCGGGCTGGTAGTACGGCTTATTCACAGTGGCCACCGCCAGTGAATCCCGTTTCACAGGATCACCACTGGCATACACGCTGAATTCGACTGTTTGCGAGGCGTTGCCTGCAAGCGTCCTGCCAGGGGTGACTTCAACACGCAGATCAGCGCTCAATGTTGTGGCATTGGCGAGTGTCAAACCACCCTGCCCCATCACTTGTTCTGTCACGTCGCTGCCACCACTCAAGGCATCGAAAACCCTCACCGTCCACCCTTGGGCGGCAGGATTGGCCCGCAACACCAGGCCATCAGGCAGATTACCACTGTATTTCAACCTCAGGTTGAACACGGCAGGCGTTTCGAAAAACACCGACTGCTTCACGGTCTGGCCAGCCAGATCATAAAGGTTTTCACCGATATACACCGCATCACCCGCGTTGCGCACAAGACCATCCACCGCGCGCACCGCCTGGGCAGAACCTGACTCGTAGGCGCCAATGTCAACCGTGGTGGCATGAATACGAAGGCGTCCATCCAAATCCGTCCACGCACTGGATACCTGGCTGTTGTCCCCCGCATTGATGGCAGGAGAACCATCCATCAACCGGTAGTTGCCAGCCGACCGATCCACCAACAACGGGTCCACCTGCAGGTCCGCGCCTGAGATCGAAAAACCTTCCCGGCCTCCAAAGGCTCCCTTGGTATTCCCATACACCACATTGTGATGCTCCACGGGCGTCCCGGCAGGAACGTAAAAGCCAAAACCCGCATTGAAGGCGATGATGTTATTGGCCAACAAGGGGTTGCTGTTGTTCACATAGACCCCCATGTCACCCGCGGCAACCAGCGTATTATTAAGGATGCTGGCGGTCGATTCCCCGTCCAGCCTGACATGGCCCGAGGCGTTCGAGTAGAACAATGAGTTGCATACCAGGGCTGCGGAACCATGGGTTCTCAGGCCATAGCCTCCATTTGAACTCACTTTCAGGTTGCGAAACTGGGGACTCGTCTTGTCGACATAGATTGCACACACTTGGTATTCACTATTGAAATAGCCAAGGTTGTTGCGCCCTGCGCCCGAAACATCGCAGAAGTTCATGGTGGAATTGACGGAGGTGGGTGCAAAATAAATGCCAGTCCATGTTTCGGCAACCGGCTGATCCCCAAGATTGGAAAAAACCACATGATCCGAGGGCGAGCCATTGGCATGGAGGGTTGAGTTTACGTAAATGCCGCCTGTACGCGGCTTGATGGCCACGCCGGGTGCCAGGCTTAAGCTGCCGGGATCATCAATGCTGAGACTATCCCATACAATATAGGGAAAATTGGTGCCCGCCTTGGTCCACTCAGATGCATTTGCAATGGAGCCGCCCGGCACGTATGCCCCGAGATAGCCCGTGCCAGTGGCTGAGTTGCCGCTCATGTTTGCGAAGCGTGAGAGATTATCAAAAACCACCGCAAACCAATCCTTGGGCACATTTACAAACTGATTGCCACGAAGCAACGCCTGGCTGTCGTACAACTCCACACCATGCCCGCCCATTTCGGCAAAGACGCACTCGGTGATGCGCGGCGAAGATCCATCCACATAGACAGCACACTGCCGGTAGCCACTATGGATATAACCCATGTTGTTCTGCCCCGAATAGGCCACACGACATCGTTCCAACACAGATGCCCCGGAATCCGGCGAAAGATAAATGCCCTTCCACTGCAAGGGAGCCGCCACACTATTGGTGTTGTCTCCATTGGAATCCCCCCCCAACGCATCGTCGTTGGCTGAAGTGAAGGTCACATTGGTGGCATACAGGTTGCCATTCACATACACTGCGGAATTGAGCACCTTGACGATGGCCCCGGTCTGAACGGTTAGCTCCGTGCCTTTGCGAATCGTCACATCACTGGTGATCACGTACGGCGCATTAGTGCCAAAATTACGCCACAAGGTCGATGCAACCACCTCGCCTCCATAGATTTGAATGCCGGAATTGCTGTTGGTGGCAAACACGGTGTTCGCCGGATTCGGCACCGAATCCGCCTCGCAGGCAATGGTATATGCCCCCGTATTGCCGGTAAACGCAGCGTTGACGATTTGGGGACGGCTAGACGCATAGGCTAACAAGGCATGCGAGCCACAGCCATCCACCGCCAGATCCGTCAGGGTGGGCCGGGCATTCCACATTTCAATGCCCACAGCACCTGATTTCCGCACCGTCAAATGATTGAAGACCGGATTGCATCCATCCAGGTACAATGACACGAGCCGGTAGCCACTATGCCAATACCCGATGTTATTCTGCCCCGCATATTCCACAATGGAGTGGTTCATGACGGAGGCGCCAGCGGCACCTCCAAAGTAAAGGCCCAGCCATTGACCAGGCGCTGGTTCTGCAGCGCGGCTGGTAAACTTCACAGGATCTGTCTCAAGACCGTTGACCTGCAATGTGCCAAAGATGTACCAACCGTTGCCCCAGTTTTTGAAGGTGTTTCCCGATTCCAACGTGAGAGCAGCCCCTTCCGCAACGGTGAGATTGCCCCAAACATAATATGGGAAATTCGTCCCCGGCTTCATCCATGTGGCCGACTGTTCCACGGTGCCACCCGGAAGATAGACACCAGGATATCCACTGCCATCAGCCGAGTTGCCGCTGATGTTAAGGTGGCAATCCAGGGTGTTGCATCTCACGGGAAAGGATTCCGACTGGGTGTCTTCAAAGACATTGTTCTGGATGATCGCACTGGAGCTATGCAACTCAATGGGGCATACATTGTGAGAAAATGTCGAACGTTTGATGACAGGGGAACACTTGTCGACATAGATCGTGGATAAACGATATCCGCTGTTGTAATAACCAAGGTTGTTCTGCCCGGCATAGTCCAATACACAGTTGTCTATCACCGTCTTGCCTGCCTCAGGTGCCAGATAGATGCCTGTCCAGTCTCCGCGGCTGGCCTGAGTCGCTGAACCATCACCATTGCTGTCACCACAAAGACTGTCATCGCGCCAGGAGGTGAAAAATATCTGCCCAGGATTTCCTTCAGCCTTGAGCGTGCCATATACATACATGCCACGATCCCGCAATTTAACGGTGGTGCCTTGCTCAACGGTCAGGGTGGCATCGGCCTGAACCGCGACGTTGTCGGTAATATAATAAGGAATGGTGTCCCCCCATTTCTTCCAAAGAGAATTGGTGGTTATCGTCCCACCCCACACGCGCACCGCCTGGTAGCGGTTGTTGATGCATGTAATGCCAGAGGGATCGGGCACGCTGGTGGCATCCATGCCGACCATATGATAGCCGGAATCGTTGTTGCCATTATCCTGGAAGGTCGCGGTCTTGATCACCGGCCGGCTGCCCGTTTCGGCCCGCATCGCAAAACCTTCACATCCCTTGATGGTGAGGTTGTTGAACAAGGAATTACAGGACCACATTTCCACGCCATTCAATCCGCTGTAGAGCACCTGCAGGTTGTTAAACGTGGGACTGCAGCTGTCCACATAGATGCCCACCAGACGATAGGCACTATGGATGTAGCCTATGTTGTTCCGGCCCGCATAGGCCACCGTCAGGTAATTGAGCACACTGGACCCGGCCTCAGGGCCGAAGTACACTCCACACCATTGCCCGGGAGCGGGTGTGGCTGACCGGGTGGTGAAAGTGACAGGCTCATTCGCTGTTCCTTGAACCAACAGTTTGCCCGCAATCGAAAACCATCCGCCATCGGTTTTAACCACCACTCCGGGATCCACGGTCA
>CAZIDG010000019.1:0-61007 GCA_964538065.1 uncultured Verrucomicrobiota bacterium
GGGACGGCGAGGAATTCCAATGGAACGCATCAGATAGGGTCGAAAGCGTTTGAAAGAGAGTGGGCAGAATGGATTGACAAATGTAATTCTGGAAAAATAGAACCGACCATTCAGAATATTATGGGTCAAATGCAGCAAATGCGAAACAGCGGAAAATATCCATCATGAAGACATTTTATATAATAGATGATAATAGTTCATATCAGCGGCGGGCGCCAAGGTTTGAAATGGATAACGAAAAAACAATTCAAATCAACGAATGCCCGGCATGCCACAGATGTAATAAGATTCACGCAGGAACGGTTGAGTTGCATATCATACAGAAGAAGGGAAGCATTTGGCCTGATTTTCTGGAACATTATAACAACTATAAAGGATTGTTTGTCAGTGAGCGGGTCAAAAATGATCTGCAGTCAAACAATATCGCGTATGAGTACGAACGGCCAGTCATCATCAAACCACCCTTTCCGAAAAAGCTGGCCGACAAACCGATGCCGAAATACTTTTGGATCAAGCCGTTTTGGGGAGGTGAAGTGGACGAGGATAAATCCGAAGTCAAGATCGAGCGAACATGCACAGTATGCGGCCGAAAATGGTATTATAACGGATTTGGTGATAACAAAAAATATATCAAGGAAAGCAGTTGGAAAGGCTACGATCTGTTTTATACCGCTAATACAGTGTATGTCTTTTGCACGGCAAAGGTGGCCAAACTGGCATTAAAAGAAAAATGGACAAACGCGAAGATATATCCATCCGATATCGGGTCCTCGTATAAAAATTACGGCATCCTGTGTTTCGAGTAGTGGGTGATGGGGGGGGTGGCCAGGTGGAAGTGGTGAGGTATGGTGTCGTTGGGGATGAATTATTTGGGGGTTGGGTGTCTGTTTCCCTCTCGCCGCGGGCGGGGAAACGTGGTAAGGGGAGGGCATGTTTAACTTTGCCTTGAGCCGTGGCGTGGCCCGGTGGTGGATGATTTGGGCCTTTATTCTTATGACGACGTTGGGCGCGTGGGCGCAGGAGATCCAGTTGCTCGTGCGTGCCGATGACATGGGGGTGGCTCACACAGCGAACCTGGCCTGCATCCGCAGCTACCGCGAGGGGGTGGCGCGTTCCACCGAGGTCATTGTGCCGGGGGCGTGGTTCCTCGACGCCGTAAAGCTGTTGAATGAAAATCCCGGGCTGGATGTGGGGGTGCATCTCACGCTCACCAGCGAATGGGCAAAATGCAAATGGCGTCCCTTGACCTACGCACCCTCGCTGGTCGATGAGGATGGCTATTTCAGACCCATGAACAACCAGCGCCCCGGTTTTCCGCCGGGTTCAGGCTTTCTTGACGCCAAACCCAGCCTGGAAGATGTGGAGAAGGAATTACGCGCGCAAATCGAAATGGCGCGACGCCACATTCCACGCATTTCGCACGTTTCCGCCCACATGGGGACGGCCACAGCCACACCGGCGCTCAAGGAGATCGTGCTCAAGCTGGTGAAGGAATATCAACTGGGCCTGGAATGGGAGGGGGTCAAATCGGCGGGCGGCTTCCCTGGCAACACCCCTGAGGAGCGCGAGGCCTCCTTTGTGAAACTTCTGGAAAACCTCAAGCCCGGCACCTGGCTGGTGATCGAACACCCCGGCATGGATACGCTTGAGATGCAGGCCTTTGGCCATCTGGGGTATGAGAATGTGGCCCTTGATCGTGAGGGTGTCACGCGGGCCTTCAGCTCTCCATCCGCGCTGGAAATGGTCAAGAAACGGGGCATCAAACTGGTGAGCTATGGGGATTTGCGGGCCCAACGGTAGGCGCGTCTCGAGAACGCACCGGGAAGGGATCGTATTTAAGCCCTTAATAAAGAAACAGATGTGAGGAAAGCAAGGAATTTGCCCATTTAGGCCACTTTCGATTTGACGCCATTCAATATACAGTGTAAATACAAAGTAAATACATTGGATCAACAATTGATTTACAGGTGCACGTATGGAGTTCGATTGGTACAACCCGCCTTTTGAGTTGGATCGCACCCTCACCTCACAGGATGTTGAGGAATCCTTTGAGGATCCTTTTGCCGTCAAGCTTCTGCCCGATTCGCCGCGCTTTTCGGTTCAAGCCCGTTTTTTCAATCTGGGCAAATCGGCGACGGGGGCGGGGGTCTTCAGCGTGTATCGCACCAATGGTCGATCGATCCGGGTGTTGCATGCGCGGCCCTTTGTGCCTGAAGAGGAGTTTTTCTATCAGCGGAAGATGAACCAGGGGATGCATTCATAATTGGCCATGAACACGATATCCAGTTGGGAAGAAGTGCCGTTATTTGACCGGGATGAGGCCGAGGCCGCCTTTTGGGCGGAGACGCGACCGGACCTGCGCCTGATGGAATCGTCGGTGGCTGCGGGCACGGAAAATGCTGAATCTGTAACCATCACCCTGCGTTTGGATCCGCGCATGTTGGGCAAGATCAAGCGCCTGGCCCGCATGAGGTACTTGAACTACCAGAGCATGATCAAGCAGTGGCTGGGGGAGCGGTTGGAGCAGGAATTCAGTGGGCGGCAGGTGGGGGGCTTAAGCCAGACGGGGAACTACCGGGTGCGGGAATGAGGTGGAATATGATTGAAAAGTGGCCTCAATGGTTGTTGACTTTACCGCTTCCGCCGCAACCGTGCCGGGCAAGGTGTCCGGTCTGCCAGGCGGATGGTGGAGACAATTGACATGGATCACGCATACATAAATCGGCAACAGTCAGCACGCCAGGGTTTTACGCTGGTGGAAATGCTGGTGGTGATATCCATCATCGCCGTCATCGCGGGCATGGTGGTGGGCTTGGCGGGGGGGGCAGCGCGCAAAAACAAAATTGCCCGCGTCCAAACGGACTTGAACAAGCTCGTCATGGCGATCGAGAATTTTAAGAACAAATACGGTTCCTATCCGCCGGACAACAGCACCTTTACCATGTCGGGCAATGTGACCAACTACCATACGGGGACCAACCAGCTTTTCTATGAACTGACGGGGACCACCTACAACGCCAAAAACGATAGTTTTCGCAGCTCGATGCAGGGCGATGAATTGACGGCGGCCAACATTGCCAACGTGGTGGGGGCGAGGGGGT
This sequence comes from uncultured Verrucomicrobiota bacterium, assembly GCA_964538065.1. Taxonomy (GTDB): domain Bacteria; phylum Verrucomicrobiota; class Verrucomicrobiia; order Limisphaerales; family UBA1319. The sequence goes on from CAZIDG010000019.1 coordinate 3,102, forward strand.
TTCGCAATGCCTCGGAAGACATCAAGGACACGGTGAACTTCCTGCCCAACCTGGCCCTGAGCCAGGTGAAACGCACGAAGATCAAAAACGTGGATTTCAGCTTGTTGCTGGTACCGGTGAGCCTCCCTGGCGGCGCCGCGAACTACTGGCATTATCGCAGCACCAATCCGACCAATAATCCAACCTCCTTTGACCTGTGGGCGGTCGTGGTCATGGGCAAACAAACGAACATCATCAAGAACTGGTAATTTCAACGCACTCAAGGACTATGAACAATCACTCCAAACAACAACGAGGTTTCACCCTCATTGAACTGCTCGTGGTCATCAGCATCATCGGTGTGCTGGCGAGCATGATGATGCCCGCCCTGGTGGGGGCCCAAAAGAAGGCCAAGATCAAGGTGGCCCAGGTGGAAATCAACAACCTGGTGGGGGCGATCAATGCCTATTACGGTGCGTACAACCGCTACCCCTGTTCGACCAAGGCCCTGGATGCGGCCAGCCAGAACAGCTCCATCAATCCCGATTTCACCTTTGGCATCCCCAAGGCCAACAGCTACACCAATAAATATGGGCTGATCAATGTGCAGATAGTCAATGGTTTCACCGGCGCGGCCGCCTATGAAGCGGATAATGCCGAGGTCATTACCATCCTGCGCGACATCGATGATGTGGCCGGCAAGAAATACAATGCCGGTCATTCGCGAAATCCTGACCGCACGCCTTTCCTGAACGTGAAGGATGTCAACGACCATCGCTCCCCTGGAGTGGGCCCTGACATGGTGTACCGCGATCCCTGGGGCAGTCCCTACATCATCACGCTGGACCTGGACTACAACAACCAGGCGCGGGATGCCTTTTACAAGAACAGCACCGTGTCGGCTGAGAGCAATGATCGTGGCATCAATGGTTTGACTCCTGCCCGCCTGGCCAATGGGAACGTGATTCCGAATGCCTTTGAAACCCGCAGCGGTGTCATGGTTTGGTCGCTGGGGCCGGATGGAAAGGCCAATCCGAACGTCAAGGCCAATGCAGGTGAGAACAAGGACAACATTTTGAGTTGGAAGTAACCGCCATGGGCTGCGGTTTCGCGGCCCTGGCCATTCACGACGAGATGGGATGAATACACGCTGGATCCAACAAAAACTGAGCGGGACTGCCGCAGGCGCACAGGCCTGCAGGCAGGCCGCGGCGCCACGGGCGTCCCAGCGTGCGGAGCTGGGAGGGGGCTGCAATGGCATGCCGAAGAAGGCAGCATTGGGCGAGGGGATCCCGATGCGTTCAGAACTCCAGGCCTCTGGCCGCGGGGCGGTTCGTACCCAGGCCTTTAGCTTGATTGAACTTCTGGTGGTGATGGCCATCATCGGTTTGATGGCAGGGCTGGGAGTGCCGGCGCTGAGGGGGTTGGGAGGATCCAACACGCTTGCGGCTGCCAACCGGCAGTTGCTGGATGACATCGGCCTGGCCCGCGCCCGGGCGATCAGCGGTCGCACAACGGTCTATATGGTGTTTGTGCCGCCGAACACGATGGATTTTGCAAAGAGTCAGAACAGCGCGCTGAGTCCCGCGCAGCGAAAGATCCTCACCAACCTGAGCGCGGGGCCCTTTACGATGTATGCGCTGCTTGCGGCGCGCACGCCGGGCGATCAGCCGGGCCGGGCGTATCCGCGCTATCTCACGGACTGGCGCAAGCTGCCGGACGGGGTGTTTATCTCGACCAACAAGTTTTTATATCTGGATCCCTCGATCCAGTTGGACACATGGCAGCGTATCCCGGGCACCAACCGGCCTTTTGCCTATTACAAAACCGCCAATGGCCTGGGCCTGCCGTTTCCCACCGTCAACAGCCCCCGTTGTCTGCTGCCATACATTGCCTTCAACGCGAGCGGTCAGTTGGTCCGGCCCACGCATAATGCATCGGATACGATGGACGAGTACATACCTTTAAGCCGGGGCAGCATCATGGTCACGCGTGATGCACAAGGGGAGGCGGTGCTGGATCGCATCGATGTCCGGGAGACTCCTCCCGGCAATTCCACCAACATGCCCAATCGGATTCACATCGATTGGCTGACAGGCCGGGCACGCGTGGAGAAACCCGAATTTAGATAAGCGGAATTTGCAGTCATGAATTTCCTATACACTACAGGGCGAGTTCGGGAAGGGGAACATGGGGCGGCATGCCGTCCTCAGATGGCCTTCACCATGATCGAGGTCGCTCTGTCGCTCGCCATCATAGGCTTTGCGCTGGTGGCCATTGTGGGTGTGCTTCCGATGGGCATGAATGTGCAGAAGAGCAATCGTGACGACACGATCATCCACCAGGAGGGGTTGTTTTACCTCGAGGCGATTCGAAGCGGGGCGACTGCGTTGACGGATTTGACCAATTACGTCGAGGAAGTGATGGTGAGCGGGACCAACAAGGCTGGCATATCGCTGGGCACAAACACGTTCCGGGGGACGACGAATACCGCGTTTGTAGCCGGTTTGCTCATGACACCCAAGGGATGGCCCCGCGAGGGCATGTATGTCACCAATGTGACCGCCAAGGTTCGGTCGAAGACGGGAAGTTTGCAGGCCCAATCGGCCAGCAAGGATGCGCGTGATTTCGCCTTCAGCTATCTGTTGACCTCGGAGGTTATTCCCTATCCGACTTTTGCGACCAATTCGCTGCTCAGCAGCAACTTGTACGAAATCAGGCTTACCTTGCGCTGGCCGGTGTTTGGGCGTGCCGGTGCATGGAGGGCGGGTGTCAACCAGCAGTCGTTTCGAACCATGGTCAATGGCACTGTGCATTCCAATTCATGGAATAAGCAGCCCATGTACCTCCTTACACCCACTGCGCGGCAATGAAACATTTGCGTCACATGAAGTTTGTTCACCTGCCAAAAATGGAAGATTATAATGGTGGTCTTCGTGGCCAGCGAGGGGAAACGCGTGCGCTGCGCGCGGGGTTTTCGCTCGTGGAAATCATGGTTGTCATGGCCATGCTGTCGGTGATTGTGCTCGGCCTCTTCAGTGTGTTCAACCAGACCCAGCGGGCGCTTAAGAGCAACAACGCGCAGGTGGATGTGATGGAGGCGGGGCGCAACGCCTTTGACATGATCACACGGGAGATTGAACAGGCCGTGGCGCCGAATTTGTACACGAATGACAATTACGCCCTGAGGTATTTTTACCCTCTTGTTCAATACGTTCAGCCTGATACCCACCGCGGTTTTACCATGCAGCTCAACGATGGCACCGTACGAACCAATATCCTGCATGAAGTGTTTTTCCTGAGCCGTTCGAACAACTGGCTGACAGCCAACGGTTTCTTTCTTGGCTCGATAACCAATGTGCAGGTTGGCAAGGAAATGGTGCCCCGCTATGTCACGAACGAGGTGGCCCAAACCGGGGTGGGCATGTTGTTCCGCTGCTCCGTGCAGAATAATCCCCGCCTGATGGATTTCCGCACGTTGGACAAGTATTATCAATTGACCAACTTATACGGCATCAGCCGAACCAACATGGTGGCGAATTATCCCTATGGAGCGGCCTATCCCCTGGTGGATGGCGTGGTTCATTTTCGTGTGCTGACGTATGACGGCCAGATGCGCCTTCTTAATGAGTATCTGACCAATCAAATAAGCCTGTCCATAACCAATCCGGTTTGCACCCTGGTTCGCGATCCCGACATTCCAGGCGAAATTCGCCCCTTTTTCACCAGTAACAATCTGCCTGCGTACGTGGAGGTCGAGTTGGGATTACTCTCGCCTCAAGTGCTGCAAAAGGCGCGCTCCATCCCGAATGTCGCCTCCCAGCGCTCGTTTTTAACCAATCAGGCTCATGCGGTGCTGTTTTTCCGCAAAATGATTCGTCTTCGTAACGCTCAAAATGAACTGTAGCATGGACACCACTTCGCGCGGAATGTGCGTTCCGCCTGTTCCGTTCGTCCGCCAGCGCGCCGTCGCCCTGGTCATCACCCTGATCATGCTCTCGGTGGTGACCTTCATGGCTGTGACATTTCTGGTTCTGAGCCGCCGCGAGCGGGCATCGGTCAACGTGGCCGCCGAGCAGACCACTGCTTCGTTGATGGCGGATACCGCGCTGGCCCGCGCGCAGGCGGAGGTCGTTTCCCGCATGCAGGCGCTGACCAATCCCTTTGCGTATGAATTGACGGTGTCCACGAATTTCATCAACCGTCTGGGCTTCCAGACCGGCAGCACGAACATCACCAACGTCAGCTATGTCTATGCGAATGGTCAGCCGCTCAAAGGCAACGACGATCCTTATGTGAACCTGGGCAACCTGTGGCTCGATGCGCGCGCCCCGGTGTATGTGGATGTCCTGTCCAACAATATCCGCCTGGCGGATTTTCGCTATTACCTCGATCTGAACCGAAACGGCCTGTTCGAAACCAACGGCCTGGTGGCGGAACTCAACACCAATGGCTTTCCGACGGGGCGGGGTCTTTATCTGACGGGTGATCCGGAGTGGATCGGCGTGCTTGAAAGGCCGGAATACCGTCATTCCCGGACCAACCGGTTCATTGGCCGCTATGCTTTCATCGTTCTTCCTGAGGGCAAGAGTCTGGACATCAATTACATTCATAACCAGACGAAGCATACGCACACCAATTTCTTGAATTCACGTTGGGATGGGTATATGCGCAACCAGGGGGTCGGCCCTTGGGAAATGAACCTGGCGGCCTTTTTCACCGACCTCAACACCAACCAGTGGCCTAGCAACTGGCCGCCATCGCAGGCCAATTATTTCTACAACACCAATCTGGGCGCCTCCAGCGGTGGGGCAGGTTTTTCCAACGCCCTGAATGTGGTGAGCTATCGACAGGCAAATAACGTTAATAATCTCTCCAATCTTCTCACACTGTATGGAGCGGCGGCGACATTTGTGCGCAGCAACCTGGTGGATGACTATGGCGACGGACCGTACATGGTGGGTGTCACGAATTATATCACCAACGAATGGAATCAGGTTGGACAAGCCATCACTCAGCGCGGCGACTCTCCTGATCGTCCCTGGCCCGGGAGTGACGTGCCCCGCAACTACACGGATATCATGGAATTGCTCGATCCGGCCAAGGGGTCGGGTGATCTCACCAACCGGCTTCTTTCGGGGGCGAACACCACCACCACACGGAGTACGTATGACCGGTATGCCTTTTACCGTTTGTTGAGTCAGTTGGGGGCGGACTCGCGTTCGAGCGCTGGAGACAAGATCAACCTCAACTACGTTGTTTCGACGAATGCTTTCACCAACCGGATCGATACCTGGACCGATGGGATTAAAGAACGGCCGGAGTTGGACCGGACCAACCTGTTTCACTTGATTGCTGATCGCGCCATGCGCCAGCAATACAACATCAGTTATACCAACATCCAGGTGTGGCCCACCAACCAGTATAATGGAGCGATCCACCGGATTCTCCAACTGGCTGCAAATATTTGCGACAGCATCACCAATGAGGGGACCACCTATCCCTACCTTCCTTCAGTGTATCGTCCCGTATTCACCAACGCATCGGGGACCATTTTCATCACAGGGTATGTGAGGGAAACGGGCACGAATTTCCTCCTGAATCCCTGGCTGGATCTAAGCAGGCCCATTGATCGAAGCCGGTTGAACATCAGCACTACTCGATTGAATGCCAACGTGTTCGGCATGCCTGTCATTATTGGAGCTCGGAAGGGATACCCCACCTTCAATGAATATTCGATGCAATCGGTGGTGGAACTCAGTCGCAAGATATCCGTTGCGAAGGATGATGCCCAGGGACGGCCGGTATCGACTAATTTCATGTACGTTCTGGGGGTATCCAATCTTTACGGGGTCGAGGCCTGGAATTCGTATTTCACACAGCGCTATCCGCGTCGATTGGAAATCCGGGTGACCAATGAAGTGGCACTGGTTCTGACCAATGCCAATGGAATCCTGTATCCAACGAATAATGTGAACAATTACCGCAGGATAACGATCAGCACCAATTTCAATATCCTGCCCTTCCAGTGGACTAGCAATCGATTCCTTGTCATCACCAACCGGTCGGATACCTCCTTTTTCCTGACCAATTCGATTTACAATGGGCGGCAATTTCTGTCCGAAAATCCAGCTCAATTCTTCAGCCCCAATCTGTTGACCAACCTCTCCAATCACATCTGGCTGGTGGCCACCAACCGCGTGCAGTACATCGCGATTGATCGTGGTGTGAACCCGCCGCGGGTGGTCGATTTTGTGAATCTGAACAACATTGTTCAGGCGTTCGATATAACCGCCCAATTGTTTGGCAACCCTGGGTTGACGAATTCCTCCTTGGAGCGGTGGGTTTGGGATCCTACGGCTGGTCCGACCAACCAGATTCAGATTTCATTGGCTAACCGGGAGATACCATTGACCGACTGGCAGAATAGTTCCACGACGGGCGGAGGGACGCTGGAATTGCGGAACTGGGCGGCGGACAGGTTCCGGGCCTTCTTTTATCTGCAGCCTAAATACCACCCGGGAACCTATGGTCAACTGCAGCAGGAATTGCGCAGTACGACCATGATGCAGGCACCCTTTACGCCCACCCGGCGGTTTGCGGTATCCATGTCGCTCCAGGTCAATGACCCGATGGTGCACTATACGTTTGACGATTTGTATGACCAGAGCATAACCAATGACGTCCGGGTCATCAAACCGCCAACAGCGCCAGTGCCCACCAACAATCTGGCCAACCTGAATTTGCGCTATCGCCCCTGGGGTGGGAATCCCAAGAAGTCTGGCGATACCAATGCCTATAATTTGTCATTGAAGGATCCCATGGTTGAGCGTTCCGATGACTGGAACTTCCCCACCAATCTCTATGCCAACGTGGGCTGGATGGGGCGGGTGCATCGCGGAACGCCCTGGCAGACGGTCTATTTGAAGTCGGAAATGGCGGAGCCCAACGCCTGGCTCTGGTGGGCAGGCAGCAGGTGGACGCATCCGACGAATGACTGGCGTTTGCTTGACCTGTTCACCACCTCGTTCAGTCCTAACCAGACGCGCGGGTTGCTCTCGGTGAACCAGACGAACCTTGCGGCGTGGTCGGCGGTGTTAAGCGGTGTGATGACGCTTACGAATACCGATCTGCGCACGGGCAGGGTGACCAATTACATCATCCAACCCAACTCGTGGGAATTGAAGACCATTGTGGAGGGCATCAACCGCACGCGTGACAGCCGGTTGAATCAAATACCGCGGCAAACGTTCCGCACCATGGGCGACATCCTGGCCACCCCTGAGTTATCGGTCAATTATGCCCTGGGTCGGATATCGCCCTTCCTCACCAATACCTTCTCGACCAATCGGACGATGGTGAAAATCACGGACGAAGTCTATGAATGGCTGCCGCGGCAGATCATGGGACTGCTCAAGGCGGACGAGCCCCGTGTGGTGGTGTACGCCTTTGGCCAGGCCCTTGCGCCAGCAGCCAACTCGGCGGTGCTCTCGGGGCCATACCGGGGCATGGTCACCAACTACCAGGTGATGAGCGAAGTGGCGGCCAAGTACGTGCTGCGCATTGAGGGCGCGCCGACCAATTGTGTGGTGGTGCCGGAGCGATTCCAGTACCTGCCCAACGAATAACCAGAAGGACCGTTCGCGCAGGGCGCGGGCGGACATGAAAACCGAAGATTAGGGATTTTTGCTATGTTTCAAAAGACGCGAACATGGTGCGTGTTGAGCGTGTTGCTCTTTGCCGCCGCTGGTGCTTGCTGGTGGTTGGGCAATGTCCGCCGCGACGCTCAGATCCAGCCCGGCCCGGTACCTGCGGCCACCAACACTCATCCTTCCAGCGCGGCCCAGCCCGGCAAAACCGCCTTGCTGACCACCAAACAATCGCTGGCGACAACGGTTGCGACCAATGGAACATCGCGGACAGCGACCGCCGGGAAACAGGGGATTCGTGTTTCGAACACGACCCTCCCGATGAAGGCTTTGATCCACAGCGACACAGCCCTCCTGCTGCGCAATGCCTTGCTTGATACCACGGCCTCGATGGAGGGCGTGGTGCCCAGGGAATGGCGCTCGGAAGGGGATCCCAAGGCCTACATCGTTCAAAGCCGGGGTGCCATTGGTGATGAGTTTCGCGCGTGCATCGATGCGGCCTCCGCTCACATCATTTCCTACCTGCCCAACAATGCCTATCTGGTAAAGGCCGATGAAGTATCCGCCCGTCAATTGAGTGAATACACCGCCGTGTCGGCCGTGTTGCCCTATGAGCCATATTACAAGGTTGAGCAAAACCTGCTTTACATGGCTCTGAAGGACGAACCGCTGCCTTCGGGCGGCATGCTCAAGCTCACGTTGTTTCCTGGCAGCGAGGCTGAGGGCCGTGAGGCGTTGAACGCTTTGGGCGCCGAAGTGGTGGCGGAATCCCGCTCACCGTTTGGGCCTCTGGTGACCATCAGGCCGGGCAACGCCAGCGTGGTGTCGATTGCACGGTTGACATCGGTGCAGGGCATTGAAGTCCAGCGCCAGCGCGTGTTGGCCAACGATCTGACCCGGCCGCTGGTGGGGGTATCGGTGGACAGCACGAACACGACCAATTACCTGGGCCTCACGGGCACCAACGTCCTCGTCAACCTCAACGATTCGGGGGTGGATGCCGAGCATCCTGACCTCAAGGACCGCGTGCTGTCGATCGATAGTGCATATCTGACCGATGTTGAAGGTCATGGAACACACGTGGCAGGCATTATTGCCAGCAGCGGGGAGAGTTCCAGCACAGTGACCAATGCCGTGGGTTCGCTGACCAATGCAAACTTCCGGGGCATGGCGCCCATGTCCAAGCTGTTCGTTATGCCCGTCGATATCCTGGGCGGGCCTCTGGCATCGGACACCTATTTGCAGGAGGCGGCCGCGCGCACCAACGCCTTCATTTCGAATAACAGTTGGAACTATGATGGATCCGCCGAATACGACTCCTCGGCGGCCAGTTATGATGCTGCTGTGCGTGATGCATTGCCGGAGCAATCGGGCATGCAGCCGCTGGTCTATGTGTTTGCGGCGGGCAACCATGGCGGTGGCGGAGAAGATGGCTCAGGAGGTGAATCCGGGAGCATACGTTCGCCGGCGACCGCCAAGAATGTGATTACGGTGGGTGCGCTGGATCATTTACGCAACGTCACCAACCAGGTGGAGACGGTCGATTCCTTCGGCGAGACCAACAGCAGCACGGCCTTTCTGCCTGAGACGGACAGCAACGACCAGGTTTCCAGCTATTCAAGCCGTGGCAACGTCGGTGTGGGATTTGAAGGGGATTATGGCCGGTTCAAGCCGGACCTCGTGGCCCCGGGGTCCTTCATCATATCCACCCGTTCGAGCCAATGGGAAATGGATACCAACCCGGTGACGGTCGTGACCGATGCGTTTTATGAACAGGAGATCGCGCCGGGTGGATTGAACAATTATTCGATCTATGTTCCCTCCGATGCCATCCAGGCAGAGCTGCAATTGAGCCCCAGCGCGCGCTATACCAACAGTTACAGGGGGCTGCAGCTTTATGCCAAATATGGCGATTTTGCCACCGAAACGTACTACGACGTGACCCGGCTCAACGAGATCGTTTTCCCGCGTGATTATCCCATCACCCCGGGAGACTGGTATTATTCCGTCGGCAACTCGAGTTCCGATTATGTGGTGTTTGACATCCACACTAGGCTGGTGCTGACCAACCAATATGGGACCTATTTTACCGAACTGGCGAAATTGCAGGACGGGTTGGCCCCCAACTACCGTTATGAATCGGGCACCAGCATGGCGGCGCCCGTGGTGAGCGGCATGCTGGCGTTGATGAAGGAGTTCTTCGAGCAAAAGCTGCCGGCGGATTTGCGGCACACGAACAGTCCGGCCTTAATGAAGGCGCTCCTGATCAACGGTGCGTATTCGGTGAATCCCCGGTATGACTTCTCACCCCGCAAAACACTCAACATCCAGGGGTGGGGCATGCCCATGCTGACCAATGTCATTCCGGCATCGCTGACGAACGGCAATTTCCTTCAAGGCCCCATGGTCATGGTGGATCAGAGCCGCACGAACGCGTTGGCGACTGCCCAGAGCGTGACCTGGAACCTGACCTTGAGCGAGGATGTCCAGTATTATCCCTTGCGCTTCACCCTTGTGTGGACCGATCCGCCGGGCAATCCCAATGCGGCGATCAAGCTGGTGAACGATCTCGACCTGGTGGTGACCAACCTGGACAGCGGGGAGGTCTATTGGGGCAATGATATTGCCGAGGAATCTGATTACAATGATGCATGGGATACCAATTCCGTGCCGAGGACCGATGTGATCAACAACGTTGAGAATGTGTTCATCCGCCAGGCGACGGGAACCAACTTTAGCGTGACGGTGTTGGGTCGCAAAGTGAATGTGAACGCGGTGACCGACCACACCAACCAGGTGGCACAGGACTTTGCGCTTGTGGTCTCCACCTCCAATCAGAGTGCCACCAACACCTTGAAACTGGCGCTTTTGAGCGCTCCCAAGCAACCGGCTGCCACGAATGCTCTTGTGCCTCCCCGCCTGCTCACCATTACGAATGGCGTGCCTGTCCTTAACGAACGGGTCGGGGCGAATTCACCGCTCATTGGGGGGACCAATGGCGTGACCAATCAGTGGAATTTCTACGTTTTCACGAATACGATGACCACCAACTCGCCTTTGGGAATCACCAATGGGCCGAATGTGGCGTTCATCACCTTCCTGCCGCCCAACCTGTCGCGCCCGCGTGCGACCGATTCCGACATTGATATGTATGTGTCCACCAACCCGCAGTTGACGAATCTGAGTCCGGCGGTGCTGGCGGCTGCGGATAAATCGGTGGCGCGGGGAGGATCCGAGCTTATCGCGTACACCAACGCGCCGCTCGATGCGGTTTATTACATTGCCATCAAGTCAGAGGATCAGCAGGCCAGTGAGTACAGTTTTGTGGGTATTTCAAGCCAGTTGCCGTTCGAGGACTTCAAAGATGGCCGCCTGACCCTGCGGGTCATGCCCATGCCACTGAGAATCCCGGATGGTGATCCCTCCAAGCCCGGCACGGTGTATGGTTTTGCAGTGGGCATATCACCGTACCCGGTGGGCCGGGTGGTGGTGACCAACATCATGAGTTCAGAGAATTACGGGGATTTGCTGGGCGACCTGAGGCACAACAACATGCATGTGGTGCTCAACAGTCATTCGCTGAATAGTGGTGATTTCGTGTTTACCAACCGGATGTTTGTTTTTGATGACAGCAACCAAGGCGATATTTGGGGCGGGATACCGACGGATGGCCCCGGGAGCCTGTTGAATTTCGAGGGCGAGACCTCGACGGGCCTGTGGTTGCTGACCATGACCGACAATGCCCTGAACCACACCAGTCGTGTGGAACAGTGCATGATTGCCATCACGCCTGAACCCGTTCTGTCGGGGCTGCAGGGACATGTGGAACCCAATACTTGGGAAGGGTTTTATTTGGATGTGCCGGTGGAGGCGACAAACATGCTTTTCTACGTGTGGGATCTTGATCCCGCCCTGCCGCTCTATATCTATCTCAAGTATGGTGACATGCCGTCCTTTGGGGACTATGACAAATATGCCATTATCGACCCCACCAAGCCGCTCGATGCCACCAAGCCGGCCATTCAGTTGGGGTTGACGGATGTTCCTCCGCTGCGCCCGGGCCGCTACTTCGTGGGTGTTTATAATCCCAACGCCGTGGCCGTGGACTACCGGATTGCGGCCAAGCTGGAATATAATCTCAATGGAGGTTTGCTGAAGTCCTTCCATCCGAGGGTCAGTCCCCTGGCCATCAAGGATGATGCGCTGACGATATCGACCAACTACGTGCCATTGGACCAGGAGATCGTGGATATCCGGGTGGGCTTACGCATTGATCATCCGCGCCTTTCGGATCTCTCGCTGACATTGGTGAGTCCATTCGGAACGCGTGTGCTGCTGGCTGAAAATCGTGGCGGGACAAACGCAACTGCCTTTGGAAGCACCGTGGGGACGAATTTGCAGTATGCGACCTTCGCCGAAAGCACCAATTTTGACCGGATTCCGATCAAGTTTGCCACACCACCCTTTAACAACAGCATCATTGGCACAGAGCGTTTCCATGATAGTTTCGAGAATGCGACAGTGGGGGATGTGCCCGTTGGCAGCAGCCTCTACAACAACTGGACGGTCTTAAACAAGACCATCTCGGTGGTATCGGACACCAACATGGCCAATACGGGCTCGAATTACGTGCGCCTTGCGGGAGGTGGCATGCGCCGCACGATGCTGGCTCCCGCCAATCGGGAGTATGAAGTGTCGGTGACCTATCGGCGTGGCAAGACCATGGAGGGGCTTGTGGGTTGGTGGCCCGGCGAAGAGAACACTGCGGACATCGTGGGCGGGAACAATGGCAAATGGGTGGGCCAGGCGGCCTATCAGGTTGGACGTGTGAGCAAGGCCCTGGATCTGAATGGCCTGAATAATCATGTCACCGTACCTGCCAATGCCAGCCTTAATACAAAGGGTTTCACCCTGGAAGCGTGGGTGTATCCCACAGATCTCAATGTGCCGCGTCCCATCTTCACTTTCGGTCAGGATGGCGATTACGGCTGGCTCAGTCTCTATGCCACTGCGGAAACGTATCCGCAAAGCGGCGCGGCAGGATCGCTCAATGCCATATTGCGCGATACTGTTCGCGGACCGCTCTCGGGGGACAATAAAATCACATCCACCAACACGGTCATCAACCTGAATGCCTGGAACCATGTGGCCTTGACCTATGATCCTGTAACCCGCTGGGCGCGCATGTATGCCAATGGTGTTGAGGTGGGACGGCGTGTCATCCTCTCCCTGACACCGGGAACGACGTATCCGCTCCAGATCGGTTACTATCCAGGTGGCTCGACTGATCTGTTGGCGCGGCGGCATTTCCGTGGCCGCATCGATGAGGCGGCCTGCTTCAATCGCGCGCTTTCTGCGGCGGAAATCAAGGCCATCTATGATGCCGGGGATGAGGGCAAATGCTCGCTTACGCCTGCGCCGTCATCGTGCCCGGTGATCGCCGAAATCAAGATGCCTGGGGTCTTTACCAACAACGTGGTCGGCAGCGATGTCTGGCAGGTGTTTTCAACCACCTTCCGCTCACCGGGACTGGGTGCCCAGTTGGTCATCACCAGCCTCTCGGGAGACATGCTCATCGACGATGTTGTGCTGCGTGAGAAGGGTAAGATCTATCTCGCTGAGGAATCGCTTGAGGCGTTCCGGGGCGAAAGCGGCCTTGGCAATTGGCTTCTCGAAATTCGCGATACGCGCAAGGGTCCTGGCGGCAGCATCTTGCCCAAAGTGGTCGACTGGAAGATCGATTTCCTTTTTGCGACCCCGGCGCAAAATGCCGTGGTTTTGACCAATGGCATTCCGTATACCAATCGTGTTGAAGGTGCAGGAACCTTCTATTTCATTGTCGAGGTGCCAAAGTCGGCCACCTATGCCACCAATCTCCTGTTTGGCTCGGGTGACCTGATCCTCATTGGGAATCGTGCCGGCCTGCCCACAGGCGATCCGCTATACGACGATTATTATGTGGATAATTTGGGCAGCGGACGTGGGGAGTCGCTGCTCTTGAGCACCGCCCAACCCTTGACTGCGCCGTTGCAGCCGGGTGGGCGCTATTATTTGGGCGTTCGCAACAAGAACGTCAACCAGACCAACGATTTCACGATTGTGGTGACATTTGATAAAGTGGACCAGGCCACCAACCTGGCGGTAACCGCTTTGACCAGTGGAGTGTCATTGCCCGGCCGCATTACCAACGGTGTGGGCATGGATTACTATCAATTCACGGTGTCCGATGCCGCCAAGGAGGCCTACTTCGAATTGTTCCCCACCAATGGAAATGTGAATCTGCTCCTGCGCAAGGGACGCAATGTGGTCAATCCATTGCCCTCGTTCACGGATTATGACTATGTGAGTGCCAATGCCGGAACGGCCAAGGATGAGATTTATGTGTATACCAACAGCATGCCTGTCACCCTCTCGTCCGGTGTCTGGTATCTGGGGGTGTATAATTCCGAGAATTTCCCGGTGGATTATTCGATCCGTGCCACGGAGATCCTTGGTCTGACCACCAATGTGATCGAGTTGCGGGATGATGTGCCGGTGAATGGCTCGGTCGAAGTCTCCACGTATTGGACCAACATGTATCACTATGTGATCTCGGAGACCAATGCGGACGTGACCTTCGATCTCTACAACCTGTCCGGCGATGTCGATTTGTACGTCCGGCGCGGGGCCTTCCCCACTGCGAGCACGTTTGACGTCATGAGTCAAACACCTGGCACGGCCCAGGAGACGATCACCCTGGCCACGAATGCATCCCTGCCGAACTTGAATGGCGATTGGTATCTCACGGCAGTGAACCACGATACGAATACGGTGAACTTCACCATCCGAGCCGCCGTGACTCCAGTCATGACCGAGGTGAGCAACGCCGTGTATGTCACCAATACTGTTCCTGCGGGACCGGGTTGGAAGTATTACACCTTCAATGTCAGCACCGATGCCGTGCTGGTTTCCTTTGAGGCGGTGCCGATCAGCGGCAACGTGGATCTCTATGTGCGCTATGACACAGGGTCCAGGCCGTGGCCTACCTTGAGCAACTATGATTACCGAAGTGTTGAAGCCGGGAATAGCCTCGAAGTGATTACCGTGGATGCCACCTCGACGCCGCAGACATTGGCCAGTGGCACATGGTATATCGGGGTCTATAATCCGGGCACCAATGCGGCCACGTTCTCCCTGGTTGCCACGGAGTTGAAACGGCAGACGCTTGTCACAACCCTTACGAATTACCAGATTGTCACGCGCACCAATCTTGGCACCAATGGCATGGATTACTACCGGTTCCTGGTATCGAATACGGCTACGCAGGCCCTGTTTGAGACCTTCGCAGCCAATGGGGATGTGAATCTGTACGTCCGACGGGGATTGCCGTTGCCGGGACCAACCAACTACCATTACGCCAGTGTTAATGCCGACTCACAGGATGAGAAGATCGTGGTCAGCACCAACTCTTCCATCCGCCTGGATGCAGGCTGGTGGTTCCTCTGCGTGAGTAATGCAGCCACCAACACAGTGAACTACTCTGTGCGCGCCGTGGAGATCACACCTGAACCTCCGGTGATACGCCCCACGGTGAAATTGGTGGGAACGAATGTGACCATTACCTGGAGTTCGCTGGTGGGGTCCAATTACGTGTTGCAGGGCACGAGAAACATCAGTGATCATGTCATTTGGAGCGAGGTAAAGTCGTTGCAGGCCACCAATCAGGTGACAACGGTTACCATACCGCTGCCGGATCCGCTCATGTATTTCTTCCGGATCAAACCATAGACCGGGAGTCCGGTGAGGGTTTAATGTACACAGTACGGGCCGCCTTTGAGCGGCCCGTGTGGTAATGAGAGGCACGCATAAAATCGCTGGTCTGATGGCCATTGCGGGAGGAGTCCTCCTTCCATGGCTGGCTCGCCTTGCTGTCGAGCAGACATGGCCGTTGCCCCATTGCTGGTTCCATGAATTGACTGGATTCGATTGTCCGTTTTGTGGCGGTACACGCTGTCTGGCTGCCCTGAGCCATGGCGATCTTCTGACTGCTTTTGGACAGAATCCCGCGGTCTGCCTGGCGTGTTTTACCGGTATGGCTTGGCTCGTGTTGAGCCAATGCCTGCCATGCAGGATATGGAGTCGCGTTAATCAGCATCTTTTTGAGCGCAGGGATCGCGTGGCCGGAATGTTGATGGTGCTTCTGGCGTTGAATTGGGGCTTTTTATTGTGGCGCATGAGGTGATGGTGTTGCAGGTAATCAATACGGCATGCCATGGGCGACTTGATTCAAAAATTCAAAAACTGCTTTGGCTACAAGCCACCATCCAGCCTGTGTGTCCCCATGCCCATCGAGTGGCTTGGCTTTGGATCCGCCGCGTTTGAAGGTCTCAGCCTGGGCGTGGCTTTGAACAACCATGTCAGGGTTGCCATGGCGCCACGACATGATGGACGAATTCACGTAACAGGAGGGGAGGCGGATCAGGAATTGCGTTTTGGAACCGGCGACTATTTCAAGGATCCCTCCGCGCCATGGCTCGACCCGCTCAAGGGAGTCCTGTTTCACTTGCACAAACGGGGTGTTGCCATCGGCGGGTTTGACCTGGCGATGGAAACGGATCCACAGAGTGCTGGAATCGCAGGGTCGGCCGGAGTGCTTGCGTGCGCCCTGGCCATGCGCTCGCTTTTTCCTTATGCATTGGGACCGCGTGGGTTGGTTGCGCCTCCCGCTCGAAATGCTCTGGGCGTCCTCCCGCCTCCTGACAAGCGCGACCTGTTCGAACTGTCATGCTTCTGTGCCATGGTGTCCAGGCAATCCCTGGGATGTGACGCGGAACCCGCTGAATTTGCCATTGCCATGCTCGCAAAAGCCTTCCAAACGGTATTCGTCGATTGGCATGATCACGCGATCTCATGGCTTCCGCTGGTGGGTGAATATGAGGTGCTGGTGTTAAGATTTGCGCAATCTCTGTTTTCTGTGCGCATGGCCGAACTTGAATCTCACGTTCGATCAGGATGTGAGAAGCTCCAAATCCGCTCGCCACGTTCGGTGGAGATTGCTCTTGTGCGGGCCAACCATAACCGTTTGTTGGACGTGGAGCGGATGGCCCTGGGATTTCTGGCCGCAGAAAACCAGAGGGTAACATTTGCGGAAAAGGCCCTTTTGGAGGGGGATATCATCCAATTCGCCCAATACCTGCAAGGGGGACACCAGGAGTTGGTCGATTTGGCCAGACCGGACGCCCTGGTTTTGGGCGCCCTGGACACTGTCACACACCATCCCGCCGTGTTGGGAGGGCGTCTGGTGTCGATAGCCGGTGGCTGGGCCTATGTGGCGCTGGTTAACCGCCACGCTGGGCGCGTGTTGATCGACAGCATACAACAAATGCCCGAGGCGCCAAACGTGCTGTCGGCCGCCCCCCTGGTTTGCCGGCTCGCTGATCCCGTGAATGCAGGGAGATGAATGGTGAATGGAACTAATGGCAAGAATAACCAGCGCTTCAATGGATGCGGGATACATTTCCCAATTTGAAATAACCCCGACTTTGGGCGTATAAATGGGGAGTGACGGATCGTTCCAGGAATGATATTTCGGCGGCAACGCGCTGTTGTGCGGTGTTCGGTCATCCCGTTCACCATTCAGCGTCTCCGGCGATGCAGAACGCGGCTTTGGCCGCGCTCGGTTTGAATTGGCGTTACCTCGCTTTCGATGTCGATCCTGCCCACCTGGCTCAAGCTCTCGAAGGCGCACGGCACATGCGGTTTATCGGGCTCAACCTTACCGTGCCCCATAAACTCCTGGCCTGCCAGTGGGTGGATGAGTTGGATGAGTCGGCAAGTCGCTGGGGCGCGGTGAACACCATTCGTTTTGAAACCAGGGGGCCTGATGGCAACTGGGTGCCTTTGGGCCAGGTGTCCCTGACTGCCATCAACGAGGTGCGGTCACATGGTTTCAATACCGATGCCGATGCCATTGTGCGGTCCATTCGAGAGGACTTGGCGATTGAACCTGCCGGTGCTCACATATTGCTCCTGGGGGCTGGCGGGGCGGGGCGTACGGCTGCGCTAAGGCTTGCGGCTGAGGGTGTGTCACGCCTGCATATCATCAATCGGACTCGTGAAAAGGCCATCGCGCTGGTCAGGGAAATCAACCGCGAATATCCCAGGGTCACCGTTTCGGTGGATTATCCCGAGAATGCAGTGGACCTGGTGGTGAATGCAACCTCGCTTGGATTAAAAAACGATGATCCTTTGCCGCTGGATTTGACATCATTTCCCCTGAAGCGTACGGGTGCGGTGTACGATATGGTGTACCGGCCTGCGGAGAGCCGGTTGTTGGCGCTGGCTCGCGCTGAAGGTTGCCGGGCAGCCAATGGCTTGGGCATGCTGCTCTATCAGGGGGCCAAAGCACTTGAATTGTGGACCGGCCAGCCGGCTCCGATTGAAATCATGAAACGGGCATTGGAAAGTAATGTGTATGGCAACGTTTGATCCCAAAGTCTGGGCAGCGGTGCCCTTCCATTTTTGGTCGGTCATTTTCTTCGTCCTTGGCTCAATGGTGGGCAGTTTTCTTAATGTGTGCATCTATCGCATGCCGATTGGGGAAAGCATTGTCAGTCCTCCATCCCATTGCCCCCACTGCCGATACAGCATTCCCTGGTACTTGAATATACCGCTGGTGACCTGGATCTGTCTTCGGGGCAAGTGTGCCAATTGCGGCGCTCCCATCTCGGTTCGCTATTTTGCGGTGGAATTGCTCACCGGTTTGGTTTTTCTGGGCTGCTGGCTTTCGTTTGGCGCCCTGTCAGCTCCGCTCGCGCTCGTCTATTGTCTGCTGCTGTCGGGTTTGATCGTCGCCACATTCATCGACATGGAGCATTTCATCATTCCTGATGAAATCACACTTGGGGGCATTGCAGTCGGTTTTTTTTGTTCGCTGGGTGTGCCGATGCTCCATGAAGTCAAGACGAGCGTCTTGTCTCTTCAGCAAAGCTTCCTGGGTATTGCCGTGGGTGGGGGGCTTGTGTATGGCATTCTGCGTCTGGCCAAGGTGTTCTTTGGTAAGGAGAAATTCACCTTGCCGCCGGATACACGTGTGGTCTTTGGCGAGTCCGGCCTCCAATTGCCTGATCGTCAAGTGGCTTACGACGAGGTGTTTTATCGTAAATCGGACACCATCTCCCTGCATGCCAAATCGGTCAAGATCGGTGAACGGGTTTGGGAAAATGTGGCCGTTCAGTTGAATCCGACGCTCTTGAAAGTGGGGGAGGAGACCTTCAATCCTTCTGAGGTTACCCAGATGGAAGTGGTTACCGATCAAATGATTTTGCCACGTGAGGCCATGGGGTTGGGGGATGTCAAATTCATGGCAGCCATCGGGGCATTTCTGGGGTGGCAGGCCACCCTTTTCTCCCTCATGCTGAGTTCCATCATAGGCGCCTTCATCGGGGTGGGCTTGATCCTCATCCGGCGCAAGGAATGGTCGAGCCGTATACCGTATGGCCCCTATATCGCGGTTGCGGCAGCAGTGTGGATTTTTATTGGCAGGGACTGGGTGAAGTGGTGGTTTGCATTTTAGGAGTGATGGAGCGGATGCCGCAGATGCGCCAGGCGAAACATCCATGGGTAGGACAGAATCTGGCGTCCATTTGAGCGATTTTTTACCAGCAAGACTTGCATTGACGGTGTTTTTTCTGATAAGCCACCCTGCATGTTCAAAGGTCTGATTGATTGGTATTTGGGAACGCTTGAGACCGGGGGGTATCCGTTGATCGCCCTTCTTATGGCCATTGAGAGTTCTGTGCTGCCATTGCCCAGCGAGTTCGTCATACCTCCGGCGGCTCATTTGGCGCATAAAAGCGGCACCTTCAGCATGATCGGCATTGTCATCGCGGGTACCATTGGCTCCTGGATTGGGGCAACAGCCATGTATTGGACAGCCCGATGGGCTGGGCGTCCCTTGGTGCTTCGATATGGGAAATACATCCTGATCACCGAAGAGAAGGTGCATGGGGCCGAGCGCTGGGCATCTCGATTTGGTTCCATGGGGGTTTTCGTATCACGTCTTTTGCCCGTGGTGCGCCATCTCATTGGAATTCCGGCTGGAATTGTGCAAATGAATTACAAAAAATTCAGCATCTTTACCCTTGTGGGTTCCTGTGTATGGTGTGCGGTCCTCTGTTGGATTGGGGTGGTGGCTGGCCAGGATGAGAAACTCATGGCAGGCCAGATGCATCGGATTACCCTTTGGTTGGGCGGGGCCATGGCGATTCTCGGTGGCATGTATTATTTTTTGGTGCATCGTTACATGAAGGAGCCGGATCAACGCCGGTAGCCGTGTGTCAATTCAAGGAGTGAAGCCGTTCATGGCCAGTCAATTCCCCTTGCAGACGGCAGCAGGGGGGGTAATTTCATGATCGTGGCTTGGTTAAGCGACAGGCAATGGTTTTATGGAGCGGTGATCCTTTATGGGATCAGTGCCTTGTACACCATCTTTTTGTGGCGCAAGGGATTCCGAAAAGACAACCGGGTTAATTACGCGTTGCTCCTGTTAGGCTTTGCCTTCCATTCATGGGCCATGGTTCAACGCGGTTTCTCCCTCTCCCGCTGTCCGATTAACAACCTGTACGAGGCTACCACGTTTATTATTTGGACCATGGTCGTGGTCTATCTCCTGCTTGGCTGGCTGGCGCGGTTGCGTTTTCTGGGTGCGTTTGCGTCCCCATTCCTTCTCTGCATGGGCGTGTTTGCCTTGATGCCCGGCCTCGATCAGCAGAACAGTCTCCAATTGGCGCATGGTTTGCGCAGCGTGCATGCCTCATTAACCCTTCTGGCTTGTGGAGGGTTCGGATTAAGTGCTGTGGCCGGCCTCATGTTTCTCACCCAGGAGCATAATCTCAAGTTCAACAAACTTCAGGCCGTGGCATCGCTCATGCCGCCCATCCAACGATTGGAAAAAGTTGCCGGGATCATGCTCTATGCCGCCTTTGCCTTTCTGACCCTGGGGTTGATCACCGGTTCTCTGTGGCTCAGACAAATCCGTGGGTCCTTCTTTCAGTCAGACCCCATTGTTTTGTGGTCCATCATGGTATGGCTTTTTTATGGCACTGTGATTTGGAGCCATGCCCACCGCCATCAGCGCGGACGCCGTTTTGCCTGGAGCACGGTGGGGGGGTTCCTTTTCGTTATTTTGACTTTTTGGGGATTCTATTTGTTATCCCCCGTGCACCATCATTGATCCATGCCCATAATTGTCATAGGTCTTAGCCATCGCACCGCTCCGGTCACGCTGCGGGAGAAGTTTGCATTTCCCGAAGCCCTGATTCCGGCAGCCCTGGAGCGATTGCGCTCCAGCGGTTTGGCGAGCGAAGGAGTCATCCTTTCCACCTGCAATCGTGTGGAGGTCTATGCCTATGCCGAACGTACAGACGATGCCCTGTTCCCTGAATTGCGCCGCTTTTTGCAGGAGTGCCACAACTGCGCCGACCCGCTGGATGATGTCATTTACGAATACAAGGAGCCCAGGAGCATCGAGCATCTCTTCAAAGTGGCGAGTGGGCTGGATTCGATGGTGTTGGGTGAGACCGAGGTGCTGGGGCAGCTCAAGCAGGCCTATGATTTGGCCTTGAGCCACAAGTTGACTGGGAAACGGTTGAACAAGGCCTTTCAGCGGGCCTTTAATGTGGCAAAACACATCCGTACCGAGACCAATATCCAGCGTGGCAGCGTCTCTGTGGCCAGTGTGGCGGTGGAGTTGTCCGAAAAAATCTTCACCACCCTCCATGGCCGCCATGTGCTGGTCTTGGGCGCAGGGGATACGGGGGAAAAAACCGCACGTGCACTGATCAGCCGTGGGGCCAGTCATTTGCTTGTGACCAACCGGACCCTGGAGACGGCTGAGGCCCTGGCTGCCAACCTGGGGGGGAAGGCCATTCCTTTTGATCGTTGGGAGGGAGAATTTGACAAGGTGGACATTGTCATCAGCAGTACTTCCGCCCCTCATTTTGTGCTGGATCGAGCCAAACTGACCCCCCTCATGAAACGCCGTAAGGGCGCCCCTTTGTTGCTGGTCGATATTGCCGTCCCGCGTGACATCGATCCGGAGGTCAACTACCTCGACAATGTCTATCTTTACAACATTGACGATCTGAAGACCATCGCCCAGGACTATCTCAAGCAGCGCCAGGAGGAGGTGGTTCGATGCGAGAAGATCATTCATGAAAAGGCTGCGGCCTTGATTGAGGGGGAAAAAGTACATCTCCAGCATCTCAATGGTAATCTCTCCGTAAAGCCTTCCTGAGAAGGTGTTGCGCATTTTTTTTACATTCGGGGCTTGTGCTTGGTTTCGGGTCCAAAATAATGAAGCACGCGTTACATGACACCGACCAATACTGAAAGCAGGCATACTGTTGTCCTGGCCACTCGTGGCAGTGCACTGGCCATGGCCCAGGCTCACATGGTCATGGACCAATGCCTTGCGTTGTTTCCTGCATGGCATTTTGAAATCAAGGTCATCAAGACCAGCGGTGACAAATTACAGTCCGCCTCTCTGGCCAGTCCTGATCTGGCATCCACCAAGGGCCTGTTCACCAAGGAGTTGGAACAGGCGTTGCTTTCCGGCAAAGCCACCCTGGCCGTCCATAGTCTCAAGGATTTGCCCACGGACCTCCCTCAAGGGCTGCATTTGGGAGCGGTATTGCCTCGGGCTGATGTGCGCGATGCATTGATTTACAGGGCTCCGGGCAGTGGAAGCGGACGGGGTTTTCCCCCCAATCTTCGCATTTCCGAGCTTCCCCCCCATGCAACGATCGCCACCAGCAGCACCCGCAGACGCGCCCAGTTGTTGGATTTGCGGCCTGACTTGAACATTCAACCCATCCGGGGAAATGTAGGGACCCGCATGTCCAAGTTGCTCGAGCATCCGGAACTGGATGCCACGATTCTTGCAGCCGCAGGCCTGGCCCGGCTTCATTTCAAGATCACGGGCCAGGGGGTGCTTGAGGCCACGCGTCCCATGGTCAACGCGCGTGGCAAGGTGACTGAGACCCCTCGCGGCATCATGGCGGCGTATGTGGAATCCAGCGACATGCTGCCTTGTGTGGGACAGGCGGCAATCGGCATTGAATCCCGAATCGATGATCCTGTCGCTCAAGAACTGTGTTCCCGTTTGAATCATGCCGAAACCTTCCATTGCATCAGTGCCGAGCGGGCTTTTTTACAGGCCATGGGAGGCGGATGCCAAAGTCCGGTGGCAGGCTATGCATGTCTGGAAGAGGGCCACTTGCGCCTGCGGGTCATCTCCTTCCGCGATGGCCCAGCCCGTCGTGCTGAATTAACGGGTGCTCCACAGGAGGCTATCGCCCTGGGCCAGGAGGCAGCCAGGCGTTTGACGAGTCGGCAGTGAGGGACTGAAATATCATGGCTACTGGAAAATGGATTATGATGGGAAAATGGTTTCTTGCGTTGTTGGTCGTTGCTCAGGTTCAAAGTGCTGATCCGGTGATCAATCCTGCCCGCGATCCCCGTCAGCAGGAGGAACGCACCAGTTTTCAAACCGCCGGACCTTGGGATCCAAAGGTCGATATTAAATCCGATGTCGCGATGATCTACGGATTCCATGGCGATGTGGATGGCCGAGTCCGTGGATGGCGTGATCATGGCTACATCATCCAGTTCATGACTGGCGTGGCCTGGGGGAATTATCAGGATTACTTCTCGGGAAAGTGGGATGGGCGGAGTCATGAGGATGAGGCTCAGACTGAGCGTGATGGGAAACCCATTTTGCATGGTCCCACTGTGCCTTATGTGGCCCCCTCGGAGACATATGGCAAGTACTTGTGTCTGGGAGTCAAACGGGCCATCGATGCCGGGGCTTGTGCGATTCATCTTGAGGAGCCCGAATTCTGGGTGCGTGGCGGTTATAGTGGGAGCTTCAAACGCGAATGGCAGTCGTTCTACAATGAGCCATGGATGCCGCCTCACAGTTCGCCTGACGCGCAATATCGGGCCTCCAAGCTCAAATATTTCCTCTATCGCCGTGCCCTCCAGCAGGTGTTCGATTATGTGGTGGAGGACAACCGTCAAAGCGGCCGGCAGGTGCGGTGTTATGTGCCCACGCACAGCCTGCTGAATTATGCCCACTGGAGAATCGTCAGTCCTGAACAGAGCCTGGTCCTCCTCAACGGATGCGACGGGTATGTTGGGCAGGTGTGGACTGGCACGGCCCGAACGCCCAATTGTTACCAGGGCGTCTTGAAGGAACGCACGTTCGAGACGGCCTTTTTTGAATATGGCGTGCTGCAAAACCTGGTGCGTTCCACCGGTCGGCGCATGTATTTCCTGAATGATCCCGTCGAGGACGATCCCAATCATTCCTGGGAGGACTACAGACGCAATTGGGAATGCACCCTGGTGGCTTCCCTTCTTTGGCCGGAGGTGTGGCGCTACGAGGTGGCTCCATGGCCGGAGCGACCTTTTACGTTCCAGTATCCGGCCCGTGACAAGGCCCAGCGCAAAGCCGGTGAACAGGAACAGCGTGTCGGGATTTCTCCCGAATACGCCACAGAGTTGATGACGGTTTTCAATGCCTTGAATGACATGCGGCAGGCCAAAGTGGCCTGGGATTGTGGCACGGGCAGCATGGGCATCCTTGTGTCGGATTCACTCATGTTTCAACGAGGCGATCCAAATCCAAGCGACGCGCACATGGGTTCCTTCTACGGACTGGCCATGCCCCTGATTAAACAGGGATGTCCCCTGCAACCAGTTCAGTTGGAGAACATCGAATTGCCACGTTATCTGGAGCCATTCCGTGTTTTATTCTGTACCTATGAAGGGATGAAGCCGCTCAAGCCCGAATATCATGCGAGGCTGGCCCAGTGGGTGAAAGAGGGCGGCGTGCTGGCCTTTGTGGATAACGACGCCGATCCTTATAACAAAGTACGCGAGTGGTGGAATAGTGGCAGCAACAAATACGAGGCTCCCCGATTGCACCTCTTTGAATGTCTGGGCATCAAAAATGAGCCCGGAACTCAATCAGTTGGCAAGGGTGCCGTCTTGTTTTTGAGGGAAAGCCCCGCGGCTCTGGCTGGGCAGGCCAAGGGGGCAGAGAGGATGCTGGCATTGGCTGAAGAGGCCTGTGGAAAGGCCGGGATTTCATGGACAACCACCAGTCATCTCCTATTGCGCAGTGGACCTTATCTGGTAGGAGCTGGTCTTGACGAGTCGAGTGTCACCTCGACCAAGACCCTTGGCGGCTCTTACATCAATCTCTTCGACCCGCAACTTAAAGTGGTCAATACGGTGGAGTTGAAGCCTGGTTCGCGTTGGCTGTTGTTTGACTTGAAGCATGTTGCGAAGCGCAAGCCTGCCGTGCTGGCTTCAGCCGCGAAAACTACGTCATTTACCGTGAAAGGGAAGCAGGTTCGATATTATGCCAGCGGGCCCGATCAAACCATCGCATCAACGCGCTTGGCGTTGCCTCGCCGACCCGCCAGCGTCAAGATCGGTGATTTTGACGATGCCAAAATATCCTCTGAATGGGATGAGGCCAGCCACACCTTGTTGTTAATGCACCCCAATGTTCCAGCGGGCGTGTGGGTTGCCATTGATCTCTAGCCATTCAAGGCTCGGCAGGAGGTGGCGTGAACCAGAACCGCGCATAGCCAAAGGCAAGCAATTCGCCGATGACTTCGCGCACACCCGCGCTGGTTTTATACCAGTTCGTGGTGTTTACTTCCTCGTTGTCCATGGCCAGGATGCCCACCTTGACGCCATCGCCCAAGGCGTTGCGAAACAGGAATCGGGTGCGCCGGGCATGGGCGCTGCAGGAAATGATGTTGATGGACGGGGTCTCGGGATGGTTTTTCTTCAGCCAGTGCCTGAAGGCCTGGGCACTCGTAAAGGTGCGATCGACAGTGACTTTATCAGCGGGGGCTGCGACGACCGTATTGGTCGATAATCCCATCTTTACGAGGCTGGCTGCGGCCATTTCGGCATAGGAATGGTACTCCTTGAGGTAATGTCCGGCCTCCAGGCCACAGCCGATGGTAACCACCCATTGGTAGGGGTGCCTATGGCATTCCTGGACAACCTGTTCCAACACTTCATCGGGTGCCCAGCCTTCCACCACCAACATGTTGCTTTCCACGGGCTCACGCACAGCCAGAAAGGGATACAAGGACCTGAGGCCTATCCAAAAGCTGATTCCCACCACCATGAATAGGCCCAGCCATGTTTGCCAGGTGGGCAGCCAGAGGGTGCGCTGACGGAAAAAACGAATTTTCATGGACGCGATTAATTACCAGGAAGCGGGGGGAAACCACTGGGCACCGTTACATTGGTTTTGCCGGAGCTGCGGGCCTCAAGCAGGGTTCGAATGGAATTCTGCTGGTCGGTGCGAATGCTTGCGAGCGCCTTTTCCCGCTCCTCGGTACTGAGGGTCAGATCGTTGTTAATGCGTTGCTCTTCCTTGAGAGCGAGTTGGTTGATCTGGAAAATGGGCATGACCAGCTCGGCGGGAGCCCCGGATTGTTCGGCTGTGGTGCGGGCTTGCTGGAATACGGGATCCTGGGACATTTGGTAATAGCGATAGCGCTCCTGCCCCAGGGTTTGCTTGATGTCATTGTCCCGCTGCTGTTCCAGGTCCTTCCGACGGCTTGCCGTGGTTGTTGTGTCTCCTGTGGCCAGGGCCTGGAGTTGCTGTTCGTAGGCATCGCGAATGCGGAAAACCTGGCGAAATTCCTCGGGCGTCGAGTTAAAACCAGCCAGTTCCTGGCGCATCTTCATGGATGTGAGGGAATAACGAAGCAGATATTCCTCGAGTTGCTGTGGGCTCAGCACACGTGCCAATTCCTCGCGCGTTTGGCGGCGCAACTTCGCCAGCTCGGTTGGATCCACACTCTTGCCGGCACGTTGTTGGGCCTCCTGGTAGGCGCTCAGGCGTTGCTGTGCGCGTGAGTTGATATCCTGCAAGGCTTGACGAGTTTCGGGAGAGAGTTGACTCAGGACGGGACCACCCAACACAAGCCCATTGGCGCTGGCATTGGCCAGTTTTTCGCTGATGTCCCAGTCTGGTCCAAGTAGTTGAGTGAGGAGTGCCTTCCGCTCGGCATCAAGGGAGTCGATTTTGTCTGACACCTTCTTCATGGCGGCCCAGTCGGGATCGGATTTCCACCACGGCTGATCCACAGCCTGGACTTCCCGGGCCCGCTTCTGGGCGTAGAGCAGGTTGATGTCGGCAACGATGATATCCCGAATGGTCGATTCGGGACAGCCGATCTCACGAAGGTTTGCAATATAAGAGGGGTAATCCTCGGATTCGATCTGGCTCCAGGAGAAAAACTGTTTGCGCAGAACAACCTGGGTGCGGCCTGGACTGGTGTTTGTGACCAAGGTTTGGTCGCTGGCGGCAAGGGGGGGCGCAGGCGCCTCTGCGCGGCGCAGGGTATATATGACCGCCGCGATCAGCGCGACATTCAGCAAGAGCGACAGGAGCAGGAATGCCTTGGCTCGCATAAGGTAATATTCCCGCACTAAGGCCTTTATGGCAATCAGATTCTGGCTTGGATCGCGCCGTCCATCGACGTGGAAGCGTCGGTTCGCACCTCGTGGAAACAGAACAGGCCGTGCACTTCTGGCACGGCCTGGCGTGTTCAATTATAGGAGATTAATGGGCTGTCAGGGCGGCTCCTGCATCAAATGCCTTGATGTTCACAGGCACGAATTTTTCCTTCACCGATTCACGGATGGCCTCGTGCCAGACTTCCCTGGCCAGACCCAAACCAGTCGAAAGGGCGCCCACCACCACGCAGTTGGATGTGCGGACATTGCCAACTTCGGTCGCCAACTTGGCGGCGTCGAAATAAATCAGACGTTTGAAGGTTTTGCGCAAGCGCTCTTCGGCATCCACAGGGTATTGGGCGCTTCCGCTTGAAACCGTGAGGGGCACAACCACTTGGTTGGAAATGACAGCCAGACCATCGGGGGCCAGGTAGTCCGCAAAGCGGATGGCTTCGATGCGTTCCAGCGATGCGAGGACGCGGGCTGAACCCATCTCGACCAACGGGCTGTGGACCGTCTGGCCATACCGGATTTGGGCGATGACGGAGCCACCGCGTTGGGCCATTCCATGTACCTCATTGGTTTTGACATCGAAGCCGGCGAGCATGGCGGCACGAGCCACAATCTCGCTGGCGAGCAAAATGCCCTGACCGCCCACACCGGCCAACACAATACTAACAGTTTTGTCACTCATGAAAGGATTCCTCAGGATGGTTAATGGGTTGTTCCAGATATCGCGGTGAATGGACAGACCTGCTCGCAGAGACCGCAGCCGCCACACAGCAGTTCATTGATGTGAAGTGCCTGGCCATCTTGCTTTTCCAGAGCCGGACACCCCAACTCCAAACATTGGCCGCATTCCTGGCACACACCGGCATCGACATGCAGAGGGCCGGCGATGGGCTTGCCCACATGCAGAGGACAGGGGGCACGCGAGACAATCACTGTAGGCTCTTTTCGTTCAAGGGCTTCCTTGAGGGCCTGAGTGGTTTGTTCAATATGATAGGGGTTGACCGTTACGACGTTTTTGACTCCACAGGCTTTGGCCACGGCTTCCACAGAGACACTGGGAACTTGATGGCCCATAAGATTGGTCTCCGTACCGGGGTTGTCCTGATGGCCCGTCATGGCCGTGGTTCGATTGTCCACGACGATGATGGTCGAGGCCCCTTCATTATGGACGATGTTTAACAAACCGGTGATTCCGGAATGGAAAAAGGTGGAATCACCCACCATGCCGACCACCTTTTTGGGCTCACCGGCCTTTTCAAGGCCTTGAGGCATCGAAAGACCACCGCCCATGCAAAGAATGGTGTCCATGCGGTTGAGAGGCGGAAAAACGCCAAGGCTGTAACATCCAATATCGCCAGTGACCACCACATCGAACTTCGTCAGCGCATAGAAGACCCCACGGTGAGGGCAGCTCGGACAAAGAACAGGAGGACGGCCCGGCAGATCGCGGGCGACTTCAAGAGGCTTGGGAGTTGGGACTTCCCGGCCTTCGAATTTGGCTCGTGCAGTCCTCAGACGAGACGGGGAGAGTTCGCCAATGGCAGGGACAACATCACGCCCTTGGCATGCAATTCCCAGAGACCGAACATGTTCTTCAAGAAAATCATCCAGCTCCTCAACCACCAGGACCTTTGTGACCTGGCTGGCAAACTTTTTGATCAGCGCGTCCGGGAAAGGATACGCCCATCCGAGCTTAAGCACTGAAGCCTCCGGAAATACTTCTCGGACATACTGATAGGCGATGCTTGAGGTGATGATGCCTAAAGCGGTGTCGCGCATTTCGATCCGATTCAGGGATGATTGTTCGGAAGCGGCCCGCAGGGCAGGCAAACGCTCCTCGACACGGTGACGCATGACACGGCCCCAGATCGGGATGGGTACAAAGCGGGGCGGATCTTTGACAAAGCCAACTTTTCGCGGGGTTTCGCGCTCCCCCATGGTGACCAGGCTGCGCGAATGGCTTACACGTGTGGTGGTTCGCAGAATGACAGGTGTCTTGTAATCCTCGGAGATCTTAAGTGCTTCCTTGAGAAAATCTTTTGCCTCCTGGGAGTCGGATGGTTCCACCACGGGAATCTTGGCAAACCGGGCGTAATGGCGCGTATCCTGTTCGTTCTGAGACGAATGCATGCCCGGATCATCCGCCACGCAGACCACCAGGCCTCCCACCGCGCCGATATACGAGAAAGTCATCAGGGGATCGGCGGCGACGTTGAGCCCGACATGCTTCATGGTGATGATGGATCGTGCACCTGTAAGTGAAGCTCCTACAGCCACTTCGAGAGCAACCTTTTCGTTGGGTGACCACTCGCAATGCATGTCTGCCTTGTAGGCTGACGCATTTTCGAGGATTTCGGTCGAGGGGGTTCCGGGGTATCCGGTGGCCACAGTAACACCGGCCTCGTAGGCGCCGCGGGCAATCGCCTCGTTGCCGGACATCAATTCGCGTTTACCATTCACATTCATGAATAGCCTGTAAGTATGAGGAAAAGGGCCTTTGAGAGCAAGTGGCGATCACATCAAGGCAACATGCCCGGATGGAACGCCTTGGGAAGGCTTTCGCTGCTTGACCTGGGCCAATATGCAAGGGTAGCTTGGCAGCATCTGATCCATTAATGCCGGTTGATGCGCCTGGAAACCGCATGCCGGCCATGTAGTTAAAAACAAACAACAACCCATTTTTCCTATGATCATGACCCGGCGTACATTTGTTAAAACCAGTGCGGCAGTTGCCCTGGCAACCACCATGCCCAGGCTTGATGTCGTGGCTGAGACGTCATCGAAGCCCATGTGGGGGGCTCTCTTGCATATGGGCACCAACATGTGGTCCGATATACCGGTCAAGAGTTGGGGTGCATTCAAGCCAGAGGAGCTGCACTTGGTATGTGCGGCCGATCATTTGCGGTTCGACGAGTCAGTATGGCGTACGCTCACCGAACGGATGAAGACGGCAGGAATGAACCTCGTGGTGATCGATCTGGGAGAGGCCATACAATTTAAAAGCCATCCCGAACTGGCCGTCAAAGGGTCGTGGTCGGTGGAAAAGCTTCGTGCAGAGCTGAAA
This sequence comes from uncultured Verrucomicrobiota bacterium, assembly GCA_964538065.1. GTDB lineage: Bacteria > Verrucomicrobiota > Verrucomicrobiia > Limisphaerales > UBA1319. The sequence goes on from CAZIDG010000019.1 coordinate 33,342, forward strand.
CGCCTTCGAGCCATGGGCATTGAACCCATACCCAAGCTCAATTTCTCGACAACCCACGATACCTGGCTCAAGGAGTACGAGCGGCAAGTGTCCACGCCAACGTATTACAAGGTATGTTCGGATTTAATCCGTGAGGTATGCGAAATCTTTGACAAACCACGCTTTTTCCATCTCGGCTACGATGAGGAAACCCCGGCTCACCAGAGTCAGTATGGCTATGTTGTTGTCCGCCAAGGTGAACTATGGTGGCATGATTTTCTGTTTTTCGTGAAGACCGTTGAGGCTCTGGGCGTGCGGCCCTGGATTTGGTCCGATTTCTATTGGAATCACCCTGAGGAGTTTTTGAAGCGAATGCCCAAATCGGTGTTGCAGAGCAACTGGTACTATGGGGCGTCCTTCGATCCCTCCAAAGAGAAGTATGTTCAAGCCTATCTGGACCTCGACAAGGCGGGGTACGACCAGGTGCCGACCGGTTCGAACTGGAGCACCGATGTCAATTTCAAGGGAACCGTCGAGTTCTGCAAAAAGAACCTATCGTCCGGACATCTGAAAGGATTTCTTATGGCCCCCTGGTTCTTCACGCTGCCGGAATGGCAGGATAAGAACCTCCAAGCCATTGCCCAAGTGGAGGAAACGATCCGGGCAAAGTAGCGCACAAGGGATTGCCTGGCCGACCCTGTATTTTACAGGACTGTGCCAAAGTTGGGATGTCACACCTGGAGGACATCGCATTATTATATCATATTGATAACCAATGATATAAAAATGCATGTAATGGCCGTGGGTGCCTGTGGAAAATTGTGAATAACCTGTTAACTAAACGACAAGGCATCCGACGCATTCTGGAGCCAAATTATGAAACGCTCTGTAGGATAATGACTTTGTGGTGGAATATTATCTGATAACAACTGGTGAACAATCCTGCTGCGCATCCCTGGCGTTTATTAATTAAAATTATGGTGCCCGCAAATCACGGGTCTTGTTTTGGAATAGTGTGCGGGTCTGGTCATCAAACCGATCCTGGCTGGCCGCCCAACGATAGACCTTGAGGGCCTGGTCGTGTCGGCCTTTTTCCTCATACAAATGACCCAGCAGGGCAGGAATTTGGGCGTCGGCGAAGGGCTGTTGCAGAGCTTGTTCCAGTACTTCAATGGCTTCGGTGGCTTGGCCCTGCTGGCAGAGTAGAATGGCCAGGGCGCAGGTGTATTTAGGCTCATGGGGCTGAAGGACAACCGCTCTGCGACAGAGTGAAAGAGCGCGCAAAGGATCGCCGGCGGATTCCAGCATGGCGAGATTGTATGCGGCGGCAGCCAAACGGGGATCGTATTCGAGGGCTGCCTGCAGATGCTCCCTTGCGGGATTGGTGCGACCCAATTCAGCCATCAGCAGACCCAGATTAAAATGGATGGCCGCATTGGTGGGCTGAATAACCAATGCCTTTTGGAGCATGGTTTCGGCCTCATGGTTGCGCCCCAGGGCACTCAGGGCGATCGAGGTGTTGACCAGGGCCTCGGCGTGATCGGGACGCAATCGCATGGCATGCTCAAACGAGGCGATGGCTTGCTCATACTCGCAACGTTCCAATCGATAATTACCCAAATTGTAGTGGGACGCGCTGTCGTCGGGCCGTGCAAGAGCCATTGCGATGTACTCCTTTGTGGCATGCAGGAAGGCTGTGCGGTGCGATTCGGGGACCTGTTGTTCGGACAAACCGGCCAGGGCGCCTGCAGCCTGGATGCGGACCACGCGATAGTCGTCGGAGGTGGCATTGAGAAGTGCTTCGATGATGGGAGGGGTGAAATGTCCAGTCAGGCTGCCCGCAGCGCTTGCCCGCACCAGGGGGGATGGATCCTTGAGAGCTGTGGTGAAAACGGGGGGAATGGATGGATCATTGCAGATCCGCAGGAGGCGGATCAGGGAGGAGGCGAACACGGCGTCGTGACTGGAGTTGGTGAGGCAGCCAAGCATTACCGGCAGGCGTGACCAGTCATGACTGCGTGCGGCGGCGATAAGGCGTCCCTGTTCAAGGATCGGCTTCTGGAAATCGCGGGGAAACCATTCCCGCACCTTATGATCTGCCCAGCCAGCATCCTGATTGGTGTGGCACAGATTGCACGCATTGGGGGAACCAAAGGCCAGTGTGGCGGCTGGAGCAGGGGAACGCATGGAATGATCAGAGCGCGTCATGCGGGCAAAGGCGGTTTTTGGCATGTGACAGGCAACGCACTCTGTGCCCTGACTTTCGGCACGATGATGGCTGTGGGCAGAGGGATTCTGTACCAGAGTGGCATGGCAGGGAAGACAGGCCTGGTTGGCTTCAGCCCCTTGGAATCGATGCCGGCCGCTGGAGGTGTGGCAATGCAGGCAATCGAGCTGGCCGCTTTTGACGCAGGGGCTCATAAGCCAGGAGGTGTAGGTGTAATTTTCCCCCAGATCCCGGCCATCAGGATAAAAATCGATATGTTCCAAGGCTGTTAGGTCGAAGTGGTCAAAAAAACGGTCTCCCGGTCGGAATTGGGGCGTGAGAGGCACCATCTTCGCATGGCAGGAAGCACAAAGTGAGTTTTTCTGATCGACCGATAGGGTTTTGGTACTGATCAGCCCAAGGTCACGCGGAGGGACGTTCGTTTTGGCAGCGGAAAACGCCTGGACATGCTTACCCGCTGGACCATGACAGGTTTCACAACCAACGCCCGGTTCCGCCCAGGTGGTGCGATAGCTGTCATCGGACGCCTGGTAGTTCGCAGTCAACTGGCTGACGTGACATCCATGGCAGGAAGTATTGAAAGTGTAGGCGCGATCACGCCAATCAAGGGCGGCGTCGGCCTGATCGGCAAAATGACGCACGGCGCTGGCAGCGGTGTCAAACCAGATACGCTGGTGGACGTCATAGGCCACTGGCAACACCTGGAGACGACCTCGATCCAGCGTCGTTAGGAAATAATATACGTTCTTCCCGCCCATCACATGAACAATGGGGTAATTCGTGTTTATTTGTGCGGAACGGATGTGCACCCATCCCGCCGAAGGCGAGATGTCCGCCTGATACGCGCCGTGCGAGTTGGTAATGGGCTGGGGTTGGGACGAAAGGTGTGATTGGGCGAACTGAAGGGTGTAAGGCTGCATGGCCAGGCCATGAAAGGACGTGGCCCATTTGGCGTAAAAGTCCTCGTGGCATGGACGACAGGATTTCGATCCCACGATCAAGTCAGTCTCTGATCGTGAGGCCGAGGTCTTCGTGGATGTTGAAGGCCGGTCGCAGGCGGCAAATACCATCGCCACCAACACGCTCAACAAAACCGGTCTGGGCATCCACTTTGTCATACTGAGTGAGGTGTGTCCTCAGTGTGTCCGCAGATCGAACAACAAGAAAGAGCATTTATGTTCAGGCTGGATTCGAGTTGATAAGCGAACCATCGAATCGTGTGACGGTAGTGTGCCTTCAAGCTTCAAATGCGATCGCATTTGAAGCCATTATTCATCCAGAGATGACGATGGTGGCACCTGCTGGCAACTAATGGGGTTCGTCATCCTGCAGGGCATAGCGGTGGACTTCGTAGGGGCCGAAGCGGTCCTGGAACTGGTTGTTCTGGACAGCGACGGTCCGGTTTTCATCGAGCACTTCCGCAACACAGGTGGCCGGGATCTTGGGAAGCGTGAATGTGACCTTGGTTTCCCCGTCCCGCAGTGCACAGGCAAAGAGGTAGAGCTTGCCCTCATGGCGTTTGAGCATGATGGCCACGGGGAGATCAGGGTTCTCTGAGTTGGCCGTTGCGCCGAGGGAGAGGGTGGGGGAGTTCAACACGGGAGCCAGTTTGTGGATGCCCTGGTTGATGGAGGTGACCATGGCGAGCATGGCAGGATCACTCAGCAGGGCGGATTCATTGAAACGCGGTTCCCATTCATGGACGAAATAGATGAGGCCTTTGGATCCGTGGATCAGGGCCATCCAGACTTCACTGCGGACTTGTTCAGGTGTGGCCTTGCGTTCCTTATTGCTGATCCGGGTGCATTCAATGCAGTTCCAGGCTCTTTGATCCTCGGATAACCAGCCGTTGAGGCGCCGCACGCCCTCGGCCACGTACCAGAGCTTGCCTTGTACTTCAGCGGAATCGTGTGCCACGGGATATATGTCAAACGAGGCGATGTCGCAGCCCTTCACATATTCGGGATAATCCTCCGGGTGGCGCGAGCGAACGCCACGCCCGTGCCAATTATCCCACGCCACGCCCTGGCCCAGGTTGAGCATCACTGGCCGGCTTGGATCAGCGGCCTTGATTCGCTGGTAATCAGCCACAATCGTGGCGGGCGGGATGGGTGGACCATAGCCTTTGCCTTCGGGAAGCTGCTGTGCGTTATCTGGTTCATCCCCATGCATCCAGCCTGCGATGACGGGATCGTTGAGCCTGGCCAGGGCGGTGGCGTTTTGTTCGCAAATCACTCGCATGCCAGCGCGGGCAAGAGTGTCGAGTTGGGCGTCGGTGGGGCCTTTCCATAGGCCCACATAAAGGTTGAAGCCTGCTTTCCGATACTGGGCAGCCTTGCTGGGACTCTGCAGCCAGACCGCAATCGGGAAGAATCCCGGATCGGCTGAGGGGCCATTGGTCCAACGTGCAAGGAAGGAGGACGGAACTTGGGAAGACGCCGTTGCCGGTGTGGCAGCCTTGGAGAGCTTGAGGACTGCGGTGGATTCGGGTTGAACGGTGAGCGTCCATGCGTTGGTGTGGCCCGGCAAGGTTGTTGCCGAGACCAGTTCATCGGCCTCCATGTCCGTGGTGGACGGAGTTGCATTGGCGGGCCAGGAAAGGGTGGCGGTCTGGGCCTGGGTGCTGGTGTTGAAAACGGTCAGATACATTGTGCCAGCGGTGTCAGGCCCGAAACGTTCGACTCGCATTTGTGGATTGGACACCATTGCCTTGATGGTCGGGTGCCAGCCCGCTTCGGCCACCTGGCGGATGATGGGCAGATATTTCTTAAACAAGGGCCGGTCGCGGTTGTACCAGGCAGGATTCTGCCAATAGGGATTCTCCGAGGCATTGTGGCTGAACATGCTGGGAAAAAACCCGTAAAGCAGACAGCGATTGAAGTATTTCTCCACATGCTCCGAGATGAAACGGTTGAAGTCCGTATTCATGAGCAGCAAATAGGGCTTTGCGCCCGACAGGGTACGCCAGAGGCCAAGCTGGTCCTCAGACACAGGTCGCCAGCGGCCTTCTTGCATCCAATCGGTTTCGGTGCCCATGACATCGAGCCAGGGGCAGAGGAACGTGAACCGGTAAGGGACCGCATTGGCAAACATGAGCTTGTCCATGCGGTGGATGTCCTCGGACAGCCAACGGGTGAATTCGTACACAGCCAATCCTTTGAACAGGGCAGGTTGATGGGTGTCACTGGTGAATACCAGGGGCACCGTGGAGTGTCTGAAATGCTCCCTGCGGAAATTCAAATCGGCGGTGACGTAGCCTTCCAGGGAGTCGAGGTATTCTCCATCAGCGTGGCCGCGGGCTTTGGTGCCGTATAATTCCTCACGGATCGCGCTATTCCAGTGAACCGTGGCACCATTGAGCGGCGCATTGCTGTTTTTGGCCGGCAGGAATGGATTGGGATTGAGGCTCCAGACGGCCCCGTTGCACCACGGTTCATTACGGAAAAGCACAGCAGGTTCGTCGCGTTCGTCATACACGGCGGCAGTTTGAGCGACTTGGGCCATGCGGCGGTGTGCGTTTTCCTCTTCGGCCAGGCGGTTGCGTGTCTGGATTGCCATTTCAGGGGTGCGCGGGAGGTCTGCTTTCATGGGCATCCACCACGTCATGGGTTCGGTGTATCGAAAACTGAGGATGTCGTGGGCGTCGTCAAAGGGAACCGCGTTGTTCCCCTCGTGGAACCGGAAACCAAAGTCCTCCCATCCCTGGACCGTGGAAATGTCGGTGAAGGGCATCCAGATGCCCTGGCGGGTCGCACGCACCTTGAAGTGATCGGGGAAAATCCTCATGTATTTCTCCCAGGCTGAGCGAAAACCTTCACGCGGGTCGAAACGATACAACACCATTTTGAACTGGGCGCTGGATGCCGTCGGCCCTTCGCTGGGAGCAAAGCCAAAATCATAGGCGGCGTATAGATGTCTCAATCCGGCGTGATAGCCCAGGCGATACTGCGCCGGGCGGCCCATATCAATGCCCAGGGCCAGTCCCACCTTGTCATTCCACACGCAGGTCATGGGATAGAGCGACATTGTGCTGGTGGCTCCGCATGGCACGCCAACCAGGTTCGCATAGTCGCCCTTGTTGCCGATCGTTTCAGCATGCAGGATGTCGCGGCCCCATTGCCAGCCCACTGCCTCCAGGGGCAACGCAAACACGAGGGTGATGGCGCGGTCCTTGCCAGTGGTTTCGCGGATGTCGCCTTGGACCATCAGGTGATCCTTCTGGCTTGTGACCTTGGCGCTGACCTCCAATCCCAGTTCCGAACAGGATCCGCCAGGCAAGTCATGAAAACCCGAGTTCAGTGCGACATCCCGTACGAGGATGCCACCTGGCGAAGCCGAAGCCTGTGAGTGCGCATCAATTTTGACATCCTCCACTGCCTGGTCGTACATCACCAACTCCAATCCATCCTCTGTGGTGATGGTGGAGGGTGCTTGCGTGGTGGGAACGAGCTTTGATTGAGGTGGTTGAAACAAAGCCCCCTGGTACAGGGTGAGATTTGGGGTTGACGTTAATTCCGAGACCGCAATGTCGTCGAACCACACCTGTCCGCTGTGGCCCCGGAAAAGGCAATGGAGGGTCAGGGACTTGACGGGTTTTGATGGGGTGATGACGAATCGACGTTCCTCCCAATCGTGAGTCCCGCAGCGGAAATTGGCCGTCTGGCCCCAAAGCGGCGTTCCATCGGTATAAATCAGATCCACATAGAGTGAATAGCCATTATCGCTGGAACCTCCGACCTTGTTTGCCTTGCTCCAACCCGAAACACGAATGGGAGTGGCCTGTGTTTGGTTCAGGGTGACAGTCTGGTTTGCCCCAAACCATCCTTCATTCCTGGGATTCTCGCTCATGAGAGCGGTCGAACCCTGCCTCCCGGCTTGAAGTGCAATCTGCCCGCCATCCGGCGCCATGTGCCACTGTAGGAACACATGGTTGGTCGTCTGTTCAAAACCGGGATTACGCAGGCTGTTGGCGGCCGGCGCGCTGTTTTGCAGAACATGCAATACTGGTTCTCGTGCGCAGACACCCAGAGACACCAGTTCGAGCATCACTGAGGCGACGATCCATATTCGGGCTGATCTGGAAATTGCATTCATAAGGCATCATGATGGTTACGCAGGCAAAAGGGATGAGGGCATGTCACACCAATCACGCGGTGGTGTCAATGCCGTTGCGCGAATTTATGCAGTGGGGTGATTCATCCGGGAAAACAAAAAGGCGGTGAGCCTGGAGAATGACATCCGAGGCATCACCGCCTTTGAAAAGAATGCTTTTTAGGCCTGAGGGGCAGCCGGAGGAGCCGTCGGAGGCTGAGGCGCCTGACCGGGTTGCTGCGGTTGGGGCACCATCACGACGGGCAGCGGGAAACGCAGCTTCATCACATCGTCCACCAGGACTTCGATGAAATAGGAACCAGCCTGGGTGAATTCAAGCTGGCCGAACACCGTGACGTTGGTCGCATGGTGAGCAGGATCCTGCAGGTTGAAGCGAACCCGGCTCTGGCGCACCACCGTGGTTTGATCCGGAGCGATCAGACGCACGCTTTCCTCGAAGGCGCCCACCCCGGCCGTCCATCGGTTGAACACGCAGAGTTTGAGGGCGGTGATGGGGAGTTGCGGCACCCGGATGATGCCCAGGATGCCGATGATGATAAAGTTGCCGTTGATTTCCTGGCGGACCTCTTCGCACAAAAGCGAGGCCTGCAGGTCCGGCAGAATACGTGTTGCATTCATAGTTATTTGGAAGTTGCCATTTCGGCGGCTTGGACGGTGTTGCGCATGAGCATGGCGATGGTCATGGGACCAACGCCACCGGGATTGGGCGTAATCTTGCCAGCAATGGGCTGCACCGCGGCAAAATCCACATCCCCCACCAGCCGAGAGCCGGATTTGGCTGAGGGATCGTTGATGCGGTTGACTCCCACATCGATGACGACCGCACCCGGTTTGACCATGTCCGCCTTGAGGAATTGCGCCACACCCATGGCGGCAATAATGATGTCGGCCCGGCGGCAGTGTGACTGAATGTCGCGGCTGCGCGAATGACAAATTGTGACGGTGGCGTCGGCGTGTTTGGCCTTTTGCATCAGGATGGCGGCCATGGGTTTACCGACGATGTTGCCCCTGCCCAGAATGACAACCTCCGCCCCCGCGGTTTTGACTTCCGAGCGAATGATCAATTCATGCACACCCGCAGGCGTGCAGGGGACAAACCCGGGATCCCCCAGCATTAATTTGCCGACATTGACGGGATGGAATCCATCAACATCCTTGGAGGGGAGCACCGTTGAAAAGACGCGCGATTGATCGATGTGTTTTGGCAGGGGTGCCTGGACCAGAATTCCGTGCACCTTGGGGTCGGCGTTAAGCGTCTTTAGAAATTCCAGCAGTTCCGCTTCGGTGGTCTGTTCAGGAAAAACATGGGTCTTGGAGACGATGCCCAGATGGGCGCTCATTTTCTCCTTCATCCCAACATAGACCTTGGATGCGGGGTCTTCACCCACGCGCACAAAGGCCAGTCCAGGCTGAACCCCCTTGGATAACAGGGCGGAGACGCGCTGGGCCGTCTCCGCATGAATTTGATCCGCGATGGCGCGGCCATTGATTAGGTTATTCATTGTGTCCAGGGGCGGGCTGTAATGTCTCAACCTCCAAAACCGGGGTGTTGGGCCACCGTTCGTCCATGCCTTCCTGGCCTGTCACAATCACGGCCGTGCCTTTAAACTTCTCGATGACAATGTTGGTTTTCGAGGAGTGCAGGTAATTGATCAATTTGCTGTTCTGCACGCTGTGCAGCTGATAGTACGTCGGCGTTTGGATGCTTCCCGCGGATTTGACAATGCCTTCGCGCGTGACGGTGCGTTTCGGCGGCGGCTCGTCAGCAACTGGTTGCGGGGGAGCCACGGGCGGAGGGGTGACGACGACTGGCACTTGCGCCTTGGCCGTGGTGTCTGTCGGCGCTGCAGGTGCAGGGACAGGGGCGGGGGCAGGCGTTTCCTGCTTAACAGAAACATCCTTGGCGGCTTCGGGCGCTTTCTCCTCCTCGACCTTTTGAACATCGAGTGCAGGAGGAGGGGTGGCGACAGGTTCCTCAGCCACCTTTTCCGCCTTCTTTTCTTTTTCTGCTACAGCGGGTGCCGGGGCAGGAGTGGCGGCTGCGGGTGCTGATCCCAGCAATACCGAAGCGATGTATGCGTGGGCATTGGTGGGACATTCGATCTCCATCCAGCCTTCCACCGTGCGAATCGTTTTGATGGAGTCGCCCTTTTCGAGCAGACCCAGGCTGCTGTATTGTTCGCCAGGACCAGCACGCAGGTTTAGACGACGCGCCTTGACGGTCTTGCTGTCCGCATCAACATAAAGGGTGCTGACCCAGACGGGGACGTTGGCGGGCATGGTGATGCGCGCCCAATTGGTGGGTTCCCCAGCTTTGGGATTGGAAATGGTCAATTGTTCCAACACAGAGACCACTTCGTCTTTTTTGAGCTGGGTGACGACTTCGCTGAAAATGGTCGGTTGGCCGCGCACGTTGGCGTTGTCCACGGTGACGGTGGCCAGCTCGGCGGCATGCAGACCGGAGGCGCACCACGCGAGCGCCAGGGCCGATGCAATATGATGCCAGAGATATGGTTTCATGATTGGGCTAGTAAAGATTTGATTTCGGTTTCTGTCAATGTTCGCCATTTGCCCTTGGGAAGTTCCCCCAAGCGGATGGGACCAATTTGGACACGGATCAAGCGCAGGACGGTTAGCGACATGGTGGCGAAGAGACGACGCACTTCGCGGTATTTGCCTTCGGAGAGCTCGAGCTCCACAGTGGCATGGCGCCCCAACTGGCTGATAACCTTGGCTTTCTCCGCATGGAGCCGTTGTCCTTCATCGACAACACCTTTCACCAGACGTTTCACCATGTCAGGTGGGCATTCCCCTTCGATGATGGCGAGGTATTTCTTATGAATACCATATCGCGGATGGGTCATGCGAAGGCAGAAATCACCATCGTTGGTCAGGAAAATCAGCCCCTCGCTGGGGCAGTCCAGACGGCCGACGGGATAAAGACTGCTCCATTCCTTGGGAAGCAGGGAGCCGATGGTTCGGCGTTCCTCGGGATCCTTGCAGGTACAGACGTACCCGGCAGGCTTGTGAACGGCCACATAGATCTTGCGGCGCGGTTTGACCAGCCTGCCATCAACGGTGACACGGTCGGCCTCGGAATCGACCTTTGTGCCGAGTTCACAGACGAAATGACCATTTACGGCCACACGCCTGTCCAAAATCATGCGTTCTCCCTCGCGGCGGGAGGCAACCCCCGCTTCCGCAAGGAACTTTTGCAAACGCATGTTCATCCCCTGGCCGGGAAAATACAAATAATGGGTGTGCCGATATGCCGACACACCCTGCCGTTAAAAAGGGCCAATCAGGCTTCGCCTTTGGTCTTGCGCAGACCGGTCACCCGGTCGCCCGACTTCCATTGCCCGCGTTTCTTGAGCAATTCAACCCGTTCAAAACGCTTCAGCACGTTGCGTTTGGCTCCCATGGCCGTTGAGGCGCGTAAACTGTTATGTTGCGACATAATCTTATCCAATATTCACGATCTCCTCGGGGGGGGTGGATCGGTTCAAAACCCGTTTCCATCTTCGTTGCACCTTTCCCCGCAGGAAAGCAGAACGGCCTTTCTACCAAAACCTGGCGGGAATGCAACCGGTTAATGGAAGAGAATGGATTTTTCTGAGAATACCTCCTCTTGGAGGAGTCTGAGGCAGGATCCGCTCAAAAGCGGGTATTCCGTTCAAACCAAGGTGAAACGCGAGCCACTCATGTGGTGCATGCTGACTATAACGTTATCTTACAAAAACAGCTTCCCATCATCTGAATGCAGGGCCGGGAATGGTGGAAAAACAAAAACACGCTGGTCTTTTTGAGGCTATCTTGACATAATATGGGTCGGGTGTTACCTCAGGTTCACATGTCGATTTCTAAACATGGTTCGGGTTGGATCCAATGGCCGTCGCTGTTATTGGCGGTGGTTTTGCTGGCGGCTTGCACCCCTCCTGGACCTCGAGCCTTGCTTTCAGGCGAAAGACTCATCCGCGAGGGCCAATATGAGCAGGCGATAGCCCAGCTGAAGGTGGCCACGGAGTTGCTCCCGAATAACGCACAGGCATTCAATCACTTAGGCTTGGCCTACCATGGAGCCAGAATACCCGATAAGGCCGTTGAGGCCTACATGAAGGCCATTTTGCTGGATCGAAATCTGGCGCCTGCCCGATTTAACCTGGGTTGTTTACTGTTGGAACAGAATCGCTATGCGGCGGCCGTATCGGAATTAACCACCTTTGTCATGTTGAGTCCGCAATCGGCGGAGGGATGGACTAAATTGGGATTGGCGCAGTTAAACATGGGGTCGTTGGGACCCGCCGAGCAAAGTCTCAAGAACGCACTTCAGATCAACCATCGGTCACCCGAGGCACTGAATGGTCTGGGGTTGGTGCAGTTGCGTCGGAACCGGCCGGTGGATGCCTTGAGTTATTTCGGGTTGGTGCTCCAGCAGCAAACCAACTATGCGCCCGCGGTCCTGAATGAGGCGGTGGTTTATCATCAATATTTGAAGAACAGGGCCATGGCTCTGCAGCGATATCAGGATTACTTAAGCTTGAACCCTCAAGGGACTGACCTGACTGCCGTGCGGGAAATGGTTCGCGCCCTTGAAACGGAGGGAACTCCCTCAGGCAAGCCAGTCATTACCAATGTATCCCCCTTGTTTGCCAACGTGGTGACGCAGCATGTGGCTGGCGTTGTGGCCAAGACCAATCCGGTGCCTGCGCCTGCTTCGAACGCGATGGTGAATGTGGCCCCTGTTCCAGCCAAAACAACGAATGTTGTCGTGCCCCCCCCGGCCAAGGTTGAGCCTGCCATCAAGACACCTGTTCTTCCTGTGGCCATGGCTGCGACGCGTCCTGAGGCCCCGACGGCGATACCCACGACACCCGTCAAAATCGAGCCCAAACCGGAGGTCAAACCCGTTGTAAAGTCCGAACCTCCAACGGAAACCAAGGCGCCGGCTAAGATCGTCGAAAAGGCGGTTCCTGCACCTGCAAAGACCACGGTTGCAGAGGCCAAACAACCTGATGCTCCCAAAACGGTGGTGACGCCACCGCCAAGCCCCGTGATTAGTCTGCCAGAACAACCGGCTGACCAGGCTCATGCGCAGGCCAAGACCGTTGTGACAGTTGTTGCACCTGCTCCTTCTGAAATAACCACGATTGCCGTTCCTTCACCCTCCACGACACAGGGTGGGGGGACATCTGCACAGTCAGGTAGTGCAACCACGACAACGGCCACTACTCGTGTTACTTCAGATCAGCCGGCGGCTTCTCAGGAGAAGCATGGCTTCTGGGAACGCCTCAATCCGGTGGGATGGTTTCAATCGAAACCTGTTATCAAGAACGTGACACCTCTTGACGGAGGGGTGGCCTCTTCGACAATCGTGAAGAAAGCAGCTCCTGCCGCCAGGACCGTCAGTGTGCCGGCGGCTGCTCCAGTGGCAATGGATGAACCGGCTGTCCGTTCAACACCCATGACAGTCAAGACCCCACTGCCCGAGAAGCCGATGCCAGCCCGTTATCCATATCGCAACCCTCCCAAACCGGCGGCGGGGGATGCCAGGACGGCTCAGAAATATTTGGCGGAAGGAACAATCAAGTATCGAGACGGTTATTGGCGGGAGGCCATACAGGCATTCGAGAAGTCGCGTGCAGCGGATCCCTCGATGTTCGAAGCCCGATATAATCTGGGACTGTGTTATTTCCATGAGAATCGGTTGTCCGAGTCGCTGTTGGAATTCGAGACCAGTCTGGCCATTACGCCGGATTCATTTTACGCACGGTACAATCTGGCCCTGGCGATGGAAAAGGCGAATTACCCAAAAGACGCCGCGAACGAGTTGGAAAAACTTGTTGAGAAGGCGCCCAATGACACCCGATTGCTCCTGATGTTGGGCAATATCTATGCGCGGGAGCTGTATCAAACGCAGAGCGCGCGAAATTATTATGGCAGGCTGCTGGAATTGGAACCGACCCATCCTCAGGCGGTGGCCATCCGGCGTTGGCTGGCAGAAAACTCGTAAATCCCGGCGGCGGGTGATGAATGGCCGCACATGCACATATGGCAACATACCCTTCTCTTTTTGCTGCCAGCGGCCTCAAGGCGCTGGAAACATCCAGCCTTCCCATCGGATGGTTCGACGGCCTGGTGATCGTGGTTTTAGTTCTTGGGGTTTTGCGCGGCCGCCAGCGTGGCATGTCCTCCGAACTGCTCGATTTCATCATGTGGATCATTATCGTGGTGGCTGGGGGATTTTTGCACGGCATGGTGGGCAGCCTGATAGCATCGATCACGAATTTGGAGCTTCTGTATTCCAACATCGCAGGCTACCTGGTGATCGCGATCATTGTGGGCACATTCTTCACCTTTATCAGGCATGGGGTGGGGGAGAAACTGACCGGGAGCGATGCGTTCGGCAGCCTGGAATATTATCTCGGCATGTGTGCCGGCATGGTTCGTTTCTTTTGTGTGCTGCTGGCCTTCATGGCGGTGCTTAATGCACGATTATACACTTCCGAGGAAATGCGCGGCCAGGTGAAGTACCAGGAGAAGGAATTTGGAAAGGTGTACTTCCCGACGGTGGGCATGATCCAACAGGATGTTTTTCAGAAATCCTTGGTGGGCCAGACGGTGAAGGAGCATTTATCGATGATGCTTGTGACGCCGACCTCACCACGAGCGACCAAGGAGACCATTGGCAAACGCCGCGAGCGCGATGTGAATGAGGCTCTGGGCATCAAGTAAGCCGATGCCGGGATTCCCATGGGCGGATTTATATCCACATCGAACCTGGAGCAAATCCGGGCTGCCAGCGACATCGTCGATGTCATAGGATCGCACCTGCAGCTTAAAAGGGCGGGGGGCAGTTTCGTGGCGCTATGTCCCTTCCATAAGGAGAAAACCCCCAGTTTTCACGTCAATCCCCAGCGTCAGACCTTCCATTGTTTTGGCTGTCACAAGGGTGGCGATGTTTTCACCTTCATCAAGGAATATGAGAATGTCGATTTTACCGAGGCGGTGCGACGGCTGGCTGAACGCTCCAACATCCCCCTGGAATATGACCAGATGCCCGGCCAGGCGCAGGCGCGCGATCTCAAGGATGCCCTGCTGAGCCTGCATGAACAGGTGGCCCAGCGCTGGCAGCAAGTGCTGGCCAGTGATCGTGCCGCCCAGGTGGCCAGGGATTATCTCCTGCGCCGGGGGGTCAGTGCGGAGGCCGTCAAACTCTTTCGTTTGGGCTACGCTCCAGACCAGTGGGAAGACACCGTGAACTGGCTCAAAGAGCGCAAAATCGACCTGGCACTGGCTGAGCAAGCCGGCCTGATTGTCCGCAAGGAAGGCGACAAGGGCCATTACGACCGGTTCAAAGGCCGGTTGATGTTTCCGATTTGCGACGAACAGGGGCGGGTGGTGGCCTTCAGCGGGCGCGTTCTCGTGTCGGATGCGAAAATGGCCAAATACGTCAATTCGCCCGAGACGCCGATTTTCGCCAAGCGAAAGATCTTCTATGGTCTGGACAAGTCCAAGCGCGCGCTGATTGAGGCCAAACAGGCCATTATTTGCGAAGGACAACTGGACTTGATCGCGTGCTACATGGCGGGTGTGCACAACATCGTAGCCCCCCAGGGGACCGCCTTCACAGCGGAGCATGCACGCATCCTGCGCCGTTTTGTGCCGGAAGTGGTCCTGTGTTTTGACGCGGACTCAGCAGGACAGTCGGCTGCCGTGCGTGTGTTGGATGACTTGCTGGGCAGCGGCCTGGCGATCCGCGTGGCGACCCTGCCCGCCCCGCATGATCCGGACAGTTTCATCAAGGAATTCGGCGGGGCGGCTTTTCAACAACTCATGGTTGAGGCCCCTGGCTTTTTCGATTTTTATCTCGGCTATCTTTGCCAGCGATATGACCCTGCGGGGGATCGAGGCAGGATGGAGATTGTGCGTGCCATGGGCGAGGCACTGCAGAAGACCAACAACCAGGTGCTCCTGGACACCCATGCTCAGAAGACGGCCATCCGCCTGGGCATCAGCATGGATGCCGTGCGCAAAGAGTTCGCCCGCCCCTCGACGACAAGGCCGATGGCGCGCGAACCCGAAGAGGAATTGGCGCCTGCCGAGGAGGTGGTGCGTCCTACGGCCCGGGAATACTGGCTTCTCAAATACCTGTTTCTTGAGGAGTGCGATCCGGAATACATCCAGAGGCATCTGGACCCCAACTGGATCGAACATGCCGGGGTAAAGGAAATTGTGCAGTGTTACCTGTCAGCGCGTCAGACCGACTCATCGGTCCAGCCCGCTGGATTGCTCGGAGCCCTGAGCAACGATGCAACACGAGCATTGTTGACCGAGTCGCTGGCGGATGCCCGTCCCATCCCGCATGCGGCCCAGCAATTACAGGATGTATTGGTCCACTTGCGCAACCGCCTGCTTGATCAGCAATTGGTGCGTCTGACCCAAGCCCTGGATAATCCTGAACTTAGCGAGAACCAGCGGGTGGATTTAATCACGCAGTACACGATGTTGCGTCAGCAAAAGCAGCAACCGCTCGAGCCCAGGAATTGACCATGGAAAGAGCGAACCCCAGTTTTACCACCATGCCTGATTCTGTTATCATTACCCCTCCCGACTGGCTGAAGGCCATGCAGAGCCGACCGATGATCTGTCCGGACCAGACATCCCGCATGCGCCTGGCCATTGACCTGGCACGGCGGAACATCGTGGAAGGGACGGGGGGCCCCTTTGGGGCGATTATTGTGGAACAAGACAGCGGGCGTGTGCTGGCCATGGGCGTCAACAGCGTGGTGCGGCTCCATAATTCGGCTTTGCATGCCGAGGTGATGGCGCTGATGTTTGCGCAAGCCTCGGTAAAGTCCTTTACCTTGCGTGGCCAGGATCGTCCTGCCTGCGAATTGCACACCTCCTGCGATCCCTGTGCCATGTGTCTGGGAGCAGCTTTGTGGAGCGGTGTGCGTCGTGTGGTATGCGCGGGTGATCGTGAGGACGCCATGAAGATTGGGTTTAACGAGGGACCGGTGTTTGCCGAGTCCTACTGTTATTTGGAAAATGCCGGCATTGAGATCGTGCGCGGCTTCTTAAGGAACGAGGCTCAGGCGGTGTTTGACCTCTACCAGACACGGGGTGGAATGATCTATAATGGCTGAGAAGGCATAAGCCATTCCAACTTTAGCTTCTTGGGTCTCTTTTTTGCGGAATACTCCATTTTACATCGGGCCAGAACTGCGCTAGAAATGGCCGCTTATTTTATCGGATGAACGACAAGTATATAAACAAGATCGCGGGCGAGATGAATTTAAAGGGCACCCAGGTGCTCGCCACCGCACGTTTGTTGGTGGAAGGGGCCACTGTCCCCTTCATCGCGCGCTACCGCAAGGAAGCCACTGGCACACTTGACGAAGTTGCCATCACCCAGATTCGGGACCGCCTGGAGCAGTTGATCGAATTGGACCGGCGGCGCGAGAGCATCGTTAAATCCCTTGAGGAACGCAATTTGCTGACGGATGAATTGAAGGCGTCCATTGCCGGCGCTGAGACGGTTTCCGCGTTGGAGGACATCTATCAACCATTCCGGCCCAAACGCCGAACGCGGGCCACGATCGCCAAGGAACAGGGACTGGAACCTTTGGCCGATCTTCTTTTCCAGGGACAGAATACCGCCGATCCCGTCAAAGAAGCCCAGGTTTTCGTGAATGCTGAAAAAGGGGTTGAATCTGTGGAGAAAGCCCTGTCGGGGGCGCGTGACATCCTGGCTGAACGCATTAGTGACGATCCAGCCGCTCGTGCTGCGCTGCGCGAATTGTACCTCAAAAAGGGCGTGGTCAAATCGAAGGTCCTCACAGGCAAGGAGGAGGAGGGAGCCAAGTTTAAAGACTATTTCGATTGGACCGAGCCCGTGGCCAACATACCATCCCATCGCATGCTGGCGATCCGCCGTGGGGAAGAGGAGGGGATGCTCATTTTGCGCATCACTCCACCGGAGGAAGATGCCATTGCATTGCTGGAGCCGAAGTTCGTGAACGGTAAAGGCCCAGCGGCAGAACAAGTGCGTTTGGCGGTTCAGGATGGCTTCAAGCGCTTGCTCAGCATGACGATGGAGGCGGAAATTAGGCTTGAGGCCAAAAAGAAGGCCGATGAAGCCGCCATTCGTGTGTTTGCCGACAACCTGCGCGAATTACTGTTGGCGTCACCGCTGGGACAAAAACGTGTACTGGCCATCGATCCCGGTTTTCGCACAGGATGCAAGGTGGTGGTCTTGGACCGCCAGGGCAAATTACTCCATCATGACGTGATTTACCCCAGTCAATCGGATCATCGGATCGCGGAAGCTGAACGGGCTGTTCGCGCCTTTATTCAACATTTTCAAATCGAAGCCATCGCGGTGGGCAACGGCACGGCGGGACGCGAAACGGAAACCTTCTTGCGATCGCTTAAATTGCCTGCGTCCATCCCTGTGGTGATGGTGAATGAAAGTGGTGCGTCCATTTACTCCGCCTCCGAGGTGGCCCGGGAAGAGTTCCCGGATCAGGATGTGACAGTGCGCGGCTCGGTCTCCATCGGGCGCCGGTTGATGGATCCCTTGGCTGAATTGGTCAAGCTCGATCCCAAGTCGATCGGCGTGGGGCAATACCAGCACGATGTCGATCAAAACGCCCTCAAGCGCAGCCTTGATGACGTGGTCATGAGCTGCGTCAATGGTGTCGGCGTGGAAGTAAACACGGCCAGCCGGCAATTGCTGGCCTACGTGTCCGGCATCGGCCCTCAGATCGCAGCCAACATTGTCGCCTATCGCAACGAAAACGGCCCATTCAAATCGCGCAGCGACCTGAAAAAGGTGCCGCGGCTTGGGCCAAAGGCCTTTGAGCAGGCTGCGGGATTTCTGCGTATTCGTGACGCTGAAAACCCGCTGGATGCCAGCGCGGTCCATCCCGAGAGCTACGGCGTTGTGGATGCCATGGCGCAGGACCTGAAGTGTTCGGTAAAGGATTTGATGCGCGATGGTGCCCTGCGTCAAAAGGTTCAGTTGCCCAAGTATGTTACTGAAACCGTTGGGTTACCAACCTTGAATGACATCATGGCCGAACTGGCCAAACCAGGCCGGGATCCACGCCAGCAATTCGAGGCGTTCCAGTTTAAGGAAGGCGTCGAAAAGATGGAAGACCTCAAACCAGGCATGAAGCTTCCGGGCATTGTGACCAATGTGACCGCGTTCGGGGCGTTTGTGGACATAGGCGTGCACCAGGACGGCCTGGTGCATATCAGCCAGCTGGCGGACCGTTTTGTGAAAACGCCTGCTGAAGTCGTCAAGGTCCACCAGAAGGTCATGGTCACGGTGGTGGAAGTGGATTTGCCGCGCAAGCGGATTGGCCTGTCGATGCGTGCCAATCCCGAAATTGGACCTGCCACCAAGGCTCCGGCTGCAGGTCCACGCAATTCAAGTCCACGGCCGCAACAGAATCCACGACCGGCAACGTCTGACTGGTTCAGTGAGGCAATGGCCAAGGCACAGCAACAAAAGCGGAACTAAAACTCGCACCTCCAGTGCTCCACAAATGGCGTTAAGTCGCCGGCTTTTGAAATAGAGGGCTGACAGTGGACCTGGGAATGGTGGGTAATGGGGCGCTTCATCTGCCTTTCGCATGGACGCTCATGGCTACATATCCATGAGCGTCTCTGCCTATAAATGGGCGGCCTTGCGGAATTGTTTCTGGAATTGCATGTTGGCATGTGCAAGGGGGATTGGTTAGCATCGGAGCAATAGCGATGAATAGAAATAATGGTCATTGGATGTTAAGCCATGTCGGCCTTGCGCCCGGGCTCATATTTGTAACCGCCCTCCTTCTTTCGATTTTGTCCATTCCAGAGGCAAAAGGTGCGCCTGTCACCCAGACGCCAGGCACCGTTGAAAAGGAACACTCCTGGTCCGCACAGTGGGTTGGCCCTGCTGTTTTAACTGACGGCAGTCTGAAGGGGAGTTCCTGGATCTGGTATCCAGAAGCGGAGGCCGACGCCGCCAAGGCAACTCGCTTTTTCCGACGTGGCATCCAGGTGCCATCAGCCATCCGCTCGGGCATGGTCACGATGGCGGCCGACAATAGAGCCACACTCTATGTCAACGGGAAGGAGGCGGGCAAAAGCACTCAACACAGTTTTGCAGTGACATTTGACATCGGGCCCCTGCTGCGGCCGGGAACCAACGTGCTGGCAGTTCAGGCCGAGAATGAGGCCGGGCCTGCGGGGGTGTTGATGCGGTTGGAGGCGACCTTGGAGGATGGATCCTCTGTGGTCGTGACAAGCGATGCCCAATGGAAAGCCTCACGGCAGGAAGCCAGGGGATGGATGGCGGCGAGCTTCGATGATGGCTCCTGGAAGGCAGCAAAAGTGCAGGCGGAGGCGGGGAAGGGGCCCTGGGGGGAGATTCGTCAAAGTGCCTTCACCCCGAATACCTGGACCTGCTATCGAAAGAGTTTTGACCTGGCCAAGAAACCGAGCAACGCCTTGGCGCGCATCGCCGTCGATTCACGGTACTGGCTGTGGGTGAACGGGAAAATGGTTGTGTTTGAAGGCGGGCTCAAACGCGGTCCAACACCCAATGACACCTATTATGACACGGTGGACCTTGCGCCCTATCTGGTGGCGGGGCACAACACCCTGGCGGTGTTGCAATGGTTCTGGGGCATCGATGGTTTCAGCCACAAGAGCAGCGGTCGCGCCGCATTCATGTTCGAGATGGACGTCAATGGCACCAGGATCTGCTCGGACAAAACCTGGAAGATGCATGCTCATACGGCCTATGGTACCGCAGGCGGCAAGCAACCCAACTTTCGCATTTCGGAACAGCCCATCCACTTCGATGCCCGGACCGATATGGGCGAGTGGACTGCAACTGGATTTAATGACAGTGCATGGCAGAGTCCAAAGGAATTTGGTGTGCCTCCTGTTGCGCCTTGGAACCAGCTTCGCCTGCGTCCCATTCCCTTTTGGAAGGATTACGGTCTGAAGTCTTATGTCAACGCAGAGTCACTGCCCTCCGAGTCCACAGGAGAGCGCATTGTGGCCAAATTGCCCTATAATGCCCAGGTCACACCATGGTTCAAGATCGAGGCGCCCGCGGGCCTCCTCATTGACATGGAGACGGACAACGGATTGTCTGAAATGCATATTGAATACGTCACGCGGCAGGGGGTGCAGGAATTCGAGGGACTGGCCTGGATGAACGGTCATGCCATGATCTATCACATTCCCAAGGGAGTGAAGATCCTTGGGCTCAAATATCGTGAAACGGGCTACAACACCGAGTTCACAGGCACGTTCACTTCGGATCAGGCTTTCTATAACACATTATGGACCAAGTGCCAGCGCACGCTCTACGTCACCATGCGCGATAATTACATGGACTGCCCCGATCGCGAGCGTGCCCAGTGGTGGGGCGACGCCGTGAATGAAATCGGCGAGGCCTTCTACGCGTTGAGCCCTTCATCCTCTCTGCTGGCCAGGAAGGCCATTTACAACCTCATGGAATGGCAGCGTGCCGATCATTCCATCTTCTCCCCCGTTCCTGCGGGTAACTGGGATAAGGAGCTCCCCACCCAGATGCTGGCCAGTGTGGGCAAGTACGGTTTTTGGACCTATTATTTATACACGGGCGACGCCCAGACCATTGTGGATGTGTATCCGCGGGTTCGGGATTACCTCTCCATCTGGAAGATCGACGACCAGGGATTGGTGGTTCATCGTGCGGGGGAGTGGGATTGGGAAGACTGGGGCGAGAATATCGATGCCCGTGTGCTCGACAATGCCTGGTTCTGCCTGGCGTTGGAAGGTGCCGCCAATATGGCCGAAGTCGCTGGTCATGCTGATCATGCCAAGGCGTATCGCGCCCAGCGCGAATCGATCATTAAAGCAGTGAACCAGCATTTTTGGAACGGCAAGGCGTACCGCGATCCGAAATACACCCAGGCCACCGATGATCGCGCAAACGGCCTGGTTGTGGTGGCGGGCATCGTGACACCGGATAAGTACCCCGCCATCAAGGCTGTCCTGGCGAAGGAATTCCATGCCAGTCCCTATATGGAAAAGTACGTTCTGGAGGCCTTCGCCCTCATGGGCGATACCCAGGCGGCGATGGATCGGATGAAACTGCGCTTTACGGAAATCGTGGCCAGTCCCATCACCACGATCCCTGAGTTGTTCCCTCGCGGCGGCACGGACAACCATGCGTGGTCAGGTGGTCCGTTGACCGTTCTTTCTCAATACGTCATGGGCATGGCGCCAGACAAGGTGGCGTTCGAACAGTTCCATGTATTGCCTCAGATGGGCGCGCTCAAGTCCATCCAATCGGTTGTGCCGACGGTCAAGGGCGACATCCCGCTGGCCATGAAACGAGAGGCAAACCGGTTTGAGCTGAAAATGACCGTGCTGAACGGCACGGCCGCTCAAATCGGCATTCCCCAGGAAAAGGGGCGTCGCATGGTGCGCGTGGAAGTCAACGGGAAGACGGTGTGGGCCCTGAGCGAGACTCCGAAGACTGTGAAGGGCGTGGCTTTTCAGGCGGCGGATGAGCGGTATTGCCGTTTCACTGCCATGCCGGGCAAATGGCACTTTGAGGCCATTTACGAGTAATGAGCTGATTGTCTGAAGATATCCCCTCCGCCACACGCATCCGAGTGAGCGGAGGGGATTTTCTTTTACGGCGCAGAGCGCCACCGGAAGGATTGGGCGATGGCTGGGGAATCCTTACCGCAGTGGGTCCGAGGCAGACAGGATCCATGCCGAGGGGTGTTGCGTAAAACCAATCCGGGGGTAGTACTCCTGCGCCTTGGGGGCAGCCAGAAGAATGATCTTACATTGGGGGCCCAGACGCTGTTTGGTGTGTCGAATGAGTTCGCGGCCAATTCCCTGTTTCTGGCAGGCGACATCGACCGCCAGATCCGAGAGATAGCAGCAAAAGGTAAAATCGGTCACGGATCGCGCCAGTCCCACCAATCGCGAATCGTCCCAGGCCGTGCAGAGGAGATCGGCGTGGTCGAGCATGGCCTGAAGGGAGGCCTCGTCGTGGATGGGACGGCGCTCCGCCAGCGTTGAGCGTTCGAGGATGCTTCGAAATTCGGCCACAGTGATTTTCTTTTGGGTGTGATAGGTGATCATGGTGCGTTACTTTGGAGGAGGTCGCCCTTGATGAGCGACCTCTTGGATGCCAACAGCGGATTGCGCGCAAGTTCAGGGTCGAGACATTAGGCGTGGAATCCGCGGACTAGCGTTGAATACGGGCGGAGCCGCCCTTTGCAAATGCCCGGACCTGCTCGACCGTGGCCATTGTCGTGTCCCCTGGGAATGTGGTGAGCAGCGCGCCGTGTGCCCAGCCCAACTTCACGGCCTCCTCAGGGGATTCACCATTCAGAAGCCCATAGAAAAAGCCCGCTGCGTAGCCATCCCCACCACCCACGCGATCCAATACGTCGAGTTCGCACGTGGGAGAGCAATAGGTTTTGCCATCCAGCCAGGCTACAGCGCCCCAGCTATGGTGGTTGGTTGAGTGCACTTCACGCAGGGTTGTGGCGATGCCCTTGATATTGGGAAAAACCTGCGTCACGCGATCGATCATCCCGAAGAACGCGCTCGGGTCGAGTTTGGATTTGGCGGCGATTTCGGGACCCGGAATGCCCAAACCCAACTGCAGATCCTCCTCGTTGCCCACAAGAACATCGACGTGCTCGACGATGCGCCGGAGCGTGGCCACAGCCCTGTCAGTTCCACCAGATATGGCCCATAGCTTGGCGCGGAAATTAAGGTCAAACGAAGTCACCGCTCCTGACGCCTTGGCTGCCTGCATGGCCTCGATGATGAGTTCGGCCGTGGTGGGGGAGAGCGCTGCGAAAATGCCGCCGCTGTGGAACCAGCGGACGCCCTGGCCAAAGATCGATTTCCAGTCAAAATCGCCGGGTTGAAGCCGTGCAGCCGCTTCATTGCACCGGTTGTAGAATACCACTGGCGCGCGGACCCCCTGGCCGCGATCGCTATAGACCGTGGCCATGTTGGGACCAGTCACCCCGTCGTGTTTGAAGAATTTGTAAAAGGGCGTTACGCCCATGGCCCGGACACGTTCGGCAATCAAATCCCCGATCGGATAATTCACCATGGCAGAGGCGATGCCAGTGCGCAGGCGGAAACAGTCCGAGAGATTGGCTGAGACGTTGAATTCGCCGCCGCTGACGTGGATCTGGCACTGGGTGGCCTTGCGGAACGGAATTATGCCGGGGTCCAGACGGTGCACCAAGGCGCCCAGGGAAAGAAAATCCAGTGCGCCCTCCTTAGGAATATTCAAACCATGTTTCATGATGAGATAGGGGATATTTAAAAGTCGGGCCGTCGAATGTCAACTGGCGGACGATGTCGATTTGCGATGATCACTGGCATCGAGCAGACTCGCTGCCCATCAGGGCAAAAAAAAGACGGCCTTGCGGCCGTCTTTCGTGTGAATGATTGTAAAGACTTAGTTGGAACCACGGCCACCCACACCCTTGGTGGTCTTGCTGATGACTTTGGCGGGTTCCTTCGGACGAAGGGCGCGGACGGCCTTGCCGGCCTGCCACATCTCGGATTCGCCGATGGCGCTCAGTTCCTTTTGCAGTTCGGCCTGGTAGTTGGGCTTGCCGCAGGCGGAGAGCACGCGGGCGGTTTCCTTGCCGGTCTTCACGCGATCATAGAGCTCCTTGAAGACGGGGAGGGTGGCCTTCTTGAACTTGGGCTTCCAATCCAACGCGCCGCGCTGGGCGGTGGCGGAGCAGTTCGAGTACATCCAATCCATGCCGTTTTCATCGACCAGGCGGATGAGGCTCTGGGTGAGTTCCTCGACCGTTTCGTTGAAGGCTTCGCTCGGCGTATGACCGCTCTTGCGCAGCACTTCGTACTGGGCTTCCATGATGCCAGCCAGGGCGCCCATGAGCACGCCGCGTTCACCGGTCAGGTCGCTGAACACTTCCTGCTGGAAGGTGGTCGGGAACAGATAGCCCGAGCCAATGCCGATCCCGATGGCCAGGCAGCGTTCTTCAGCGCGGCCTGTGGCATCCTGGAACACCGCATAGCTCGAATTGATGCCGGCGCCCGAAAGGAAGTTGCGGCGCACGGAGGTGCCGGAACCCTTGGGGGCCACCATGATGACGTCCACATCGGCCGGGGGAATCACCTTGGTCTGATCCTTGTAAACGATCGAGAAACCGTGCGAAAAATAGAGGGCATCGCCGGGTTTCAGGAATTTCTTCACTGTCGGCCAGATGGCACGTTGGGCGGCATCCGACACCAGCATCTGGATGATGGTGCCCTTTTGAACCGCTTCTTCGATGCTGAAGAGGGTCTTGCCGGGGATCCAGCCGTCCTTGCGGGCGCGATCCCAGTCGCGTTTGAATTCCTTGGCCTGGCCGATGATGACGTTGAAGCCATTATCGCGCAGGTTCAGCGATTGGGCGGGTCCTTGCACGCCATAGCCAATGACCGCGATGGTCTCTTTTTTGAGAACCTTCAGGGCCTTGGCCATCGGAAACTCGCGCCGCATGACCACTTCCTCATTGGTCCCGCCAAAATTGATAATTGCCATATGTTTTCCTTCTTGCCAGCGACTCAACGTACACCGGCTACTTTGTTTTCTTTGTTCTTGTTTCCTTCAAAAACAGACTCGCTATCCTAACCATTCCGATCCATGGGTCAATGCCAAAAGGCCGATTACTTGCGAGACAGGGCCACCTGGCCGGTGCGGGTGAGGTCCTGGATGCCAAACGAATGCATCAATTCGATGAATTTCTCCACCTTGCTCTCATTGCCCGTCACCTCAATCGTGAGGCTCTTGGGCTGCACATCCACAATCTTGCCACGGAAGATATCCGTGACCTGCATAACCTCCGAGCGGGTGCGGTTATCAACGCTCACCTTGACCAGGATCAGCTCCCGGTCCACATACTCGCCTGAACCGAAATCCTGAACCTTGATGACGTTGACCAGCTTGTTGAGTTGTTTGACGATCTGTTCGAGCGTCGCGTCATCTCCCCGCGTGACGATCGTCATGCGGGAAATCTTGGGGTTCTGCGTTGGGGCCACGTTCAACGTGTCGATATTGTAACCACGACCGCTGAACAAGCCAGCCACGCGCGTCAACACACCGAACTTATTTTCCACCAGCACGGATATTGTATGTCGCATAGTTGCTTGAATCCTGTATCAAAGGACACCCGCGCCTGATGCTTCAAACCGGCGTTCGTGAGACCGGGGGCAGATGTCCCTGACAATTGCAAAAATAAGCGCATATGATTCAAGGGTCAACCCTAAGTGTGCATGCTTCCCAAGGTGTTATCAAAGCCAGAGGGCGTTTTCGTCATCCGGCTCTCCTGAGTAATCTGTTTTGTTTTGACGAATTATCTGGCGGGCGCAGGATACGGGGATGCTGCTCCAATCCATGGCAATCCTTACCAGGTCACGCGTGCCGCGTTTATCCCGCCGTCTTTCATGGTTGTCCTGTCTTGTGTGTCTTGGAGTCGTTGCTGGGGCAGGGTATGGCTCAGCAGGACAGGTGGTTGATGCTTCGTCGTTGGAGAATCATCTGCCTCGTGTTAGACGGGCCATTCCCGAACCCTTGTCCACCCATCCAGGCAATATCTACCTCGAGGGGCAGCAGGTCTCGGTTGTGGTGCCATCCGGACCGGCGGCATCCGCGCCGCGATGGCGTGCCTTGGATGTGGCGGGACAGGAGGTGGACCATGGTCTTGTGGCGGGGGCAAACCATCTCAATCCCCGGGTGCCAGGGGTGGGATGGTACCGCATCGAGTTCCTCAATGACAGTCAGACCACCGTGGCCTGGACGTCGGCGGCAGTGCTTTCACGGCTCAAGGCCCCGGTGCCTGCCGATTCTCCGGTATGCCTGGACATGGCCGTCTCCTGGTTTGAGAGGAACAATCCCAGCAACCAGACCATTCATGCGAATCTGGCTGCGTTGGCAGGGGTAAATTGGGTGCGTGATCGTCTGACTTGGGGCGATGTGCAGTCCGGACCCAGCCAGTTTGCCGCACCGGGCAATTATGATGAGGCGGCCCGCATTCAAAAACAACAGGGATTGCGGGTCCTGCAGGTGTTCCATGGCACGCCCCGTTGGGCTTGTGAAGATCCCGAGGATCATGGCCGGTTCGCACCGGATCTCCGGCATGTGTATCGTTTCACCCGTGAGGTGGGCGAGCGTTTTGGTGGTCGAGTCCTAGCCTGGGAACCGTGGAATGAGGCCAACATCGAGTCCTTTGGCGGGCATGCCATGGATGAAATTGCGTCCTGGCAGAAGGCGGCATGGCATGGATTCAAGGCCTCAGGAGCTCCCGTACTGGTGGGGTGGAGCGCCATGGCGGCCGTGCCCACGCCCCAACAGACGGAAGGTGTTCTTCTCAACGAGGCATGGCCGTACTTCGACACCTACAATATCCACACCTATGATTGGGCCCATTCCTACCGCGAAATCTGGCAACCTGCCCGTGTGGCCGCCGGAGGCAAACCCTTGTGGATCACCGAGGCCGATCGAGGTGCCCAGCATGATAAACAAGCCCCTTGGTACGATTTGTCGCCGCGCTTGGAGCGTCTCAAGGCCGAGTACGCGGCGCAAAGTTACGCCAGTGCCCTGGCCGCGGGCGCCAGCCGCCATTTTCAATTCATCCTGGGCCATTACCAGGAGCCCAATGGCGTCCAATTCGGTCTCCTACGAAAGGATTTTACTCCACGTCCCGCGTATGTGGCGTTGGCGGCAGTGGGGCGTTTTTTGGCAGGTGCTCATTGCGTTGGGGCCTGGCACCCCACCCCTGAAGTGAATGTGGTGGGTTTTAAAGCCCGGCCCGATGGCGTGGTAAGAGATGTCCTTGTGGTGTGGACCGAGCGCGAAGCGGATTGGGAGTCACGAGGGACCAACAGGGTCAAAATGACATGGCCTGCTCTGCTGAAGGTCGCTGCGTGTTACGATTTTCTGGGACGTCCTCTTGCCACACAACTGCCGCAGGAGATCGGTTCAGCTCCCATGTTTATCCTCCTGCCTCGCAATCAGATGGCTGCGCTGCCCCTGGAGCAATTGCCTCTGGCTGAACCGCGTTCGCGTGTCACCTCTCCGCTGGTTCTTCAAACGCTCTTTTCCAAGGAGCATCGCGTGCCAGTGGAGGATGTGCGTTGGTCCGGAGCATATGCCTATGGCTGCAAATCCGGTGAAAAGACCACCTTTACCCTGGCAGCGTACAATTTTGGCAAAGCGACCTGTCCCATGGAGGTTTCGGTTGAAAAACTCCCTTCGGGCTGGGTGCTCAGCCCCATGCACTGGTCTTGGGAGCTTGCCT
>CAZIDG010000020.1:0-7647 GCA_964538065.1 uncultured Verrucomicrobiota bacterium
GTCACCCCCAGGGTCATGATCCGCTGGCCATACTGGCACTGCAACTGGGCATGTAGTTGCGCGAGTCCACCCTGCAACGCCAGCAGGAATTTCGGCGTTTGCGGTTCCAAGGTAAAATCCTCGAGTGAAAAGTCCGCCTCGATGCATTCCGCCTCCATCAGGCGCGGCCAGGTCCGACCCAGGAAGGCGGGTATCTGGGGTCTTGAGATGACCATCGGCCCCTGCAACACCGCGTTGAGCTCGCCCTCAAGACCCAGGGGGCGGATCTCGTCCCCCACCAGGCACCAGGAGCCCCCCTTCAAGAGGACCGCGCTCGCGCCAGACGGCGTGGCGTGGCTCTGTTCGAGGGTTATTTCACCCGATTTCCCGAGCCTGGCCCGGAGCCGGGGCACCCACGGTTTGGAGACCACCTCCACGCCCTGGGACCGGCCCAGGGTGATGCGGGGATACTCCTTCAACCGTCCCAATAACGCCCCAAATTGGTCTGCATTGAGCTGCATCATGCCGGGCGTCTCACCTGCCATTTCCTCGACATGATCGAGCAGGGCCGCATCTGCGGTCCCCAGGGTGAACGCCCTGGATTTGGGCAGGCTCGAAAGCGGCATCCGCCCTCCCGACCATGTCCCTTCCAGACACACCATGATGATCCCTTTCTGCATGGCTTGGGCCAGGTTCGGCGGGAGGATGACATGGATGTCCAGCTTCTCACCAAGCAAGGGATTCTGGGCGCGTTTGAGGCAACGACTTGCAGAGCGCGCGGATGCCGCCGGTGCCACCGCCTCCGCCGAAGGGGGTTGCGTGGCCAATGTCCTGTTCTCAGGCCTCGAGGCCGTGGCGGGACGCCGCCCCCCCTGCAGATGAAGCAGCCCTACGGCCACCGAATGGGCGCAAATGGTCCCCCATTGCCGGGAATCGCGGCAGGAACAGATGTTTTCGATATCGATGGCGTCCTTGATCACCAGACCGGCACGATACCCCGTGGCGCCATCCTGAACCACCCCCTTGAGCACAGGGGGCGTCCAATTGGCACTCAACACCTTATCCGTCGCCAGGAGGGCCCGAGCCTGTTTCATGGCTTCCCACCCGGCGATCTTGGCCAAAAATGCTTCCGTTAATTCCATCAGTGACCCCGCATTGTGAGCCAGCAGGAGCCCGGGGTCAAATCACGGATGAACCCCTGGTTCCCCGATCCTTAGCGATAAGCGCAAATATTCACCGCCAGGGTGAAAAAATGGCCTATTCGGGTCGCCATAGTGTCATACGTATCTGTCTAAGCATTAAAGCAATAGAGAAGTAAGGTTCGACATCGAATTTCGCCCCGGCGACAAGGCCAGCGTCCACGGCGGCCCATGGGGCGTCCGTGCCTTGATGAAGGAATTTGGGCTCCAAAAGCGCGTGGCCGGGGAACCGGCCCTGGACCCCCGCAAGCAGACGGGCAAAGGCTGCGATCCGATGGTTTACATCGAGCAGATTCTTTTGACTTTGACCAGCGGCAGGGATGTGAGCATCCAATGGCCCGCCTGCGCCGGAGCGCGGAGGAGAAAATCAAATGGCGCGACAGCTCCGAGCACCCGCCTCTCCACTCAAACGCTAAGGAGCGGCGTGTGGTGTTTTGTTCCCATTTTAACCTTGTTCCACCGCCGTACAAAAGCTACCACTCAAGCCATGGCAGCCCGCAATTTTTTATCGGTTAAAAGGTGGGAACGATCCCCTTTGCGCACCTCCTGGTTTCTTGCTTCCACACTCGCCCTGATGCTTGGTTCCACACAGGCGGGTCATGCGGCGGATTTCATCCGCACCATCGACCATGCGTGGCTGAACAGCACCGCGACCTCGACGGGGGAAACCATCACATACAAATACCATCCAGTCATGGTCGATGGCTCGGGAGCGATCATCCCCTGGTTTTCGCCCAACCTGGGTCTGGCTTACGATGACGCGCTGCTCAGGACCTGGGGTTTCATTCAGAGGATGGCCACAGAAACGAACGCGGCCATCGCCGGTGAGAAGTTGTATCTGTTCCACCAGGTCTGGAAGGAGAACCACGACATGCGCGGCATCGGCGGTGACCAGGTTCCCATGTTCCTGTCATCCGAGGATCTTTTGTACAACTACACAGGCGATCCCGCCGTGCTGGCCAACATGCGTTACCAGGCCGATTACTACCTGGCCCACTCGCTCTCCGCGCCCACCGCCCTGTGGCCAAATCTCCCCTTTCCCTACAATACGGACATCCACTCGGGCCTCTACGATGGGGACATGATTCTTCACCAGGGTTACACGCAGCCCGACAAGGCGGGATCGTTCGGCTTCGAATTGGTGAAGCTCTATAAAAAGACCGGGGATTCAAAATACCTGAATGCAGCCATCGCCATTGCGAACACCCTCGCGGCCAAAGTGCAGCCTGGGGATGCCAATGCCTCGCCCTGGCCGTTCAAGGTTCACGTCACCACCGGAGAGGTCGGCTCGGCCTATACCTCAAACTGGACTCCAACCCTGGAGCTGTTTTCTGCACTCGACGCCATGGGGCTGGGCCACACGGCTGCCTATAGGGCCGCGTTCGCCACAGCGGCCCACTGGCTGAAAACCTATCCGGTGGCCACCAACAAATGGGGACCGTTTTTCGAGGATGTCCCCGGATGGAGCGATACGCAGATCAACGCCATGACATACGCGATGTACCTCATGGAACACCCAACCTTCGATCCGAAGTGGAAAACCACCGTGGCCTCAATCCTGAACTGGACCCACACCCAGCTCCTCAACAAGGAGTTCGTGCAATACAAGGTCGAGGTGATGAACGAGCAGACCGCCTATCGCGTGCCGGGCCAGAGCCATTCGTCCCGCCAGGCCGCCGTCGAATTGAAATATTGGGCGCTGACCGGCGACACGAACTACCTGCGCAACGATTTGCGGATGCTTAACTGGGCAACCTATAGCATCGATTTCGACGGAAAGAACCGCTACCCCCGCGATGACGTCTGGTACACGGATGGCTACGGTGACTTCTGGCGCCACTTGCTCCGCTCCATGGCCACCGCGCCGCAACTGGCCCCGGATAACGCGAATCACCTGCTGGAGACCTCCTCCATCGTCACGCACATCAGCTATTCCCCGGCAACAACCACCTACGCGACCTACGACCCGGCGGCGGTCGAAGTGTTGCGTCTTACCGTCAAGCCCACGCGGGTCACCATGGATGGCAGGAAGATTTCCGAAGTGAACAACACCGGCAAAGAGGGATGGATATGGCAGCCACTGGCGACCGGGGGCGTCCTGCGAGTCAATCACCAGCATGGTCGCAATATGGCCATCACCCATGCACAATCCCGGGCTTCCTCCAAGTAGCCATCACTCCAACACATCCCCAACCCCAACGGGGTTGAATCAATCCCATATCAACATGGATGGATAGGATAGGTAGGATCAGAAAACCGCGTGATTCACCCCATTTATCCCGAAGGGATTAAATCATTCAGCCCAGGGTAGACCGCCAAAACCTGAAACTTGTCCGCTTTGCCTCCGTGAAAAGCCTTTTCCACAGCCTGATCGAACCGGTGACCGCCTGATCACCCGTCTCTTAACTCAAACGCTAAGGATCGGGGCTGTTTGCCCCCAATCGCTTTACCCTTGCGATGAGCCCCCCCCGCCTCTATTTTACGGCGGCCGATTATTGGTTATTGAATGGCACGATTTTATATCAAGACGTATGGCTGCCAGATGAATGAGCGCGACTCGGAAGCCGTTGCAGCCCAACTCATCGCACATGGCCACACCCTGGCGGCATCGGAGGATTCCGCCGACGTCATTTTGCTCAACACATGCAGCGTGCGGGATTCCGCCGAACAGAAGGCCCTGGGCAAGATGCAGGCCGTGAACGGGGTGTTTCGAAGCCAGAGGAAACCGGTGATCCTCGGTTTTCTGGGCTGCATGGCCCAGGCACGGGGCGCAGAACTGCTCCAACAAATCCCCCAGGTCAATCTGGTGCTGGGCACGCAGAAGTTCCATCGGGTTGCCGAATATGTGGATCGCCTGCTCAGCGGCCAGGACACACAGATCTGCAATGTGGATGAGGAGGAACAAAGCCACGCCATGATGCGTGAGCACCTCGTTTCAACCTCAGGCAGGGCAACGGAAGTTACTGCCTTTGTGAGTATTATGCAGGGATGCAACCAGCATTGCACGTTCTGCATCGTCCCCCATACCCGCGGCGAAGAACGCAGCCGGAGCATCGAGGACATCGTGGCCGAATGCCAGACCCTGGCCACAGGAGGGGTGAAGGAAATCACCCTTCTGGGTCAAATTGTCACAAGCTTTGGCAGGCGCGACATCCCGGATCGGGATGGGAAAACCGCCTTTGTGCAGTTGTTGGAGGCGGTGAGCGCCATTGAAGGCCTCGAGCGCATCCGTTTCACAGCACCGCACCCCAAGGGCTTTGGCGAGGACTTGATCGACGCCTACGCCCGGCTTCCCAAGCTGTGCTCCAGCGCCCACATGCCGATCCAGAGCGGCAGCAACCGCATTCTCAAGCTCATGCACCGCGGGTACCCCGTCGAAAGGTGCCTGGAGATCATCCGTCGGTTGCGGGAGATCCAACCCGGGATGGGCGTCACCACCGACATCATCGTGGGATTTCCCGGTGAAACCGAGGAGGACTTCCAGCAGACCCTCGACCTGGTCCGGCAAGCCCAGTTCGACAACGCCTTCCTGTTCAAGTACTCCCCGCGCCAGGGCACCCCGGCGAGCGACATGCCCGACCAACTGACCCAGGAGGTCAAGGAGGAGCGCCATGCGCGCATCCTCAGCCTGGTCAACGAGATCGCCATGAAGCGCTACGAAGCCTTGGTGGGCAAAACGGTGCAGGTCCTGGTGGATGGCCCCAGCCGCAGAAATCCAGCCCGGCTGGCCGGACGCACCTCCTGCAATAAGATTGTTGTCTTTGAAGGGCAGGACAGGCATCGTGGTACCTTAATGGAGCTGAAGGTGGAGCGGGCAGGTTCCTTTACGCTGTACGGCACCCCGTCCGAATCCGCCCAGGCTGGCTCCGGGAACATGGAATGAAACTATCCGTTTTATCGGCAATTATCGGTGCTGCATTGTCCGCGCATGCTGTATGGGCGCTGGCAAATCCTTCAGGTTTTTCCAAAGTCGCCCGAAAGTTTCCCCGTGACATCAATACGGGCTATCTCCTGGTGGCGCTGGCCACGGGCTGGTTCCTCTACTACTTGAGCCTGGAATCCATCGCAGATTTTGCGGCCTACAAGCAGTACATGTACATCGGCTTCTCGCTGCTGGGGGCCTTGACGTGTATTTTCATACGCGACTTTCTGGCCGTCCGCGGCCTGGCCCTGGTGTTCCTTTTGTTTGGGAAACTGGTCATCGACACGGCCCGGTGGGCCGATTCCTCCTGGCGGCTGCTCCTGATCGTCTGGGCCTATATCCTGATTTGTCTGGGCATGTGGTTCACCGTGTCGCCCTGGCGTTGCCGCGACCTGATTGAGTGGTGCACCGCAAGCGAGACGCGGCTTCGCATGCTCGCCCTGGCCAGGCTCGTGTTCGGGCTGGTCCTGCTCGCGTTGGGCGCGCTGGTGTTCTGAGCCGGTTAAAAAAAATCCCCGGGGTCCAAGCTCCGGGGATGCGTACCAATAAAGGCTTCCGGGCTTATTTGCCCAGCTTCTCCAGACTCTTGAGGAATGCCTTGGGACCACCGGTTTCGTAGCCCAGTTTGCCCAGTTCCTTCCCCTCGCTGTTGAGGACGACGACCGTCGGATACCCTTCAATCTTATACTGCTCAGCCAGCTTCCGGTTGGTCTTCTTCAATTCGTCGGATTGCTCCTTCTTCCGCGGAAAATCGATCTCAACCAGGATCAGCTTATCCTTGGCATAATCCTTGAACTCGGCCTGGTCGAAGATTTCCTTTTTGAGCTTGATGCACCAGGGGCACCAATCCGAACCGGTGAAATTCACCAGGACAGTCTTCTTTTGTTCTTGGGCGGTCTTCCGGGCTGCGTTGAGGTCCGTTGTCCAATCGATGGCTTGCGAGGCCACAACGCTCGCCGCCAGGAGCATGCTCCACAGCAGTTTCTTCATATTATTACGACGATTTTGTTTCTGCAGGGACCTTGTGGCGGCCTATTCATGCCACACAACCCTGCCCCCCACTATCGTCGCAACTGGCTTTCCGCGCAAGGGCCACTCGTAAAACGGGCTGTTGTGGGACTTGCTCGCCGTTTGCTCCCGGGTGAACACCCATTCCCGCGAGGGATCAAACAGCGTGATGTCCGCATCGGCCCCCACCGAGAGCGTGCCCTTGTTGATCTTGAGCAGGCGCGCAGGCCCCACGGTGAAGCGGGAGATCAGGTGTGAAAGCGGCATGCCCTTGGCGTGATGCAGCTGCATCAGGGCCAGGGCAAGCTCCGTTTCAAGTCCCGTGATGCCAAAGGGGGCGTAGTCAAACTCGACCTCCTTCTCGAAATTGCAGTGGGGGGCGTGATCGCTGGCAATGATCGACAGCGTGCCGTCCTCGATGCCATCCAACACCGCCTGGCGATCGCTCGGGGATCGCAGCGGAGGGCTCATCTTGAAATTCGAATCGTAGCTGGGCCATGAAGGGCGTTTGCTTGTGCCGCTCCCCTGCCACAGGGCCTGTCCATCAGCCGCCCAGAACCGCTCGCTTCCCGCCAGGGCCTCATCGGTCAGGGTGAAATGATGGGGCGTGCCCTCCCCGGTGACTTGCACCCCGCGCCTCTGCGCCTCCCGGATCGCGGCGACACTGCGGGCCGTGCTCACATGCTGGCAATGAACCCGGGCGCCCGTCGCCTCGGATAGGAGAATATTCCGCATGACGATGTTTTCCTCCCCCAGCGAAGGCCATCCCTTGAGCCCCAGCGTGGTGCCGTAATAGCCCTCGTTGGCGACCCCATCGGTCACCAGCGAATAGTCCTGGCAATGATCCATCACCGGCAATTCAATCATGGCGGCATACTCGAGGGCGCGGCGCATGAGCTCGTTGTTCTGCACACAATGCCCGTCATCGGTCAGCGCCACCACCCCGGCCTGCTTCAGGGAGCCCATCGGCGCCATCTCCTCGCCCGCCAGGCTCTTGGTGATCGCGCCAGCCACCAGCACCTGGACCACCCCTTCCCGGGCTGCCTTCTCGTGGATCAGCGCCACAGCCGCCGCGTTATCCACCGCCGGGGATGTGTTGGGCATGCACACGATCGTGGTGAAGCCGCCGTGCGCCGCCGCACAGGTGCCCGTGGCAATCGTTTCCTTGGCGGTCTGCCCCGGCTCCCGAAGATGCACATGCACATCAATCAGTCCCGGACACACCACCTGGCCGCTGGCATCAAGCCGGTCCGCCTGCGCTCCCGCCTTGCGGGTGGCTTCTGCGCCCAACGCAGCTACTTTCCCATCCTTCACAAGAACATCCATCTGGCCATCGATGTTATTCGCAGGATCGATCAGGCGTCCGCCGGTGATTAATAACGCATTCATTCCGGGAGGCAGAATAGCCAAAGCCTCGTTGACAACGCAAGCGCATCGGTTAATATGGCCTCGCAATGCGGGTGTAGCTCAATGGTAGAGTTCCAGCCTTCCAAGCTGGTCACGTGGGTTCGATTCCCATCACCCGCTCCAACCTTCCCC
>CAZIDG010000020.1:7747-48762 GCA_964538065.1 uncultured Verrucomicrobiota bacterium
GCCTTCCAAGCTGGTCACGTGGGTTCGATTCCCATCACCCGCTCCAACCTTCCCCCGGGTCAAAACCACCCTTTTTTCATCATAAATTGTTTGCGATCAATGCATTGCGCACATCATGCCGCCCGCATCCCCCACCCCGCTTCCTTGGGCCTGTGCCCTGAAATTTTCATAGGTTCGACGTTGCATTTCCTCTGCGGGACCTTTAGTGTGCCATCATCACGGTTGACGCGGGCGCTCCGACATTATGGAGGACGTGAGCCTCCTGTCTTTGGTCGTCGGGAACGGGCTTCTTGATAGACCTGCAAATCAGGTTCGTTGCCAATAGCGCGAACAGCCGCACCGTAAGATCCTTCCTGAAGGGGACTTAGGATTCGCCCGATAAAGTAAATATTGTGATGGAAACTGTACTAGAAGAATTGAAGTGTGACACCCAAGCGCCGCAACCGCGTCATCCTCGGGGTTCCAAGGCCCGTGTGTTGCTCACCAGCGTCTTTGGCCCGTATGCGCAGGACGACGAATATGGCGGACGCGCCATCAACCCGATGGAGCTCTATCACAACCAGGTGACCCGCGTGCAGGGGCCTTTTTCCCTGCGCATGTTCCACCGCTCCTGGGGATTGCTGATGATTCAGGCGAATATCACCGCCCCGTGCACCATCCTGGATTTCCCCACACTGGACCGCTTCATCGAAGAGTTGCGCACCCAGACCTACGATGTCATTGGCATCGGCGCCATCATCCCCAACATGGGCAAGGTCAAAAAGATGTGCGAATTGATCCACCAATACCAGCCCCGGGCCGAGGTTGTGATCGGTGGCCATGTCGCCAACGTCCCCGGACTGGCGGAACGCATCGTGGCCGACCATATCGTGGTTGGCGATGGGATACGCTGGTTCCGCGAATACCTGGGTGAGGATGTCTGCGCCCCCATCCACCATCCGCGCATGATTTCCTGCTTCGGCTCCCGCGCCATGGGCATCGAGTTGCCCGACGGCCCTGCGGACGTCGCCGCCACGCTCATCCCGTCGGTGGGATGCCCGATGGGGTGCGATTTCTGCACCACCTCCGCCATGTTCGGGGGCAAGGGCAAATCGGTCGTCTTCTACAACACCGGCGATGCCTTGTTCAAGGTCATGTGCGATCTGGAACGGGATATGAAGGTGTCGTCCTTCTTCGTGATGGATGAAAATTTCCTCCTGCAGAAGGAGCGGGCTCTGCGGCTCCTGGAACTCATGGAGGAGCACTCCAAATCATGGTCGCTCTATGTGTTCAGCTCGGTGGGGGTCCTGAGATCCTACACCATGGAGCAGTTGGTGGGCCTGGGCATCTCCTGGGTGTGGATGGGATTGGAGGGCAAGGACAGCCGGTATCCCAAACGCCGCGGGATCAACACGGAGGAGCTGGTGCGCGACCTGCAATCCCATGGCATCCGCGTCCTGGGATCGAGCATCATCGGCCTGGATGAGCACACGCCGGACAACATCGATGCCGCCATCGACCATGCCGTGGCGCACGCCACCGAGTTCCATCAGTTCATGCTTTACACCCCGTTGCCGGGCACACCGCTGTACCAGCGCCTCAAGGCACAGGGGTCCCTGATCGATCCCGAGTGCAAGGAGCCCGCCGACGCCCATGGCCAGCTGCATTTCCAGCATCGCCACCCGAACATCCCTCCCGGAAAGGAATCCGAATACCTGATCCGGGCGTTCCAGCGCGATTTTGACGTCAATGGGCCGAGCATCTTGCGGGTGATCAAGACGACCTTGAAGGGCTGGCTGCGCTATCGCAACCACCCCAATGCCCGCATCCGCGATCGCTATGCCCGGGAGGCCTCCTCGCTGGCCAACACCTACGCAGGGGCCCTGTGGGCCGCCCGCAAATG
Organism: uncultured Verrucomicrobiota bacterium; assembly: GCA_964538065.1. Lineage (GTDB taxonomy): Bacteria > Verrucomicrobiota > Verrucomicrobiia > Limisphaerales > UBA1319. Next base: position 9,630 of record CAZIDG010000020.1, read on the forward strand.
GTACCAGGACAAATCCATTCTCCGGGACAAGATCAACACCGTGTTGCACGATCTCTACCGCTGTTACGGCCTTCGCAGCCGGTTGCTTGCCCCCCTCATTGGACGGTACATCTACCGCTGCCTCAAGAAGGAGGATGCGCGTCTGAAGGCTGGCTGGCGCTATGAGCCCCAGACCTTCTATGAGCGCGTTCGCCAGCCGGAATCCGTGACCAACGTGGTGGGCGTGCCCAGCCGCCAGGCCCAGGTGGGCTTGCAGGCTTCAGGCAGCTAGCCAGGAAAACGCATTTTTTACTTCATACTCGGTCGCGGGTTCTGCATCTTTGCACCCATGGATGCGCTCCCAATGGACTTGGTTGGCGACGCGGTGCGCCGCGCCCTCGCCGAAGACATCGGCACCGGAGATGCCACAACGCTGGCCACGGTGCCGGATGATGCCGTTTCCGACGCCGTGATGGTGGCCCGCGAGCCGCTCGTGCTCTCCGGAATTCAATTCGCTGAAACCGCGTTCCTCCAACTGGACCCCGGCATGACCCTCGTGCGCCACGCCCAGGATGGGCAGCATGTGGCCGCCGGAGGACGGATCCTGGAGCTGCGGGGCCGCACCCGTGCCATCCTTTCCGCCGAGCGGGTGGCCCTGAACTTCACCCAGCGTCTCTCGGGCGTGGCCACGGCCACGGCGGCCTTTGTCGAACTGGTGGCCGGCACGGGCGCCCAGATCCTCGACACCCGCAAGACAACGCCGGGATGGCGCGCATTTGAGAAGTACGCCGTGCACTGCGGAGGCGGCCGCAACCACCGCATCGGCCTCTACGACATGATTTTGATCAAGGACAACCACCTGGCCGCCCTGCGGGAGTGCAAGCCCAATGCGGTGGCGGCGGCGGTGGCCCGCGCCCGCCAACACTACCCCGAGCTCAAGGTGGAGGTGGAAGCCGACACCCTGGACCAGGTCCGGCAGGCCGTGGAGGCCCGGGCGGACATCATCCTGCTCGACAACATGACCCCCGATCAGCTGCGCCAGGCCGTGGCCATCGTGGGAGACGCGGCGCGCACCGAGGCCAGCGGCGGCGTCAACCTCAGGACCTGCCGCGCCATTGCGGAAACGGGCGTGAACTTCATCTCCGTGGGCGGCATCACCCACTCGGCGCGCGCTGTGGACATTGCGCTGGATTTTTAGAAGCCATGAGCGTGGACGCACAAATTCTGGCCGCCCTGCGAAACGGAGGCGCGCAGGAGATCTCCGGGGCCGAGCTGGCCGGCCAGCTGGGCATCAGCCGGGCAGCCATCTGGGCGCGCATTGAAGCCCTGCGCCACCTGGGATACGAGATTGAGGCCACGCCGCACCGGGGCTACCGCCTCGTAAGCTCGCCCGACGTTCTGCATGCGGATGACCTCCTGGCGCGCCTGGGCAAGGTGCGCGTGATCGGACGTGACATCCAGGTCTTTCAGGAAACCACGTCCACCAACGATGTCATGGAAAAGCTCGCCCGCGACGGCGTCCGGGAGGGGGTGGCCGTGTTTGCCGAGACCCAGACGCGCGGCCGGGGGCGCATGGGGCGCAACTGGCTTTCCCAGCCCGGAAAAGGGCTCTGGTTTTCCGTGATGCTCCGCCCTGCCCTGGCTCCATCCTCGGCCACCCGCCTGATGGTCGCGGCGGCCGTGGCCCTGTCCCGTTCCATCCGCCTCACCACCGGCGTGCAGCCTGAGATCAAATGGCCCAATGACCTGTTGATCGGCGGGCGCAAGGTGGCGGGCATCCTCATGGAGATGCACGCGGAGCTGGACCATCTGAGATACGTCATTCTGGGCATGGGAGTGGATGTGAATCATGTCCCTGCGGATTTTCCCCACAGCCTCCGCTCCACGGTCACCTCCCTGGCCATCGCGTGCAAACGCCCCGTGTCCCGCGCGGAACTGGCCGTGGCGCTGCTGCGGGAGCTGGACACCTGCTACCACCTGGTATTGCAGGGGCAGTATGCCGGCCTGTCCGAGGAATGGCAGCGCCATAGCTGCACCATCGGGCAGCGGGTGCGGATCCGCATCGGAGACCGCCTGGTGGAAGGATTGGCCGAATCGCTCGACGAGGAGGGCGGATTGATGGTGAGAACCCAGTTTGGACGGCTCGAACACATCCTCAGCGGTGTTGTGTCTCTGGAAAAGAACGACCATTCCGCCTCTTGATCCACCATGATTCTTCTATTCGACATCGGCAACACCCACACTCATCTTGGCCTGGCAGGCGATGCGGGCATCCTCCGCCAGCGCAACATCTCCACGCGCGCCTGGTCTTCCGGACAGGCGGGAAGCCTCGTGGACGCCTTCTGCAGGGGGGCGCATGTGCGGGGAGCGGCCGTCTGCAGCGTGGTTCCCACGGTCACGCCCTGGGTGCGCCAATGGGTATCCAGCCGTTTTGGCTGTGAAGTGGCGGAGCTCAACAGCAGGACCCTGAAGGGCCTGGGCATCGATTATCCCAAACCCCGCACCATCGGCCCTGATCGTCTGGCCAACTCCCTGGCCGCCGCCAAACACTACGGCGCGCCTGTGATTGTGGTCGATTTTGGCACCGCGGTCACCTTCGATGTCGTGGATCAACGGAGCCATTACGTGGGGGGCATCATCGCCCCCGGCCTCTCGGCCATGACGGATTATCTGCACGAGAAGACCGCCCTGTTGCCGCGCATCGAGATTCGCGAACCCAGAAGGGTGGTCGGCAAAAGCACGCGCGAGGCCATGCTGGCCGGGGCCGTCCTGGGGTACCGGGGGCTCATCAAGGAGTTGGTGCTCGAATTGAAGAAGGAGCTCCAGTGCAAACGCCTGCGCGTCATTGCGACGGGTGGCTACGCCCGGCTGATTGCCCAGCGCCTGCCCTTGATCGAGGCTGTGGATGATAATTTGACCCTGGAAGGCCTGCGCCTGCATTGGGAGCAGATCATGTCCCAAAAGCCCGCCCGCCGCTAACGAGAGGCCTGGGGGCCTTCAAAAGGCTGTCCCGATCCTTCTGCGGTTCCATCGCCGGGCCCAGGAATCGTTCGAGAAAGCGGTAAATCGCCTCGTTCGATTCGGGTGTCGGAGCATGGGTGGCGCGGCTGGACATGCCCACGCGCCGGGATTGCCCCAGGAGCAGGTTCACCTCGATGACATGATTCAGGGCACGCCACCGCTCGGGGGGATCTTCCGCCCCGCCGGAAACCAGCAACGCACGCGGGGCCATCAACGCCAACAGTTCATGCAGGTTGTGCTTGTGCTCCACCAGTTCACGATAGGCGCCGGTCCTTGGACGATCCGGGGTGACCATGCCTGAAGGCCGCTTGACCTTGTCCTCATATCCCAGGTACCACGGCTCCCAGTAGTTCACATTGGGCCGGGTCTCATCCCACACGATCCCGGGGTCGCTGACCACGATGGCTGCAAAGCGTTCGCACAGGGCCCCGGCAAACAAGGCCCATTTGCCACCGTAGCTGTGGCCGACGATGCCCATCCGTTTCGAGTCAACTTCGGGCCTGTGGGCAAGGGCATTGGCACAATTGGCCGCCACATAGGCCAGATACGAGAGGGGCTGGCAGGTCGCTCCCTGAAGATCCGGCTTGCGGGCATCCCCTCCCGGCGAGCCGATGGACAGGGTCACGAAGCCCCGGCGGGCAAGTTGATACGCAAAATCGCGAAGAGGCGTCCCCAGACCGATGCTGGTCTCAGGCTCATAATAGGGAACCAACACCGCCGGGAAGGGGCCCTTGCCTCGGGGAACAAGCAGCCAGCCATCGGCCAGCCGCCCAGGGGCGATCTCCACACGCACACGGTTCTGGATGAAATCCTCGCGTGGCTGGGACGTTGTCACCTCCATTTTGGGCGCATCGATCACGGGCGGCCATGGCCCCATGATGCGATGCCAGCAACTGAGGATCTCCCTTCGCCTTTCACCCCATTCCACAGGCGTGCGCACTGGACGGCCATCGTTAAACCGCAGAACCGTCTCGAATCCCCCAAAATCATCCGCATAGGCCTGAGGGGGGGCCTCCCGCCAGAGGCCTTTTCCATCCTGTTCCTTGTCAGTCAGTTCCACGGCAGGGGCCCCAATGGCACCCAACCACAGACACCCGGTGACGAGGAGGATGGCTTGGAGAGAACCGATCACCGGTTTTCGTCGCAACCATGGCTTCATGCTCATCACCGCCCACGCTAGCGTAACGCTAAAGAACACTTCAATGGTAATTCACTCCCCCACCCGCCTGCGTGCGACTTACCCATTGTGTGATCCCCGGCTCGAGGATATGTTTTACGGCGTGAGCACTGCGCTAATCGGTTTGTTGAGTGTGCTGCTGGCCACCAACCAGGTGGTCGCGGCCAGCAATTATGTGGCCCAGACCACCGGGATCTCCATTCCCGTGGTCGATCCCAATGATCCCGTGGAAAAGGAATACCAGAAATTGCTGGAGATGGATGACGCGGCCATTGCGGATGCCGACAAGATGATCAGCGATAACAAGGCCTTCCAGGAGAAGGGCGCCGGCCTGCAGGATGCCTTGTTGACCGCGAAAATGGAACAGAAGCTCGAGCCCATTCAGACAGCCTACCAGGATTTCCTCCTCCGCAATCCCAACCATACCCGCGCCCGCTTGGCCTATGGCAGTTTCCTGGATCAGTTGGGCAAGGAATCCGAGGCCGCTGAACAGTGGGAAAAGGTGCGCCAAATCGACCCCAAGAACCCGGCGGCATGGAATAACATGGCCAATTATTACGGCCATCGCGGGCCGATCACGAATGCCTTCAAGTATTACGAAACCGCCATTGAGCTCAAACCCACCGAACCCATCTATCTTCAGAATCTGGCCACCACCGTGTTTCTATTTCGCGAGGACGCCCAGGAGTATTACAAACTCACCGAACAACAGGTCTTTGACCGCGCGTTGGAATTGTATCGCAAAGCCCTGGCGCTGGATCCCGGGAATTTTCTCCTGGCCAACGATCTCGCTCAAACCTACTACGGTATCAAGCCCTTGCGTCTTGAGGAGGGGCTGGCGGCGTGGCGGGAAACGCTCAAACTCGCCAAGGACGAGCTCCAGCGCGAAGGCGTTTACATTCACCTGGCCCGATATGAAATAAACCTCGGCCGCTATGACGAAGCCCGCCAACATCTCTCGATTATCACGAACGCGACCTATTCCCAGCTCAAGGAACGTGTGAGTAAAAACCTCCAGGAACGGGAGGCCAGGGCATCGAAAAGCAGCCAGACCAATACACCCGCAGCAACCGCCACCAATGCCGTGTCCAAGTAAGGTCCCCTGGGCGTTGGGCCCGAGAAATCACTGCTGCACGTTATCGTTGGAATTTGCTGGCAATGAACTGGAGGCTTCAGAGGGGGCCTTGGCTTTCGCCAGTGTGTTTTTCCAGGAGGCAACCTTGGCCCTGGCTCCATAATGCTCGGCTTTTTCCTTGTTCCCGGCCTTCATGTAAAACATGGACAGGTTGGTGTAAACCAACTGGTCTTCGGGCCGAAGGGCCTCCGCCTTATGGCCTTCCTGAATGGCTTTCTCAAAGTCACCCAAGCGGCACCAGGCCATGCCCAGGGAAAGCTGGGCATCAAAGAAGGTGGGATCGGCTGCCACCACTTGTTGGAGTTTGGCCACCGCTGTGGCATAGTCACCCATGGTGAAGTCGAACATGGCCTCGTCGTATTGATCCTGAAGCGACATATTGTTTTGACAAACCAACCTAGCGCAGGGATGTAAGATAGTGCAAGAATTGATGGAATCGCCAATTAAACTGATATCGACCGATTTTGATGGCACGATGCATGCAGAAAACTCTGCCACGCCAGTGCCTTTGCACCTGCAGGAGATGATCGCCAGCCTCCAACAACAGGGCGTGAAATGGGTGGTCAACACCGGTCGCGATCTGCCCGGCCTCCTCTACATGATGGAGCGGGCGCGCCTGAGCGTGAAACCCGACTTCCTGGTCGTCGTGGAGCGTGAAATCCACACCTTGAACGGCCATGGGTACAAGGCCTGGGACGAGTGGAACCGTCTGTGCATGAAGCAGCAGGACGAGTTGTTTGCCCGCATACGGCCACGCTTGCCCGAACTGGTGAAGTGGGTTCATGACCATTTCGACGCCACCATCTATCAGGATGAGTATTCCCCCTTCTGCCTGGTGGCCGCCTCCAACCCCGATGCCAGTCTCATTCTGGACAAGCTGCTTGAGTTTTTCGGCGACATCCCGGAATTGACCGTGGTTCGCAATGACATTTATGCGCGCTTGAGCCACGCGAGGTACAACAAGGGCACGTCCCTGGGCGCTGTGGCCCGGCATTTGAATCTGGAGTCCGCGCAGGTGCTGGCGGCCGGCGATCACTATAATGATCTCCCCATGCTTTCACGCGAAGTGGCTCATTGGCTGATTGCCCCCGGCAATGCCATCCCGGAGGTCAAGGCCGCGGTCAAACAGCAAGGGGGCTATGTGAGCACCCAGGCCTGTGGTCAGGGACTGGCTGAAGGCCTGGAATACTGGCTGAAGCGCAGCTAGAAAGCGGGCGCACGAAGGCCCTTCTAAAAAAAGTGAGAGTAGGAAGAGGCTAATCCCCTTCCTGAATGGAAAGGACCACGATCCAGATCTCGTTTTCCTTCTTCTTGATGTCCCCGGCGATGATGAGATATTCGCCCTTGGGCAGAGGCTGGCGGATGGTCTGCACGAGTTTGGCCTCCCCGTAGAGTTTGACCTCCACCTGGCAGCCCCCCAGATGCTTGACCTCAACCACACAGTCATGGCTCAGGCTCGTGATGTTGGATCCCATGTGGGGCAGACGGATCTTCTGATTGTCCATCTCGAAGAAGTTGCGCCATTTGAATATCTTCAAATTGCGCAGTTTCTCCAACAGACGGGCATCCAAATCCTTGATCTTCTTGCTATCCTTGGGTTTATCCTGATCGGTGCACCACACCAGGCGCGCCTCGATCTTCATCGGCTGATCCTGTGCCATCGCCTTGTCGACCTGGCACATCATCAACACCAGGAGGATGATCCACCACGAATATTTCAATGTCTTAGCAAATTCCATGACCCTATGCCTAGTATGCAATGAACCAATCGTTTCCTCAAGGAGTATTTATCCACACCACGGAAACCCCCTCCGACTCGGACCGATAGGTCATGACCGAGGCATCCGGATAGTCGGTCTCCACCTCAATATAGTAGGCGGTGGATGCGGCTCTTTCACTGGCTGGATTCAACGATAGCAACACGGCCAGCAACCCGACCGCACTGGCTGGAAGAAGCATCTTCCACCAGGATGGCAACCAGGAAATCCGGCTGTTTTCCCGCACCGGCCGATCCACGCCCTCAATCTGGCGTTGGATCTGGGACCAGTAAAAATCGCCTGAGCAAGGCACGGGAACAATGGTGTCGGCCTGCTTGAGCGCGCCGACGGTGCCTTTCAACTCCTCCAACATGGAGCGCGCCTCGGCGTCCTGCGCCAGCCACGCCTCCACTTCCTTTACCTCGGCGGCGGCAAGCTCGCCATCAAGGTACGCCTGAATTTTGAGCCACTGGGTCTCTTTCATGACGTTTTCTCCTTCCGTAATCCGGCCAACAAGGAAGCCATGCGGCGCCGGGCATAGAACAGCCGGGACATCACCGTCCCGATTGAACAGCCCACCACTTTGGCAATTTCCTTATATTCCATTTCTTCAAATTCATGCAGGACCAGAACCGTCCGATGTTCGTTGGACAACTGATCCAACGCGGCGCCGATTCGCTTCCGCAACTCCTCACGCTCCAGACCCTCGGTCGGATTGGTCGTGATCACCGGCATTTGCCGTTCCACGCCACCACTATCCTCGTCCATCTGGTCGATCGATTCCGTGCGCTGTCGCTTTTGCCTGCGCAAGTGATCGAGGCAGAGGTTGATCGTGATCCGGGTCATCCACGTTACAAAACTGGAATCGCCCTGGAATTGCTTCAGCCGTTGCCAGGCCTTAACCCACGCTTCCTGGGAAAGATCAATCGCTTCGTCCTCATTCCGCACCATGCTGAACGCGCGCGCATACATTTTGTCGCGGTGGCGCGTCACCAACTCTTCAAATGCGTCCATCTGCCCCTCTTGTGCTGCCAGCACCAGGGCTTCGTCTGTCGCGGATGAGTTGACCTTGTCCTGCGTCATGATTTGGACGGCGGGTGTCCGGGAGTTATTCAGCCATGGCTTAAAGTTTTCCTTTGGTGCTGGGAATCTGTCCCGCTATGCGCGGATCGTGCTGGCAGGCCATATCCACCGCTTTGGCAAAGGCTTTGAAAAGGGCTTCGGCAATATGGTGCGGTTCCTCCCCGTAGATCAGCTCAAGGTGCAGGTTGCAGCGCGCCTCGTTCGCAAAGGCCTGAAAAAACTCCTTCGCCAGCCCAAATCGAAACCCTGTCGACATGTCCTGCTGGCGTTCCTTGCCGGTCAATACCTTGTATCCGTACCGGTTCATCCCTCTCCAGACCAGATAGGGCCGTCCGCTGAAGTCGATCACGCACCGCGCAAGCGACTCATCCATGGGCACGTAAGCCTCTCCAGTGAAAGGGTTTCGGGGATCAAAGCCATATCCGTAGCGCCGAATGCCCTTCTTATCCCCCAAGGCCTGTACAAAGGCCTGCCCCAACGCCAATCCACAATCCTCAACCGTATGGTGTGCATCCACTTCCAAATCGCCCTGGCACGTCAGGGCCAAATCGACCACCCCATGCCTGGCAAACAGGGTCAGCATGTGGTCAAAGAAAGGGATGCCCGTTTGGATGGACGCCTTTCCTTTGCCATCGATCCGGAGATCAATTTTGATCTTCGTCTCCTGGGTATTTCGGACGATTTTGGACTGCCGTTGTAACATTGGGGAGGATTTTTACCAAAGACAGGCCAAAACACCATGCTAAAAGTGAACCCGGGGAAATGCCCAGGGAAAGATTGGACTGGCGGGACGGGGCGTGAGTCCCTTAAATTGGGCCTTTAATTTTGTAAACCTATGCAAGAAACAGCCGACATCGCCCTCATCGGTTTGGCCGTCATGGGCCAAAACCTGGTTCTCAACATGATGGATCATGGTTTTACCGTCGTGGTGTACAACCGCACCCTTTCCAAGGTGGATGAATTTCTCGCCAAAGAGGCCGGGAACAGCAAATTGATTGGCGCCCATTCCATCGCGGAAATGGTGTCGCACCTGAAGCGCCCCCGCCGCGTCATGATGCTGGTCAAGGCCGGCAAGGCGGTGGATGAATTCATCGAACAGGTCATCCCCCATCTGGAGCCCGGCGACATCATCATCGATGGCGGCAACTCCTTCTTCCAGGACACCATCCGCCGCACCCAGTATGTGGAGAGCAAGGGATTGCTCTACATCGGAACCGGCGTTTCGGGTGGTGAGGAAGGGGCGCGCCGCGGGCCGTCCATCATGCCGGGGGGATCAGCCGCCGCCTGGCCCCATGTGAAGCCCATTTTCCAGGCCGTGTCCGCCAAGGTGGAGGATGGCTCGCCCTGCTGCGATTGGGTTGGCAACGACGGTGCCGGTCACTTTGTGAAAATGGTCCATAATGGCATTGAGTATGGCGACATGGAGTTGATCTGCGAGGCCTATCACCTCATGTCCAGCGGATTGGGCATGACGGCGGACGAAATGCACCAGGTTTTTGCCGAATGGAACAAGGGCGATCTGGATTCCTACCTAATCGAAATCACACGCGACATCCTCGCCTTCAAGGATACCGACGGCGTGCCGATGGTGGATAAAATACTGGATACCGCAGGCCAGAAAGGCACGGGCAAATGGACAGTGAACACCTCGCTGGACATGGGCATCCCTGTAACCCTCATCAGCGAAGCCGTTTACAGCCGGTGTGTCTCCGCCATGAAGGAGGAGCGCGTGGCCGCCGCCCGCAAATTAAAGGGCCCGCGCACCAAAATCTCGGGTGACAGGGCCAAATTCATCGAGGATATCCGAAAGGCCTTGTACGCCTCGAAAATCGTGTCCTACGCGCAAGGATTCATGCTCATCCGGGAAGCCGCCAAAGAGTTCAAATGGACGCTTAATTTTGGCAACATCGCCCTGATGTGGCGCGGCGGCTGCATCATCCGCAGCCGTTTTCTGGGCAAGATCAAAGAGGCCTATGACACGAACCCGAAGCTCAGCAACCTGATGCTGGACGGCTTCTTTAGGAGTGCCATCAAGGAATCACAGCGATCCTGGCGCAACGTCGTCGCCATGGCGGCCAAAAAGGGCATCCCGACCCCGGCCTTTGCCACTGCCCTGGCGTTCTACGATGCCTATCGCTGCAACCGATTGCCCGCCAACCTGCTCCAGGCTCAACGCGATTATTTTGGGGCCCACACCTATGAGCGTGTGGATCAACCGCGCGGCCAGTTCTTCCACACCAATTGGACAGGGCGCGGCGGCGACATCTCAGCCAGCACCTACACGGCCTGACCAAGCCAGGTGCATTTCTCCCTTGAAGAGGCTGGCAGCGTTCGATGCGTTGCCAGTCTTTTTTTGTGAATTGAACTGCGATGCCTGGGCACCCGTGGCGGCGGGATCACCCTCAGGTTTCCTCATCGATTTGGTCGGGCAGGCGGGTCAGCCTCAACTTCGACACACGAAGGCCATCCATGGCCTCAACCTTGAGTTCCCACGCCCCGACATCGAGAACGTCGCCCTCCTTGGGAAATCCCCCCAAACGAAGCGTCACCAATCCACTCACGGTGGCCACATCATCCTCGGCAATCGGTGTGCCGATGATATCCACCAGGGCATGCAGGGGCAAGGCGCCATCCAGCTCCCATGCCGTGTCGCTCGTCTTCTGCGCCAGGGGTTTTTCCTGGTCAAACTCGTCCTGGATCTGCCCGACCAGCTCTTCGAGGATGTTCTCCAGCGACACCATGCCCACCGTGCCGCCGTATTCGTCCACCACGATGGCCAGGTGCAATTTTCGCTCCAGCAGCAGTTGTAGGATCTTTTCCAGCCGGGCTGTTTCCGGCACATAAATAAGCTTGCGCACCGCGGGCACAAGATCGGCCCCGGATCGGGCCTTCAAGCGCATGGCATACATGTCCTTCACATGGATGAAGCCAAGCATCTTATCCATGTCCCCCGCTTCACAAAGGGGGAATCGTGAATAGCGGGTCTTTTCCGCGATCTCGAGGCACTCGGCCATGCTGCCCTCGGTGCTCAACACCGTGATCTCCTGGCGGGGCCGCATGACATTGCGGGCGATGCGGTGATGCAGGTCCAGGGCATTGAGAACGATTTCCCGGCCCAGGCGGCTGGCCCCTGTGCGCTGCTGCATGGCCGAAAACATCAGGCGCAGCTCCTCCTCAGACTGGACGCCCTCCCCTTCCATGCCGCCCTCGAATCCGATCTGGTGCATGACCCATTGAGAGGTGGCGTTGAGGAGCCAGATGAAGGGGTAGCTCAACCGGTTAAACCAGATCAGGGGCATCGACACAAAGAGGGCCGTGGGAAGGGTTCTGCGGATGGCCAGCGCCTTGGGCACCAATTCGCCGCCCACAATGAGAAGGAAGGTGTTGACGAAAAACCCCAGGATCAGCGCACTGGTGTTGCGCACATGGGGGGAAGCCACCCCCAGGGCGTCAAATAACGGTGTGAGCAATCCTTCAAACAAGGGCGCCACCATGGCCCCGACAGCCAATCCGGCCAGGGTGATGCCCACCTGGGTGGTGCTGATGAACGTGTCCAGCCGCGCCACGATCTTCCTGGCAATCCGGGCACGCCGGTTCCCCTGGCTGGCCAGCGGGGCCAGTTGCGTATCCCGTATGCGCACCAGGGCAAACTCGGCCGCCACGAAGAAGGCGTTGATCGACACCAACATCAGCAGCAGGCCAAATTTCCAGGCCACGGTGATAAAGAAGCCGAGATCCATGCTATAATTTCAGTTCGCCAAAAAGCACGCGCAGAATGTCTTCGAGACTGATGATGCCGCACTCCTGCCAGTTGGAATTGAGGACGACGGCCAGGCGCTGGCCGCTGCGTTGAATGCGCCACATGGCCTCCTCCAGGCCAAGATGCTCGTCCAGGTATATGGCGGGCTTTACGTAATCACCGGCGGTTTTGTTCAAATCCAAATCCGCGCGATACAAGGCGGTCTTCATGCTGACCAGACCCAGCACGCGCCGGCGATTGTCCACCTCCTGCTCCACCAGCAACCGTGTGAACTGGTGCTCCCGGCACAAACGCAGGACCTCATTCATGGGGGTATGGGCCGCCACCTTCACCACTTTGTCCATGGGAATGGCGACATGGCGGACGTAGAGGTTCTGGAAATCCATCACCCGGTTGATCATGGCGCGTTCCTCGGTGGAGAACGACGCGGCATTCTCCTGCATGAGCAGGCGAAGCTCCTCCCGGTTGCCAAAGAGTCGCCCCGTAAAGGCGGTCCCACCCGTCCAGCGCTGGAACAGCCGTGCAAACCATGTGACCAGCGACACCAAGGGAGAAAGGGCAAAGTGAACCCATCGGAAGGGGATGGTCAGCGCCAGGCACAGCCGGTTGGGAAAGGCCTGAAAGAGGATCTTGGGCAGGAGGTCGGCAAAGCCGTAAAGCAGGAAGACAAACAAGGCAAATGCAGACCAGAAAAACACCGGGTGTTCTCCCAGATGATAATGCAATCCCGCCGCAATGAGGAAGACGCCAAAGAAATTGGCCAGGGTGTTGCCGACAAGGATGGTGCAGAGAAAGTTTTCAGGATTCTCAATAAAACCAAGCAGGATCCGCGCCCGTTTGTCTCCGGTGCGCATGAGCTGGCGGATGCGTAAGCGGTTGAGCGCCAAGGAGCCAGCCTCCATGCCTGACATGAAAAAGGACATCCCCATGCAGAGAGCAACCACCACAATCTGTGTCACGCTATCGGTCATCGTTTTAGGTTCGTTTCCGCGCCACCTCGACGAGCATTTCCCGTATCCGGCGTTCATCCACGGTCAACGCCTTGAGGTGCAATCCCTGAAAAATGATGCTATCTCCTGGAGCAGGAACCACTTCCATTAAAGAAAGCATGACCCCCCCCATCGTTTCCACATCCGGCAAGGGATTCAAAGCGGGATACTCGCGCTGAAAATCCTCCTGTCGCATCGCGCCACTAATTCTCCAACGGCCCTGGCCAAGCTTTTCCATGATGAACCCGGATTCCTCGGCTTCACTGCGGATTTCACCGATGACCTCCTCCAGGATATCCTCCACGGTGACCAAGCCCGCCAGACCGCCATATTCATCCACCACAATGGCCATGCCACGTTTTTGGCGCTGAAGGCTTTTGAGCAACTGCAGCAAATTCATGGTCTCGGGCACAAAGGATGGGAACTCGATGGCCTCGGAGATGTCGGCATCGGGGCTTAACAAGAGCGATCGGGTGTTCAACACCCCCACAATGGTGTCCTCACCCTCATCATAGATGGGCAGGCGCCGGTGTTTGAGCCGCCGGGCAGCCGCCATCATTTCCTCAATCGAAAGATCATCCGAGATGCAGGCCATCCGGGAACGTGTCCGCATGACCTCACGCGCCGTTCTCCGATCCAAACGGATGATCTGCAGGATGATCTCCTTTTCGGACTCCGCCAGGGCACCCTGCTGATAGGCCAGTTCGAGCAACTCCTGGTATTCTTCATCCTCACGAGCTGCGAGAGGCTTGACCGACTGCAACCGACTGATATTGAGCAAGATGGAATTGAGCTTCTGGGCGAACTGGCGCAACGGGCGGCTGAACCGCACGCACCAATCCATGGGTCTGGCAATGCGCAAGGCCCACACCTCGGGAAAGCGCACCGCCAGGGTCTTGGGAACCACCTCACAACCGAGCAGAAGCAGAATCAAGACACCTGAAACCGTGGCCGCAAACGGCCAGTCCATGTAAATACAGAGCCAGAGTCCCATGACGACCATGCCTGAATTGGCCACGGTATTGCCAAACACGATGGTGGCCAGCAGATCCTGAGGTTCCTTCAATAGTCGAGCCACCAGGGAACCATTATTGGGGGACTTTTCGGCCAGGCGCCGAACCTGCCATTTGCCCAGGGAAAAAAGCGACGCCTCCGCCACCGCGAAGATAAAACTCGCCGCAGCGAACAGCAGTACCAAAAGGACGACTATCGGTGGCATCAGCATGCCACAGGCGAGTATGCCGTTTTGACAAGGGATAAAAAAGCCAAAACTGTTTCATAAATCCGTCTTGGCAGTCTGCCGGTAATTTGTTTAGCTGGTGAGGTTTTCATGAAACGCGCACGCCGCATTGGTTTGGGCTTTATGCTGTTGGGCGCAGCTTCCACGGGATGGGCTGCGGACACGCAAGGGCTTTTGGAAGTGGAGTCATTGACTCCAGACAGCCCCTTTGAGGCCAACCTCCAAGAGCAAACCATGGTAGCCACCAATGGGGCCTCCATCACCTATCACGACCCCCAACGCGGGGCGGTGGTCCTGACCGCCAAGGTCGTTCGCGTCAACCAGGTCACTGGCGAGGCTTCGGCGGAGGGGAATGTGACCCTGCGTAGCGAGGGGCAACTCTGGACCGGCGACCGGTTGGAGTACAATCTGCATACGCGGACCATCAAGTCGGACTCGTTTCGAACCGGATTGAGCCCGTTTTATGCCTCCGGCCAGCGTCTTTCGCTCTATCCCTCCAACAACGTCTATAACGCCAGCGGGGCCGTCATCACCACGGACGATGTCTCCCAACCGGCGTTCTATGTCAGGGCGCGGAAAATCACGATCCGGCCCGGGGAAGCCATCAGCGCCCGGAATGCCACGTTGTATGCCGGCAAGGTGCCCGTGATGTACTTTCCGTACTACGAGCGCAGTCTCAAGCGGCATCCGAACAACTGGGTCTTCGAGCCGGGCTACCGCACACTTTACGGCCCCTATCTGCTGAGCAAGTATAACTTCCAGCTGATCGACCAGGCCTCGACAGGGGTGAATTTCGATTACCGCATGGAGCGCGGCCTGGCGGGCGGTCCGGACGTGGAGTACAACCTGGGGAAGGCGGGCACAGGCGATGCCCGATTATATTACGCCCAGGATGACGATCCGGATGTGGATCCCGCGGGAGCCCCCATCCAGGAAGATCGTCACCGGATCAGTTTCAGCCACCAGGTCACCATCCGCACCAACCTGACGGCCAAGGCCGTGATCCGGGAGCAGAGCGACGCCTACATCGTGCGCGATTTCTTCGAGTCGGAATACCGTCGCAACGTCCAGCCGAACAGCTTTGTGGAAGTCAATCAATTCTGGCGGAACTGGAGCCTGGACGCCATGGCGCAGCCCCAGGTCAACGACTTCTACGAGACCGTGGAGCGTCTGCCCGACGTCAAGCTCACCGGGGTTCGGCAGCAGTTGGGCGTGTCGCCCTTCTATTATGAGAGCGAAAGCTCGGCCGGTTATTTCCGCTATAAATTTGCAGACGACCGCCTTCCCTATTACGAAGCCGCCCGCGCCGACACGTACCATCAAATCACACTGCCCAAGAATTTCCTGGGCTGGCTCAACGTCACCCCCCGCGCCGGGTACCGCCTGACCTACTACAGCGAGGCCGATGGGGACCAGGCGAACACGCGCGAGCAATACCGCAACGTGTTTAACACCGGCATGGAGGTGTCCACGAAGGCGTCGCGGGTGTGGCGAGGCGTCCAAAACCGCTTCTTTGAGGTCAACGAGCTGCGTCACATCACGGAGCCGTCGATCAATTACGTCTATGTCCCCGAACCGGACGCCCTGCCGAGGGAACTGCCCCAATTTGACAGCGAATTGCCCAGCTACCGGTTGCTGCCCATCGAGTACCCGGATTACAACGCGATTGATTCAATCGACAGCCAGAACGTCCTGCGATTGGGGTGGCGCAACAAGCTGCAAACCAAGCGCGAGGATCGCATCGACAACCTGGTGAACTGGGCTGTGTACACAGATTGGCGGGTGCGCCCCCGCAACGACCAGACGACCTTTGCCGACATGTATTCCGACCTCGACTTCAAGCCGCGTCGGTGGCTGATGCTGACCTCGGAAACACGCTACGACATGGAGCACGAGCGCTGGCGCATGGCCAACCACTACATCACCCTCCAACCGGGCAGCGATTGGAGCCTCTCCCTGGGACATCGGTACCTGCGAACGGAGCCGGATTACATCGGCAACAATCTCATCATGACCCGGCTTTACTACCGGCTTAATGAGAACTGGGGCGTTCGATTGAACCACCATTTTGAAGCGCGCGACGGCGTCATGGAAGAGCAATACTACACGATCTACCGTGACCTGCGCAGCTGGACCAGCGCTCTCACCTTCCGCATCCGTGAAAGCCGCCAGGGTGAAACGGACTATACCGTGGCCATCACTTTTTCGCTCAAAGCCTACCCGCGGTTCAAGCTGAATCAGGATGCAGAAACCCCCTGGACGCTGCTGGATTGACGCCCCGCCTGAGCTGAGGGCGCCCATAATACCGGTTGTCTTTCACGTCTGATGACGCCATCATACGGGTTGAGATGGCCAGAATCCAATCATCCACGTTTTGTGGGGGCCGGATATGCACCCCGGCGGGTGGTCATTGGTTCGGGCTCGTGCTGTTGTGGCTTCTCTCCACAGCAGGCATCCAGGCGGACACCTGGCGTTCCTACAAAGCCGCCGATGGCCTGCCGGAGTCCTACTCCACCGCCATCTCGATCAACCCAGGCGAACGCGTGTGGGTGCGCCATGGGGACTCGGAAAAGCTGAGCTGTCTGGATGGGTACGACATCTTTCAGGTCAAAGCCCCCCCCGGTGCCATGTTTCGGGTGTATGAAACCAAGACCAACCAGCTGCTGACCCTCTTTAACGGCGGCATCGCATCGCTACGACGCGGGCAGTGGTATTTCGGTTCCTGGCCTGAACTGCAGATGGAGCTTCAAAACAACATGCGGTACAAGGTGAGGCCCTATCCCCTGCTCCCCGGCCCATCTCCCCGCGTGCTGACGCTCCTTTCGGATCAACTGGTGGAATACAATCCGTTTGCCCTGACCAATGCCAACCGCATTTTACTGCGCGCCAGCGAAACCCCCTTGGGCCGTTTCCTTGACATGTCCCAAAGCCGTGATGGAGGCGTATGGATCGGCGGGGCACGCGGGCTGGCCAGGATCGCCGGGGGAAGCCGCCACACAACCGATCCCCTCCCGGTGACCTATTATATTCCCCCGGACACATTTGCCCCTGTCAATTTTCAACAGCTTTTTGAGGACGATCAGGGCGGCGTCACGATGGTGGCCGAGGTCAGCGAACAATCCGAGCGAAGGGTGGCCTTTTTCAACGGTTCATCCTGGCAGCAGTTCAGGGCCCTGGATGGCAAGATCCGACAAGCCTGGCGCAGTTCCAGCGGGTATTTCTGGG
Source organism: uncultured Verrucomicrobiota bacterium (assembly GCA_964538065.1). Classification (GTDB taxonomy): domain Bacteria; phylum Verrucomicrobiota; class Verrucomicrobiia; order Limisphaerales; family UBA1319. Next base: position 26,996 of record CAZIDG010000020.1, read on the forward strand.
CTCAATCCATTGACGCCATCGGCCGCATTGAGGCGGATGGACGGGAAATCCCGGAGATCGAAACCACGCTGGCCGGACAATTTTTTGATGTTGCCTGCGCCCCGCGGGATGTGTTTTACCTGGCCACCTCGGAAGGCATTTTGCGGCACGCCCCCTCCGCCTGGCGTATCCCGCCGCAAAATCCAGCGGCCAATAGTGGCATCTATGCCATGGTGGAGTCCCCGGATCACAGCCTGTGGATGGCTGGCGCCAACGCCTTGTTCCGTTACCGGGATCACTCCTGGAACACGTTTCCCTATCCTGCAGATCTGGAAATCCGGATGCAGCCCACGGACATCATGGGGGTGCTCCCCGACGGCCGGGTGCTCCTGAACGCAGGGAATCAGCTGCTGCAATTTATCCCCAACGAAGGCCGTTTCACCTCCACATCCCCCTCCCTGGCCCACAAGGCCAAGATCCTTGGCAAAGCCCCTTCCGGGCAATGGATATGCGCCATTGAAGACAGGAACGAGAGCCATGGCGCGATGCCTCTCATGCTCTACGATGGAGACAGGTTCAGGCCGCTCCTTGAAAACATGCCCTCCTGGAATGTCGGCAACGAGGTGTTTTTTTGCCATGTCCGGACCAATGCCGGCGTCGCCGAAATCTGGTTGGGCGGCTCCGATGGTGTGGGAGTGTGTCGCAATGGCATCTGGCACCTGTATGACTCCGCCAACAGCGAGGCTCCCGATGCCGGTTATTGCATGCTCGAACTCAACGATGGGCGCTTGTGGGTGGGAGGCGCGGGTGACATCAGCCAGTTTGATGGTCAGAAATGGTCCATTGTACGGAGTGGATTTGACCGCATCTACCAGATGATCCAGACCAAAGGCAACGATGTGTGGCTGGCCACGAGCGATGGCATCATCCACCATTGGGACAACAATTGGTTGTTCAATGGCGTTGAAGAAGGTCTGCCCAGCATGGCGATCTACGAATTGTTCTGGGATTCGGAAAACAACCATCTATGGGTCGGCACGGCCCGCGGCCCCTGTCTCCTGGATCCCGAGGCCGATCTTGATCCTCCCCGCACGTTCATATCCAGCGCCAACAGCCAGAATGAATTCTTTGTCGATGCCCCCATCACGTTCACCTTCAATGCGCAAGACCGCTGGAAGTTCACACCGCCTGAGCGGTTGCTCTACTCCTATCGCCGCGATAACATCCAGTGGACGCCCTTTTCACCCGAAAACACCGTGACCTTTCGTGATCTTACCCCCGGCACCCACCGCCTGGCCGTGCGGTCCATGGACCGCATGGGGAACGTGGATTCCTCGGAGCAGGCCACGCTGGTCTATAACGTCATACTGCCCTGGTACCTGGAGACCCGGCTTTTGTACATTTGCTTCTCCGCGCTTCTCGTGAGTCTCTTTTTCGCCGCTGTGGCCGCCAACCGGCATCGGCGTTTGCGGCACAGTTACGCGGAAGTCGAGCAAATCGTCGCCCAGAGGACCAAAGAACTGGAAATTGCCAATCAAGCCCTGCTTCAAAACCAGAAAATGCGCGCCCTGGGGACCATGGCGGCAGGCATCGCCCATGACTTTAACAACATTCTATCCATCATCAAAGGCTCCGCCCAGATCATTGAGGCCCATCCCCAGGACCGGGAAAAAATCCGCACCCGCGTCAACCGCATCAAAACGGTCGTGGATCAGGGATCGACGATCGTGAAGGCGCTGCTGGGCTTCAGCCATCCCTTTGAGATGAAACTGGCCCCGGCGGATGTCAACGTCATCATGGTCGAAGCCGTGAAACTCCTGACGGACCAGTTTGCATCGTCCATGAAATTCACGCTGCAACCCGCGAAATCCCTGCCCCCGGTTCCCTGTGCAAAGGACCAATTGAGACAGATGTTGATCAACCTGCTCATCAATGCAGCGGAATCCATGAGCGGCCAGGGAACGGTCGAACTGAGCAGCGGCTTGTCCAGGACGCCCTCATCGCATCTGGTGCTTTCCCCTGCCCCGGCTCCCCGGTACGTCTGGATCGCGGTGCGGGACCATGGCTGCGGCATGGCGGCTGATGTGCAATCCCGCATCTTCGAGCCTTTCTTCACCACAAAGGCCTTTTCCTCACGCCGGGGAACGGGCCTCGGGCTCTCGATGGTGTACGAGTTTGCCAAGGATCAATCCTTTGGATTGGGCGTTCAATCTCAACCGGGCCGGGGAAGCACATTTACCATCTGGATGCCGTTGCCAGACCAGGCAAACACTGAGGCATCCACGCAAGCGCCTCCCCCCAGCCAGTCTCCTTCCTGAGAATATGCTGTTGATCCGGAACGGAACGCGGGCACACTACTGCCCATGTTGCCGGTTTTTATTGATACGCATGCGCATTTGGATGCCCCGGAGTTTGAAGCAGACGTCGCTGATGTCGTTGCACGAGCCAGGACCGCAGGAATCACCGCGATCATATGTGTCGGGACGTGCCTGACCAGCAGCACCCGAGCCATTCAACTGGCCGGACAGTTCCCGGAAATCCATGCCGCCGTGGGGTGGCATCCCTCGGATGCCATGCAGGCGCCGGACGACATCCGCCCCGCGTTGCGTGAGTTGGCCAGGCAACCCAAGGTGGTCGCCATCGGCGAAACAGGACTTGATTACTACCGCCTGCCATCGTCGCTCCCCGGCGGGACCGCTGCTGACGACGCCCCCATCATGCTTCGGCAGAGGGAACTGTTCAGGCAACACCTTGAAATTGCCGCTGAAACAGGGCTGCCATGCATCGTCCACCAACGGGGCGACGCCCTGGCGCCCACGCTGGCCGAGCTTGGCGCTTTCGCAGGGCGCGTGCATGCCGTATTCCACTGTTTTGTGGACGATATGGCGACAGCACAAACTGTGCTTGCCTCAGGCCACAGGGTCAGCTTCACCGGCATCCTGACCTTTAAAAATGCTCAACGCATACGAGACACCCTCAGCCGTTTGCCGCTGAACAGCTTCATGTTGGAAACAGACTGCCCTTATCTGGCCCCGGTACCCCACCGCGGCAAACGGTGTGAACCGGCCCATGTAGCCGACATTGCCCAGGCGGTTGCCCGGATCAAGGGATGCACCCTCCAGGAACTGAGCGAGGCAACATGCGCCACCGCGCGTGCGTTTTTCCCACGCCTTGCGCAGCCGCCGCATCAGGCCCCGATCGCGCCCGTGTAATGCTGTGCCGACCATTGCCGGATCCGCGCAATCTCGGATTCCTCAATGCCCAGGGACAGAAGGAAATCGTGGTGCTGACCGGGAGCGCGATGCTCGAACTCGGCATGCCAGCGTTCCATGGCGGCATCATCCATGCCGGCAGCTTGAAGCATTTGAATCCACATGGCCTTGTCCACCATGGGGGGACGCCCCCCCGCCGACACATGTTGCAGCATTCCCGAAAGCAGCCGTTGCTGGCGGCGAAGCGAGGCCATGTGCTGCGCTATTTCCTGCAGGCGATGTTCCAGGAGTTTTGCCTGGGGCTTTCCACGGACGGCCAGCAAGGTCTGAATTGCGTTGAGCGGAATCCCTGCCTGGCGATACAGGCATATCCGTTCGAGTTTCCTGTATTCCGCACTGCCATACAGACGGTAACCAGCATGGGAACGCCCCGACGGGCGCAATAAACCGATCCTGTCGTAATAGAGCAAGGTGCTCCGGGATAACCCAAATTCCCGTCCCAAATGCGATATGGAGAAATGTTTCATAGGTACCATAAGACGGGGGCATGAACCATGCCCCCGCCTCGTCATGCACTAACGGCTGTGCTCGCGAATCTGCTGGATCTGGCTTTCAGGCAGGCCGAGCCATTCCAGAAAACCTTGATGAGCCTCCGGATGCCGGGTTTCAAAGACCCGATGCCAGGCCTTCATTTTGGCGTCATCCAGGCCAATTTCCTTAAACATGGCGATCCAATCATTCACATCAACTTTTTGTTTCATAATAGTTTCTCTTGTTTGTTAAGTCAGGGCAATGGCCATGACGCCGAACAAGCTAAACTGTGAAGCGATAGACGGGTCAATCCCCTTCGTGAGCCAATTTTGAGCAGTGCGCACAGACGTTCATAAAGCACATAATCACGTGGCGCCACAGGGATGCCACGCCAGGAACCAACAACCTCCATGCGAGCTGTTTCCTGTTGGCATGGAAGGCATTAGACAGGAATGCGACCTGGCATTTTCGTGGGTTCCAAAAGGCTGGAAGAACCTGGGCCAACGTTGCCCCGCCCCCAAATGCACCTCTTCGATGACTCAAGGAACCCTCCGGTGGTGAGTGCCAACCGCATCCATGTTTATCTTAAAATGGCAGTCAGCGAACACAGATCCAATCGCGATATATCCCACCACCACGGAGCCCCCGATCGCCATCGAACCGGTTTTGTCTGACCATGCTGAGCGCTCCGGAATCAATCGGAAATTGGCGCGCAGCTTCTTTTCAACCCGCGATTATTATGCTTGTCAACAACCACTTGGATATGCATAATAATGCCACGCATGAAAGAAACCACAAGCAATCCCTACGACGCCATCAAGGCCTCCAGCGAGGTGTACGATGCCACCTTCAACCGTGCCGTAGCCATTCTCCAGCAGAGATCAAAGCGCACAGGCGGAGTATTTAAGAGACCCTCCAAAGCCTCGAGCGAGATCCAAGACGGGGTGTTTGTCTTGAAAAACCTGGGGGGTGAGGTTGGTCGATTCAAATTAGGCGCAAGCTGGGTGAATCCAAGCCTGACTCTTGTGGCCCCGCAATAGTCTGCCTCAAATGCAATCGAAGGCCGCCCTGATTCAGCGGCCTTGAGTCTTCTTTTCAATGAATAACCTCTCATGTGGGAGGTTATTCATGTTTACGTTTTGATGTCCCTCTGAGTTTGCCCCCTCATAGGCCCGCTTGCCTCTCGAAATGACACCAGGAGGACACACAGACATTCGAGTCATGCACTGCATGGAGGATGGGAATCGAGCCTCGTTGCTCAGCCGGGCCGATGGCATCGCACGAATGTTCTTGAGCATGGAGGTGTTACGACGAGAAACCGGGGTTGCCGAACCTGGCCGAGTGCGTTAATCTGAAGCATCAACAAAATGATGGTTTTATGTGAACCCTTTGAAAAAGGACTGATATGCTTTGTTACAACCGCCGCAAGTTCCTCAAATCCGCCCTGGCCAGCGCAGGCGCCCTGGCACTGGCTCCCTCACTCGTAACACGAGCCGCGGAAGGTTCGACCTCCCTCAAAGGCACGGATCGCGTGCCATTGGGTAAAACAGGCATCACAGCATCCCGGCTGGCTCAAGGCACCGGGTTTAACGGGTACCGACGGTCGTCCGATTTCACCCGCCTGGGCAAGGCGAATTTCGAAGCCCTTTTGAAACACTCCCTGGACCAGGGGATCAGTTTCGTGGACATGGCCGACCTTTATGGAACGCATCCCTATGTGAAAGAGGTCATCAAAGACATCCCGCGCGACAAGCTGGTGCTCCTCAGCAAGCTATGGCCGCGCAAGGAGGATTGGAACGACGCCTCGGGCGGCGCCAAGGCGGAACTGGACCGGTTTCGCAAGGAATTGGGCGTGGACATGATCGACGTCACCCTCATCCACTGCATGATGGAGGCCGATTGGGCCAAGAAATACGAGCGCGTCTGCGATGAATTGTCCGAGCTCAAGCAAAAGGGAGCCGTGCGCGCTGTTGGTGTTTCCTGTCATCACCTGGGCGCATTGAAGGCGGCCGCCAACAACCCGTGGGTCGATGTGATCTTCGCCCGCATCAACTACAAGGGTGGCAATGAATATTCCATGGACGGCAGCGTGGAGGACGTTTCGGCTGTCCTCAAAGAGGCCCGCCGCAATGGCAAGGCCGTGGTGGGCATGAAGATCTTCGGCGCGGGTAAACTGGTTAAACCCGAGGAAAAGGACGCCTCCTTGAAGTACGTATTGGGCAACGAATTGGTGGATGCCATCACCATCGGCATGCTCAAAACCACGGAAGTGGACGATACGCTGGACCGCATATCCAAAGTCCAGAAGGCTTAGCATTAAGACACTTACAGGTCATGCGCGAGCCCTTCACCGGGTTCGCGCATGACTTTTTCATATCCGACCGTTTACTTCCCAGGACTGCACCCATTCATGTTCTGTCGTGCTCATGGGGATGTGCTAACTCCGATGATTATCGCGATACTTTCCAGGGGTTACGCCACACATGCGCTTGAAAACCACGCTCAGATACTCTGGATGCTCGAAGCCGGAAAGCTCGGCAATATGTTCAAGGGTGAAGTCCGTTTCGGTCAATAGCTGTTTCACGCGGGTCAGACGGCTATTCAGAATCTCGGCATGGGGGGAGCGCTTCAGACTCTGGCGAAAGCGCCGCTCCAAAACGGTGCGTGAAACCCTGACATGCCTGAGGACATCACTGACACTGCAACCAAAGACCGCCTGTTCACGGATGTACCGCATGGCGCCTGCCACAACAGGATCTTCAATCGCAAGGGCTTCTGTGGAACGGCGCCGTACCACCTGGATGGGATCAAAGGCAATGCGGGTCTGTTTGGGAGGCTTGCCTGCCATCAGCGCATCCAGGAGCTCCGCCGCCGCGTAGCCGATGCGTTCGGGATCCGGCTCCACACTTGAAAGCGGCGGGGTGCAAAGCTCACACAAAATCTCCTCATTATCCACCCCCACGACAGCTACCTGCTCCGGAACAAGTGCCCCAAGACGGGCACACGCATCCAGCACATGCAGCCCGCGCACATCGTTGCATGTCATCACCGCAAGCGGTTGTGGCAGTCGCTGCAGCCACCGTACAATATCATGAATGTCCTTATCCCATTGCGGCGCATCCGGCCCACGCCAGGGCGATTCATAGACGGAAACAGGCAGGTTTTGGGCCTCCACAGCATCACGAAAACCATCGCGTCTTTGAGCTGCCCAGAGCTCCCCGCTGAAGCCACAAAAGGCCAGATGCCGGAAACTGCGTTCCAACAGGTGAGAGGCCCCCAGGCGACCGATGGCATAATGATCAGATCCCACCCACGGGAATCCCAGATTCTCATGAAGATCGTTCAGATCGACGACCGGCACCTTCATCTTTCGGAAGAGCCGGGCCAGATTGGGATCTGTAGGACGACTTAGAATTCCATCCCAGGTTCCTGACGAAAGCCAATCTGGCGGGCGGGCACCCAGCTCGTGTTGTTCGAGAAAAACGGACCACCGATGGTGCGACCGCAGGTAACGGGCGACACCCCGGAGTATCCTGCGGCCATAAATGACCGAGGTTTCGATAATCAGCGCAACGCGGGGAGGCTGGTTCACGCTGCAACAATTAGTCTCAGCAAAGGCTGTTGACCAGCACATTCTGCATCGTGAAAAGGAATCAGGTATTCCATCAGCTAAATCGACATTACCAGCCGGTCAAATGGTCCTTTAAAGACAGGTTTGAAGCCGTTTCTATTGGGTTATTCCACATTATTGCATTCTGCGTGAGGTTTGCCCACGAAAGACAAAGGATCTCAATTTTCGAGCAGCAAAAGCTCATAGACAGTCCCTTAAAGAATCTTAAGATGGGCACACTACCAATATAGCTAGTCTGCGGCGGGATCATGCACTAATTAACAACAATTAACATATCTGGCCATTATGAGAAAAACGTGGATGACAAGTGGAACAGGCGCCCGCATCTCGGGCAGTTTGTTCGCGGGATTGCTCCTCTGGGGCGGGTTGGCAAAACCGGCATTTGCCCAGGAACTTACACACCGATACAATTTCAACACACCTGACGACGGTGTCACTGTCATGGATCAGGTGGGATCGGCCCACGGCACCCTGCTGGGCACCGGCACTTTCGATGGAAATGGAGGGCTGAGCCTCACCGGAGTGGATGGTTTTGTGGATTTGGGCGCCAGTTTGATCGATGGCTACAGCAGCGTAACGTTCGAAGCATGGGTCGATTGTGGAGTCAGCTCCGCATGGGCCCGTTTGTTCGATATCGGCGACACGGATCCGATCACGGGCAAGGGGTGTTATGGCTTGGACTTCATTGTGTTAAATGGCAGCGGGTCCGCCCAATTTGAAGTCTTCGATACAAATCCCGGCTACGACCATGCCCCGGGATTAACCTTCTCACCATCGCCGAATGGCCAGGGCAAAACACACATCGTCATCTCGTATGATCCCCAGGCGCCATTGACCTCCATATATGTGAACGGCGCCTTAAAGGCCTCGGGAACGAACATCAACATACCGCTGTCCTCGCTGGTCAATGCCCACAGCTACCTTGGGCGCTCAGGTTATAACGGCGACCCCTATCTCAATGCCACGATCGATGAATTTCGCATCTACAACGGCGTGCTTGCCGCGGATCGTGTCGCGGTGAATTCTGCCTCCGGACCCGATGCCATTGTCAGCGATCCAGGGGCGCTCAAGAGCATTCAATTAACCCTGCCATCCCCCATCTATGTGGAGCAGAAGGGCATCCAGGTGGTTCTCAAAGGCGATTATGACAATGTCAAAGGCGTAAACCTGGCATTTGGAAACCCCACCCTGCAATCGGGCAACAGCGACATACTCGCGGTGAGTGGCAACATGCTTCTCGAAGCGAAGGCAACGGGAACCACCACGTTGATCGCGTCCTACGGTGGTTTCTCAGTCACCCAAACGGTGGCGGTCATCGATTATCCCGCAACGATCACACATCGCTACAAATTCGACGAATCCTCTGGTTCGACAAGCTTTGCAGACTCGGTTGGCACGGCGCAGGGCACGGTGATCGGCACGGCAAGTCTGGATGGCAATGGCCATCTGGTACTGCCGGGCAACGGCACCGAAAACTATGCCGACCTGCCGGGCCACTTGATCGATGGTTATGACGCGTTGACCTTCGAATTCTGGGTCAATATTGGCACGAATCCCACCTGGGGACGACTCGTGGATTTTGGCGATACCAGTGAAAGCGGAGCGGGACAAAATTACGTCTCCTTTACGCCCCACAGCGGATTCAGCCCGAGTGGCGCCAACTTCGAAGTCAATGGCGCGAGCGGGACGGAATACATGAACGTGTCCCCCATCCTGGACGGACGCAACCTGCATCTGGTTCTTGTTTATAACCCGCTCAATCACACCCTTTCCAGTTACACGAACGGGGCGCTCATGGGTTTGAAGACCGGCATCACCACCCCAATGTCCGCCATCGTGAACACCCATAGCTGGCTGGGGCGTTCGTCCTATATTGCAGACCAGTGTGGCGTGGCCACCCTGGATGAATTCCGCATGTACAATGGCGCGTTATCCCCCTTCCGCGTGGCGCTCAATGCCGCGTCCGGGCCCAATACCTTCATCGACGAGCCTGGAATTCTAACCAACCTGCACCTAACCATCAGCTCACAAGCGTCTCTGGATCAGCAGGTTCCAGTGGCAGTGACCGGTGATTACGTCAACGTCCAGGGGCTGAACCTTGCATTTGCAAAGCCAACTCTGAAATCTGGCAACACCAACATTGTTGTGGTGAATGGTGACTTGAGCCTGACGGCGGTGGGTGCGGGCACGACCACCGTGACGGCTTCCTATGGAGGCCTTTCGACCACCGAAAACATCACCGTGATCGATGCATATCCAGCGGTGTTGAAACACCGTTACAGCTTTAATGAAACAGCAGGATCGACCACCTTTGCAGACTCGGTTGGAACCGCGGCCGGCACCGTGATCGGTACGGCGAATCTGGATGGCAACGGGCATCTCGTGCTTCCTGGTGGTGGCACGGAAGATTATGCAGACCTTCCAGGGCACCTCATTGAGGGATATGACGTGGTCACCTTCGAATTCTGGGTTGAGGTGGGAGCAAATCCCACCTGGGGCCGTCTGTTGGACTTCGGGGACACCAGCGAAAGCGGGGCGGGACAATACTACATCTCCTTCACCCCCCACAGTGGTTTCACTCCCAATGGAGCCAATTTCGAAGTCAATGGCCCCAATGGCACTGAAAATCTAAACGTGGCGCCCATTCTGGATGGCCAGAACCTGCATCTAACCTTGATCTTCAATCCATCATTACAAACCCTGGCGATGTACACCAACGCCGTCCTGATGGGTAAAATGAGCAATGTTACAACTCCCATGGCCTCCCTGGTCATCAACCATTGCTGGCTGGGACGTTCCTCCTATATTGCAGATCAGTGCGGTGTGGATGTCATTGACGAGTTCCGCATCTACAACGGTGTTCTGAATTCAAAGCGCATTGCAGCGAATTTCGCCGCCGGTCCGGGCACCATACCGATCGATGAGCCGAAACCGCAATTGATGATCACAAAGAATGGCACCACGGTCATCCTCACCTGGCCCAATCCCAGCACAGGCTATACAGTCGAAACATCCAGCACACTCGGCGGGTCCGCATCGTGGGGCCCCCTGCCCGATGCGTTGAATCCGACGGTGGTCAACGGCATGAATCAAATCACCATGCCGATTGGTGCCAAGACAGCCTTCTATCGGCTGATCAAATAACCCCAAGATCGGATGTTCGAACGGTTCAAAGCGTAATTCAGGGATGGCCGGGTTGATAATCCCGGCCATCCCGTCCCCGAAAAGATGATCATAAATCCAGACCGGTCATGATTTCAGAAAGTGACATTCCCCATGAAAACCAATGACAGAACACAATACCGGGAATCCAAAGCCGGGGCCCCTGTGAAGCGTGCGGTGGGATTCACCTTGATTGAGTTGCTTGTAGTCATTGCCATCATTGCGATCCTTGCCTCGATGCTTTTGCCAGCCTTGGGGAAGGCCAAAACCAAAGGTCAGGGCATTCTATGTTTGAATAACACCAAGCAATTGACTCTGGCCTGGTTGATGTATGCCGACGACAACAATGGGGTTCTGTGTCAAAACATCGTGGGATGGGATATCACGTCCACACGTCTGAGCTGGGTGCTGGGGTTTCAGGACTTTACAGCCAATAATGCGCAGAATACAAATTTACTCATGCTGACCAAGGGATTGCTGTGGTCACACACCAAGAACGCAGGGATTTATAAGTGCCCCGCGGACAAGTATCTTTGTATACAGGGCTCCAAAAAACTCCCCCGCCTGCGCAGCCTGTCGATGAATGCCTATCTGGAGGGCAATGGTTACAGCAATGGCAGGAAATCGACCTGGTATCCCGACTATCTCTGCTACAACAAAATGACGGACATTGTGAAACCGGCTCCGTCCAAGCTATTCGTGTTCGTGGATGAACACCCGGACAGCATCAACGACGGTTGGCTGATTGTTCAGCCCAATACAACAACCACGTGGGGGCATGACCTACCCGCAAGCTATCATAATGGCGCCTGTGGGTTCAGCTTTGCAGATGGTCACTCGGAAATCCACAAGTGGCTCGAACCCACCACACGCGCCCCGGTGGAACAGAGGGAGCATGGCACCTATCCCGGCAAATCGCCCAATGATCGTGACATCCGCTGGACAACCGAACACTGTACCGCCGCGGTGCAATAGCGCAGATATCGATCCTTAAGATGACGACACGGATAGCATTTCGATCGATCGAAAAACGGTTCCCGGGAGTGGTTGCGCTGCATGGCGTGACATTCGAGGTGACTGAGGGATCCTGCCATGCATTGATGGGAGAGAATGGCGCCGGGAAAAGCACGCTGGGCAAAATACTGGCTGGCATCTATCAGCCAGACACGGGCCATATCGAATTGGATGGAGTGGTTCATCGGTTTCGTTCCCCATTCGAAGCGAAACGGGCTGGCGTAGGCATCGTCCATCAGGAATTGGCCCTTTGTCCCAATCTGAGCGTGGCTGAGAACCTGTGTCTCTCCGGACTGCCTCATCGTGGTTTGTCAGTTCATCGTGAAGACATGCTCAGCCTGGCAGGCAAGTATTTGCGCGAGGTCGGAGCCGAGATTGATCCGGAAGAGGAACTCGGCGTGCTTTCGACAGGCCAGGCCCAGTTGGTGCAGATCGCGGCCGCACTTGCCACTGGCTCCCGCATTCTTGTGTTGGATGAACCCACCAGTTCGCTTTCCCTGGCGGAAGCCAAACATCTTGAAAGCCTCATCACGCGGCTTCGTCAAAACGGCGCAACCATTCTCTACGTGTCGCATCGCATGGAGGAAATCTTCCGCTCCTGCGACACAGTCACGGTCCTGCGCGATGGCAGCCATGTGGCCACCATGCCGGTATCCCAGACCAATCCAGACGACCTGGTGCGCATGATGATTGGACGTCCGCTTGCCAAATATTTCCCTGTTCATGCCACACAGCCTCCCGGCCCGGAACATCTGCGGGTCGAGGGTTTTTCCTCTCCCGGTAAATTCCGGGATGTAAGTTTTCAACTCCACGCCGGCGAGGTGCTGGGGATGGCTGGCCTGGTTGGCTCTGGACGCAGTGAGGTGGCCCTGGGCCTCTTTGGCCTTGATTCAGCGGCAAAAGGCAACGTTTACATCCAAAACAAACCCGCTCACATCCGCACCCCCCGGGATGCGATGGCACTCGGCATCGGCCTCGTTGGCGAAGATCGAAAACGCCAGGGACTGATCCCCGACATGAGTTGTGGTGGCAATATCACACTGGCATCGCTGCATTGCCCCGGGGAACGAGGGTTTTGGGGCCGTTTGCTGCACTGCCCACTTTGTTCGAGCCGATCGACTTGTCTCCGACTGTGGGATTTCATCCGCCTCGGCAGCGAGCGCCGATGGGTGGCGGAGTTTTTCAATCGCTTGCGTGTGAGGGCTGCATCCCCGGAGGCACCGGCTGTCACCCTGTCAGGCGGCAATCAGCAAAAGCTCATCCTGGCCCGTTGTCTGGCGCGTCGCTGTCGTGTGCTGATCCTTGATGAACCCACGCGTGGTGTGGATGTCGGCGCAAAAGCGGAAATCCACCGGTTAATCGACGATCTCGCCTCGGCAGGACACGCCATTCTCATGATTTCCTCCGAATTGCCCGAAGTCTTGAATCTAAGCACCCGGCTGATGGTCATGCGCAACGGACGCGTGGCGGGCGTCCTCCAACGTTCCGAGGCAACACAGGAAAAGGTGATGCAACTCATGGCTGGACGGAACGAAATGAATTTGGCCCCAGCGCAGACCGCCTTTGCACAATGAATCCCATGGACAACATAACTGAATCCACACCGGATACCGCCGTGGATAATTCGACCGTGCCCAGGACGCATGGTCGCCGCTCCCGATTCAAGGAATCCGGTCTTCTTGGCATCCTGCTCGCCCTGGGATTGATGCTCTCGATTTTTGGCGGATCGCTCGAAGTACGGGACCGCGATACCGGCCAAACGCGCACCGTGAACAAGTTCCTGCGTGCGGACAACCTCGATAAGCTCGCGAAAAACACCTCGTTTTTTGCGATCATGGCGGTGGGCACCACGTTCATCATCATCACCGGAGGCATAGACCTGTCGGTTGGGTCCATTTACTGCCTTGTAGCCGTGAGCGGCGCGATGTTTCTCAATTATTTTGGGCCCCGTGGGGCCGGCGCGGGTGCATCCCCTGTCTGGGTGGTGCCCATGGCCATCCTGCTTTGCCTCGGGGTCGGCACGCTATGTGGCCTTCTCAATGGTGTGGGAGTGGTCTGGCTCCGTGTGCATCCATTCGTCATCACGCTGGGCACCATGGCGATTTATCGCGGTGTCGCGTTCGTGATGACCAAGGCTCAGGCATTTACGCACTTTCCTGCCGAATTCACGGATGGCCTGATCCGATACAAGGTCGCATGGAACGGGGCCAACCTCTACCCCGTTCCACTTGCCATCATGATCGGAGTCGCGGTGGCGGCCACGTGGTTTCTCAAGCGGGCCGTGACCGGCCGCCATATCTTTGCCGTGGGCGGCAATGAACAAGCCTCCATCTTCAGTGGCCTGCCGGTAAACAGGATCAAGCTCAAGGTGTATGCCTTTGGCGGCCTGACGGCCGGCATCGCCGCCATGATCATGCTGGGCTATTATGGCTCGGCATCGTCTGACGCCGGAAAAGGGTACGAACTGGATGTCATCGCGGCGGCTGTGGTGGGCGGCGCGAGCCTTTCGGGCGGGCGCGGCACAGCGCTTGGGGCCTTGCTGGGGGCGTTGATCATCCAAATGATCAACAACGGGATCATCATCCTGAACATCGATCAGAACTACAGCCAGATCATTATTGGCGGGGTTATCGTTCTCGCTGTCCTGCTCGACCGCATTAATAGCACTCTGCGGGAGAAGCGCCTTTCACGCGCGGCCCAAATGCTGAAGGAATCCCGCGCAGCATGAGAAGACAGCACGCAGTCATGATTTATTAAACACCTATGAACACAGGAAATTGGATGCGCACACTTGCGCTGTTATGCTCGGCGACCCTCTTGATGACGGGTTGCGGGAATAAGGATTCGGCCCCCACCCCCGGATCTGAAAAGAAAACAGCAAAAACATCCTACGTTTTTGCATTGATCGCCAAAAGCCAGTCCAACCCTGTTTTTCAGGCCGCCCGTGTGGGCGCCGAGGATGCGGCTGCGGAACTCAGCAAGAAAATGGGTGTGAACATCACCGTTCTGTGGCGAACCCCCAACGAGGATGATGCCCAGAAGCAGGTCGAGTATCTGGAACAACTGGTTCTTCAGGGCGTGGATGGCATCAGCGTGAGTTGTTCCGAGGCCGAGGTGCTCACGGCGCCGATTGATCGCGCCGTGCAACAAGGCGTTGCCGTGATGTGTTTTGATAGCGATGCCCCTGCCAGCAAGCGGTTTTGCTACCATGGCACGGACGACATCGACAGCGGCCACACCATCATGCGTGAGCTTGCTGGCGTGCTCGGTCCCGGCAAGCACGTTGTGGCCATCCCTGGAGGCAATCAGAATGCGCGCAACATTCAGAACCGCATCAAGGGGGCCCTGGATGAGGCCAAAAAGTACCCTGATATCACGATCCGTGGCGTTTATTACAGCAAGGAAGTGCCGCAGGATGCGGCAGCGAAGATCGAGGAGGTCCAGACCGCGAACCCAGACATCGACGGATGGGCCATGATCGGTTCCTGGAGCCTGTTCACGGATGCCTTGCTCAAATGGGAGCCAGGCAAGGTCAAAATCGTGGCCATGGATGCCCTGCCCGCACAGCTTCCGTATGTCCGCAAGGGTGTCGTTCAAAAACTGTTCGCGCAACAAACCTACAAATGGGGCTGGCGTTCGGTGGAATTGCTCGCCAACAAGGTCGTTCTGGGCAAGGACCCGGAACAGGTTCTGGATTACTCGCCACTGCCACCCGTCACCAAGGATAATGTGGATGAGTTCGAGCAAAACTGGAAAAAGTGGCTGCGCCAATAGGCAGAAAACGGAGCCTGACCGATGCTCACTGGCGTCGTATTCGACATCAAGGAATTCGCTGTGCATGACGGGCCCGGCGTGCGGGTCACCGTCTTTCTCAAGGGTTGCAGCCTGCGTTGCTCATGGTGCCACAACCCTGAGGGTCTATCGCCAAAGCCACAGTTGATGCGCGGTTCAGCAGGAGAACGCATGGCTGGCCAGGTTTTTACGTCCGCGGAACTCGCGGCGCGCCTGAACAGCCAGGCCGATCTCCTGCGGGCCGGCGAAGGAGGTGTCACCTTTTCCGGCGGCGAACCGCTGGCACAAGCAGCGTTTCTGGCAGAGGTCATCGACCAGATGCCAGATCTCCATGTCTTGCTGGACACATCCGGCCACGCACCGGAGGGCGATTTCCGGATGGTTGCGTCGCGCTCGGACCTCGTGTATTTCGATCTGAAACTGATCGATACCGTGGAACATCGGCGTCACACCGGAGATGGGAATGAGGGCATCTTGCGCAATCTGCGTGCACTGAGCGCCATGAATGTCCCATTTGTGGTTCGAGTCCCCCTCATTCCCGGAGTGACCGATACCGAAGAAAACCTTACGGGGATCGCCCGCACTGTTAAAGGGTTGTCGGGTCTCCAGCGCGTTGATTTGTTGCCCTACAACCACGCGGCAGGCGCCAAATATGCGGCCTGCGGCATGACCTATCAGCCCACCTTCGAGGAATCGCGGCCATTGAACGCGGGCATGGACATCTTCAAGACCGCGGGTGTTGAAGCACGAGTTGTATGATGGATGGAACAACCATGAAGACCGCCGATCCCGCCTGCAATCCAGGACAAGGCATGGCCGATGGCAGGGACTGGATTTCGCAATTGCCTGCAAGTCCGTTTTCACTCACGGCGCGACTCGCGGACATGAAACGAGCCACGCGCAATGGCTATTACACGCGTTATCGCGATGCTGAACCACTCGACATCCTCAGCGAGTGCGAGTCAGAACACCTTTCCTGGCCGCAGCGGAATGCGCGCCTGACACGCCGCATGTGTGAGGCCCAGCGTGCGGTCATTGGCCCGGATGAATCCATCGTGTTTACGCGCACCGTGGCAAAAATCCCCCCGGTTTACAGCGAGGCCCAGCATCGCGTGCTCACTGCCGGACACAGGCTCCATGAATTGGGCCCCATCAGCAACATTTGCGCAGACTGGTCCATGATCCTGAAGGAGGGTTTATCGAAACGCCGGTCGGTTGCCCTGGAAAGCCGGGAGCGCATGCGACAGGATCCCATGGCGGTCGAATTCCTTGACAGCGCCCTGGAAACAATCGATGCCGTGCTGGACCTGGCCAGTCGTTACGCGGAAGAAGCCCGTCGCCTGGGAAGGCACGACCTTGCCCACATCTTGAGCCGCGTGCCTGGTGAACCTCCTGCAACCTTTCATGAAGCCCTTCAGGCTCTCCGCCTTTGCCACGCCGTCCTCTGGTTGAGCGGACACTACCACTGCGGTCTGGGCCGCTTTGACCAATACATGTGGCCATACCTGAAGGGCGATTTGGAGGAAGGACGCCTGACCCTGGCCGATGCGGAAGAATTGCTCGCGGAATTCTTCCTCTCCCTCAACAGGGACAGCGATCTGTATCCAGGCATTCAGCAGGGTGACAATGGCCAATCTCTCGTGATCGGGGGCGTTCAAAGCAATGGATCCTGTGGCGTGAATGCGCTGACATATATGGTCCTCCGGGTCGCGCGAGGGGTGGCCATGATCGATCCCAAGATCAACCTGCGCATCACCAGGAACACCGATCTCAAGCTGCTCGAATTGGCCGCTCAGTTGACCGAAATTGGACTGGGTTTTCCACAATACTCGAACGACGATGTCGTCATTCCGGGATTAATGGCGCACGGCTACTCTGCCGAAGACGCGCGCAACTACGCGGTGGCCGCATGCTGGGAGTTCCTGATCCCAGGACGCGGCATGGAGGTCGTCAACATCGGCGCAGTGTCCATGCCTGCCGCAGTGGACACAGCCCTGCGGAGCGGCCTCGCAGCAGGCGATTCCTTCGAGGGCATGCTGGAGCGCGTGGGAGCCGAAATGGGCCGCCAGGTGGCCCGCCTGGTTGACAGCTACGCCAACCTGCTCCTCCCCCCCGCCCCCTATTACAGCGTCTTGATGGATGGCTGTCTGGAGAATGGTCGCGATCTCTCATCGGGCCTCAAGTACAATAATTTCGGGATTCACGGCGCGGGCTCTTCCAATGCGGCGGATGCCCTGGCCGCCGTTCAAACCTTCGTATTCGATCAGAAAAGTGTCACACCACAACGGTTGCTGGACGCGCTGGCTACCAATTATGAGGCCGACGAAGCCCTTCGCTGTCAGCTCCTCGAACACGGACCCAAGGTGGGCAACAACGATGACCGTGCCGATGCCCTGCTGGCCCAACTGTTCGATCTGTTCGCCCATGCCTGCGAGGCAGCCGGCAACAATGGGCGTGGCGGCCTGGTGCGCCCCGGCAGCGGCTCCGCCATGTACTACATCTGGCTGGCAACGGGACATGATGGCATGATCGAGCCCGTGGTCGGCGCGACAGCCGATGGGCGGCGACAGGGCGAATCGTTTAGTTCAAGTCTGGCGCCATCGCAGGGGATCAAAGTGCGAGGGCCCCTGAGCGTCCTTCAAAGCTACGCCAGGCTTGACTATCGACGCATCTGCAACGGCGGCCCGTTGACCATGGAATTATCGGATACCGTCTTCCGCAATCCGGAAGCGGTCCATCAGGTCGCCTTGTTGATCCGGCTCTTCGCTCATGTGGGGTGCCAGCAACTGCAAATCAACACCCTCAACGTGGAAACTTTGAAAGACGCCAAGAAGCACCCTGAACGCCACAGAAACCTCGTCGTGCGCGTTTGGGGTTGGAGCGGCTATTTTTGCGAACTCGACGAAATTTACCAGGACCAAATTATCGCCCGTCATGTTTATGGAGAATAACGCCATGAAATTGTTGATCAATCCAGCAATCCTCGCCATTTCCCTGGTCGCGACGGTTTACAGCCAGGAGGGGGACCACCAGGCGCTCACCGCCGTCCCGATCCAGCAGGTGAGCATCGAAGACGACTTTTGGTCGCCCCGCCGCAAGGTGTGGCAGGAAGTGACCATTCCCGATGTCCTGGACAAATTCGAAAAGGATGGCGCCATCCGCAATTATGACCGTGTGCGGGATGGCGCCAAAGGGGATCACGCCGGCCCTCCGTTCCTTGATGGACTGCTCTGCGAGTCCATCCGGGGCGTGTCGGACTTCCTGGCCTCGCATCCTGACCCGGCTTTGGAAAAACGAATCGACGGCTATATCGAGCATATCGCCGCCGCGCAAGCCAGGGATCCGGACGGTTTCATCAATACCTACACCCAGCTCATGGAGCCGGAACACCGCTGGGGACTCCATGGTGGCAACGACGTTGTTCAGCATGATGTCTATAATGCAGGCTGCGTGATCGAAGCGGGGATTCATTACTATCGGGCCACGGGCAAGACGAAACTGCTGGAGGTGGCGGCGCGGCTTGCAAATCACATGTGCGATGTGATGGGACCTCCGCCCAAAAACAACGTCATTCCCGGGCACGCCCTGTCGGAAGAGGCCACAACCAAACTGTACCTCCTGTTTCGAAGCCAGCCCCAATTGAAACAGCGCATGCCCTTCCCCGTTGAGGAGGATCGATATCTGAAGCTCGCCTCTTTTTGGATCGAAAATCGGGGCAATCACAAGGATCGGCAGGATTTCGGCCAGTTTGCAGGATCCTACGACCAGGACCACATGCCCGTGCTCCAGCAGCCCAGCATTGAAGGCCACGCTGTGCGGGCCACGCTCATGTGCGCCGGCCTGAGCGCGCTGGCATGTGTCAACGGCCGCGAGGATTACCGCCAGGCCTCCGAACGCTTGTGGGACAACTTGACCCAACGGCGGATGTATATCACGGGTGGTGCCGGCGCCACGGCCGAGTATGAGGCGTTTGCCGCCGATTATGTCCTGCCCAACGACGGTTATCTGGAAACCTGCGCTGCCGTTGGCTCGGCCTTCTTCAGCCGCAATATGAATCTTCTCACCGGCGACGCCCGATATACGGATGAAATGGAGCGCGTTCTGTATAATGGCGCCCTGTGCGCCGTCAGCCTCAAGGGCAACTCCTATTATTATCAAAACCCCCTGGATGTGAAGACCCCCAAGGAGCGCTGGTCCTGGCATGGTTGCCCCTGCTGTCCACCCATGTTCCTCAAAATCATGGGCGCCCTCCCCGGGTACATCTACGCCCAGGATCGATCCGGCATCCATGTCAATCTCTACATCGGCAGCCGTGCTGACATCCAGTTGCCCAACGGCAAGGTCACGCTCCGGCAATCGACCCAGTATCCCTGGGAGGGCAAGGTCAAGCTCATGGTGGAGCCGGAGAAAGCAGCGGAATTCGACCTGAAGTTGCGCATTCCAGCCTGGTGCCAGGGCACAATCAACACCAACGATCTCTATCAGATCGCGGGCAGGCCGGAAAATGGGGCTGTGCGCATCAAGATCAATGGGAAAACGGTCAAGACACCGGAGGTGTTAAACGGCTATGCCCGGCTGCATCGTCAGTGGACGCCTGGCGATACGGTGGAAATGACCATGGACATGCCGGTCCGGCGCGTGAAGGCCCATCCCAAAGTGGAAGCGGACGTGGATCGCACCGCCGTCATGCGCGGGCCGATCATTTACTGTCTCGAGGGGATCGATAATCCCGAAGGGATGCGTCACCTGTTCGTTCCGCCGCGTACCACCTTTAAGGCGGAATACCGCAACGACGTCCTGGGTGGAGTGACCGTGATCCGAGGCGCCGTAAAGGGTCTGCATCGAGCCAGCCATGGCACTGTGAAGGAAACAACCGCGCCCATGGTCTTGATCCCCTACTTTGCCAATTCCAATCGCAAGCCCACACAAATGATGGTCTGGTTGCCGGAAACACCTGCGCAGGTCAAACCTCTTCCTGTGCCGACACTGGCAAGCCATGCCCAACCCACGGCGTCGCATTGTTGTCCGACAGACACCGTCGCCGCCATGAACGACCAGGTCGAACCGTCAGCCTCGGACGACACACACATCCCGCGTTTCACATGGTGGGATCACCGCGGCACCAGGGAATGGGTGCAATACGATTTCGACAAACCTCAGAAGGTCTCCGCCGTCCAGGTTTACTGGTGGGATGAGCGGCGCATCAAGGCGCATTGCCGCGTTCCCCAGTCCTGGCAGCTATTCTACAAGGATGGCACACAATGGAAGCCCGTGGCAGGCGCGTCCGAATACGGCAGCAACATGGACCAATACAATTCTGTCCAATTCACTCCCGTCACAACAACCGGCCTGCGCATAGAGGCTCAACTCCAGCCCGAATGGTCGGGCGGCATTCTTGAATGGCGGGTTGAATGAATTGGAATCCGATGTCTCACCTTGAATAATCCCAAAGAACGTTATGTGCAAACCGACTCGAGTTACATTGGCCGCGGCGCTCCTGCTTGCCGCGCTTGCCTCGCCTTGCGTCACCCTGGCCCAGGAACCCGTCATCCATGTCCAGGCAGACCAAATCCTGCATCCTGTATCACGGCATCTCACCGGCGCCTGCATTGAGGATGTAAACCATGAGATCTATGGCGGCATATACAGCCAGATGATCTTTGGCGAAAGCTTCCAGGAACCTGCGGTGACGCTTCCACCCAAAGGTTTCAAGGGATACGGAGGCCAGTGGCGGGTGGAGGGCGACGAGCTTCATTTTCGCGGCGCACAGGGCGACAAGCTGGTGAGTGATCTGGAGCCATTTCGAGACGGTGAAGCAGGCGTGGAGATTTTCATGGCATCGCAAAACTGGTCCAATGTGGGTCTGGTGACCCGCATGGCCAATGCAGGACCGGGAACGGATCGTTTTGACGGGTATGAAATCGCCCTCAACGCCGCCAAACAGTGCCTGCTTTTGGGAAGGCATCGCCAGAACTGGGAGCCCATCCAGGAGACGCCCTGTGAGGTGCCTGTGGGGCAGTGGTCGGCCCTGTCCGTCAAGATGCAGGGGCGCGCCTTGGAGATCTTTCTCAATGGAAAGCTCGTCCTCCGTCATGAGGATTCAGAAAACGCCCTTCTTTCCGGCACCGTCGGGCTGCGGGCATTCCAGTCCGAGGCGCGATATCGGAACCTGTGGGTCAAGACCAATGGTGAAACCCGCCGTCTGACCTTCACCGGAGGAGCGGTGGCTCAGACTGAGGTGAGTGGCATGTGGCGCACGGTACAGCGCGGCACGGCCACGGGTTCCTGGGCGATCGAGAAGGACAGGCCCTTTGTGGGCGGGCAGTCTCAGCGGCTCAGTTACACCGTTGGAGCCGGAGCCATTGGCATCGAGAATCAGGGGCTCAACCGCTGGGGCATGTATTTTGTCGGAGGACAGCCCTATGAAGGGCTTGTCTGCGTCCGTG
>CAZIDG010000020.1:48862-55743 GCA_964538065.1 uncultured Verrucomicrobiota bacterium
TGGGGCATGTATTTTGTCGGAGGACAGCCCTATGAAGGGCTTGTCTGCGTCCGTGCAGAGAAACCGGCTGAAATCTGGGTTTCGCTCGAGAGCGCGGATGGATTGACGATCCATGCGGAAAAGAAGCTGCGGATCCAGGCGGGCGACTGGCAGAGAATCGAGTTTTTGCTCACACCCAAATCGACCGAAGCCAAGGGCCGTTTTGCGGTCAGCTTGAAACAGCCGGGATCGGTTGATCTGGGCCATGCCTTCCTGCAGCCAGGCGAATGGGGACGGTTCAAAGGACTGCCAGTGCGCAGGGATGTGGTGGAAGGTCTCATCAACCAGGGAATCACCGTGCTGCGTTACGGAGGTTCCATGATCAACCATCCGGAGTACCGATGGAAAAAGATGATCGGACCGCGTGACCAGCGGCCGCCCAATGCGGGCACCTGGTATGCCCATTCCTCAAATGGATGGGGCATTCTGGATTTCATGAACATGTGCGAGGCGGCGGGTTTTGAATACATCCCGGCCTTTAACATGGGCGAAACACCCGAGGACATGGCGGACTTCATCGAGTACGCCAAGGGCTCCTCGGACACGCCGTGGGGCCGCCGCCGTGCCGCCGATGGCCATCCTCAGCCCTATCGTTTAAAATATCTCGAGTTGGGCAATGAGGAACGTGTCGATGTTCAATACGCCGCAACGTTCGAAAAACTGGCCAAAGCCATCTGGGCGAAGGATCCCAACATCATTTTGATCGTGGGAGATTTTGTCTATGGCGAGCCCATCAAGGATCCCTACAATTTCCGCGGCGCCGCGGCAGGCATCACCAGCCTTGCAGGTCAGAAACGCATTCTTGAACTCGCCAAACAGAACAACCGCGAGGTGTGGTTCGATCTGCATGTGGGGACGGACGGGCCGATACCCGATTCGTCATTCGACAGCATGTGGACGTTCAAGGAAGCCCTGGGCAAAATCGCGGACGGCGCCAGGCACAAGGTGGTGGTGTTCGAATTCAATGCGAACAATCACAGCCAGCGACGGGCCCTGGCCAATGCCATCGGGATCAACGCGGCGGAACGCGATGGGGACCTTCCCATCGTGACCTCGGCCAACTGTCTTCAGCCCGATGGGCAAAACGACAATGGGTGGGATCAAGGATTGCTCTTCCTGAATCCCTCCCAAACCTGGCTGCAACCGCCAGGATATGTCACACGCATGATCTCCCGCAATTACCAGCCGCTCCTCGTGAAAACCGAGGTCCTCCATGGAGATCGCAACCTGGATGTGACCGCCAAGCGCAGTGAGGATGGGAAAACGCTCGTGATGCAGGTGGTCAACGCAGGCGAGCAACCGCGAAACGTCTCGTTGAATCTGGATGGATTCACCCCTTCCCGGCCCACAGCCAGGGTTGAGGAATTGTGTGGCTCCCTGCATGCCAGGAATACCGCCCTGTGGCCGAACCGGATCGTGACGCGGGAAACGCGCTGGAACCACGGGCTCACGAGTGGAAAAACAAGCTATGCGTTTCCACCGCACTCGTTCACGGTGATCGTTTTCGAATAGGCTATGGCCCAGGATGCCCGATAAAAAACGAGCGGACAGGAGTCCGCTCGTTTCGTTTCAAAGAGGTGTCTTCGGATCAAGGCTCCCAGAGCAAGGCCAGGTCGATGAATTGACCGCCGCCAGTCTGATGCGTGTGAATCGCCAGCGTATTCACACCGGGCTTAAGCGCCTTCTTCAAAGCCTCGGTGACGGTGAACATTTCGTAGGTTGTGGTAAAACCACTGCGATTCCAGATCTTCTGGCCATTCACATACACCTCCGTGTCTTCATCGTAGAAGACGACCAGTGCAGCTTCCTTCAAATTGGCTTCATTCCAATCAAAGGTCCGGCGCAGCCATATATCGCTCGTGCTCCAAGGCGTACGGGCATTGTTGATGGTGCCAAAGGGTGCCTGTGCGGTTTGCCAGGCACTCTCGTCGAAGCCCGCGCCGGTCCAGTTCGCAGCGGGCGCATTCGTGGTGTAGCGATAGGGTTTGCAGAGATCCCCATCCGCGGCCGCCCCCACCAGCACTCGCCAGTTCCGTTCGACGCGCGCAGCGGGTGCGCCTGTCTTGGGGCCTGTCTTTTCGTAAGCCGCCGGGCGGGCGGTTGCGGCATGCAGGCGCTTCACGTCAAACTTCGGCGTGCGGTCATAGAAATACAGGCCGTTATGCTCCTGCTCGACATCGGTTAATTGGGTGTAGCAAAAACCGAACATGTCGGGGTTGTCGAGGAGCGCGCCCACCAGGCCCGCGTAGCGCGCATAGAATTCATCGATATCCTTGGGCCCGCTGCCATAGCCCCAGCCGCCCTTCGTGTCACCCCACACCGTCCCGCCAAACTCGCTCACCATGAAGGGCACGCCCAAATCTTTGCGCTCTGCCGAGCCTCCCCCGTAGCGGGGCGGCAACGGTGAAATGGGACCTCCAGCAAAGAATTCCATCCACCGTTGCTTAAACGTGTCGGGATTCTGGTTGTAGTCATGGTCGTCGCGCATCTCCGCGTTGGGAATGGTATGGGACCAGCCGCTGGTTTCCAGCACGGGGCGCGTCGGATCGATGGCCTTGGTCTCACGCCAGACGATCTGCTGGATTTCGCCCGCCTCCGCCGGTGTTTCATTGAACGGGCACCAGCCAATGATCGCCGGGTGATTCCGGTCGCGCAACACCACTTCGGTCCATTCGTTGATGTAGTTGGAGTAGTTCTCAGGGCGATAGTTGTAGCCCCAGTTCGGGAATTCGCCCCACACCAGGTAGCCCAGCTTGTCGGCCCAGTACAGAAAACGCGGTTCGAAAACCTTCTGATGAAGACGCGCCCCGTTATAACCCGCCGCCATGCTCATCTCGATGTCATGCTTGAGCGCCTCATCCGAGGGCGCGGTCCAGATGCCGTCGGGGTAGAAACCCTGGTCGAGTATCAAACGCTGGAACACGCGCTTGCCATTGATCAGAACGGCGCGGCCTTCCAGGGAGACCTTGCGCAATCCGAAGTAGCTCGCCACCTCGTCCACCTGTTCCCGTCCCCGGGATAGCGTGAACTTCAAATCGTAGAGAAAAGGCGTTCCAGGCTCCCACAGATGCTTTTTCTTGAGATCGACCACAAGATGGTGGTTGCGCCACGACGCCGGGCAGGAATCCTTGCCCACCGATTTGCCATTGGCAAAGGCTTCGACAGTGAGCTTCAAGCCTTGTTCGGCTCCATTGACCGACGCATCGATCAACACCCGCGAGCGATCAGGGTCAGGCACAATGGAGAAGCCTTCGACAAACGAGGTGCCCACCGCCTCCAGCCAGACGGGCTGCCAGATGCCCGTGGTGCGTGTATAAACACACCCCTCGCTGACACCGTGCGTCTGCTTGCCTGTGGGTTGCTTGCCGCTGGCCGTATCGTCGAAAACCCGGACGACGAGCTCATTGGCGCCGTCTCGAAGTTGCTTGGTGATGTCGAAATCAAAGGCGGCGCTGCCTCCCGTATGCGAGCCGACGCTGGCCCCGTTCACCCACACCCACGCCTGATAATCCACCGCGCCGAAATGCAGGCGAACACGCTTTCCCTTCATGCTGGCTGGCACCTCGAACGAGCGCCGATACCAGGTATGTTTCATGAAACCGTAGTTGCCGATGCCGCTGAGCTTGCTCTCAGGACAGAACGGGACGGTGATTTTGGCGGCCAGATCCTTACCTGACACCAGGCCACGCGCCTCGCCATCGGCCTTTTCATCGATTTCGAACTGCCATTCGCCGTTGAGCGTCACCCAGTTTTGCCGGAAGGCATCGGGTCGTGGATGCTCCGGCCGCGGCACGGCGGCCTGGACCTGCGCCACCAGCATGCTGGCCACAGCAAAGGTCAATGCCAGCGCCGGGGCGGCAGCCATTGGAAATAAACGTGTTGCTTTCATCGTATGAAATCATGCGGATTGAACCGGACATTGCAATAAGGTTATGGGTCATTTTTTGTAGGAATCCGGCCACAGCCTTCCATAATCCATTCCCTCATTTTGTCGTATTTCCTCGCCATTCCAGCTTGAATCCAGATGCTCTTGGAGTTCAATGATGGAACAGGTGCTGCATTAGTCATGATTCAACGCGATTATATTTTACGCAAGATTGAGGAATTCCGGGCGTTTCTCGAGGCACTCATCACGATGAAGAACGGCCATCGCTGGCGTCCGATGGGCGAAACGCTCCAGGATCAGTTCCAAAAACTTCTCGGCATGGATCCCGCCACCGCATCCAGCCAGTCCGAAACCGAGCTGCTGGCCAGGCTTATGGAAGGGGATGGCATTCAGTTTGTCCGCGAAAAGACCATCTTTCTGATCCGGTTATTCAAGGAGGAAGGCGATTGGGCCATTGCGCAGGAGCAGGTTGATTTGGGCAGAGCCTGTTATCTCAAAGGTCTGCATCTCTTGCTGGGTCTTTCCTCAGGAAATGATGTTCTTGAGTCACCGGAGTTCCTTCCCGGGCTTGAAGTGTTCCTGCATGCCCTCAGCGCCACTCCCCTGCCTTCTCCCACCCAGTTGATGCTCATGCAGCATTACGAACGAACCGGCGCCTTTGCCAGGGCTGAGGACGCCCTTTTTGCCCTGCTCGACGCCGAGCCTGGGAATGAAGCTGTGTGGGGCCTTGGAATGGCCTTCTATGAGCGCATGGACCACCACAGCGACGCCGATCTGTTGACGGGTGATCTTCCCCGGGAGGAGTTGAAGGCCGGTCGGGATGCACTCCAGCACCACCGCCCCTCACCCAGCTCCTAACCATTGTGCCCCGCAGCCTCTGTTCGGCTCTTGTCTGTAAGCTGCTTTTGAGCCGCCGCCATCTGGATTTGGTTTCCCAGCAACAAAACATGATCTCCAGCCTGTATCTCCTCGTCGGGCCCGGGATTGATGATGCTTTTGCCACTGCGTTCAATGCCCACAATGCTCGCGCCGGTTTTGGTGCGCAACTCGAGCTCGCGAATGAGTTTGCCCACCGAAGGCGAATCGTCGTCAATCATGACGCTCTTCAAATCCGCCTCCCGCAATAACGGGGGCAGCACCGCATGTGCCACCTCAGGACGGGGCACGGGCGGCTGGGACAGCGTCTCCTGCAAGGCAAACTGCGCCTTGGAATAGACTTTTACAAAGGACCGGCGAAGCAGCCAACTGATGAGCCCCGCCAAAAGGAGCAGAACCACCATGATCTTGACCGTCGGCAGCAAGGCCGAGCTCAGAATCATGATATAGAGCCCCTGAATGACCGTTCCCGCAATGGGGATGACCTGCGCGACCACCGCCCGGATGGCAGGCGTCCGTTCCCCCGCCAGGGACGTCTTGACCGTCACGTCCGCAATCAGGAGCCCCAGTGCCTGGAGCTTCCTGGAAGTGGCAATGAACATGGGCAATGAGAGAATCGCCGCCGCCAGCCAAAGAATGGGTTTCAACCATTCGTCGCTCATCGCCATGTTTTTCAGCCACAGGGGTGGACGTTGCTTGATAAAAGCGGCCGCAATAAACACCGCGGTGATCAATGCCGTGTTCAGCGCCATCTGCCCGAACCATTTCTTCACCAGTTTTGAAGCCAGGCTGGTCTGCCTTTGAGTACCCAACTGTCCCACCCAGCGCGTGTAAATCTCCAGCGTGTTCACCAGCGATTTCGGCGCCAAACGATCAAACCATGCCACCACCCCATCGGTGCTTCTGATCAGATAAGGCGTCAGCAGGGTGGTCAACACGGACACGGCCACCGCGATTGGATAGAGAAACTTGCTCGTCACGTTCAGGGTCAGGCCCAAGGAGGCAATGATGAATGAAAACTCGCCAATCTGCGCCACGCTCATGCCGACCCGCAGGCAGGAGCCGCGATCGTACCCGCCCAGAAATGTGCCGCTCGCGCAGGCAATGACCTTGCACACCACGACTGCAAGGGTGATGACAATCACCGGGAACCAATGCTGAATCAGCATTTGCGGATCGATCAGCAGGCCAATGGCCACAAAAAAGACGGCGCTAAACATGTCACGCACCGGCTCAATCAATGCCTCTATCCGATGGATTTCCCGTGCCTCGGCCATGACAGCGCCGATGATGAACGCGCCGAGGGCCACACTGTAATCGAATTTCTGCGCTAGTAACGACACTCCAAAACATAGCCCCAGCACAGTGATCAGGAGCATTTCGTTGCTCTTGAATCGCGCCACATACCCGAGCAGGCGTGGCACGGCGATCAGGCCAGCCACCAGCACCACCACCATGAATATCCCCAGTTTACCCAGCGTCACGCTCACCGCCCCCACACTCACCGCCCCGGTCATGGCAATGCTGGACAGCAGCGCAATCATGGCAATCCCCAGAATATCCTCGATGATCAGGATGCCGAAAATCAACTGGGCAAATGATTCCTTCGTCCGCCCCATCTCCGTCAGCACCTTGATGATGACCGTTGTGGAGGACATCGAAAGCATCGCCCCCAGGAACAGGCTGTCCGTGGTGCTCCAACCAAAAAAACGCCCAAGCTCAAACCCCACCCACCCCATGCCCAGAATTTCCAGTGAAGCCGCAATAACTGCCGTCCCCCCCACCTTCTTGAGCTTCCCCAGGCTGAATTCCAGCCCCAGGGAAAACATGAGCATGATGATGCCAATCTCCGCCAGCGTATTGATGCTTTCCTCACCCGTGATCAATGAAAAGGGTGGCGTATGCGGTCCAATAAGAAAACCCGCCAGTATGTAGCCGAGCACCACCGGCTGCTTAAAGCGATGGAAAAGGATGGTCACCAAGCCGGCAACAATCATCACCACCGCCAAATCCTGCAAAAACGTCACCTCGTGCATGTTCCCCTTTCTCCAGTTGGGTCTGTCACACGCTTATTACACAA
>CAZIDG010000021.1:0-20537 GCA_964538065.1 uncultured Verrucomicrobiota bacterium
GCCTTCAACACCCTTGGGAGCCAGTCCGTCGATAACCCCCATAATACCGCGACCCTGGATGGACTCGGCAATGACAACCTGGACTGGATTGGCCGTGGCACAGTAAATCCGGCATACTTCCGGCACCATTTTGACTGCATTCAGGACATTTACGGGATAAAAGCCGTCCGCCAGAAACAGAATGAAACTATGTCCGGCACCTATGGCCAAAGCATTCTTCTTTGCCAATTCAATCATGAGTTGGTCATTACCCGTAAACCGGACAAGGCATTTGCCAGAGGACTCGCAAAATGCCAGGCCGAACTTGATGCCCGGGACGGTGTTTACCAAGGCCTCATGAATATCCTCGACCGATTTGATGAAATGCGTCTGGCCGAGGATGAAATTTATAGATTCGGGCTTGTCGATGGTGACAACGGTAAGTTTTGCTTCCATAGTGTGTTCAATTTCGCGCTAAGATGGACATTTGGTCAAGTCCCCACCCTTCCCTGTCGTCCTTGACGCTGGTTTTGATTCCAGTTGCAATATTTTGACCATAAAGATTCAAGATCGAAGCACAATGAATTCTGTTTGTCGCCGGGAGATCCATACCATTGAAAAGATTGGAATCACCTCACAATCATGTGCTTGGATTTCAAAAGCGAAACGGCATGGGCAGGTTTTGGCAACCTTCTGTCCATGCCGTGCAAACGCTTTTTTCAGATTAGTTTAAAACACCTCTATTTGAGGCTGTTCAAGCTTTCTTCAGCCTTGCGTTTCGTTTCAGCATTTTTCGCTTGCGCTGCCGCAATCTGCAGGGCCTTTTTACGAAGTTCCACAGGGCCATCTTTGGCGACATTAACGATGGATAAAGATGCCTCTTCGGCAAGTGCAGGGTCTTGTGCAAGGCTCATCAGGGGTTCAAGTGCACCTTCTGCTGGAAGCGTGCCGAGGACCGTGATGACCTGGTGTTTTTCTTCGGAACGTTTAATCAAAGGTAACAACTCCTTGATTTTAGCGAGCTTATCGTCGTTCTTAAGTTCTTTATGTTCTTGTAAATAAAGAAGATAACCACGAATACCCTGCACCTGATGAGATTCCTTCCTGCCGGATTTTGCCAATGCGAACAGCGGTTCGGCCACCCCCGCATCATCCGGCCAATTATTAGGCCATGTGGACAAGAGACGCACGGCTTCGTCCTGAACGGTTTCATCCTTATCACTTACAGCAGCCTGCATGGCCTTGAGGGCGTCTGCCCCTCCAATGGCGGCCAAGACCGGCAAAGCCGAGCGGCGCAATCCGCTATCGTTGGATTGTGCCAACGGCAGAACCTCAGGAACGAACTTGGCACCACTACGCCCTGCAATTTTTACCAATGGCTTTACGATTTCAGAACGCTTGTCATTGTCGCCGGTTTTCTCCAGCAGACGAGCGAGATCAGTGCCCTGAGAGATACCGCCAATAGCGCCGAGAGTATCCAAGGCAGCACGACGAATTCCTGCGTCGCCACTTTCTGCATGTTTCACAACCGTGGGCAATGCATCCTCGATACGCCGACGCCCGACCATGTCGATGGTTGCCTGCAAGGTCTTTCCAGTGGCTTGAGACAACGATGTTTTGATGGCTGCATCTATTGCTTTACCCTCCAAACGAGATAACACTGCCTTGGCCGCGCGGACCAGATCAGCGTCATCATCTGCGGCCGCATTCAACAATACGGGAACGCAAACAGGATCCTGCCACCGATCCAACAAACCCACCGCAGTTGCACGAGCTGGTTTGGAGCCGTTTTTTGCCACCTGAAGCACAGCGGGCAAAGCGGTGCTATCATTGCGATCTGCAATAGCCAGGACGAGCGATACCTGGCGGTCAGGTTTTGCCTGATTCAACTCAGCCACCAAAGCTGCGGTTGGCTCACTGCCGGGCAACTCACGGGCCGTGCTGACACCGATTTCAAAGCATGCTTTGTCGGAAGAACGCAATTGCTCGAGAAGGAGTGGAATACCATCGGCCTTCCTTGCCAAAATTGCTCCGCGAATGGCTTCGAGTTTGCGCTGTTTGGGTACTTTGGCCTGGCGCACAGTATCGAACAATTGAACCGCAGCAGCCAACTTACCTTCAGCCAGATAATGGCCACCACACACGATGCAACCTTCTGCGATCGAAGGACATAATGCTTCAGATGCTGTGGGCAAAATCTCCAGCAGTGTCCTACCCGCCTGTTCATCCGCAATGTTCCCAAGCGCCTCTGCTGCTGCTGAAGCGATGGATACATCACTGTCCTTGAGTTTCCCGGCCAAAAGGCCGACTGCTTTGACATCTCGCCGCACCCCGATTGAATTAATGGCGCCGATCAACAATTTGCCATTCAATCGGCTCAGCGCATTGTGCAAGGCATCGTCGACAGCAGCATCAGGGATGACCTCCAGGGCAATGCGCGCCCAAGAGGCCAATTGCTCATCCGCGAGAAGCCCTTCAAGGGCGGGCACGGCATCTTTGGTTCCATACACAGCCAACTGCTTGCAGGCGAGCGCTTTATCTGCCTTGGGAGCATTTGATTGAAGAAGTTGGATAAGATCACGCTGCTTTTGCGCCGAAGCCGCCGATTGGTCCGCGGCAATCGTTTCAATGGGTGCAGCCAGCAGAATGGCCAACAGGGCTACAAGTCCGAAATTTGGAATCTGAAATCGCAATTTAAGTGTCATAGCTATCCTATTTATTGAGTAACCAGTTTGTTGCACCATTAGATCCGCCAGGGTTCACGCAAGGCTTCTGAACGGAGACGATTGGCTTCCTCATCACCGGGGAACTCATGCTTTTGTGGATCAAATGTAACTTTGCGACCAAGATACAGGGCGATATTCGCAGCATGGCAGGCAATATGTGAGTTACAAGCCACATCGGCATTGGCGCGGGTACGTGCACGAGTTTTTACACAATCAAGAAAGTCGCGGACATGGAAATCTGCCGGGTAACCAGCGATCTTGGCTCCCCTTCCCACCAATAATGAATCGGAACTGACAGCGATATCGGCATTATCACCGGTTTCAACCCAGCCTGTTTCACCTTCAAAACGGACGGGGCACGATCCCAGAGGAAGCCAGCCATCATTACGCATGATCAAGCGCACGCCATTGGCATATCGTGTGTACATTTTCCCATCTTTGGGTTCATATTCGACTGGTGCCGTTTGATCCGCATTATTGGCCCATTGGCAGAGATCCACACAATGTGAACCCCACTCAAGACATCCCCCCCCAACCAAACCACCGCCTTTTTCAAAATTAAAGCCATCGAGATGTTTTGAATTGAATGGGCGCCATGCGGCATTCCCCAGATAAGTATCCCAGTCCACCTGTTCCTTTGGTGGTTCGGATTCAGCGGGCAACCACCCACTGGTACTCGCATCCAAGCCGCCGGGATGGGCATACATGGTATGGAGTTTTCCCAGTTTACCCAAGCGGGCCAGCTCGATGGCAAACATGAAGTTGGGCAAACTGCGGCGTTGGGTGCCAGCTTGAAACACGCGCCCCGTGCGCCGGAAGGTTTCGGCAAGCGCAATACTCTGAGCAATGTTTTTTGTGCAGGGCTTCTCGCAATAGACATCCTTCCCAGCCTTGGCTGCCAGAATCGATGCCATGGCATGCCAGTTTGGGCCAGTGGCAATGAGCACGGCATCAATATCCTGACGCGCCAGCAGGTCGTGAAGATCGCGATACATGGCGCAATCCTGGTTGTTGTACTTCGTATCGGCCATTTTTTTCACTGCTTCGCGCCTGTTGGCCTTTACATCGCAAATGGCGACGAACTGCACATCGGGCTCATGCAGAAAACAACTCAAAACATACGAGCCACGATTACCAATTCCGATAGCCCCCAACACGATCCTCTCGCTTGGTGCCACGCCACCATCGCGTCCCAGTACCGCACCAGGAACGATTTGCGGCGCCAGACAAGCTGCCCCCACAGATAGAGCGGCTGACTTCAAGAAACTGCGGCGAGTGCGGTGAGTTAAGCTTTTACCCTCGCCGGCAACATGGCGGGGCACACTTTTGTTAGTGGCAACGGTCAGGTGTTTCATTGGGTATTATTGATAATGGTTTCGTTCCAGCGACACAAATAATATTTTGAACATTTAGACTGATAAAGTCCTGTTAATGAACAGAATCAATGGTTTTCACGAACAAAGGCTCCAACACAGTCCATGGCTTCAATGCTTGTCAGAAACCGCCTTTAACACCAGACTTACTCGCAATGTCAATTCATGCCTTTCAGGATTGGGACGATAGCGGAATTACGTCTCCATATCGTGGCATCATGATCTGCATTCCCATTGACCATGAAAGAAAATTGAAACAAGACATCGAAATTGTTACTGGCGTGCACTCAAACATTCACAACTAACAACCAGCCAAAGAGGTATGAAAAACAATTCCCAAGAAGTGTGTGGCCTCCAATGTCACTGTGGCGCCCCAATTGGCCGCCGAGATTTCTTACGTTCCGTCGGCCTGGGGGCCACCGCTTTGCTTGGTGGACCTCTTACAGGGGTTGCCGGGCCTTTTAGCGAGAAGGACTTTGAGTCTTTGGTACCTCGCGACAAGAAACTCATTGCTGCGTGGTTGCGTTCCCTGACCGAGCGCGGCCATGCGACAGCCTACACTCGGAATGATCTCAGATTCATTGGGATGCCAGTAGGTGGATTGTGTTCCGGGCAGCTATATCTGGGAGGAGACGGGAAATTGTGGTTGTGGGATATCTTCAACCTGCCTCCCGACCCTGCGTTTGCCTCGTATGCCGGACCCCATTACGCCAAACCAATGGATTCATTCAGTCCCATCGAACAGGGTTTTGCCATACGAGTGACATCCCAGGGACAATCGCAAATCAAGACGTTGGATAAACGAGGGTTCTCCCAAATTACATTTGAAGGCCAGTATCCGATCGGATCCGTCAAGTATCGTGAAACAGACCTGCCAGTCCTCGTGGATCTGGAAGCCTATTCCCCCTTCATCCCCCTAAACACCGATGAGTCATCTCTTCCTGCAACCATCATGGAATTCACCATCAAAAACACTGGCGCACAATCGGTGTTGGTGGAGATTGGGGGATGGCTCGAAAATGGCGTCTGTCTGGCCAGTGGAAAACCGGGCATGGGATCACGGCGGAACCATATTTGCAGAGACACACAGGGTGTTTTCCTACATTGTACGGCGACAGCAAAGCCCATGGAGAAACGGACTCAATTGCGTGATGACATTCTCTTTGAGTCATTTGAGTCTGAAACCTATCAGGGTTGGACCCCGACCGGCACAGCATTTGGTAATGGTCCGGTGGAGCAGGATAAAATGCCGTCCTATCAGGGCAAAGTTGGTGCTCAAGGCAAACGCCTTGTCAACACGCACAATGCACGCAATGGAGAGGACGTCTACAAGGCAGATGCGCATACAGGAACGCTCACCAGCAGGGAATTTGTCATTGAACGAGATTTCATAAATTTTCTCATTGGTGGTGGGGGACATTCAAATAAAACATGCATAAACCTGTTATTGGATGGGCGTGTCACACTCAGTGCAACCGGTAATAACGACAACAAATTGAAGCCAACCTCGTTCGACGTCCGTGCATATGCCGGAAAGACGGCCAGGCTTCAAATCGTAGATCAAGAATCAGGGCCTTGGGGCAATATAGGTATTGATGACATCCGTTTTAGTGATGTCCCCCACCAGGCAATCAAAGAACTCATCAGCGAGCCGGACTACGGAACCATGGGCATGGTTTTGCTTGGAAAAGACCGGCAAGGCATTGCATTACCGGACGCGGAACCGGACAACATTTTTGCTGAAAAACACCTCACGATTCCTGCAGCACAAGAGCGCCCCTTTGGCTCCAAACTGATTGGCGCTCTAGGACGCAAAATGAAGCTCAAGGCTGGTCAAAGCAAAAAAGTTGTGTTCGCGATAGGCTGGTATTTCCCGACCATGCGGAGGGAGGGTTTCGAACATATTACGGGCATCGAACAACTTCACAGGTCCTATGGAAAGCAGTTTGACAGCGCTCTGTCGGTATTGCGACATGTAGCAAGGAATTATTCATCGCTGGCTGCACAAACTCACCGCTGGCAACATGTTTGGTACGACTCCACCCTACCCTGGTGGTTCCTGGAACGCACCTTCCTGAACACCTCCATCCTGGCCACATCCACCTGCTATCGGTTCGACAATGGACGCTTTTATGGATGGGAAGGCACCTATTGTTGCCCAGGCACTTGTACGCATGTCTGGCAATATGCGCATGCTGCTGGCAGGGTGTTCCCCGAACTGGAACGCACAACACGTGAAATGGTGGATTATGGAGTTGCCTTCCATAGCGATACAGGCGCCATGGATTACCGGGCAGAAGCACACCGACGGGTAGCCATCGATGGACAAGCAGGAACAATTCTTCGAACCTATCGAGAACATCAGATGTGCGCCGATGATTCATTTCTCAAACGCAATTGGGAAAAGATCAGGAAATCAATTGAATACCTGATACATCAGGATGACAACACCGATGGGATACTTGAAGGCGAACAGTACAACACTCTGGATGCGTCGTGGTATGGTGAAATCGCGTGGCTGAGTTCGTTGTATCTTGCGGCCTTGCGCGCGGGAGAAGCCATGGCGCAAGATGTTGGTGACAAGGACTTTGCCGTCCAGTGCAGGAAAATCGCCGATAGAGGCATACCCCTTTTGACAGAGCGTTTATTCAACGGCGAGTACTTCATACACCGCATTGACGCCAAGCACAAGGATGCCATCAATACGAATGATGGATGCCACATCGATCAGGTCTACGGACAAAGCTGGGCTTTTCAGGTCGGCTTAGATCGGGTGGTAACTCAGCCCGAATGCCACAAGGCTCTTGAGGCGCTTTGGCGATATAACTTTACACCTGATGTGGGGTATTATCGCGACCATTTTGACATCATCAAAGGCGGACGTTGGTATGCCATGCCTGGCGAAGGGGGATTATTAATGTGTACCTGGCCCAAAGGTGGGGCAGAGAGGGCCGCAGGCAAAGGCGAGGCTGCCTTTGTTTCGTATTTTAATGAGTGCATGACAGGGTTCGAGTACCAAGTGGCAGCTCACATGATATGGGAAGGTCTTGTGGAAAAGGGCTTGGCGATCACCCGAACCATCCATGACCGCTATCATGCGTCACAACGAAATCCATGGAATGAGGTGGAGTGCAGCAATCATTATGCTCGAGCCATGGCCAGCTATGGTGTTTTCCTGGCGATCTGTGGTTTTAAACACCATGGTCCACGCGGCTTGATTGGTTTTGCCCCCAGATTAGGCGCTGAGGATTTCCGAGCAGCGTTCATTACTGCCGAAGGGTGGGGATCTTTCTCCCAGCGCAGAATGGCGTCGAAGCAAACATGCCAGGTGCAAATATCCTGGGGCACCCTCCGGTTGAATACCATTGAAATTGAGCTCAGTTCGGAGGCGCTTCGCCCGCGAGTGATGGTCAGGCACCAAGGCCGGCTTGTGGCGCATGATGTCGAACAAAAAGGCAGCCAGGTTACCATCCACCTCAAGAAAGCGATTAAACTTATGGCGGGTGAAGCACTTAGGATTGAATTGGTGTGAACTTCATGCGCGGTGCCTTATTTTTTTAAATAGAGGCGATCTTGCTTTTGGCGGTTACAAAACTTAAAAATATACAGGCTGTAGCGGAAAACCAGCCCACGATAAAACCGCATGGAACATACATGTGCATTGGAAGCAGTGACCGACGAGGTGCTTGAAAGGATCAAGCGCCCTATTTGTTCATGCGCCGGTGTCGTTTCCGAGGAGGAAAATCAATGCTTCAACGCATTGGCGCTTAGGTTATTCCAAATACAGTATGCAGCAAACCCATCGTACCAAATCCTCATCGATTCGCGCAAAATCAAGCCGGAGTCCATCGTCGAATGGCAACAAATACCAGCAGTACCCACCAATGCATTTAAGGACTTTGATTTTTCCTGTATCGAGCCAAAACAACGCTGCCGGGTATTTCATTCCAGTGGCACCACCGAACAAAGACCCAGCCGCCATTTTCACAATGCACTTTCGTTAAAGCTTTATGAGCAATCCCTCCTGAGCTGGTTTGCCATGCATATGATGGGGAGTAGCGGTCAAAATGCATCCGGAGCGAAGGCCATCACAATGGTCTCACTCACTCCCCCACCCTCTCTTGTCCCTCATTCATCGCTGGCACACATGATTGAAACATGTATCAGATGTCACGGGACCCTCGACAGCAAGTGGCTTGGAGAAGTTGATCCAACATCGGGATGGACGATCACCCCCAATACTGTCGTCACGCATTTGAGGGAATTGTGTTCTCAAAACCAACCCGTCATGATTCTGGGAACGGCTTTTTTGTTTGTGCATTTGATGGATGAAATGACCGATCACAACGAGCGGCTCTCCATGCCCCCCGGTTCATGCGTCATGGAAACCGGTGGCTACAAGGGACGATCAAGGGTTTTGCGCAAGGAACAATTGCACCAACTCATCCAAGAGCGGCTTGGAATATCGCGGGAAAACATCGTGTGCGAGTACGGAATGTGTGAACTCAGTTCGCAAGCTTATGACCATGCCCTCGGGCAAAGTAAAATGGGGGCTCACCGTATTGAGCAAGGCCAGCCGAGAGTTTTTCAGTTGCCTCCCTGGTCACGCTCATTGATCATTTCACCCGAAACAGGGCGATGTGTTCGTGAAGGGGAGACAGGCATGCTGCGGATTCTCGATCTGGCCAACGCATGGTCTGTGTGCATGATTCAAACAGAGGACCTGGCAATACGCCGAGGAAGCGGTTTCGAACTCATAGGTCGCGACGAGTATGCTGAACCGCGAGGTTGTTCGCTTATGACCGAGTAAATGCAAGCTACGACATGTATTTGAGGCTGAGTACGATTGAACATCAAAAAAACGATATTGCGCCAGAAAACACATGAATCTGCCCAATTATTTTATTGCCGACCTTCCTTCTGAGGCAGTACTCAGCGCCTCAATGATCACGGAGGCATGTCAGACGCTTAAAAGGAACCGTGAGCGATTCCTCCTTCCTCGCTCGACAGAAAGTATTATTCGACTAATTAGTGCTGTCGCAGACGATTGGTTACAGCCGGAAAGCCCATTCCGCCAACGGGCCTTGGAACTTGGACCATCTGAAACGGGTTTTTCCATACCGACCCTGAGTCAGGGCCTTGATGCCTTTTTCTCCCAATTAACCAGCGAAAATCTGGAATCGTTGATGGTCCAGGAGTTGGGCCACCTTGAACGTTTGGACAAGCCTGTTGCCATTCCTGAGGAACGGCTAACGCGGCGCATGGCGTGGGCTCGGGGCCCAAGCTTGATTGCTCACATTGCTTCGGGCAACATCCCCTGCCCTACGCTTATGAGCATGGTGCTGGGCTTGTTATGTAAGTCCGCCCAATTTGTTAAATGCGCCTCGAGTGCCAGCTTGTTGCCACGCTTGTTCGCCCACTCCATTTATGAACGCGAACACAAAATAGGCGCGTGCATCGAACTGGCCTGCTGGAAGGGCGGGCATCGGATTTTGGAACACACCTTATTCCAGGAAGCTGATTGTGTCACCGTAACGGGTGAGGATGCTACGATCGCCTCCATCAAACCTCATCTGCCGGTTCGAACACGACTTTTAGCATATGGGCATAAGGTGAGTTTCGGCTACATTTCAGGACGCATCTATGCCTCCAACAAAGCATCCAGTATTGTGGCTCATGCAGCGGCTGATGTTGTGGCGTGGAACCAATTGGGGTGCCTTTCACCACACGTATTTTATGTGGAGGACGGCAATCTGCAACTTGCAAGGCGTTTTGCAGCAGACTTGGCGAAGGAATTGGAACATATCGAGGAAATCGAACCCCGTGGTGTCTTGCCAGTCAACGTAAGTGCGCGACTCGCGTCGCGTCGATCTTTTTACGAGGTTCGGGCTGCGCACTCACCCGAAACCCAGTGCTGGTTCAGCCCCGAAAGCACGGCATGGTCAGTGGTATATGAATCGGATCCCTTATTCCAAACTTCCTGCTGTAACCGCTTCATTTACGTTAAACCCGTCAGTTCCCTTGGCGATGCGCTTCATGCAGCTGATCCCATCAGGGATGATGTTTCAACTGTTGGTTTGGCCGCAACGAAAGAGGAATACTGGCTCCTGGCTGAACAATTGGCTCAATGGGGAGCTCTTCGTGTCTGTCCCATCGGTCAAATGCAAAAGCCTCCCCTGCTCTGGCGTCACGATGGACGTCCTCCTTTGGCAGACTTGGTAAGCTATTCGGATTTTGAACATTAAACGCTCATGCAACTGCGCAAGACATATCACTTCGAAGCCGCTCATTTTCTTCCTTATCTTCCACAGGACCATAAATGCAGGCGTCTGCATGGTCATAGTTTTCACTTTGAAGTAGTCGTCGAAGGTCCATGTGATCCAACCCTTGGATGGGTTATGGATTACGGCGACATCTCCGCGGTGGTCAACCCAGTGCGAGATCAACTTGATCATTACTTGCTCAATGCGATTCCGGGGCTTGGGAATCCCACAAGTGAAAACCTCTCCATATGGTTGTGGAATAAGTTAAAGCCGCATTTGCCCATGCTCCACGAGATAGTGGTCGCCGAAACATGTACCGCACAGTGCATATATCATGGTCCCAACAAGCCGTGAGATGCCAATTCCTCCGCAAGGCCATATGTGATACCAGACGTCGTTTTTTGGTCCCAAAATGCTCACGGCCACTAAAATCAGGCGAATTCGTCTGAGATCACATTGTTGGCATGCCACTTGCCTGTAATTACCCTTGTTTCAATACTGCGAATATGGCGAAGTGCTATCGATGCTTTCTACAGGCAAACGAGGGCATCAATAGAACATAACCAGACCGCAAAGCCATGCGGCCTGGCGCATTGAAGTTGGCATAATTGTCCCAAATTGGGACAAGGGTTGGTGTATTGTTTTGCCATTATTACAAATTTAGAACATTATCATAATCGCCCTACTGCTGATTTTTGCCATGCAAGTTAATGGTTGAATTAGGGGTTAAGGCTTTTTTCCTAAAAAAATGATCTCATCATACAATGGCAAGAATATCCGGGCTGCCGGGGGCAGCGTTATTGTATTGATACTCTCACTCTTGTTGTCCTGGTCGATGTTGGCCGGCAACCCGTCAGGATTCTGGATGGATCAGGATATCGGCAGCGTGGGGGTAAATGGTAACGCTTCCAATCTAAATGGCACCTACTCTGTCGCGGGATCTGGTGACGACATTTGGAACGCCGCGGATGCCTTCCACTATGTTTACCAATCCCTCTCTGGAGATGGCGTGATATCAATTCGGGTAGTCAGCGTGGGAAATTCGAACCCATGGGCCAAGGCGGGCGTGATGATTCGTGAATCGCTCACCGCTGATTCGAAGCACGCCATGATGGTTGTGACACCAGGTAACGGCACATCGTTTCAGCGTCGTATCACAACGGGGGGGGCCAGTAGCGACACAACCCCCGGAGACGGAGTTCAAGCTCCCTATTGGCTGAGATTGGTGCGCTCAGGCAACACATTCTCAAGTTATAAATCCAACGATGGGTCAACGTGGACGTTGGTGGGATCGGAAGATATTACGATGGCGAACCCGGTTCTCGTAGGTTTTGTAGTAACATCACACGACAATGCTCAACTCTGTCAAGCCACGTTTGATAATCTCCTGGTATCCTCTACTCCGTCCATCACGCCAACGATCACCTCTCAGCCAACGAGCGTCACGACTGCCGATGGCACATCTGCCCAGTTCAACATTTCTGCGACAGGTAGTTTGCCCATGCAATGTTCGTGGCAATTTAATGGGGCAACCATTGCAGGCGCCACAAACATGATCTTGAATTTGCCTGCAGTCACCACGACACAAGCGGGTAATTATCGTGCCATTGTATCCAACTCCAGCGGCAGTGTAACAAGCAGCGTAGCCACACTCACCGTGGGAGCCGACATCACGGTGCCTACCATTTCAGGAATCACCAATACATCATCCACAAATGTGGTGATTACCTTTTCGGAATCCGTCGAGGCAACAAGCGCATGTAATATCAACAACTACGCCCTCAACAATAGCGCCACCATTACAAGTGCCTCCTTCGGCAATAACCAGCAAACGATCGTACTTACAACCACCATCCTTACGGTAGGAACGACCTATCAACTGACGGTAAACAACGTGAAAGATTGCGCCTCAACGCCCAATCCGATTGCAGCCAACACAAGAGTATCGTTTACGGTTACCGAAAAGCCGCTCATTGGTTTGTTGCGCGAGGTGTATTCTGATGCAACGATTAACAATTATTTGGACTCTTTGACAAATAACGTCATCTACCCCGACTCTCCGACAACAAGCGAGATATGGACCAATGGTTTTGAAACACCTGTTAATGTGGCAGACAATTACGGGCAAAGACTTCGCGGCTATATTCAGCCACCAGTCACTGGCAATTATGTTTTCTGGATATCCAGCGATGATAATTCGGTGCTATACCTCAGCACTGATGAGCAACCTTCGAACAAGCGACTGATTGCCAACGTAAGCACTTGGACGGGATCGCGTGAGTGGTCAAAGGAATCCAATCAACAATCAGCCAGCATCGCTCTCGAGTCCGGCAAAATCTACTACATCGAAGCCCTCATGGTCGAAGGTAGTGGAGGTGACAATCTTGCAGTCCGATGGCAGCTACCTGCAGGAACCATGGAGGAACCAATCCCTGCAGATCGAACGATCCCCTGGGGTATCGCGTTTGGACCGCCGGTAGTCGCAATGCATCCCACCAACACGGCCGCCATCGAAGGAGCAACTGCAATTTTCAATGTAACGCTTAGCAGCCTGGGCCCGGCAAATTACCAGTGGCAGAAGAACGGCGTTAACATTCCTGGGGCAAATGGGGCAACTTATACCAACAGCGCCGTCAAGTTATCTGATAATAATGCGCAGTATTGCTGTGTCGTATCCAACTCTAAAGGCACGGTTACCAGTTCGAATGGTGTGCTAACTGTAACGGCTGACACTAACCGACCTGTTTTAGCGCGTGCGTATAATGTCGGGGCTACCAACGTAATGGTATTCTTTGATGAACGGATTGATCCTGTCAGTGCAACTGTCAGCACTAATTATTCGATGGATCATGGCGTTAAAATTAATGGTGTTGTCTTGGGCGCTGATGAACGCAGTGCGATTTTTACTGTAAACGCCTTAGCTTGGGGCACCAATTACACCATAACCGTAAGCAACGTAAAGGATCAGGCAGCCACGCCCAATACGATTGCCGCCAACTCTCAATTAACGTTCACCGCGATAGAATATGTTCCCGTGGATATTGGCAATCCCGGTGTGGTCAGTCACGTCGTAGTGGCCAATGGCGGAATAAACGTAACCGCGGCAGGGTCCGACTTGGGGGGTAATTCGGATCAAATGAGCTTCAATTATCAGACGCGTACGGGTGATTTTGACCTAAAGGTGCGTGTGGCTGGCTTGGAGTTGTCAGATGCATGGGCCAAAGCATCACTGTTGGCACGGGAAACCCTTGACCCTCAAAGCCGTTTTGCTGCGATGGTGACGACTCCCTCCATCAGCGGCTGTTTTTTTGAATACCGCTCCGATCAGGCTGCCGCCGCGGTCCTGACGGGCAGTTGTCCGCCAAATTATCCTGATATGTGGCTGCGATTGAAACGCCAGGGGGATGTTTTCACCGGCTATGCAGGGTATGATGGTCAAAGCTGGGTCCAAGTCGGTACGGTGAGCATTGCGCTTTCCAGTCAACTGTATGTCGGGATGGCTCTATGTAGTCACGATTCCAACACCCCCACCGTAGCTCAATTTCGGGATTATGGACTCGCTGATGGAACAGTAGTTCCGAGTCTTGATTTTGGTCATGAACCGCTCGGACCAAGCAGTCGCAAAACGGGATTGGTAATTAGCGAAATCATGTATAATCCCGCACCACGCACGGACAACCGGGTATTGGAGTATGTGGAACTGTTCAATTCCAATCCTTATCCAGATGATATCAGCGGCTATCGCTTGAGCGGGGATATTGATTACACCTTCCCCCAGGGAACCCGTCTGGCAGGTGGTGCATTTCTCGTTATTGCCCGATCTCCTGCTGATGTGCAATCGGTGTATGGCATCACAAATGTGGTCGGACCCTACGCCAATAGCCTTAAAAACACGGGAACGGTGCGTTTACGCGACAAAAAGAACGCCATATTTCTGGAGGTTAATTACTCCAGCCAACCTCCTTGGCCGGTGGCGGCTGATGGTGCTGGACATTCGTTGGTCCTTTCGCGTCCCTCGTATGGGGAAGACAATCCTAAAGCCTGGTCCATTAGCGATCATGTGGGTGGATCACCTGGCTATCTGGATGGCTTTAAGCCGCTTGCGGTGCGATCGGTCTTGATCAATGAAATCCTGGCTCATACTGATCCTCCACTATCAGACTATATCGAACTGTATAATCACAGCAACCAAGCGGTGGATCTGTCTGGATGCGTGCTGACTGATAGCGCGAAAACCAACAAGTTTACTATTCCGACGGGAACCACAATTCCCGCTCGCGGATATCTCTGTTTCGAAGAAGCACAGCTTGGTTTTGCCCTGAACGCAGCCGGTGAGACCCTTTACTTTATTTCTGCCGACCATAACCGGGTACTTGATGCCGTGCAGTTTGAAGCGCAGGCGAATGGAGTTTCTTTTGGCCGTTTTCCTGATGGTTCTTCAGAGTTTTATTCGATGTCTCTCCGGACACCCGGCAAGTCCAATTCTGTTCCGAACATTCATGAGATCGTCATCAACGAAATCATGTACAATCCCATTTCCGGCAATGATGATGACGAGTACATCGAACTCTATAACAAAGGAACCAGTGCCATCAGTCTGGCAGGGTGGAAATTTATTTCGGGCGTCAATTTTAAATTCCCGACCAATACTGTGCTCCAACCAGGTGCCTATTTGGTTGTGGCGCGTAATTGCACCAATCTGTTCTCAAAATACTCCAACCTCAATACTCTGAACACGGCGGGTAATTATTCCGGTGTTCTCGCCAATGGTGGTGAACGCGTTGCCTTGGCTTATCCTGATACGATCACAAGTACAAACCAATCAGGCATCGTCGAAACCAACACAATCTACATTGTTGCCGATGAGGTGACATATGGCACTGGTGGCCGTTGGGGCCAATGGGCTGATGGAGGCGGGAGCAGTCTGGAGCTTAAAGATCCGCGCGCAAACCATCGCATGGCCGCCAATTGGTCGGATAGCAACGAGTCTTCAAAGGCATCGTGGTCCACCATTGAAATGACAGGCGTTTTGGACAATGGTTCAGGATCTGCGGATAATCTCCAGGTCACCCTTTTGGGTGAAGGTGAATGCCTGCTGGATAATGTGGAGGTGCTTCAAT
The DNA here is from genome assembly GCA_964538065.1 of uncultured Verrucomicrobiota bacterium. Lineage (GTDB taxonomy): Bacteria > Verrucomicrobiota > Verrucomicrobiia > Limisphaerales > UBA1319. Next base: position 15,462 of record CAZIDG010000021.1, read on the forward strand.
CTGGCGACACAGCCAATCGTGTTGTTAATTCCAGCTTCGAAAGCGGCGTAGCCAACTGGACGCTGCAGGGAAACCATCGTCCCAGTAGCATGGAATCGTCAGGCTACAACAGCAGCCGTTCTCTGCATGTAAGGGCCGGTGGTCGCGGCGACACAGGCGCCAATCGACTGCGTGCGGATTTGACCTCTGCACTTACCGTCGGTAGCACCGCTACGATTCGGGCCAAGGTAAGATGGTTGTGCGGTTGGCCTGAAATGGTCCTTCGCCTTCATGGGAATTATCTCGAGGCTACGGGTAGAATGAGCATTCCCACCAACCTTGGTACACCAGGAACTGAAAATTCCATCGCTGCTGGCAATGTAGGTCCCGCGATTGTTGACGTGAATCATTCGCCAGTCGTTCCGGCGGCAGGCCAATCTGTGGTTGTTTCAGCTTGCATCCAGGATCCCGATGGGCTTGCCAGTGTAGTCTTAAAGTACCGCATCGACCCTTCTGCCTCATATCTCTCCGTGGCAATGAAGGATGATGGTTCTGGCGGAGATGCAGTAGCTGGTGATGGCATTTACAGCGGCACCATTCCCGCTCAGTCTCAAAATACCATTGTTGCATTTTACGTGCAGACGACTGATTCGGCATCGGCTGTAACCCGTTTCCCAAGTGATGCCCCCACCCGCGAATGCCTCGTTCTCTTTGGGGACACTGTTCCGACCGGTAGTTTTGGCACCTATCGTTTTTGGCTGACTCAAGCTGCAATCAACACGTGGTCAACTCGTGAAAATCTAAGCAACGAACTTATCGACGGGACATTTGTATATGGTAATTCACGTGCAATATATAATGTGGGCGGACGATATTCCGGCAGCCCTTATCATCAGCAATTTGATTCTCCGGTCGGTAGTCTCTGCCATTATGCCTTCACCATGCCCAAAGATGATTTGGTGTTGGGAACCGTAAATTTCAATAAACTTCACGCCCCAGGCAATGGACCGTTCGATGATTTGACCCTGCAACGCGAACAGACGGCATATTGGATGGTTCGTCAAATGGAGCTTCCGTGGAATTACAAACGCTATGTGTACACTTACGTCAACGGCAACCGTCGAGGAACCCTGATGGAGGACACACAGGTTCCGGGTGCTGACATTATCGATGAGTATTTTTCAGACGACCCGGATGGACAGTTGTACAAACTGCAACCGTGGTTTGAGTTCGACGATTCTACGGGTACCTACATGAGTTTTAATAACGTATCGTGGTGTACCCTCAATAATTACACAACAACGGGTGGATCTAAAAAGCTGGCTCGTTACCGCTACAACTATCTCACACGTGCGGCTAATGGTACCGCCAATGACTATACCAACGTTTATGAGTTGGTGGACGCAGCCAGTGTGGCATCGGGCTCTGCATTTGAAACCTCCATGGAACGTGTCGTGAACATGGAGAATTGGATGCGTACTTTTGCCATAGAGCATGCAGTGGGTAATTGGGACAGTTTCGGCAATCAAAACGCCCAGAATATGTATGCCTACAAACCACGCTTTGGACGGTGGTCATTGATGATTTGGGACTACAATATCGTTCTCGGCAACAGTGGCTCCAACGGTCCACAGGGTGATGACCTTTTTCAATATAATGGTTCTGATGGTCCCATGGGAATCATTTATAACACACCGAAATTCCGCCGTTTGTATTGGCAGGCCATGAATGAAATTGCAGAAGGGCCCATGCTCAACGCCAACGCGGATCCAATCATGGATGCTGTTTATAGTGCCTTTCAGGTCAACCAAATATCAGTTGCGACACCTGCCGTTATTAAATCCTGGATCGCCAGCCGACGCAGCTATCTTTTGCAGCAGTTGAGTTCCGTGGCGGCCTCGTTTGCCATCACCAGCAATGGTGGCAATAATTTCAGCACAAACAGCAGTCTTTTGACACTGACAGGCACCGCCCCCGTGGGTGTTTCATCCGTCAGGGTTAACGGTGTTGAGTATCCGGTCACTTGGACTTCGGTGACAGGATGGACCATGCAAGTCCCCCTCATTGCAGGAGCCAATGAGCTTCTGATTGTTGGCTTTGATCGCTATGGCAATCCGTATTCTGGGGCTTCTGACAATATTACGGTTACGTGCAATGCAACACTTGAGAAGGCAAAGGATTGTCTCGTCATTAATGAAATCATGTACAATCCCCTCGTACAGGATGCAGAGTACATTGAGATTTTTAACCGAGCCACCAATACAACCTTCAATCTTACCGGTTATCGTCTCAATGGTATCGATTTCATATTTTCGGATGGCACTCTTATATCGCCTCAGGGGTATCTCGTCGTCGCCAAGAATGCCAATGCATTTGCAGCTGCCTATGGGACCTCCATTTCATTGGCAGGAGAGTTTGACGGACAGTTGGATAACGGCGGTGAAACTATTTCCCTGATTCAGCCGGGCATCACACCCGACCTGGATTTGGTAATCGATGAGGTCACGTACAACAACTCAAACCCATGGCCGTTTGAGGCCGATGGCTCAGGAGCCTCATTGCAATTGATCGATCCAAACCAGGATAACAATCGAATCGGAAATTGGTCGGGAGCTGCCGGAGAGACCCCTTGGACACGCGTCCAGGTCACAGGGACTGCGACATCTTCGCTACTCTACCTATATTTGACCGGTGCTGGTGAAGTGTATATTGACGATCTCACTTTGGTGGCAGGCAGCACCGCTGGCGTGGGGGCAAACATGATCAACAACGGAGATTTTGAAAGCACATTGTCAGGTCCGTGGACAATCTCGAGCAATCATTCAATGACTACGATCACCAATGCTCCTGTGCGCGGTGGCGGAGGGTGTTTGCACTTGGTTGCCACATCGGGTGGTTCAAGCCAATCTTCGTCCGTCTGGCAAACCACTTCAACTCTGACCCAGGGTGCCACATACACATTGAGCTTCTGGTACCGCCCTGGGACAAATTCCTGCAATCTCATAGCCCGTTTATCCGGTGGGTCGATCAGTTCGGGCATCTACGCATCGACATCTGTCCAGCCGGCTGTTAGTGCCCCATATTCACCTGGATTGGCCAACTCAGTTCGTCAGAGTCTTTCTGTCTTTCCTTCACTTTGGATTAATGAAGTCATGCCAACAAATGTATCGAGCATTACTGATTCAAAAGGAGAACATGATCCCTGGATCGAAATTTACAACTCTGGCACCAACAGCGTCAGCCTGGATGGTTATGCTCTCACAGATAACTATACAAACTTGATGCAATGGTGCTTTCCATCAACAACTGTCATCAACCCTGGCCAATTTATGGTTGTATGGCTGGATGGCGAACAGAATGAATCCATTGCAGGCGAACTGCATGCCAACTTTCGAGTTACGCCCGCCAATGGAAGCGTTGCCTTGACTCGAATGCAAAACGGCACACCAGTTGTCTTTGATTATCTGAATTATAAAAACGTATTGCCCAATCGCTCATATGGGGCCTATCCGGATGGCCAGGTAAAGAGTCGTCAGAACTTCTACTATCCAACTCCTGGCGCCACCAATAATCCTGCTTTTCCACCAGTCAATGTCGTCATTAACGAGTGGATGGCAGGCAACACCAGGACACTGGTGGATTATGCTGATAATCATTTCGAAGATTGGTTTGAGCTTTATAATGCAGGAACCAATACGGTTGATCTCTCCGGTTATTACTTGACTGATAATTTGACCAACCAGACGAAGTTTACAATACCTTCTGGTTGTTCCATTTCTCCTGGTGGCTATTTGTTGGTATGGGCTGATGAAGACACCACCCAAAACAGCAACACCAATCAGGATTTGCATGCCAATTTCAAACTTAGTCTTTCTGGTGAAGCAATATGTCTTTCATCTCCGGATTTTCAAGTGGTCGACGAGGTTGTTTTTGAACAGCAAACCAACGACATCAGTCAGGGACGCTGGCCCGATGGCAATGTGGCAACCAACTATTTCATGCCCACCCCTACCCCTCGTGCTGCCAACACGATCCCTAATCCTGCAGATAATACAGCCCCTGTGTTATCTACGATCAGCGATCAGACTATCGATGAGGGTGCCACCCTGGAGATATCTGCAAGTGCGATTGATGCGGATCTCCCCACTCAAGTATTAACTTACAGCCTCGCACCTGGAGCACCGAGCGGAATGACCATCAACGCCGCAAGCGGTGCCGTCAATTGGACACCTTCTGAAGCACAAGGTCCTGGGACTTATTCAATCACGGTGATTGTGAAGGACAATGGCGTCCCGCAGAAAATGGACAGTCGCACTTTCCAAGTGAGCGTAAACGAAGTAAATTCAACTCCTGTTCTTGCAAACCTCGGTAGTGTGAGTGTGCCTGAAGGCGGAACTGCTTCGTTCAAAGTCTCTGCTTCAGATCCTGATCTGCCTTCTCAAACATTAACATATTCTCTGGATCCCGGAGCACCCAGCGGTGCATCGATCAATCCGTTAACAGGACTTTTTGGTTGGGCTCCGACCGAAACCCAAGGGCCGGGCAATTACAATATCGCAATCAGAGTCACTGACAACGGCAATCCCGCTTTAAGTGATGTCAAGAGCTTCGGTGTTATTGTTACGGAAGTGAATCAAGCTCCTTCACTCGTTCAACCGGGGGACAGGACGATTTCAGAAGGATTCCCTCTGACGATTGTCGCTTCTGCCAGCGATCCTGACTTGCCGAAGCAAAGCCTTGTTTATTCCCTGGATGCCGCTCCTGCAGGTGCCACGATTGGCGCAACAGATGGCGAGATTAAATGGACTCCCTCGGAGGCCCAAGGGCCAAGTACCAACAAATTTACTCTCCGTGTCACAGATAATGGCACTCCTTCCCTAAGTGACACCAAGACGTTCTTTGTCTTTGTCACAGAATCAAACCAGGCACCAAGCCTTGCGATCATTGCTGATATGACCATTGCTGAAGGATCTTCACTGGTCTTTAATGCATCAGCATCAGATCCTGATCTTCCTGCGCAGACACTCACTTGTAGTCTGGGGGCTGGAGCACCTGAGGGCGCAGCCATCACTCCTCAGGGTGCCTTTACCTGGACAC
>CAZIDG010000021.1:20637-54261 GCA_964538065.1 uncultured Verrucomicrobiota bacterium
GTATCGTTTACCGCCACAGCCACGGATGCGGATTTGCCTGCTCAGACACTCACCTTTAGCCTGGGTGCTGGTGCCCCCGTGGGCGCAGCCATTACGCCTCAGGGTGCCTTTACATGGACACCCTCGGAGGTTCAGGGTCCTTCGACCAATACCATCTCAATCATCGTCACGGATAATGGCTCTCCGGCTCTTTCAGACACAAAGAGCTTCAGGGTCGTTGTCCAGGAGGTCAATAAAGCCCCTGTACTGGCTGAAATCCCCAATCAGACCAATTGCGTTGGAGCATCCATTCAGGTGAAGTTCAGTGCTACTGACGCAGATTTACCAGCACAGGTTTTGACCTATTCTCTTGTAAGTGAGTTTCCTTCAGGTTCATCGCTTGATGCCACCAATGGGATTCTTACTTGGATGCCTACAGCACCGGGTACGAATATCATTACTGCACGAGTCTGCGACAACGGCTCGCCGGCGCTATGTGCGACACAAAGCTTTACAGTCGTCATTACAGGAGAAGTCGTACACCCCCACATTGACCAGATAAGTGCAAAAAACAATCTAGTCCAACTCAAATACAGTGCGGAGATAGGCCTGTATTATCAACTTCAACATAAGAACCATCTAACCGATCTTGAATGGATTAATGTTGGGTCATCAGTCACTGCGACTAACACAACCATGTGGATTACTGATACGCCGAACAACAATGGCCAAAACTTCTATCGAATTATTAAGTCGCCCAAGCCATGACAAGTCCCATCGCGAAAGCTGATTCAAAATAATGGGAGCGCTCCCTGAATCCACTTCGTCATTGAGTTGAAAAAAGGAGCCGGCGCCGCACACCTTAATGTGTCGTTCAAAGGGAGACACTTGATGTTAACGAGGAGAACATAACGTTCTCCTCGCCACTGCCATCAAATACGGAACAAGATAGGAGATTTATTGTTCCCTGGCGCGATAGAATCGGTTATTCCCCACGTATACAGGAATATTATCGATCTTTTGGGAAATGTTCGTCAAAGAAACCTGAATCCAGTTGGGCCAGAACGCCAAGCGAAGATTCGGAGTGCTTTCCAGACGATATGTCGTATTCGTGTGACCATACATCATCACCGTCTGTTTGCCGCTCTCAAGCCGCAATGCTTCGAGTATGGGCTGTTCTCCCACAACAATGACTCGCCCGTGGTAGGTGGAGGAAACATCAAGAGACAAACCACTGGGACGTTTGACTGACAGATTCTCTACAGGTACGGGCAAAAAGGCGGAAATCTGGTTTGAGTGGGCAGTAAATGTTAAACGCGCCACCTCGGTTTCCGTCAAATAGGTCTTGCTCGAAAAGAGATTCAAAGCAATCCGGGCCCTATTTGTGTCCAGCATGGTTATTGTGGCGGCCGGGATGCCAATTCGAGTCAACGCAAAATTGGTTAAACGCGTATTTGGCAACAGAACGTCAAAAACGACGTTGGTCACGGGCACATTGCATGAAAGTGTAATGGGAAGATAGTCATTCTGTCCTGCATACACTGCTCGTTCGCCCAGATTCAGGGTTAGGGAATCCAAAACAAACGAGCGTTGATCAACCGCGGCCACGGCGAATTCACCGCTAAAATTCAAGCTGTATTGCCGTATCATATCGCCAACGGTTGGCCCCAGCAACTCCACGCTATAAAACTGGTCACCGATTTGACTCAGGTTGGTTGATCCGTCCGCCGACATTAAGTCGGCCATGTTAAACACCACCTGGTTCGTGGCGGCGCCATCTCCCACGATGGATGCGAGCGGGCACAAAGCATTCGTGGATGTCAGGGTTACGACACGTCCCAGGATGCGTGTTCCTGGGATGGTGATCACTAATTGCCGTGCTTCCGTTACAAACGACACTCCTCCGGCAGTCTTAACACTGGGTAACAGCCCCAACCTAGGCAATTGAGAAGTCTGTCCATCCTGCCCACGGGCCTGCAACCTGTAGTAATAGGTCGTGTTGGGCAAACACCCGGAGATTCGCACCATGACCAACCGAAATCCCTTGGTCTCATCCCGAATCAATTGCTGTTCCTGTCGTTGGTAGTATACGTTTTCGGAAAGTGGATTACCGGCATTCAGAGGATACCATTCCACCCCCAGAGTTCCCGCCAGATTATTGGTGCCGCGGGAATCCGAATAAACCAACACCCCCGGGGTTGAAGCTTCTGAAACGGTCCACAAAAGGCAAAAACTCGACGGCGTAATGTTGACCACACGTACATCACTAAATGTAACGGCTGCATGGCTTGAGGCCACTGCAAACCACGATAGAGTGATGGCGGCAAGCAACCGCGCTGTGCAGGTCCAAACCATGCTGCATATCATATGGAACCTTAACATGGACATCCTTTCTTACGGTTGTTTCTTGCCGTCATAATACATGGAACCCAGGCCTTGTCTCATGAGCCCCATTTTACCCTTGCGTGCTATGGCTGTTTCGCCACCAGCGAGAACAACAAAACGATGCACCCCGTTGGCCTTAAGCTTTCGGGCCGCATTCATGGCAGCCACTCCATCCCCGTTATCAATCAACACGACAAGAGGCATGGATGTGCCACCCTGTCCCTCCGATTGCCGTGCCACAGGCATCGTAAAAGGTGAGGTTGTGATGGTTGCCTCGGGAAATTCCTTTTTCAGATCGGTCAAAGTAACCGTTGTTTCGGGCGTGGCAGATTTGCCGTCACTCTGAAGTGAATAAGCATTCCGGCTTCGCAGGTCCACCAAGGTAACTTCGGTCTGCTTGGCTGTTTTTAATTGGTCATATGTGATATACTTGATTTCCTCCAACTGCAGCCCCTGGGCGCGTGTCGTCTGTCCGTGAACTGACTCCCACGCTGCGATTCCCCCCTCCAGAACTTCCGCTTGAATGCCTGTCTTGGCGTTGAGCGCAGTCACTGCGTTGCGCTCGGTATCCATCGTCAAGCCGTCGCCGTATACAACGACCTTGCCCAACGGAGGCAGTTTCTTTTCAGGAATCAACGATGCCGGAATGTTGATCGCTTCCGGAATATGTCCCCTGCTAAAGACTTCATTCAATCGAACATCGATAACAACAACGGACCTACCCGCCTCCATTTGTTGCTTCAATTCGCCTGCCGTCATACCCGAGAGGGTATTTGGAGCACCAGTCAGGACCAGATACAGTATTGCACCCAGCACCCACCCCGGTTCTGATAATTTTGGTTGAATCATACAAAATCCTCCATCGACAATGGACTTCTTAGGGTTCCGGCCTCCATTGATTGACCGATGTCACCATGTCCAACAGCACCACGGACACCATGGGGATCGAAAAATCCTGCCCCACCAATCGATTATCCACCACCTCGGCGGTCCGCCATCGACCGGTCTGGGAATCAAGCATTCGAATGGCTCTCACTTTATCCAATCCCAATTGCCGTATTAGTTTGAAAGCCGAATACGTTCCCGGAAAGGCTGTGTAGGTCAATACATTCAGCCCTGGGACCAGGTCCACTGTCGAATAAGTGTTGAGACCAAGGTCGATAACCTGGTTGGTGCCAAATTTCACCCAAAGGAATGAACCAGCAGAGAGATTAAAGTTAACCCCTGATATCTGGCCATTAACCATGCCCGCAGTCTCCGGGGTCAATGAGGGAGATAGCGCTGCAAAACGGGTCAACTCCTGTACTCCCGCCTGTTTGTTCCACTGCAACAGCAATGCATAGGCATTCTTGTAATTGCTGGCCATGGTCTCAGTAACCGCAACCACGTTTTGCATGGGATAAACGGCCTGCATAGCCGGCACTGTTGCCGACTTTATGGTATCCTGCCCGTTGGCAGTATCCTGCCAAACAACCTTGGTGGAAACCAATGAAGGCCGACTCTTAACGCTCGTGGTGCGCGTCAACGGCATGGACATCAGACTCGGCAAATGGATCAGGCGCAGATTGATATTGGTGATGCCCAGTGAATCCTCCTCACATACACACCAGGGACCTTCCAGGCGAGGGCGCGTTTCGTTTTCGGTCGTTTGGGTAATCCGCACCTCGGTATTCCGAAGAAGGTCGTAGCCGTACAGATCCACTTCACCATTACGATTATCCTGCCAGACCACCCATTGGTCATATATGACAGGGTGATACTGTCCATATATGTTTGTGGTCAATCGGCGCGATTCGCCTGTTTCAAGATTTTTGAAGTAAATCTCGCCTGAACCAACATCCCGGAAATCCTGCCACACCACACGCCCGCCCTGGATCTCTGGATTCAACTCATCCTGCGTGCTATCCGACACTGACAACACCTCGCGCGTCAGTAGATTCTGTGCTCGAAGTTGTTTCGGCGCACTGGCGTTAAGCGTGGGTTTGGATTCGTATACAATCCATGGCCACTCAACCGCTGGATTGGTTTCATCCATGTCCGAAGTCGATGTCAGCGCCTTGGGACCGGCAGGTGACAGCAAGTCATAGTACCACACATCCCAGTTGCCGTTAACCTGGCGGGATTGCCAGACGATAATGCGCCCATCAGTTTTGGCGTTTTCCTGGCTGAGCTGGCTATTGGAAATACGCATCGGAGTGGCGTTCTTATCTGCTACATCCATGGCATATACCTGCCAATTCCCTGTGCTCTGATCCTGCCATACCGCCCACCGCCCCCGCGCATGGGGGCGCTGAGGTCCGCGGTTCACATCGGCGACCATGTCCAATCCACCGGCAAAATCACCCACCTGGGTTATCCTGGTTGCAAACCCCACCCGTCCGACCTGGTCTTTTAAAGTCAAGCGGATGGTGTAGTAGCCCGGTAAAACGATGACATCCTTCTCATCCCGTCCATTCCAGCTATAGGATTTGAAAGATTGGCCGATATTGGTGAACACAACACTTTTAACCAGCTTCAACCCCGCCTGATCATATCCATAGAGTGGATCGATCACCCATTGAACAATCGTGGGATTATTGGTGGCTTGCCAGACAACCGGAGCCCGGGTTATCACCGCAACCGTCTGAGTTCCAGCACTCAAATTACTCAAAACCAGTGGCGTCGAAGGTCCCGTCGCAGCACGATAATAACCATTGTTAATGGTCCAACGATATGAGGTAACGTTCGAACCACCCACCAGTAAATTGGCGCCTAAATCAAGCGCAGGTGTCGCAGGCGTGCCGGTGACAACTGTAACAGGAGCCGATGGATCCACCAACCAGGAAACGGTAACCGCATTGCTGGCTGCCATGTAGCCGCCGTATTGTGACCGGCCAAGAACGCTAACCGAATGTGAACCAGCAGACAAATTGGTCAATGTCAGCGGTTGTCCCACAGGCTGATCAGCGCTCCAGGACTGATTATCAATCCGATAGCTATAATAATCCACCAGACTACCGCTGATGATCAGGCTGGCACTGTTGGATCGGGTCGGAGATGACGGGACACCTGCCACAGTTGGCCAGGCGACCACCCCCTGGAAAACATCGATATAGGCATCAATTGCCGTGGGACTCGGGCGCCCACGAAATGTGACCAGAGCCGAGCCAGGTCTCACTGAAAGGGCGTCACCGGCTACAATGATGGGCTGTGATGAAACACTAAACAAGGCGGGAGATGGGCCAGTGTTACCGACCACAACACTCACCGTGTTCGTGGCTTCACGGTTCATGCTCTTATCCTCCGCGTAGAACCGAATGTCATATTCACCCGGTGTCTGCAATTTGAACGGATATGCAGGGAGAAACGGCCCATTGGTAACACTATAGTAGATGCTCACCGGACTTTGATCCTCGGAAAGGAAATACATCTGCGTGTCCGGACTGATGTAATATTTTCCCCCGCTCTGAGCGGAATCACCCACAAAATGCAGCGTGGTCACCGGCGGCGTAGTGTCCACCAGCGGAGCAGCATAGGTGATGGTGTAGGAATAGGTACCCAGATCCACCAAATCCATAATATTCAGATAATCAGAACGTGCATTGGTAATCTTGGCATAGCGGGTATTGGTCCAGAAATTGTTCGTGTTAAGGATCTTTCCATCTGAGCGAACAATGCTGGCGATCCGAAGGCGATTTTGTCCTGGGTCATTTAACCGCATATATCCCCAGCCCGTTCGATCTGAATTCAAATTCACTTTAAAGACGCCACCCGCTCCAGGGCTTGTCTCCATGACAGCCTGAGCAAGGTAATTCACTGGGAGGATTTGTCCTTCGCTTTCATACAGAGCATCAGGAATCATGTTTTCGTCTCGGTCCGTATCCGCAAGAAAGTCGAGGATCTTATCGCGTCCGGGTTGGTCATTCAAAACCTCATGGGCGATGAAATGCGCCTCCAACGATTTGATGACCGAGGTTTCCTCTCCGCCCAAATCGCTGGAATGGGTATAGGAAGCCTTGAACTCCGTAAACTCGCCGGAGAGCGAGGTTATCATATCCCATGCACCCTTCTTGGTCTGAGCAGGCAGGATATCGCCCAAATCAACAAGGAGACTGGCCTGGTTCAGGGGGGAGTCCATGACACGAGCCCCCAGCAACTGGGCAATCAGCAGCAAATTGCGTTTATTCTCCACAATCTTGGGCTGCTGCGAATTGATCTTCAGGCTTCGAGCCACCCCATAGCCAGAGTTCTTAACCAAGACTCCCAGCGTGAATGGAGTCGGGCTTTCAACTTCAGGTGTGAACGGATCATCTCCCTGAACATCACGTGGCTGGAAATAGGTGATATCCAACTGTGGCTCAGGCTTCACCCGTATGGAATCCGGATACACCGTCAGCATGTCAGCGGGCAGATCCACTCCGCGGAATTTGGCGCTCAATTTGGCGCCTACTTTGTAATAAACGCCATCTGGACTGCTTCCCCCAGCCTTGATTTTGGGAATGATAAACCAACGAACAACCGCTTTTTTCGTGGGACCAATGATGCCCGTGCCGGTAACATCACTGATATTCTCCATCTGGGGCGCCCGAACAAAGAACAGCGAGGAGCTGTCGTTTACCGCGTTGGTCGACAAGGACGGATTTTCGAACGTCAAATCAGCGAAGAAATCGGTAATGGGATCCTCGCCGTCGTTATTGGTGACTTCCAGGGTCGCCTCGAAACCAATTCGCTCAAGGGTCAACTCTTGGAGTATCACAATCTTGACACGGGCACAAAAGCCCTGTTGTTGCTGCTGAGCCTGCAAGGCAATCGATCCGAGCGCGAGCCATACCATGAGCAACTTCAACAACTGCCGCGAATATTGCTGGTTTAAACTACGCATAACGATCATGGCTGGAATTATCATCTTGGGGGTTTTCATCGGGCAGCCTCCTTTCGCAACATGGTGACCCCGCCTAATTGTCCTCCACACATATCATGCACAAGAACGCCATTGGCGTAAAAGGCACTATCTCCCTCCAATTGGAGCGAATAGACAGGAATAACCTGTTTCGTCGCTTTCATTTCAGCCACGATGTAATTGGCCCCGTCAAAGGTGGAAAGCCAGTCTCCAACCTTTAGGTTACAGGCTGCAATCCATCCCTTGCCGTCGACCCACATCAGGTGTTCCCCCGTCACCGTCAGATCACCCTTTGTGACGCCAGTCACTGCGTCAACCAACTTCAACTGCAATATGTTATCCGACGCATTGGTGTAGGTATGCCGCACGGTGGCGAGCTGAGTATCAAGCAAACCAGTGCGCACCTTCTCGCTGGAGCGAATGTTCTGGATCTCCTTCCAGCTGCCGTCGGCCATCCAGACTTTGGTATCTGCACCAAAGCACGGGAATGCATCGCAGTTGTATGTGCTGTCGCAGCGTGTTCCTGGATAATATGCGTTGCCACCACCACCCGGGTCAAAGAAGTTGCCAATAATGCAGCCAAGGGCCTGACCGACAAAACCAATGGTAAACTCCGCAAACGATCCCCAAGCGGCAGCTAGCTGTCCAATACCATAAATGATGCCGATGCTGGTCAATGCCGTCTGAGGGCTTAAGTCCGATATGCACCGTTCACGCGCCTGCAAGATGGCAGCCAATCCCCGCCATACATCGGCACTCAGCGCGCCACCAAATGGCGCAGCCCCCACGATACAATCAGCTATTTCCTGCCCACTTGGCTTTCTTTGACGGGTTTTCACACCCTGTTGTCCCTCACCCGACGTGTTGTAGGTAAAGGTAAAGGGCACCTCAATGGTCTGCATCGGAAGCATGAGTGGCACATATTCAATAAGCGGAGTCAACACACCACCCTGAGACTCCGATCCTTTGATGGTAAGATCCGTCATCTCCAGCAAACCAAAGTTCTTCACAGTCGCTATGAAGTTGGCCTCAAATCCAGGTTGTATCTTCTCGAAATTCTTGAACGGCGGATCGACCACCAATACACCCGCCGGCACATGGGTTTCGAAGGTCTGCTCAATCTTGATCTCATATTTGTCCGTGTAGGGAACCGGCACCACGGAGAAATTGACCGTGACCAGGCTCTTGGCCAATCGAGTGTGTACCTGCACCGTCTGCGAAGGAACAATGGTGACCGTCCCCGCGGTGGTTGAATGCCCCGGCGCTGAAGCCTGCCAGGACCAATCGCCCTCCTGAAGGTCCTTGATCGTCACCAATCCATTGCTGTCCGTAATCGATGGTGGCAACTCAACCTGCAACAAGCCGCTGCGCAAACGCACGGTTGCATTCGACACCGCCAGGCCCAGGTTGTTGTCCACGAAGAATTGGACCGATCCCTTTTGATCCGAGGTCACCAAGGCATACAAGCGGATGTCGAAATCAGCCGGGGTGTTGGTACCCCTCACCTTGATGATATCGTGGTAATAGTCCATTTTCACATCTTCAGGCGGGGTAAAGACCACCGTGAAGGTGTTGGATTGTCCGATGCCTAGATCGGGCAGGTGGAGCTTGCCATCGGAAGAGACCGGCAGGTTAACATTCATCCATGTAATGTTCGTCGGCGTAACCAATTCAACACCTTGGAGATCCTTCAATCCTCGATTCAGAATCGTTATCTGCCTACTTAGCTGCCCTCCCCTATTCAAGCTGACTTCGAGATAGCCAATGGGGGGATCCATCACAACAACCAAAGGTACCGCAGGCAAGAGGGTTACATATCCGACAAACCTGGCCCTTGCCCCTTCGGCAGAACTCACCACCGCCTCCACCACCACCTCGTCAGGCGCATTGGGATCTGCCGCCAGTTCCAGGACGATGTTTTGAGATTTGCCAGGTTCTATTTGTAGACTCGAGTCGATGCGATTGGTTCCACGCACAGTGGTTACTGGAATCTCATTCGTTCCCTCCATTCGATATACGTAATACTCCGTATTGAGACCGGTTAACGGAACATCCGCCGGATTAAACAGGGAGACGCTCAGGCGCATGGTGTCGTTTTTGGACATTCGAACATCACCCTGCGACGGGTTGGCATACATCTTATACACGGTCACTTGTGCCTGGTTTAAGGCGTCAAACACCAGAGGATGGGCCGCCCACATTGTCAGAGTCCCACCAAACCCAGGTTGGGTATGGTATTCATAGGTATAATTACCACTGGCGTCGGTAACAACCTCCTTAAACCAGCGGAACCCACGAGTGGAGAATCCGATCTTCAGTGCCGCGTTGGGTACAGGCGTCCCCTTGGCCCGATCGATGGCTTTGCCTGTAAGCACAATCGGATCTTCATTGGAATAGACTGGCTGGCTGGCAGTCGCCGTGCCGTAGTAATCGGTCTGTTTCAGTGAAGAATCCATGCTCCCGCGTAAAGGTCCGGACTCCAACTGATCGGAGGATCCCAAGTGATAGTAAACCTTGCTTGCTACCACTTCAAAGGTTGCATAGTCTTGACTGGAGAGTGCTTCCGGCACCAGAACATCGGCAACGGTGAATCCTATCGATGCTCCAGGTGCGATGCGCACGTACGCTCGCCCGTCATTCATAAAGAAGGTTCCCTTGGGCGTTCCGTTGTATTCTGTGCGGCTGACCTCCTGACCAAGTGGATTCTTCACAGCAATGTAAATGTCCCCCGGTTTGGCACCATTGGCGCGGGTCACGATTACATTGATGTCCGCATAGCCACGGTTGTACATCTTCACGTCGAAACTGGCCAGGCCACCTGCCAGTGGCGGCTGCGAAGAAGCAATGCTCATCATCAAACCTGGATCTGAAACCCGGGTAAAATCAAACACTCGTTGATAGATCACCGAACTTCCGCTCACACCCGTATCTTGAATGACCCTCACCCTCATCGATTGAGCATCGAGTGTCGTTGAACTGGCAAACACAACATCGCGATTAAGCCAATTCCCACCTCCTATTACCTGAGAAATCGGCATCACTCGAGTCAGAGCAGACCCGGAGTCAACCGTGCGTCTAAGCTCCAATTCCTTTACAGGTATTGCATTTGTTGTCGTCAGGTTGGTAACCACGACCTGATAGTTGTCGAAGTATCGAGTAACCAGAGCACCATTCGTTGTGCTTCCCTGAGCATTGGCGAAGAGGTCCACGGACAGAGGATACACATCGACTGTGCGAGGTGCACTTTCCTCTGCCTTGGCATTCTCAGCACGTATCGCATAGGTAATGACGGCATTCCCAGCCGGCAGAAGATCCACGTAATTCGGTGATGTCAGGAGAACAGCATTCTGCTTGATTCCATTTCGATAAACGTTGTATCCCACTGCGGTTGTGTCATCCGAAGTCCACGTAAGCACAGGAGCCTGCCCTTGGTTGACGAGCACCTGCAGATTACCCACTGCGCCCACGAGCATCTGAATTGAAGCCGGCGCGCTGAGGTTTTCATTGCCCAGCAGATCTGAAGCGCCCACCGTGTAATTAGCCACCCCTCGAGGCGGGACATCGATTATTGATGTCCCTGAGGATAGAGTCCTTACAAGTGTGCCGTTGCGATACACGCTGTAATGATCCGGCTTTTCACCTGATGGTTGCTGCCAGGAAATCTGGACACCGGCACTTGCCAGTTGAACCACAACATTGGTGGGAGCTGGAGGAGGCGTCCGATCCGAGTTGGCAATCACGAGATTGCTATTGGTACTCTCGCTTCCGCGTCGCGAAGCCGTCACTACATAACGGTATTTCCCGTCAGCAGGTGGCACATCCACCACTTGGTTGGAAATCACATTATCCACCACCAAGGCAGTGGGAACCGCACTGTTGGTGCCCGCCTCGCGATATAAACGGTATATTTCCGCATTCGAGACCGCACCCCAACGCAATTGAATTTGCCCCCCCGACAGCGATTCGGCAACGAGCGCAGACGGCGCCGAAGGCGCAGATGGCTGAGCCGTGTTGTAAATCTCAAGAGTAGCGCCCGATAACAAATTGGTGCCAACGTTGTTTACAGCATCTCGGACACTCAGTGAAAAGACGCCGAATCCAGATCCCATTGAGGGATGCAGCGGCAGCAAACCATTCCAGTTGGTGCCAGACCCACTCATGGTTATGCTCACGGAGGTACCAGTTGGCGGTGTAAATTGCAGGGTTGGCACAGATCCAACTGCAACAGGCTCCGTCAACCCCAACGCAACCACGACATTTGTGGGAACCAGCGTCTGCACCGGCCCAACTGGCACTGTTGTTATGATGCCTTGAGGAGGAATTACATCGATCACCAATGGCGATCCTTTAGGGGCGCCTGTGAAAGTATTACCCGCCAGATCCTGTCCCGAAACATTCCAGGACACTTCACCAGAGGGAGTTGCCCCTGTAATTGTGATAATACCCTCGTATGTCGTCTCAGACGTGTTGGTAATGGTAACACTTTGCGGTCCCACCGCGCCGGATGTCTTGAAGCTCAGTGTTGGCATGGAAGCCAGGGGCTCACTAGCTGCAAGCCTGACCGTCAAGGCACCCATCCCGACAGGTGACTGGCGATCGTAACTGATTACAAACGAAGGCCGTGTCGAATCATAGAAATAGGATACCCGGTCGCTTAATGCGCTTCGATTTCCCGCCGCATCCAATCCCACAACACCAATGTAATATTTTCCATCAGCCAATCCGGAGATGGTATATCCGGCATTTTCAATAATCGGACTCATGCCGCTCGCCTGAGTGGCTGAGCTGAAGTCATTGGTATGCCAATAAACCTGGAAGCGGATTGGGCGTTCCCCCTGTGTCGAATACCGCCATGTTAAATCCAAACCGTAGGCCGGACGATAGGTGGGCGCATCCAGGATGACCGCAGACGGGGCTCCTGTATCCAATACCACCTGGCGCGTGGCAGAGCGTGTGGAACCAATGTTATCGAATGCAATCGCCACCAACTCATTCAGGCCTTCCACCAGCGAGACGGCAGTCATGCTGTATGCACCCGTTGCATCGGCAGTCGCAGTGACCACAAGTGTCCCGTTTCGCGTTAGCCGCACGCCAATGCCCTTCTCCGCCGTTCCAGATACATTGATGGTCGGCGCCGTCTGCACCAGATCTGCTGCAGGCTGCACAATCACCGGTGCAGGTGGTGGTGTGGGATCAATCACCACATTACGTTCTGCCGTGGCAAAGTTGCCCCCATTGTCATTCGCAAGGAGTTTCACCCTGTGAGTGCCCGGTATCAGGCCGCGAACATCCCACAAGTAACTCAAGCTGCCACCATTGGCGCCATACACCAGGGCACCATCCACATAAAATTCGATCCTCTTTACACCAAGAACCGCGGATGCCAGCCCACTCACCTGTAATGGCCGATTCAAAGTCATGCCCTCACTGAGGCTGAATGCCTGAATCTTGGGACCGCTCGTAATGTACTCCAAACTCAAAACCACCGGTGGATTGGTGTTTCCCGTTGTGCTTCTGAATTGAGCGTAAATGCTCTTGCTGCCCCCCCCCTCAGAGAGGGCAAAAGCCAGACGATTCGTGAATGGGGCGAAAAACACGCTGGCAAAGGAGGAATCCTCGCTCACACGCATCGATTCGGCCGTGCGACTGGCAAGTTTCAAATCCACCACCGGTGTGCTGACTTTTGATGAATTGATCACCGTGCCAATTGCCGGAGTCAACACAGGCTCATAGGTCAGAAATGAATCTGCATTCACCGTTCCGCTTAAGCGGCTTGTGATTTCCGATGAGAGAGGTGTTCCCCACCAGTTCTGAGTGGCAATCATGCTCGCGGCATTCAAGGCCATCGCATTGGTGCTGTTGTTCTTGATGACTGAGTTACGAATGTTCAACCGAGCAAGGCCAGATTGTTGAATGCCGACCTGGTTGAACGCGACCAGAGCGAACTCCGTTGTCACAGCCGCTCCATTCACCAAAGCCATGCCATGTGATGCATTATAGAGTGCCGTAAATGCATCCAAGGTTGGCTGACAAGCATCGAGCACCAATCCCTTGCCAAATTTGACCCATACATGGGTCAGCCGAGACGCTGACGCAGCACCCCCCTTCAAGACCACACCTTCCCAATCTCCAGCCGCCGGAGTGCCTCCAACAGCATCCTGCACCGAGGTAAACACCACAGGATCCAAGGCCGTGCCCTCCGCCATCAAGCGACCTTGCTCCACATTGAGACTCGCTCCTGCAGCAAATCTGAGTGTTGTGCCCGCTGGCAATGTGAGTGTGGCATTGCTGTTAATCGTGATGGGTTGGTAAATGTCCACCACTTGTCCTGCGCCACCAATGGTTGTGTCACGGGTCAACTCACCCGCATAGGGATCGCTCCAAACCCCGGTTTTCACGGCACGCAGAAAACCATTGGTCCGGTTTATTCCAACGACCGCAAAATAGTATTTCTTCGTGCGATCAAGGTTGTCCACCGTCGTTTCACGTATTCCAGGCCCAAGCGTCGCGGCCGGTGTCTGGCCCAGGACCGTGATGAAATTGGCTTCCCGCATGTATAACTGAAAACCAGCAAAGCCAAACAAGGGGCTTGTATCGTAGGTGGGCCAGGATATTTTGGCCGAATTGCCTCCCACAGGGGTTACTGCAATGCTGACCTGGGGCGGCATTGTTGTAGGGAGCAGAATGGGCAACGTGTTCAGGGTGGCAGGGGTATTGCCGGCAATATCCACTGGTTCAACGGCCACGAAATAATTAACATCCAGAGATAAACCAGTGAACTGGTACGAGCGCTTCTCGGGGCCAATCACTGTGACCAGCGCCAGACCAGTGGCAGTCGAAACGGGCTGCAGATACACCCGGAAACGGGCCAAATCCGAAGGCGCAACATAATCATTCCAAGCCACCGTGGCAGATGTGGCATTCGAGGAAATGAGGGAAACAACCGGTTGAACCGGCGGAACCGCATCCACCACAATCTGCGTCGCATTGGTCAGTGCCAGGGCAAGTCCATTGGCATCGCGTCCACCCGCAACCCAGACCTTGTGTGTTCCATCCATTCCGGTTCCGAAACCTATGGATGGGGTAACATAGGTATCATTTGTCAAGGTGGTGGTCATCCACACACCGCCCGTTTTGACCTGTGTCTGAACGGTCAAGGCGGCATTTGTCAGCGTCACCACAGGCTCATATGCCGGGTTCATCGCGCGATCGAATTGCAGACTTAAATGATAATTGGTGGTGATGGGGACCGGATTCGAAATACTGCCCCATGCTCCAATCAACACCGGCAGAATGCTTCGTCCCTCATATTCAGCGACCAGGACCATGTTGGTCGAATCCACTGTAGAGAAGCGCTTTGTGAATGATGCATTCGTGCTTGCCGTCGCTCCATTCACTGAAAAACGTTTGAATGCATATGCCATTGGACCATTGGTGAGACTGGCAGGAGCCTTAAAGGTATAGGTCTGACCGTTGGTATATGTGCCAGCACCTGATAGGGTCGTCAGATTCGTGGGCGATGTTCCTGTTGTGACAACATGGAACACATTGGCCTCAACGAAATGCGCCACCAGGGATCGATTGGTGTGGGCAATAATGGTCAACTCAGGCTGTGTGGCCACCACAGAACCTTTTTCGGTCCAGTTGGTGAATAAATAACCGGGATTAGCCGTCGCCTTGAGTACGTTGGTCGTGCCGTGGAAATAGGTGCCTGAACCAGTGACATATCCGCCCTCGGCGGGTTCGCTCACGCCACTGATTTGATAACTCGGCAGCGTAAAATTCGCCACCAGAACGCGATCACGCGAAACCGTGAAACGATACTGGTTCGTTGCGGTTTGAAACACACCATTCTCTGTCCAGTTCAGGAAATAGTACGGCATGCTGGTGGTGTTGGGGGTCGCCACCAAAGTGGCTATGGAACCCACACCGTAGCCGCCAGCACCAGTAACACTGCCACTGTTGGCAGGATTAACCTGCACGGTAACATTAAAAGTCTGGGTGATTTGGAAACCACCTTCAACAGTATTGAGTTCAGCAGCCGCATGCCCCCCCGCTTCATACTCAAAAATGTCATTGCTGGAATCCGCTGTAACCAATACCTGGTAAACGCCTGCGGCACTGGTGGTCACCTGCGCCGTGCGCGCCACAGCGCCATTGACTGGCAATGAATCGGCTGCAATGCGCTCCACATTCAGGAGAACAGAACCCGAGGTAACATTCCTGACATAGACACGCTCCTTGAAACTCTTGCTGACTGAAGCATTCCCGCGGTTGGCAATGGTCCAATTCATGGTGTAAACACCATCCACCGGATCGCTGATATGCAAATTTTCCACCTTGAGATCCGCATAATTGGCAAGTGTCACTCCAAACGTTTGATCTGAAGCCGTTGTATTGTCAGCCTCAAGCAAAAACTCGTTAACGAGATTGCCGAAGTCAGTTTGTACAATGATGTAGAATGGCCCGGACACGCCATCAGGAATGGCACCTGAGGCATTGACTATATAGCCAGCCCCTGGCGTCAAACTGCCAACATGGGGGTAGATCCCCAGGGGGATATCATCCTCGTCACCCATGATTGTGTTGATCGACATGACCGCACGGTCTGACCAGGATGCACCTGGTGTGGCCAAGGCCCCGACATTGGTCACGCCAAATGTGAATGCAATTGGGCTTCCGCTGACGGCTGGTCCTGTGGGTAGCGTGATGCTGGTAACCTGTAAGTTCGGGAAAGATACATTTCCTGTCGGCACGACCTGAACATCCAGCACATACTGCTCGGTAAGTCCTCCGATGCCTTCAGCCCCTCGAATCAAGGCGATATAGGTTCCATTCTTGGTAATTTGTACCTGGGCCACACCATCGCTTGATCTGCCTCCTGCCGCCTCTGTCATGTATTTCCCATCTGAATCATACAAGCTCACGACAGGCGCCAGTCTGCTGGTGGATGGCAGCCGCACGCTCAGGAACACGGTCGAGCCATTTGTCAAAGCCCCCAGATTGAAATAATCCAGGTCCCCATTGCTTTGAATGTAACCCGCCATGTTGGCATACCGACTGTCACCACTCACAGCCAGTGCCACCGGACTCGCCTTGGCGATGGTATTGTTATCTTCCACCTCCATCTGCATGGGGGGAACTGCCAGGAATACGCGGAAACGATATTCACTAAAATAGCCATAATATGGACTGACTCGCATGGTGAAAGTCCCATTGGTGGTCAGCATCAAGGCTGAGGATTGCCCTTTGCCATAATAATCGGGATACAAGTCCTGGATCCGCGTCCCGTTCGGTCCATAAACTTCAAAGTGCAACTGGCTGCCACCCGGGTTACCGGGTATATCCATGCCAATCATGAGCACTTCATTGGTATGGCCTTCGAAGCTCCAGTAATCGACATCGGAATTATTGCGCAGATTCCCGCGCCCTCCTCCGCTCTTTAGACCGGCGGGGCTCTCAAGCATGGTAAGGGACGTTGCCTTGTCTGCGGCATTATTGTCCTGATTCTCCACAAGGAATCCAGCGACTGATCCGACATTGAAATAACGTATGTAGGGTTGTGAAAGCGTATTGCCGGAACGATCCTGCAATGTCGTCAGAACGGTGAACCGGTGTAATCCCGGCTGCAAGGGACCATTCACAATCTGGAACGATGCTGACAAACCGCTAGTATATCCATCGCTGGCCAGCGTGTAGAAATAATCATCCGCTGTATCCAGGGCCCCATCAGGACCGGCGCCACGCAATTCGTATGTTGCCAAATCAGTAACCGACGTTGACAGCAAATCCTTGCTGAAGCTCAGCGTAAACCGATCGATTATCGCCGAGTTGGTGGTGCCCTCCGCGGGGAAGGTCACGCCTGCAATGGCGGGGGGTGTGGTGTCCGCCAGATCGATATCGAGCAGGTATTGGGCAAAAAGGGTGTCCAGATTCCTGTCCGAGAAGGTGCCCCATACAGGATTGTTCACGAGGGTACCGTTATGGTTGTTGCCGCTTTGATCCTGAACGACAGCGCCTGATCCCTCGTTAAAGCTCCACCACCCCATCACACCTGAATCCGAGGGAGATGTTGAGGCGCTCATATCCGAAGCGACCTCACTGGCCGAAAGCGGCCGATTCCACATATGCAATTCATCCACCAAACCATTCCAATTACGGCCACCTCCTCCCCAGCATCCAAAAGCCAGTGTCTGCTGCCCGTTGTAGTTGATGTCACCAGTGCCAACACTGGACCCCACAAGCGCGCCATTCACATAAATGCAGTTGAGGCGGTTGGTGTCGCGTGTGATCACCAGATGATTCCAGCGATTGGGGCTCAGAGAGAAATACAGGGTGTTTGCCCCATCAGAATTCCCCCAGATATAATAGTTTTGATCGCCTCCATTCTGCTGAATAACCCAGTTGATTCCGCTTCGATGATTATTATCAAGGATGTCAGCATAGGACACTTGCGAGCTGCCCGGCTTGATCCACATGGAAATGGTGAATGTCTGGTAGTTAAACCAGTTGCCCAGATCAATGGACTGGGAGGCGCCATCAAGTTTCAAGGCAGGCCTGTTTCCGTAATCGCCCGCTGTGACCCTTGCATAATACGCGCCATCTTTGCCGCTGGGAATGGTGTAGGACAGCGAGGTCTTTTCATTGACTGTGTTGGTCACGAGCGTGCCATTGCCGTCATAAACCGACAAAACCGGCCATAACGCGCTGGAATCGGGCAAACGAAACGCGAGCGCGATTGTCGTATCGGAAACCAGATTGCCCAATTGATAATAATCTCCAGGGCCGTCATATGCCCCCAAATAACCCAGCACCGTCGCCACACGATGCTTATTCACCAAGGGCATATCCACCGTATTGGCCTGGCTGATGCTATTGTTGGCCTCGCGCTCCAATTGCGTGAGTGCCGGCGCAGTGGTAATTCGGAAACGGTACTCGCTTAAATAGTCGTAATAATGCTCGACCCTCAACGAATATGTTCCCGAAATTGGCAATTGGACAGGTGTGGATTGGCCATATCCGTAATAATCGGCGTAATAATCCGCAACGGACGAACCGTTGGGATCCTCCAGCCGGAAGTGCAGCGAACTGCCACCCGGATTGCCGGCAATTTCAGATGCAATACTGACCCATTCGCCACCCTTGCCTGAAAAACTCCAGTAGTCCACATCCGATGATGTGGTAAGAATTCCACGACCTCCCACCGATCGAACACCAGTCCCAACGGGATCTTCGACCAATTCCTGGGTCGAATTACCAAGATAGATGGATATGTTTCCATTGTTTCTGTTGGCTGTCACCACATCCAGACGGCCATCCTCGTTGAAATCGGCAATCACCACCTTGGAGGCCCCCGAGCCACATGAATACAGGAATGGTTCGCCAAATCCACCGTTTCCATTATTCAGCAAAACAGCAAATTGCGAACCGTTGAAACTGGGCACCACCACATCCAGGTTGCCATCCCCATTGAGATCTGCCAGGTCCATGGCATATGGAGAGCTAAGCGATGTCGCATAACTCGTCGCAGCCCCCAGCGTCCCATCACCATTGCCGAGTAACACGCTGATGCTGTTATGGTTGTAATGGGCTGCCACGACATCAAGAAGACCGTCCTTGTTCACGTCTCCCACTGCCACCGCAGCAGGACCATCACCCGTTGCATACTGCACGGCATCCTTGAAGGTCCCATCTCCATTGCCGAGTAATACACTCACATTGTCCGAGTTGTAATTGCCCACTACCAGGTCTTGTTTGGAATCCTTGTTAAGATCAGCAGCACGTATCGTTTCTGGATTCGTCCCAACAGTGAACGTTCCCGCGAGTGTGAATATTCCCGCACCTGTCACCGTATAGACCCGGACGTTGTTATTGCCATTACAAACCACGGCCAGGTCAGAACGGCCGTCCCCGTTGAAATCAGCCGCAGTCAACCCATTCGGTCGTGTGCCCGTAGTCATGTTGGTCAAGGCAGTCAAAGTGCCATCGCCATTGCCCAACAGAATACTCAGAGAATTGGCCTGGTAATTCGCAACGGCAACATCGGTCTTTCCATCACCATTCCAATCGGCAAGCACCACTGAGATCGGTCCGTTGCCTGCGGCATAGTTGGTTGCAGTCTGGAAAGTGCCGTCTCCCTTGCCCAAAATGACACTGATGTTGTCGGCGTTATAGTTGGCAGTGATCAGATCAAGATGATTGTCCCCATTCATTTTACCTGCCGCCAACCAGCGCACGCCTGAATCGGCCACAACAGTGCCTGCCGATCCAAGAGAACCATCAGGAACATTGCTGAGATGACTGCTGAGCGAGGTCGCCTGATTGCGCGCATTATTATTCCGCCCTTCAAACACATAACCAGCAATGTTGGTCACACCGAAAGTAACCACATAGCTGGCGGACAATGGATTGCCTGAACGATCCTGAAGGCTTGTTTTTACCGTAAACCGGTACTGTCCCGGCTGCAAAGGACCATCCGTAACATGGTATGATGCACTCAGTCCTGACGTATACCCATCACAACTGACAGCATATACAGCGTCATCCGCAGTGGCGAACTGCCCATCCGCACCAGATGCACGCAAATCATAAGTGGATGGATCGACCACAGTCGCTGCCATCATGTCCTTGTTGAAGTAAATCGAAAATCGGTCCACGAGGGTTTGGGTCGTCGTCCCCGATGCCGGCAGAGTGACGCCTGTCACCATCGGCGGATTGGAGTCGCTGAGATCAATGCTGAGAATATACTGTGCATAGAGCGGATCCAGCACCGCAGACGCTGAAGGTGTGACAACGGTAAAGCCAGGCAGGTCGGAATAAGCCCAGCGCGCGCCATTCTCCAGAGTACCATTGTGATGATTGGTGGATGAGTCATAGGCGACGCTGCCGAATCCTTCATTAAGCTTCCAATAGCCTTGCAGGCCATTCTCATCGCCATTCAATGACTTCAGCCTGTTGGTCTTGATCTCCGCAACACCAAGTGGGCGATTCCAAATTCGGACTTCCTGGATATAGCCCGGGAAGGTGCTGGAATTACAGCACGCCTCATTTCCAATCCAAGTGCCGGACGGTGTGCCCACATAGTTGTTCTCGACCGGGCCCGTGGCCGCCAATTCGCCATCGACATAGAGGAAGGCGTTGGTGCCGTCGCAGGTTCCCGCAACATGATACCAGCGGTTCAACACCACAGTGTTGGTGGATCGATAGCTAATGGAACAGGCGCCCGGCGGTTTGGTGGCCAGCCCAAACTGGCCGCTTTCCATGGTGATGGCCCAGTCCAAACAGGAATTCAAACCACCGGCAATGGTTCGCCGTCCGCTCGGAGCGGATACAGCCTTCACCCAAGCCTCGACCGTCCATTGGGACCCAGGTGACCAGGCTCCCACATTGACCCGTTCGCTATTGCCCGGAATATACAGTGCGCCAGGTTGGGTCGCCAAGATTCTCGCATAATAGGCACCTTCCTGTCCGTCAGCCACCGCATACGTCAGGTTTGTGGCTGCAATGAGACTGTTGGTGACCATTGTCCCGCTGCTGTTGAATATGCCCAGCACGGCGTTGAGCCAACTGGATTTCGGCTGTTGGAATCCCAGGGAAATTGCCGTTCCACTGGATAAATTACCCAGTTTGAAATAATCACCACTGTCATCACCCAAGGATAAATAGCCAGCGATCTGGGCCAGCTGATGCCCATTGGTCAACACCAGGGAGACATTGTTAGCCTGGGAAATATTATTATTATCCTCCTTTTCCAACTGTTTGGGAGGGCTGAGGGTGGTTACCCGGAGCCGATACTCGCTTTGGTAATCATAGTTGTACCGGACCATCACGGTATAGGTTCCAGTTACCGGCAACGTAGCCGGGCTGGATTGTCCCCATCCATTGTAGTTGGGATAAAAATCCGTCAGAGCGTTCCCCGTCGGATCATCGATTCTAAAATACAACTGACTGGCGCCTGGTGATCCGGGCACGGAAACGGCCACAGAGACCAGATCCCCAGCCGTCCCGTAAAAACTCCAATAATCATAGTCGCTTGTATTGGACAAATTCCCGCGTCCCGCTCCGGTGCGCATTCCAGTGCCAGCAGGATCCTCGGCAAGATTCATTCGCAGCTCACCCAGCAGAACCGACACGTTATTCTCACCATAATTGGCCGTGGCCAGATCAATCAAACCATCACCGTTAAACTCTGCAGCCACGACACCGATGGTGCCGTAACCCAGGGAATAACTGGACACAGACTCGAATACTCCCCTGCCCTGGTTAAGCATCACCCCAAGCCGATTGCTGCCATAAGCCGCCATGGCGAGATCCAGGTTGCCATCCTGATTCAGATCCACAGCAATCAGGTCGTAGACATCGGCCAGGCCGGTGTTATATACGGTGGCTTCGCCGAAGGTGCCGTCGCCATTGCCATTCATCACGCTTACTTGCCTGCTGATCCCCAAAGGGACAATCAGGTCCAGCTTGCCATCATTATTGACATCCGCCACAGCCACCGTGCGCGGTCCATCGCCAACACTGATTGTCAGAGGGGCATCAAAGGTGCCGTCGCCGTGCCCCATGAGAACGCTCAAGTTGTCACTGTTATAGTTGGCCGTGACAACATCCATCTTGCCGTCGTTATTCAGGTCGGCCACCACCAGCTTGTTGGGTTGATCGCCAACACTGAAAGCCGTGGGGGATCCAAAGGTGCCATCGCCTGCTCCAAGGAAAACCTGGACATTGTCACTTCCCACGTTGGCGCACACCACGTCGAGATTCCCGTCCTTGTTGAAATCACCAAAGCCAATGCCGAACGGGTTTGTCCCCGTGGCATAGTTGGTCAGGTTGGTAAATGATCCGGTGCCGTTACCCAGCAAGACAGTCAAACGATTGGCGCGATAATTCGCCACCACCAAATCCGTCTTTCCATCCTTGTTCAAATCAGCCACCGCGGTCATGGTCGGACCGCTTCCAGTCGGGTAATTGGTTGTGAGGGTGAAGGTTCCGTCTCCATTCCCGATAAAGATCGATATATTGTCTCCGCTATAGTTGGCTGTCACCAGATCCCAATTGGTATCACCATTGAACTTGCCCAAGGCGAGATGATGCGGATTTCCTGCCACTGTGTACTGTGCTGTTGTGTTAAAGGATCCCGCTGGCTTGCCAGCGGATGTCAACGCCAGTGGTGTGGCATTATTCATGGATCCATTATTGCGGCTCTCCATGACAAATCCCGCCACTCCCTGAATCACAAAGCGCTGCACATAGTTGGATGCCAGGGCATTTCCGTAACTGTCCTTGAGTGAGGTTTTGGCGGTAAAACGGTATTTACCCGGCTGCAATGGGCCATCGGGAATCTGATAATTAACCGTGAAACCACCGGTATAGTCCTTGTTTACGACCTGATATATCGCGTCATCGGCAGTATCAAAATTTCCGTCGGCTCCTGCTGATCTTAGGTCATAGCTGGCTTGATTGGTGATCGAACTCACCATCATGTCCTTGTTAAACACCATGCTGAAGCGATCGATGATGTTCAAATTGGTCGAATTATCGGACGGCAAAGTGGTTTGCGTAATGATTGGAGCATCCGCGCTGGCAATATCGATATCCAACAAATACTGAGCCAGAATTCCTGTCGGAGGCAGAACAGAGTCACCCAGCAATATCCAACCTGGCAGTGTGCTTCCTGCAAGCGAACCGTTGTTTTTATTTGCGGTGCGATCCGCAACAATACCCCCCACACCTTCATTCAAATTCCAGTAACCTGCCAGACCGCTTTCCGCTCCTGTAAGCGTTCTATCCTTGTCTGCGAGCAATGAAGCCTGGGATCGCGCAATATTCCAAACCCGGACTTCATCGATCAAACCATCAAAATACACATGATTATTGTCATCACCACTGATGCGGAGTGAGGAGGTAGAATTTATAACAGCACGCGCCCCGATCGTGTTGGAGGCTGCCAGTTGGCCATTGACATACAGACGCATGGTATCGTTGTCATACGTTGCCGCCACATGCGTCCAACGATTCAAAATATCGAGCGGAGTCGTGCTGACGGAATTGGCTGTTCCCCAGTTTTGCCCTGGCGAATTAAAGTTCATCCACAGTTTGCCATCCGAACTGAAGCCAAATTGGTAGCCGTTATCACCTCCGGAACCCCCGACTTTGGAAATGATGGCCCGATCCTGTCCTGAAAACTGTTGAGGATACACCCATGCTTCGAGCGTGAATTGATTCGTCAAATCCAATGCGGCAGCATCAGGTATTGAGACGTAGTTGGCCCCATTGAAGTCCAGCGCGTAACCCGAGGCCCCTCCTTGTCCACTCTGAACACCCCCTCCCAGTACGCGTGCATAATAGGTCCCTCCTTGACCCGCCGGAATCGTGTAGCTCAAGCCGGAAGTCCCCACCGCATTATTGGTCGTGAGAGTTCCGCTCCCGTTGAATATGGCCAATTGAGCCGCCAAGCCGCTGGTCGCAGGTTTTCGTATTCCAAGATTTATGACAGTGCCCTCGGCCATGGCGCCAAGGTAATCATAATCCCCATTGCCATCTCCAACACTTATGTAGCCCAATTGAGTCGCCTTCAGATGCCCCGCATCCAACGTCAGGCTTGGTGCATTCGCGGCGCTGATACTGCTGTTGTCCTCCCGCTCCAATTGGACCGGTGGACTGGCCAAAGTGACTCGCAGGCGATATTCTCCAAAATAATCGTAGTTGCGACGGACCTCTATCGTGTAATTGCCGGAATAAGGGAGCACCACAGGTGTCGATTGCCCCCAACCATTATAGGAGGGATAAAAATCCACGAGATTGGCCCCGCTGGCGCTTCGCAAAAGGTAATATAACTGGCTTGCCCCTGGATTGCCCACCGTTTCCACCGCTATGGAGCAACGGTCCCCCGCTTGCCCTGAAAAACTCCAATAGTCGATGTCGCTTGCATTCTGCAAATTCCCGCGGCCGGCGGCAGTACGCACCCCTGAGCCGGTGGGACTCTCCGTCAACACCTGCTGGCTGCGTCCCAGAAACACTGTGGCCGTATTTCCATAATAATTGACAGCAACCACATCCTGGAGCCCGTCCTTGTTATAATCTCCCGTGGCAGCAGCAATGACGTTGCCACCGCAAGGATAGACTATCCCAGTGCCAAAGGTTCCATTCTTAAGATTCAGCATGGTCACCAATTGGCTGTTGCCATACCCCATTAAAAGCACATCCAGATAACCGTCGCCGTTGAGGTCCGCCAAATTGCAGTTGTAGACATCACTGGCTGTGTGGGAATAATCCACCTTGGTTTGGAAATTGCCTGCACCATCTCCCTTGAGAACACTTAGGGTCTGACTGATACTGTTGGCCACCACGATATCCAGGTTGCCATCCTTATCCACATCCCCGATGCATGCAGAGCGCGGCCCATCTCCCACCGTTAGGTTGGTGGCCGATCCAAAGGTCCCGTCATTTTTTCCAAACAGAATGCTGACGTTGTCACTTTCACGATTCGCGGTCACGAGATCCAAAATGCCATCCTTGTTCAAATCCCCCAGAGCAGCACTGAAAGGCTGATTACCGCAGGTGTAATTCACCGTATTGGCAAAAGTGCCATCCCCATTGCCAATCAATACGCTTGCATTGCCACTGTTAACGTTGGCGACCACCAGGTCGATCTTGCCATCCTTATTCAGATCGCCAACCGCCATGCCGATCGGCCGGCTTCCCACCGTGTAGTAGGTCGCCGTCTGGAACGTGCCATTTCCATTACCAAGCATGATGGCCACACTGCTATCGTTGTAATTGGCCACTGCCAGATCCAATTTGCCATCCTTGTTGAAATCGGATGTCACAACGTTGACCGCACTTCTCCCCACAGCCTGATTCGTAGCCACCACGAAGGTGCCGTCCCCCTGCCCCATCATGATTGTCACAGTACCAGCTCCATAGTTCGCTGATACCAGATCCACCTGGCCGTCCCCGTTATAATCGCCCACTGCGATCCCCTCGGGATTGGAACCGGTGAGGATTTCCGTCAATCCAATGAGACTGCCATTGGGATTTCCACTTGTAAAGGTACCCAGGGGCGTTGCGCCAAAGGCACTGTCGCTGAACCGTTGTTCCTGTGCATATCCTTCCGCGCCTGACACTTGAAAAACATTGGTGGAATTGACAGCCAATGCATTTCCAACCCGGTCACGCAAAGCCCCGGATAGGATGAATTGACACTTCCCCGGCTGCAGTGGACCATCCGCGATTCTAATGACAGCTTCAGTTCCAGTGGGAACGCCGTCAAAGTACGGCTGGTAATAGACGTCATCGCCAGTGCCAAAAATACCGTCTGTTCCAGCAGCCCTCAATTGGAGCCCGTTGAACCGATCATTTGGAAAAAGGTCCCAGGCATCTGGAATGCCGTCTCCATCCTGGTCCGCCCCCAGAGAGGTCGTTTCCACCACACCATATGTCTGCACTGTGCCCGAAACATCGCTCCAGGCACCACTGGGTACCATTTGAACGTAGTCTTCGTTGTTTGAATTATTCGGTTCACCGGAATTCCAATTCACAAACGAAATGGGTTGCCCACTTGTCCAAATAAACGCCCCTTCATTGGTTTCATCTGAAAGCCCAATCCAAAATGACCCCAGACATGCGAAATTCTCCCT
The DNA here is from genome assembly GCA_964538065.1 of uncultured Verrucomicrobiota bacterium. Classification (GTDB taxonomy): domain Bacteria; phylum Verrucomicrobiota; class Verrucomicrobiia; order Limisphaerales; family UBA1319. Next base: position 46,519 of record CAZIDG010000021.1, read on the forward strand.
CAACCATTTGTTCTTGAGGGCGTCGTTTACAGTCGCCAAGTGAGCACCGATGGTCTGAGCCATCGACTCCGCATCCTTCCAACTCATGGCGTTTGTGGTCGGGAAATAATAATGCCCCTTATACGAACCGCCGCGATGACCCAGCATGGTAATGGAGGGGTTTAGGTTCTCACTAAACACCACGCGGATGGTGTCAATCAGGTTGGTCGTAACTCCATTGGCTGAGGGCACACTCGTTGAAACGACCACCGGTGGAACCCCGTCCACAATGCTGATCGTGATATAATACTGCGCTCTCCAATTAAGATTCGTACCAGCTGTGGAAACCCGCACATAATGCACATCGTTCGATGCAACCGTGTAATTAAGCGATCCGCTGGTATTCGTCACCAGGGCCACACCATTGCCTGAACCGGCGTTCTCGACGGACAGGACAAGATTGCTCAATTGAATCCCACTCCCTGCCACGGGTGTCGCCACAACACTGATTGCATTTCCTGGATTCAGCACCCCGACATTGAACCAATCGCCATTTCCATCCCCGGCGGGCAGACTTCCTGCCAAACGGGCCTGGTAAGCACCGGTCAGTATGCTCAAGGACACTGGATTGGCATTGGCTTGTGAACTGTTGTCTTCGGATTCAAGCTGTGGTCCTCGTGACTGATCGACACGAAGACGATACTTTGTAATGGCACTATCCGTCCAAACACGGAGGAAATAGGTGCCGGGCGTACTGATGGTGTAATTCTGCAAAACCGCCACCCCGTTCCCATCGCCATACACTGTTTGCAGGTTGTCCCCATTGGCATTCTGCAAAAATAACCGGGGATACGTGCCCGTCTTTTCCGCCTCCAAGCGGATGGTCACTCGATCCTGTGCTTCAGCATCGAAGCTCCAGTAGTCCAATTCTCCCACCGAACTGAACACTCCCAAGCCCGCAGCTGTATAGAAACCCGTTCCTGTGGGCGTTTCGGTCATCGGAAGTGCCGCGGCATCCTGTATGGTGCCGTTGACCAGAGGTTCAATGAGACCCAAGGTCGGATTCACCACCACGAAATCACGCGCAAAAGCTGTTACCGCGTTGTTATTGGCGTCCAACAGTGTTGATAATAGCGCAAAACGATATCGCCCCGGTTGGAGTGGCGCTGACTTCAAAGTAAACTGAACATCCTTGCCTGATACTGAAATATCAAAAGGCACCGCCACGTCATCACCATCTCCCAACGTCCCGTTGGCCCCAGCTTCCTTGAAGGTATAATTTGCCAGATTGGTGGCCGCTGTACTTAGCAGATTTCGACTTGCACTGATGGCAAATTGGTCAATGACAAGGGCATTTGACGAGCCTTGGGTTGGAAGGGTGCAAAAACGCACATAGGTATTCTCCAACTGAGATGTCAATTTGACACCAACGTGATCAATCCCCCAGGATTCATCGTTAATATCCTGCAATCCAATACCTTGGAACGAGATATGCACGACGGCATTGGAAGCCACAAAGGGCACTTCCACATTGCGATATATCGCATCGACATATCCACTGAATCCCATGTCATACCGCCCGATATCTGGATTATTTGGATAGCTCTGCGGATTGTTCGGAGGGTTCCCATTATAGTTGCTAAAGGTGTATTTGAAGACGTCAAAACCATCCACCTGCACATCCATGGTATCCCCACCCCCATCCCACGAATCCAGTACGTACAAATCAAAACTGACGGTATACGAGGCTCCCACCGTCATATTGGAAAGGGTCAGGGTCTGGCTTTGGTTGCCAAAGCGGCCTGAAAACCGCGAAAACACCCCTGGATATGTATTGTCGGTCGTGCTGTCAGACCATTCAACACCAGCACCGCTCTCAAAATCCGTAAAATAAGGCGCTTGAGCCGCTTGGAGGCAAAAAGGAGCCAGACCGATCAAGCAAAATAGTACGAGTGTATGCATAAGTTTGTATGCCTGCTGTTTCAGCCACCACCAACAACTCCAATATTAATTTCTAAATGACAATTTAACAAGTAAATTAGAGTCTTTAGACCTTATCTACTCGATTCCCTTCATGTTTGCGTATATCCCTACATGCTAAGATGTTACATCATATCCATTGGTTCGCATCCAGCAGTTCTATCCACTTATTGTGTTAGTTTGGCATTTATTAACTCCTAAGCAGATGTTCCCGCTCCCTTTCTTCCTTAAAAGGAGCACCCACACGCTTCTGCTTGTCGTTGGAAGTGCTGTGGACTATATAAGCAGTCATGTTGCCAACTTTGATTAGTCATGGCGGCCCTGTGATGTGGTTGCTGATGTTGCTCAGCGCTGTGGCTGTTGCGGTGTTTGCAGAGCGTTTTCTGCATTACCACCGGGCGCAAATCAATTCCACTGAGTTTCTCAATGGTGTTCGTAATGTCATGCGCCGGGATAACGTGGTGGAGGCCATCTCCATTTGCGAAGCCACCCCTGGTCCCGTGGCCCGTCTGGTGAAAACCGGCATCATAAACCGTGAACGAGGACGCGATGGAGTGCGCGAAGCCCTTGAAGAAGCGGGCCTCATCGAGGTTCCCCGTCTTGAGGAAAAACTCAATCTTCTGGCCACCATCGCGCACATTGCGCCCTTGTTGGGATTGCTGGGAACGGTGCTGGGCTTCATTCGCATTTTTTGGAACCTCCAGCAGGCCGGCCTCTATGCTCATGTGGGAATATTGGCGGGAGGCGTCTGGGAGGCTCTCATTGGAACAGCCGGCGGCCTTGCGGTGGCCATCCCCTGCTATGCCGGATATAATTACCTGGTCAGCCGGGTTAATTCCATCGTCCTGGACATGGAACGCGCAGCCACCGAGACCTTGAACATTGTTACGGAAAACTCCGGTCAGAAACCGGCATGAAATTCCCTCGAAACGCCAAGATATTCCGCGGACAACTGGACATTGCTCCATTTGCCGGCGTACTGTTTTTGCTCGTTATTTTCCTGCTTCTGAACACCACCCTGGTCTTCACACCGGGTATTCGCATCCAACTGCCCAATGCGGAAGGCAAGCCATTACCCGGCCTCGATGCGCCATCGGTGGTCGTGGCCATGGACCTGGGAGGACAGATGTTTTTTGAAAATCAGATCATCCAGGAAAATGCCTTGCGGGAACGCCTATCTCGCGAGGCCGCCCTCCATACCAACCTGGTCATGGTGATCCAGGCGGATAAGTCGGTTGAATTGGCCGCATTCTTCAAATTAAGCAAACTGGCCGCCGAAGCCGGCCTGCGGGAGGTGTTGCTTGCCGCACAACCGGCCGCTGGTCTTACCCCTGTGCGACCATGATGGACGTGGTCAAGGATCGCCCTCCGTGGTCATACCGCCGATGGGTCTGGACGCTCCTCATTCTCTGCGCGGGGCAGTTGCTGCTTTTGCGCTATTATTCCCGTCCCCTGCCGATTCGCCCCCCCCAGGAGCCTTCATCCCTTCCCCAGCGGATGTTGTCGAAAACTGAATATGCCTCGGCCAATTTATCCTGGTTGGAATACTTGAATCCCATGTTGTTCTCGCGTGCTGATTCACGCAATTTTTCAGGTTCGGCATGGCTGAATGAACAAGCAACGGAGCACCCTTGGTATCAATGGAAGGAGGCCACCAGCGGCCCTGGTCTGAACCCGGCGACCATCGGCCTCGCCTCCGATGCCTTTCTGCATGATCTTGGACAGGGAACATCGATGGTTTCGGGCAAACCCACCCCACCCTTTGTCCCGTTACCTGTCTCAATCTCCACAATAGTGACTCAGTCCACCGTCACCCTCACTGCACCATTGGATCATCGCGGACTATTAACCCCCTTGGTTTTGCCTGGTTGCACCAATACGGAGACTGCCTCTCGAACCCTGCTCGAACTGGCTGTCTCGCCATCAGGATATGTTCATTCACTACGCCTGCTTACTTCCTGTGGCCAACCCATCGCAGATCAAATGGCACTCGCAAGGGCACATCAACTGCGTTTTGCACCTATACCCACTCCTGGGACATCTTCCATTACGTCAGCCTATCCTTTAATGTGGGGATACCTCATCGTGAATTGGATCACCATGCCCCCCGAAACCACGAATGGTGTGAGTCTCAAATCCCCATAAATCACGCATGGAATTCCAACTTCACAACAAACTCATTAAGAATGAGTTATGAACCCAGACGACTTAATTTTCGCCTACGTGGTTGTCATGCTTTCGGCCCTTACAGTCATCGCCCTGTACTCTGAGTTGAGACGAAGACGTTTTGAGCCATCCCCCAGTGCGGACCGGATATTCCGCTGCAACAAATGTGCTTTTGTTTATACAGACGACGCCGATGTTGATCGGTCGCGTTGCCCGCAATGTGGGGCGTTGAATAATTACATCCGGTTTTAATTGGGGCGACGGGTTGTGGCGTTTTTACAGCCAGATTCTCATCTTTTACGGAAGAGTTTGGTTATTGAGCAACCACGTTTTGCGGTTCTCCCTTCAAATAGGCAGCCAGATTGGCCGCCACGACATTCATCAACCGAATTCTCGCAGCTTTTGTAGCCCACCCCAAGTGAGGTGTAATGAAACAATGGGGAGCCGCAAGGAGTGGATTATCTGTTAAAGGGGGTTCTACACACAGGACATCGAGCCCTGCGCCGGAGATCTTTCCTTCGGTTAATGCTTTTGCCAGATCCGCTTCCACAATGAGTGGACCGCGGCCGGTATTGATCAAAAAAGCCGATGGCTTCATCAGGGCAAGAGTGCTGGTATTGATCAGTCCCTGGGTCTGCGGCGTCAACGGGCAGTGTAGCGACACGACATCAGCCTCTTTCAACAGCTCTTCCCATGAAACCAATTCGATGCCAGTAATCACGGCGGGGCGTGTCCGTGTATGAACCAAAACTCTCATGCCAAAGGCCTGGGCAATGCGGGCCACGGCCTGTCCAATCTGGCCATACCCCACTATACCCATCGTTAATCCCTTCAATTCGAGCAAAGGATGCTCCCAGTAACAGAAGTCGGCATTTTGAGACCATTTCCCATCCCGCACCGTCCCGGCGTGGTGCCCGACATGGTGTGTGAGTTCCAGAATTAGAGCAAAGACCAACTGTGCCACAGAGTCCGTGCTATAGCCCGGCACATTAGTCACCACCACCCCCCGCTCCTTGGCCGCAGACACATCGACCACATTGTATCCCGTTGCAAGAACACCGATGTAACGCAATCGCGGCAACTGCTCCAGTGTTTGGCGAGTGAGCAGTGTTTTATTGGTTAAAAGCACTTGAGCGTCTTGACTGCGCTCCAAAATCAAACCGACTGGGGTACGCTCATAAATGGTGCACGCACCCAAGGCATGCAACGGCGTCCAGTCCAAATCACCTGGATTCAAGGCGTATCCATCCAACACCACAATTCGAGGCAGGTTATTCATGCGATGCTCAGCAGTCATTATTGTCATGGTTGATCCATATCTTGCAACCCTATTGCCCATCCCGTTCCCCCTTTTCATTTTCCCCGTGTTGTGATAGGAAAGCAGGCAATGAAGCATTTAACACTACTAGCGGGTGTCATTGTCTGCACCCTGGCATGCACCGTGGCCGACGTCAGCGCGGCCAAGGCCAAACAAACCGGCACAGGACCTTCCTTTAAGGGCCCCGTCGGCCTCCAATTGTACAGTCTGCGCAATGAGTTTGCCAAAGACGTTCCGGGATCCATGGCTCTCGTGCGCGACATGGGCATCAAGTATGTCGAACTCGCCGGCACTTACAACATGCCTGCAGACAAGTTTAACAGCGTCATGGCCGAGCATGGTTTCAAGCCCATTGCCGCCCACTTTCCTTACGAACGCTTCCGCGATGACGCCGAAGGCGTGGCCAAGGAAGCCAAAGCCCTTAACTTAAAATATGCAGGCGTAGCCTGGATTCCTCACAACGGTGATTTTGATGAAAAACTCTGTCGCGAAGTGATCAACGTCTTCAACCACGCCGGCGAGGTCATGGCCAAACACGGTGTGCGGTTCTTCTACCATCAGCATGGGTATGAATTTCAACCCTACGGCGATGGCACACTCATGGACCTTCTCATTCAGGGCACCGATCCCAAATATGTGACCTTTGAAATGGACATCTTTTGGGTGGTATTCCCGGCTCAGGATCCAGTCAAGCTGCTGCAGAAATATGGCAAACGCTGGGAATTGATGCATCTGAAGGACATGAAAAAAGGACTTAAGACCGGTTCCCTGGCGGGCGGCACCGATGTTACAAACGACGTTACCATCGGCTCCGGACAAATTGATATTCCTGCCGTGCTCAAAGCCGCCAAAAAGGCCGGCGTGAAGTACTACTTCATCGAGGATGAGTCACCAGTATCCGTCCAACAAATTCCACAAAGTTTGAAGTTCCTCGAACAGGTTAGGTTTTAAATAATCGCCTTCAAGTCAACTCTCAAGGGCGTGCCTGGGCACGCCCTTTTTGTCATCCAGGCTCTCATTTTTATCCATGCCTGCACAGAAAACGCCACATACAATGGGTTGCCCCCTTCAAATGCGGGCTCTCAGGCTTCGATATGATGGCCGTTTTTGCACGGCATGCACAGGCATCATTGACAGGGTCAACACAACACGCCACAATCCTGAGCATTGGCCGTTGGCCCATGGTGTTTTTTGAATAAGGCATGCCAATCAACGTTTCCATCGTCGAAGACAGCGAACAGGTGCGCACCACCTTGGCACGCTTGATTGATCGTGCGGAAGGCTTCAAATGCCTCAGCCAGCATTCCAATGCAGAAGCCGCACTGGAGGTCCTCCCCAACGAGCGTCCGGACGTGGTGCTCATGGATATCAATTTGCCTGGCATCAATGGTGTCGAATGCGTTCGCAGGCTCAAACAACTTTCACCTGGCATTCAAATTCTCATGCTGACGGTGTATGAGGATACCGAAAACATCTTCAATGCCCTGGCCGCAGGTGCTAGTGGTTACCTTCTCAAACGCACCTCCAAAGACGAACTGCTGGCGGCCATTCAGGAAGTAAAAAATGGCGGCTCTCCCATGACCGCTCACATCGCCCGTAAAGTCGTCCAATCCTTTCAACGATCAGGACCTTCTCCACAAGCTTCGGACAATCTTTCCCCCCGTGAGCAACAGGTCCTTGACTGTCTGGCCAAGGGCTTTCTGTACAAGGAAATCGCAGAGACCATGGGCGTCAGCTACGAAACGGTTCATACTTACATCCGCCGCATTTACGAAAAACTTCAGGTCCGTACGCGGACTGAGGCCGTGGCCAAATTCCTCCGGCAATAGCATCCCCACCTTGCCCCCATCGTGTCACCAGAACTGGTGACTGGCAGATGACACCGCTTTCGGTCATATTAACACCGTCATTAATCGATGCAGAAATGCAGATTTGATTAAACCGTGTGTAAAAGGCGTAGAACTGCGGCGCCGCGGAGATTAAGGACTTGGGTGGCTGAGCAAGCCGCGGGTGGATAGCGAAATTTAAGCTCTCAACTTCAATTTCCGTAAAGAGAGGCCGGGTGAATAACCCGGCCTTTATTTTTTCAACAAACAGCGTCCACAATTGACCATTTTCGTCCGATGTCACACGAATGCATTGTTCCATGCTGTTGATATCCTATTCATTATAAATAGGATACATACGCAGCGCCACACAGACCTTTCAACCTCAGAGTTGCCATGGCGTGGACCCAATCGCGGACCTATTGAGTCTCGCATAATAGAGTGACATTCTCCTTTAAGCATGTCATAGTTGGG
>CAZIDG010000022.1:0-54092 GCA_964538065.1 uncultured Verrucomicrobiota bacterium
CGGCCTCTTCATGGTCCGATTTGAACTGACAAGAGGTCGGGGACGCCGTGGTTTTGACCGACTCGCTTACCGTTCGTTTACTGGATTCCCCTTATTAACTCCAATCGCGTGCGGCAATCAAGCCCTTGATGCGGGCGGTTGCAGTAGTGAAGATGGTGAGCGCAGTCCAGGCCCATCCGAATGTTGAGCAGGCCGTGTTCCATCACAGGCGGGGGACATTTACAGCATGGGGTCGCGTGTGCGGGGTAAAAAAAGGCGCGGGCCTTGCGGACCGCGCCTGTGAATTGAAAGCAAGGGATGCTTACCAGGTGAGCATCATTTCAGCCCGGAGGAACTGCATGGTGTCCCGGTTGGCATAGTAGTCACCGGGCCACAGGAATTCGCCCAGGAGATGGCTGCTGATGTGCGAGTTGAATTTGTACTTGAGGAGCACCTGGAGCATCTCGCCGCGGATGCCGCCATGCTGGGTGAACAGGCCCGCCTTGTTGGCGTAGGTGTTGTTGTCGGCCAGCAACAGGTAGGCGTTGGAGACGACCTCAGTCTTTTTGCAGGGCGTGAGGCTCCAACCGGGGCCGATGCGGTGCAGGTTCGCGATTTGCGAAGGCCGTCCTTCGGTGCTCGGGCTCATGCTGTAAATATACAGATCGCTCCACCGGGGATAGCGGCCCCAGAGGGGATCGAATTCGGTATAGGTGGCGCTGTTCGGGTTGTCACCGCTGGCATACTCATACGAGAAGCGGGCGGTGTTGTTCAGGTGGTCCTTGAAGAGGTAGCTGATCGAGGAGTTGACGCTGAAGGCGTTGACATCGGCGCTGTTCTTGTTACCCAACTGCCAGGCGCCTTCGGTGTTGTATTTGTAATGTTCGGCAAACTCGCCGGCCACGCGTCCGCCCAGGGTATAGAGATCGGAGTCATTGCCCGAGGACATCACGCGGCGGTCATGTTTGTAGATGAAAAAGCCATCCACCTGGGTCTTGGGCAGGGTTTTGTTGGATACGTAGAGAATGGCGCCGCGCTCATCCTGCTCGGACAAGGTTTTCTCGAGGTGATTGATGGGAGGCAGCCAGTAATCATTCATCGCATGCTGATCGATGGCGACGGCGTCCACCGTGGTATCGATCTCCTCGACCTTGTAATTCACGCGGACGGCGTCAAAGAACGCAGTGCGCGAGCCATCCAGCGGGGTGCCATCGGCCACGAGCCATGGGGCGGTGGGATCGCCCAGGCGGATGTCCTGGCGTCCGGCGGTGATGGCCATGGGGAGGTTGAACGCGTTGGTGTAGTTGACATTCAGGGTGTCGATGATGCCCTCGGTCCAATCCCAGCCGGAGTCGTCCGTGCTGCCTTTTTGAGGGGTGCGGCCCCGATACCACAGGCGCGGCTCGGCGATGACGCGCGAATTGATGTCCAGGTTGTCAACAAAAGTGAACGTGGCGCCCAGGCGAGCGCGAAAACGGTTGTAGTTGCGTTCGCTGCCAGCGGCCCGGTCATTGAGGGTGGGGGCGTTGATCATGTACTCATCGCGCAGGCGCAGATCGCCGTTCAGTTTGAGCCATGAAACCGGGTTTTTGGATTTCTTAAGCCAATCCTCCGTGGCGCTTCCCGATTGCGAAAGGGTCGCGGCCGACGCCGTCGAGTTCGTCGAGGCTGTTTGAGAGGTGGCCGAAGCGGTATTAGTCTGAGCGGTGGCGTTTAGCGATAAAAGCGCCAAGCCGGCGGCCGCGAGGGTGCGGCAACGTAAGGCATTGCTGGACTGATGTATGTGCATGTGATTGTGATACAATGACATTAGTTATAATAATGGTCATTGTGTGCATGCATCCTCTCAGATGCCTTGTGAAATGCAATCCTATTCTAGGAAGCCCTGTGGAGTGAATTGTTCCAAAAAGAAATCTTTCGGGAGGTGTGAAACAGTGGTTGCGGACATCACCGGTGGTCCCAGAAAGGGTGATATTGGCGGTATCCACTTCATCATGAGGGCGTTGGCAATGGAAGGAGCGCAGCCTTTCACATGAGGCGCAAGGGAGGAAAACGGTGTGAGGAAGCCTGTATGGGGATGAGGTAGACCGGATTTGTTTGACCTTTTGCCCCCTCCTTTTAATCATCGCCCCCCGAAATGAACAAGGTTTGCAAAGTGGCGGCCCTGGCCGGTGACGGCATCGGGCCCGAGGTCATGCGCGAGGCCATCAAGGTGGTGCGCGCGCTGGAAAAGCGTTTTGGTTTCAAGATGGATGTCACACCTGCCCCGGTGGGGTGGGCTGGGATCGATGCTGATGGCAAGGCTTTGCCCGAGAGCACGCTCAAGCTGTGCAAGGCATCCGATGCCATTCTATTCGGCTCGGTCGGCTTGCCGGACCGGGATCCCACGATCCCCAAGGAAGAGCGGCCTGAACGGGCGGCCCTCTTGCGGTTGCGCAAGGAATTCAAGCTCTACGCGAATCTGCGTCCCGTGAAGCTCCCATCCGCGCTGGCCCATGCCTGCCCATTGCGTCCTGAACGCCAGGGGGAGGGGATCGACATCCTGGTGGTGCGTGAATTGACGGGCGGCTTGTATTTTGGCCAACCCAAAAAGACCGAGGAAGTGGTCGATATGAACCACAAGGGGACTAGTGCGCCCAAGCGGATTCGCCGGGCCATTGACACCCAGGTTTATACGACGCCGGAGATCGAGCGCATTGCGCGTGTGGCCTTTGAGATTGCCCGGCAGCGCCGCAAGAAAGTGACCAGCATTGACAAGTCCAATGTGCTGGAAAACGGCATCCTGTGGCGCGATGTCGTCACGACGGTGGGGAAGGAATTTCCCGATGTGACGCTGGAGCACCTGCTCGTGGACAATGCGGCCATGCAACTGGTGCTGCGCCCCGCGCAGTTCGATGTGATGCTGTGCGAGAACATGTTTGGCGACATTTTGAGCGACGAAGCGGCCGCGTTGGGCGGATCGCTCGGCATGCTGCCCAGCGCCAGTTTGGGACAAACCACGGGTGATAAAACCTTTGGCCTGTTCGAGCCGGCTGGTGGCACGGCGCCGGACATTGCCGGCAAGAACCTGGCCAACCCGATTGCCCAGATCGGCTCAGTGGCCTTGATGTTGCGATACAGCTTTGGTTTGACTGAGGCCGCGGCCGCCGTTGACCAGGCGATCATGAAGGTGATCGAATCGGGCTATCGCACGGGCGACATCTTCAGCCCCAAGGAAAAGGGCGCCCGCAAAGTGGGTACCGTTGAAATGGGTGATGCCATTGCGGCCGCCATTGGCTGAATTTGAAATGGTTGAGCGCGGGGCGGCTTATTCCAAACCGCGCTCTTCTAGGTCCAGTTCATCCAGGCCCAGGAAGTGCCCCAGCTCATGCAGGTAGGTGGCCCGGACCTCCTTGAGGAACAGGGCCTCATCCCTGTCTGCATACTCCCAGAGATTCTCCAGGAACAGCAGGATTTGAGGCGGCAGGGGTTCGGTGCTGTACTCCTCCTCATCAAAGGCGCGCCCGACGAACAATCCCAGGGTATCATCGGCAATACCGTCGGCTTCCATGGCACGGCTGGGTAGGCGATGATAGAGGACGGGCACCTGTTCAGCCTCGCTCCGGAGGCGGGCGGGCAGTCTGCGCAGAGTCTTTGCAACCTCGGCGCGTGCGGTTCCGACCAAAGTGTTCCAGTCGCAGGTCATGCTGTGAGGAAAACGTGGCGCAGCCGGGACATTCGCGCAACCGCAAATCCGCCCTGGCGGCCAGAAGAATGCGGGGGGCACTTTCTTTCTAAAGACTTCAGGGAACGCACTTTTGGCTTTGAAGGTGGCTTCAAATGTGGTAGGAGAGTCCTATGCGAGCCATCATCACCCCGGGTTATTTGGGCCATATGGCCGAGTTCTATTACCAACTGGCCCGCATGGTCTCGGGCGGCTTGCGCCTGATTCAGAGCTTGGAGATGATCCGCCAGCAACCGCCCCATTATAGTTTTCGCAAACCGCTCACCAAGGCCATCGAGTCGCTCAATCAGGGGTATCAACTGCATGAAGCCTTTCATCAACAGAAGTGGCTGCCTGAATTCGATATCGCCTTGATCGAGGCTGGGGAGAAAAGCGGGAGGCTGGACACATGCCTGCGCCAGCTATCGGAGTATTACAACAACCGGGCCACGGTCATGCGCACCATTATCGGCGGCCTGGCGTATCCGCTGGTGTTGCTGCATCTGGCGGTGCTGATTTTTCCCACGCCGCTTTTCGGGCAGTTTGTATGGAAAGGGCTGGTGGATGGCTCGGTGGCGGTCATACGCCACTTTGTGCTGGTCAAGCTCAACATCTTCCTCGTGGGATACGGGGTGGTGTTCCTTCTCGCCTGGTTGGGGAACGATAGCCGGGCGCGGGGGTGGCGGGCGGTGACCGAGCGTATGAGCGGGCTTGTTCCCTGGTATGGCAGGGCGCGCAAGTCCATGGCCTTGGGACGTCTGGCCTTGGGGCTGGAGGCGTTGCTGGCGGCGGGGGTGGTCACTGTGCGCGCCTGGGAATTGGCGGCGCTGGCCAGCGGGTCCCCGGCCATCATCAGGGCTGTGGAGAAAGCCCGGTTGCTTATTCAGGGTGGCGAGCTGCCCGGGAATGCCATCGCAAAATACAAGGTGTTTCCCCAACTGTTTGTGAGCCTCTATCGAACCGGCGAGGCCAGTGGCAAACTGGATGACTCTCTGGGCGAATTGCGCCAAAATTACCTGGAGCAAGGCACGCGACAGTACAAGAGCTTTGGTGAATGGCTGCCGCGGGTGCTGTTCCTTGGTTTTGCCGTGTATTTCGGCTATCAGATCATCACGTTTTACATGGGATATTTTGGCGGCATCCTGGATAATCTGGATCGCGCCACCCAGGGTGAGTTTCCCCAATAAACCCGTCCAATCGGGGGTGCCGCTTCATTCCGGACGAAGCCATGCCCTTGAAAAAAGAAAAAGAGCGGAAAGTTCATTTCCGCTCTTTGTGCAAAACTTTGACCTATCGATTTAGTCAAAAGCGTGACCGGCGCAGCACAGAACGTCTTTGACCTTGTGCTTGACGAGGACCTTGACGTTGGCACGGGCAGGACCGAGGTACTTGCGAGGATCGAATTCCTTCGGGCTCTCGGAGAAGACCTTGCGGATGCCAGCCGTGAGGGCCAGGCGGAGGTCGGTGTCGATGTTGACCTTGGCGCAGCCAAAACGACGGCCGATTTCGATGTCGGCTTCAGGCACGCCAGCGGTGTCTTCACCCATCTTGCCACCGTACTTGTTGATTTCCTGCACCAATTCCTTGGGCACGCTCGAAGCACCGTGCAACACCAGCGGGTAGTCGCCCAGATTGGCGTCCATGAGGGCCTTTTTGATGGCCTTGAGGCGTTCGAGGTCCAGGTGCTGGGTACCCTTGAACTTGTAGGCACCGTGCGAGTTGCCGATGGCCACCGCGAGGGAATCGCAGCCTGTGGCTTTGACGAATGCGACCGCTTCCTCAGGATTGGTGTAAACACCGCTCTTGGAGAAACCGCCGGTCACTTCGCCGTCATCGTGCTGGGCGCCAACCAATTTGCCCAGTTCGCCTTCCACCACACCGTTGTGTTTGTGGGCGTAATCCACGACCTTCTTGGTCAACTCGATGTTCTTTTCCATCGGCAGATGGCTGCCGTCGATCATCACACTGGTGAATCCTTCATCAATGCATTCCTTGCACAGTTCGAAGGTGTCGCCATGGTCCAGGTGAACAGCGATGGGGATCGTCGTCAGGCTGATGGCAGCCTCGATAAGTTTCTTCAGGTAAACGGGATTGGCGTATTGGCGGGCTCCCTTGGAAATCTGAAGAATCAGTGGCGCTTTCTCCTCCTCGCAGGCTTCCACAATGGCCTGGATCAGCTCCATGTTGTTAACGTTAAAAGCGCCGAGCGCATACTTACCTTTGAGCGCCTTGGCGAACAAATCGCGTGTATGAGTTAGTGGCATATTCTTTAGTCTTCTAGTGTCTGAAATCGCAAAACACCTGCGATTGACCAAACATCCTAAAAGAATGCGGTAAAAAGGGAAACAAAATTTTGGCCATACCCGTCAGACCCTGAAATCCTGCAGGCAATGATGTGGGTTGTCAGGGATGAATATCGTTATAATGCGTTGATGTGTAATATGATACGAAAATGATGCAGGTGATTGTTGTGGGGGGATGGATTACACGTCCTGGCCGGGAGGAAGGGCATCAGCGGGGTGAGAAGCACCAAATTCCAAGTCGTATGGGCGTTCCGGAGGAGGGTAATCGGAGAGGGGTAGCGTAATACGAAAATAAGTTTGCGTAACACGAAATGCCTGTGGTATTACGAATAATGTAAAAAGTAATACCAAGGGTGGCCCCGCTTCTCCTGGTTGTGAGGCCACCCTCTCATCAAACAAAAAGATATGAACACGATACAGGCATTAAGCATGGCCACGATTCTTGTCCTGGCCATGGCCCCGCAGACGACCCTGGCTGAGACTCATGCAAACCTTCAAAGCGTCAAGCCCGATGGCACCAGCGCCTGGCAGGGGACCTTTCCCATTACCGTGACGGGGGTGATTCTCAACAACCCGGAGGAGATGTTGACAGGCGACCCCAATTTTCTGCCCTGGGACAACGGGGCGAACCAGTACCGGATGGGGGGCGAATGGCAGATCGTGATCCAGGCGGTTGATGCAGGAGATCGGGGCGGCACGACCTGCTGGATGGGACAGAACTATGGCAACCAGCCCTGGTTGCACAACAGCGATTTGAGCTACTCGAACGAGGATTGGATTTCCGAACTCAACCGACTTGATTACGCTCCTGATGGGCATCATTTCCGCGCGGGTGATCTGGTGCAGGTGACCGCAAATCGGTCTCTTTTCTATGGAGGGAAACGCAACATCAACGAGGCCCATGATAATGCCCCTGAGGCGGATTTTTCGCTGACACTCCTTGCGGCTCATTATGGGGTGCCCGCGCCAGAGGTCATTTCTCTGGCGGCTGTCATGCGACCCGACGATGGCAATCCTGCAACGCATGAGGATGTTTTTGACGCCACGCGGGCCACGGGCGGCGAGCACTATCAGGGAATGCGTGTGCGCATCAACGGTCTCACGTTGGCCAGCGATGCCTCTCTGACCAATGCTCTTGGCTCCAGCTATTTCGGGTCGGAAGGCTGGGATTCGAGTGCCTCCTGGAGTACCCGCCGGGTAACCGTCACCGATGGCATGGGGAGATATTTTACGTTGCGCATGCCCCGTTACAGCCTTGGCGCCGCGCCGACGAATGCTTTTGATGCCATCGGGATCTTTTCGCAGGAATCGGGTTCCGGAAGTGATGGAACGTTTGGCTATGAACTGTTTGTGCAGGAAATTGTACAGCCTCCGCCCGTGTTGAACATCGCTCTAAATGCGGTGATTTCCTGGCCGGCCAATGGCACGCAATACATTGTCGAGAGCGCCCCTGATGCCGTGAATGGCCCATGGACGATTGTGACCAATGCCCCGGTGGTCATCAAGGGACAGAATGTTCTGCTGGAGGTTCCGAATGGTCAGAAATTCTATCGATTGCGTAACGCTCCCTAGACATTGCTGGAGCCGTCTTTCGAGGAGTTGAGAAAGGGCCACCCCGCCCGTGGAGACTTTTTGTCCCATAGGCACCCCCCAAAGTCATGCCATGATCCCATCCGGGCGGGGTGGAATCGGAAAAAAGGTTCAAATTCCAGGAGAGAGGCGGTAACCTTGCCCCATGCAATACCAACAGAAGCGTGGGAACTGGCTTGTGTGCCTGGTGTTCGTCTGGACCTTGATGCAAGGGGCGGAGGGCACATGGGGTGCGGATATGGCATCAGCTTCAAACAAGATCACGGTGGCGAGCTACTATTTTGGAAACTACCACCCCGGGGATCTCCGGAATACCCAAAACAAGGGTAAGGAATGGTCGGAGTGGGAACTGGTCAAGGCCGCGAAGCCCCGTTTTCCAGGGCATCAACAGCCCAAGGTGCCGCTATGGGGGTGTCAGGACGAATCGGATCCCAAGGTCATGGCGCAAAAGATTGCTGCGGCCGCGGATCATGGCATCGATGCCTTCATATTTGACTGGTATTACTATAATGATGGCCCGTTTTTGGACCGGCCCATTGATCGTGGATTTCTTCAGGCCACCAACAACAACCGGATCAAATTCGCCTTCATGTGGGCCAATCACGACTGGCTGGAGATACACCCCTACAAGCGTGGCACGCCGCAGAAGGTGCTTTATCCGGGTAAAGTCAGCCCGGAGGGGTTTGCACGGATCAGGGATCATGTGATCAAGGATTACTTCCAGCATCCCTCGTACTGGAAGATCGACGGGAAACCTTATTTTTCCATCTATGAACTGACCAAGCTGCTGGAGAGTTTTGGCTCGATGGAGGCAACCCGTGCGGCGTTGGACACATTTCGCGAGAAAGCGCGGGCGGCGGGGTTGCCGGGGGTGCATTTGAATGCCGTGGTCTGGGGGCAGCCCATACTTCCTGGGGAACAGAAACCGGTGGATGCCGCCAAAGTGGTGCGGGAACTGGGGTTCGACTCGGTGACGTCGTATGTCTGGATCCACCATGTCCCTCTCAATCAGCAAGTGACCGATTACAATGAGGTGCGGGATGCGTACTTCAAATATTGGGATCAGGCGGTGAAAATGTTTTCCGTGCCCTATTATCCCAATATATCGATGGGGTGGGATTCGAGTCCCCGGGCATGTCAGGACGATGAATTTGGGAATTTCGGTTATCCCTTCACCAACACCATCGGTCAGAACACGCCGGAGCGGTTTCGCATGGCACTGGAGATGGCGCGAAAACGCCTTGAATCCCAACCGGGGGGGCCTCGCATCCTGAACATAAACTGCTGGAATGAATGGACGGAGGGGAGTTATCTGGAGCCAGACACGGTGAACGGGTTGAAATATCTTGAGGCTGTTCAGAGTGTCTTTAAGCCGGAGAGCCAGAAGCAATGATGGCACCTGGCATATTATATGAATGAATCAATTGAGTTTCTGAAGAAGGACCGGTATGCGAGCCTTACCGGCATTGAACTGGTATCTGCAAGTGAGGGCCATGCGGTGGCGCGGATGGTGATCAAGGAGTGCCACTTGAATGGGTTGGGTAGCGTGCAGGGTGGGGCCATTTTTACCCTGGCGGACTATACATTTGCTGCCGCCAGCAACTCGATCAGTCCAATTACGGTGGGCATCAACGCCAATATCTCTTATATCCGACCGGGTGGAAATCAGGGGGTCTTGACGGCGGAGGCGCGTCCATCCACCACGAATCGCAAATTGGGGTCCTTCATTGTGGAAGTGAAGAATGAGCAGGGCGAGATCATTGCGACGTTCCACGGGCTTTCGTACCATAAAAAATAACCCAACCGCTTTCCGTTCTGTGGTTTTGGAGAACGGGATGAGGGGGGGCAGGGATGGCAAAAAAGGCTCAAGCCTATTGGCCCCATGCCGATATAATAGAAGGAGCCCGTTCGGACGGTGATGAATCGGCCAGGGGCAGACAATCTGCTCATGGCGGACGAGATCAGGAAAGCTGGGTGGCTGCCTGACACAGCCCTCAGAATGGCTCCATCGGACAGGACAATTCGATACTGTCATTTCAGGTGCAATCGAAACATCTCCTTAGATTACGGGAGGAGATGGATCGGTTGCGCCTTTTTGACTCTCACCGGTAAAAGGCTTGTTTGCGCGGGGGCAACAGGCGGTGTCCGGACGGGTTGTGGAGGAACGGCAAAATGGTGCGTTTTTAGCCATCGCTCATAATCCGGGGTGCGTTCGAGCAATTCGTAGTCGATGAGCGCGTAGGCCAGACGGCCTGTGCGGCGTCGCAGCAATGAGCCATCGGGATTAAGACGCAGGATGACATGGGCGGGTTTCATGTCCAGGACGCGGAACCCCTTCATTTCGAGGTCGTGATTCACAAATCCCAGCACATCCAGCAGAAACTCGCGCCGCTGGGAGTTTTTGAACTTGAGATGGTCGGCGGCCTGTTCGGCGTCGCAGCCTTTGATCCATCCATACAGGAGCATGTACTGGCGGTACAAATCCAGGTTTATGGTGGGGTGGCGGAAATGCTTGGACTGGATGATGTGCTCGCGGCGTCCGCTTTCCCAGAGTTCGATGCGTTCCGGGGGGGAATAGATGGCCAGGGGACGTTTGGTGAAGATGCGCAGATGCGGGGGGCCAAAACGGCCGCGGCGGAGGTCCATGACCAGCGCAACCTCCTCAAAAGGACTGTTATACTCGGCGTGCAGATTGTGACTTAAACGGTGCCGCTCCATCAGGAGATCCTCCCCCACGCGGTTATAGCGGGCAATCAGTTCCAATTTGCGGCCGTGCACGGGGCGGGTGGCGATGTGGCAGATGGTGCTGGTGCCCACCAACGGTTTGCGATTGGTCAGGAACCATTCCCGGGCGTGCCAGTTTTCAGGCTGAAGCCAGTCGGCCAGGGGGGCGCCGTAACGGGTCAAAAAAAGATCTCCACCATTGCGGGAATGGGCGTGTAAAAAATCGACCCCCAAGAAGTTGACCCATTTCTGAGGAGGGGCAGTTTGCGGGTTGGCCTTGGAGTGGGGCAGAGGCGAACTCACCGGTGCATGTAGTCCTTCCAGGCTCATTCCTTATACTACCATGAGCAGGGGCAGGGGGCAAGCATCGGATTGACTCTCGGGTGCAGTCGGGCTTAAGTTCTACCCATGCGGAACATATTGGTGACGGGTGGAGCGGGATTCATTGGCTCGAACCTCACGCTTGCGTTACAGGAGGCCTATCCGGATGCATCCGTGGTGGTCGTGGATGATTTTCGCTCGGGTGATTTTAAGAACTTGCGAGGATATCGGGGCGACTTTGTGGCCGCCGATGTCTCCCGTTTGAATTGGGAGGTCCAGTTCAAGGACACCACCTTTGATGCCATCTTCCATCTGGCCTCCATCACCGACACCACCGTCCACGATCAATTACTGCAAACGCACGATAACGTGGAAGGATTCCGACGGGTGCTGGAGTTTGCTTCAGTGAACCAGACGCCGGTGGTCTACGCCTCTTCAGCCGCCACCTATGGCATTGGCTCGGGCCGCATGTCCGAGGACCAACCGCCTGCTCCGGCGAATATTTACGCCTTTACCAAAGTCCAATTGGATAACCTGGCCCGCCAATATGCGCGGCGGAATCCCTCGTGGAGGATCGTGGGGGTGCGGTATTTTAATGTGTATGGCCCGCGCGAGCCGCATAAGAAGGCGGCGGCGAGCATGATTTATCAGCTCTACCTTCAGATGAAGGCGGGGAAGCGGCCGCGTGTGTTTCGTGCAGGCGAGCACAAGCGCGATTTTGTGTACGTGAAGGATGTGGTGGCCATGACCATGGCCGCGGTGAATGCTCCGCACAGCACTGTGTACAACTGCGGATCGGGCCACCCCGTTTCCTTTAACGAAGTGATTGAGGAGCTTAACCGAAACCTGGGCACCCAGTTGGCGCCGGAGTATATCGACAACCCCTATGCGAGCTTTTACCAGCCGCATACCGAGGCGGACATGACGCTCGCCCGGCAGGATCTCAGGCACGAGCCCAAGTATGATCCGGTGGCGGGCATTGCCGACTACGTGCGCATACTGGAAGGTCGATAGAATTTTAGCAAAGGAAGTGTGTTTATGTCAGACGAGAATCAAAACCCGTCCACGGGTTCATCATCCCTTGTCCGGAAACTGCTGTATGTGGTGGCTGGCTTGTTCGTGTTGCTGGTCATCGCCTATTTTGTTTGCACCAGTTCAGGCTTCATCAAAGCCGTCGTCTTGCCCAAGGTGGGCGCAAGCCTCGGGGCGGAGGTGACGGCGGATTCGGTGTCGCTCAGTCCGTTTTCCCAAATATCATTGCATGGGCTGAAGGTGAAGACCGGTTCGCCGGAGCCGCTTCTGGAGGCGGACGACGTGCTGGTGCGTTACAGCCTCTTTTCCATTCTGGGAGGGCGTATTGACCTGGGGGAGGTCAAGGTGGCATCGCCGAAGGTTCATGTGGTGTACAAGGCTGATGGCACGAGCAATCTGGATCCCATTCTCAAGGCCCAGGCTGCCGCCCCGGCAGGCAAGACAGCGGCTGCCGCAGAACCTCTCAAAATAGCAGTGCGCAACGTGTCGTTGAGCCAGGGTACGATTATTTATGAGAACACCCTGGCTGCTGGGGGGAAACAATCGGGGCGGATCAGCGGTCTCAACATGACGCTGGATCGCCTGGAAAACGGCCAAACCGGCAAGCTGAATGCGCAGGCTGAGCTGGCCTATGAAATGCGCAGCGCGTCCAACCAGGTTGATTCCATTCAAGGCAAGCTCGAGGCGGCCTATGGATTTGAGCTCACGGCAGCGCTGGCGCCCAAGAGCCTGGATGGATCGGCGAAACTGCAGTTTACCCAGGGGCAGGGGGGGTATGCCGACGCCGCCCAGATGGCCTTGGTGCTTGAGGGGCGCATGACGCCCACCGAAATCCAGCAAATGGCGCTCCGGTTTGAAAAGGGAGGCGCCAAACTGGGGCAATTGCGCATGAGCGGGCCGGTTGACCTGACCAAGCTGGAAGGCCGTTTGAAGATCGAAGTGCTGGCGCTCGACCGCAATGTCCTCAACCTGGCTGGGACGAGTCATGGATGGGATTTTGGTGATTCCATCGTGAACGCCACCAACGTGGTGGACTTCATGGACCAGGCGCGGAATCTCAAGCTGTCGGGACGCGTGGTCGGAAGCCAATTTGCCATCAAGATGCAGGGGCAAACGACTCCGGTGCTGGGGTTGGACCTGGACTATGCAGTGGATGTGGATTTGACGAAATCGACGGCGTTGGTGAGGCGTCTCAACCTGGGAGCGACCCAGGCAAAGGGCGATCTGGTTCGCGCCGCGTTGGAACAGCCCATGGCGCTTGCTTGGGGAAATGCCGCCGCCAACGTTAAGGAATCCCAGATCCTGTTGAGCGTGACCAACCTCAACCTTGCGGATTGGGGATTTCTGGCGGGGGATCTCTCGCCCAAGGGCACCATCGGCATGACAGGCCGGATTGTGTCCAAAATGGATGGGCATCAGTTGTCGCTGGAAATGGAGGGGCAGGGGGCTCAGGTGTCAGCCCGGATGGGGACCAATGCGGTTGCACTGGAAAGGCTGAACATCAAGCTGCTGGGACACCTGGAAGACTTCAAGACTGCGAAGATCGACAGCTATCAGTTCGACCTGTTCGAGAAGGCAAACACCGTTTTCACCGTGAATGGTTCGGCTGATTATTCCGTCAGTGATGGTGATTACAGCACCAAGATGGTGTTTGAGGGGCAATTGCTTCCTGTCTCCAGGCTGGTGCCAGGTGGTGTGCCTGCGGTCATCACCGCCGGCTCATTCAAGGGGAATGCACTGGTCTCCCAGCGCAAGGGCACCCTGGCCTGCAGCGGGTCGGTCATGTTGAGCGAATTCAACGGGAGCTATGATGTGTATCGTTTTGAAAAATACCAGGCTGGGGCGGAATTCGATGTGGAACTCAAGGGGTCGGCCCTCAAAATCACACGCCTGGTGCTTTCGCCACGGCAGGGATTCGAAGCGGGAGGGGTTGCCGAGGTGCATGGCACGGTGGATATGTCCACCATGGTTGCCCAGTTGGAACTTGCATTGCAGGGCCTGAATCAAAACGCTCTTGGCCCCATTGCCGCCCCTTATTTGACGCCTCGCAAGCTGGAGAGCATCCAAATCGACATGCCATCGGCCAAGGTGGCGTATAACCCGGCAGGAGCGGCAGCCATCAACGCCCAGATCAAGGTGTCGAATTTGAAGATTAGCGATCCGAGCCAGCCGCAAACCCTGCCCGCCATCAAACTGGAGGCCCGCCTTGACGGTCAGATGGAAAAACAGGTGCTCAATTTGAAGGAGTTGTTCCTGGCCCTGGAGCCCACGACACGCGCCACCAACACGGTCATGGTCAAGGGCCAGTTGGACATGGGCAAGACCAATGGATTTGCCGGGCGCTTTACCGTGCAGGCAGATGCCCTGGATGTGACGCCGGTGTACCAGATGTGGGCGGCTTCAGCTACGAATGCGCCCACACAGACAAATGCCCCAGCCGCTCAGACGGCTGCGGTCGAGACAGAGCCTGATGCGATCAAGCTGCCGGTGGACAACATTGTGGTGGATAAACAAATCAAGCTGTTGTTTCTGGGAGATATTGCGATTACAAACCTGAATACCCTGGTGACCGTTGCGGGCAGCAAGGTGACGATCAAGCCATGTGAATGCACCATCAATGGAGCTCCGGCAAAAGCCGAGGTGGCGCTGGATCTGGGAGTCAAGGGATACACTTATGATGTATCGCTCCTTGGGGATCGCATTCCATCCGATCCGTTAATAGCCACCTTTTCACCGACAAACAAAGGGCTTTACGTGGGGGATCTCTATGTGAAGGTGGCGGTCAAGGGGGCGGGGATCACGGGACCCAGCCTGCAAAAGAACCTGTCGGGCGAGACCTCGCTGAGTTTTTCGAATGCCAGCATTGCCCTGATTAGCAAGCGTGCCCACACCCTGATATCGCCTGTGGCCACACTGCTGCGCGTGCCGGAATTGCTGGATTCACCACTGACCACCGTGCACAGCGAAACGAAAATCGGAAATGGCGTCGTGATGGTCACCAATGTTGTGGCCGAAGGACCTGCGTTCCAGGCTCGTATCAACGGACCCATTACCCTGGCGCCGGTGCTGACCAATTCGACACTGAATCTGCCGGTGACCCTGGCGCTGAGCCGAGCTGTGGCCGCCAAGGCCAATCTCCTGGCTGCCGATACTCCCACCAATGCGGCCTATTCGGATTTGCCAAATTTCGTTAAGATCGGTGGAACAGTTGGACAATTCAAACCGGAGTTTAACGAATTGGCCATCGCGGGCATTCTGGGGAAAAATCTCATTGGTTTGCCGGGCGCTGTGGGCGAAAAAATTGGCTCCACCCTGAGTTCTGCAACCAATCTGCTGGGAGGGGTGACCGGTTCGACGAACAAACTGGGTGGCATCCTGTCGGGCATTCTCGGCGGGGCCAAAACCAATTTGACCAATACTGCGAGCACCAATGTGGTGACGGAGACGAATCAGGTCCGCACGATTCTTAAGGGATTGGGTGGTTTGTTCAAGACTGCGCCCAAGACGAACACGCCGCCCTCCAATTAAATGCTGGTGGACACACATAACAACGACGCTCCATGATCATGGCGTGTTAAACGCGTGGCAGGGCCAGGGGACGATTAACGCCTCCTGCCTGCACGTTGTCAACTGAATCATAATACATGAAAAACAGCACCGCACCTGCCAGCCAGGTTCTGGCCTATCTCAAAAAGAATGACGCACGTTTCATCTCTGAACTGTGTGAATACGTCAGGTTCCCAAGCATCTCCGCCCAGCCTGACCACCGCGAAGATGTGCGGCGCTGCGCCGAGTGGCTGGCAAATCATTGCCGCGACATAGGCTTGGACGTGGAGATTTGCAAAACGGCGGGGAATCCCGTTGTCCTGGCCCGAACCCCGCGGCGTGCGGGCGCCAAACGGCCGCATTACATGGTGTATGGTCATTATGATGTGCAACCTGCGGATCCCTTTGATCTTTGGAAAAATCCGCCCTTCGAGCCGAAAATAAAAAACGGCCGCTTATACGGCCGTGGAGCAAGTGACAACAAGGGCCAGCATCTGGCCCATTTGAATGCGGTGGAGGCTTATTTAAAGACTGGCACCGCACTGCCCTGCGATCTGACTTTTGTGATGGAGGGCGAGGAGGAAGTGGGGAGTGAAAACCTGGCCCATTTTTTGAAGGCTCGGAGGAAGGAATTGAAGTGCGATGCCGTGGTGGTGTCCGATTCCGGCATGCCTGGTGAGGGTTTGCCCGCCTTGACGTATGCCTTGCGTGGTGTGGTGGCGATTGAGGTGAAGGTGCAGGGGCCTTCGCGCGATTTACACTCCGGCCTGTATGGCGGATCCGTCGACAACCCGGCCATGGTTTTGTGCCAGATGCTGGCCAGTTTGCGCGATGCCAGGGGGCGTGTCACCGTTCCCGGTTTCTACAAGGAAGTGAAGCCGTTGTCGGCCTTCGAGCGCAAGCAACTGGCCCGCTTGCCGTTCGATGCGCGTGAATATCGGGATTTTCTGGGTGTCCACGACCTCTTTGGAGAAAAGGGTTTTACGGCCTGGGAGCAGCGGACGGCACGTCCCACCCTGGAGATCAATGGTCTGACGAGCGGATATCAGGGCGAGGGAAGCAAGACCATCATTCCAGCCTGGGCTTCAGCCAAAATAACCATGCGCCTGGTCCCGTCGCAGAATCCCAGGAATGTCCTCAAATGCGTCATGACGCATTTGCTCAAGATTGCTCCTTCCACCGTCAAGGTCAGCATTGAGGCTGGTCACTGCGGGGAGGCGTACATTGTGTCGCCGGAGGGGGAGCAGGTGCAGGCTGCCATGCGGGCGTTGGAGGCGGCATTCGGGGTGAAACCCCTGCTGATGCGCGAGGGGGGATCCATTCCGATCGTAACGGATTTCAGGAATATCCTGGGGGCAGACACCCTGTTGCTGGGATTGGCCCTGCCTGATGACAACCCGCACTCGCCGAATGAAAAGTTCGATCTGGAGTGCTACCGCCGAGGAATGCTGCTGGGCGCGAGCCTGTGGCCCGAGCTGGCGGCGGAATGAGAAGCTTCAAGAGCGGGCGGCTGCCCGCATGAAGCAGTCCACGGTGGCCTTGGCCGCAGCTTCCCATGTGAAGCGGGCGGCCTGCGCACGAGCCTTGTCGCGCCATTGTGCCTGTTCGGCTGGAGATGCGCGCAAAAGGGTGTCGATCTGCCGTGCCAATGCCTCGTCGTTCCCCTCGTCATAGTACAGGGCGGAGTTGCCCAGAACTTCGGGCAGGCAGGGATTTCGACTGGAAACAATGAGACAGCCCTGGCTCATGGCTTCGGCGGCGATGAAGCTGAACGATTCAACCCGGCTGGTCAACGCCACAGCGGCGCTGTGCTGGAAACACCAGGTCATCTGCGCAGTCGAAAGCGGCCCCGTGTAAAGGATCTGATGGGTGAGATTCAACTCTCTGGCAAGCGCATCCAGCTTCCTTTTATAGTTCTCATTACCGGGATCGACTGTGCCGGCGATGACCACGTTCATTCCGTGTGAACGCACTGCGGCCTGTGCTGCTGCCCGCAGGAGATCCTCCAGACCGCGGTAAGCCCGTATGGAACCGGCGGTAAAGATGAAGGGTTTCCCTCGCCATGGTTGAAGCGCATCCGGCTCCTGCGGAGAACAAACACGGTTCGGAGGGACAATGCCGTGATAAACAAGATCGACCTTGTGGGCAGGGATGTTCCACCGTTGTATGAGGAAATCCCGGACAAAATTGGAAACAGCAATCACCCGGGCGCTTCTCCAGCAGGACCAGAGAGCCATGGTCCGACGCGCAATGTTGCGGACCGCCAGCGCGGTGGGATTGTTTCCGACAGGCCTCGCCACCATTTCCATGTTCTGGATCATGGTGACCACCGGGGTATGGCGAAACCCGATATGCCAAAAATTGGGAATGTATAAAACGTCGGGGCGCTGGACCGCAAGATGTCGTTTGAGGTTGGATATGAAAGCCAGAGATGATTGACCGGCGCAGACATCCACCGGTTCGCACTCCGGAATCGACGTTCCAGGACGCAGGTAGAGTTGCACCTTGTCGATGCGTGCATCCTTCCGTATGAGGGGAATCAGGTGGTGCAGATAGGTGATCTGACCACCACTCATGAGTCCCCCCGTCAAGTTGGCCACCGCGATATTCATGACAATCAGGATTGGCTATTTGGAGGAATCGGGGCTGAGGGTGACGCTCTTTTCAAAGGAGAGATGGCCCTTGAGTTGGCGGGACCGCAGGACGCGCACCAGATAGGCATCCCAGTTTCGCAGGCGAAAGCGTTGCAATGCGAACCATGAACGCCATCGTGGGATTCGCATGTTGCCGTCCGAGACACTATTGCTAGCCTCATTGAACATGATATCGAGATTGCGTTGGGAAAACTGGTTGTGATGAAGGCGAAAGGCTGCAACGGTGCGCCCTGAATGCTTGTGAAACTTAAAACCGGCCTCGCAGGCGCGTCGGAAAAAGTCAAAATCCGCCGCATAGCGGAATTTCTCGCTAAAACCATTCATGCGCTGAAAGACCTCCTGGCGGAACAAGGTGCCCATTTGCGCCATGGGCAACACTGTGCGGCTGAAAAGGAGTGGAAAATCGGCCGGTGGCGCGGAATGCCAGTTGTGTAGAAAACGTCCGGACCAATCGATGAAATCGATCTCGCCATAGCAGACATCGCAGATGGCATTGGATTGGGTGAGCATTTCCTCAATGGCGTCGGCGTAGAGGATGTCATCGCCATTGATGTAGGTAAGCCATTGATTGGGGAGGCGACGCAAGCCAGCGTTGATGGCGGCATACATGTTGCCTTTGGGTACCTGGATCACCTCATCGGCGTTTTGCCGGGCGTATTCAAAGGTACCGTCTGTGGAAAAGCTGTCGGCCACAACGACACGCGCACCTTTGTCTCGCAACGGGCGCAATGATTCCAAGGTGTGGCCCAGCGTGGCCATGCAGTTCAACGTCGGGACGGCAATGCCGAGGTCCAATGTGGTGGGTGGCACAACAGGTGTTTTGTTCAATTCAATGCTGTTCGTCGCATTCATCCAGGTACCTAGATCATCCGTAAAATGTCTGCAGGATGGCGAACCCTACAGACAGCATCATTTCAAAAGAAGCGTGGCTGTACTACTTTTTTCCCGCCCATTTACGGGCAAGGCGATGGCTTGGGGATTCCGCGATTTTATGGAAAAGGAAGGCAAGGGCCACAGCGCCAAGGGCGAATCCAAGCGGCACCAAAAAGACGGCGGGCTTTGAGCCTGCCCACTGCACCCATAGGTTGCCGCACAGCCTGAAAAACGGGAAATGGACCAGGTATAACGAATAGGAAATCATGCCCAGGAATGTGAGGCGGGCCAGGAGTTTGGGGCCAAGCTTAAGCACACAGGCCGGACGGGACAATCCCCACCAGATGAGGAGGAAATAGGCGGTCGCCCAGAGGTGGTTTTGGAGGGGAAGGGAAACATGACGGACGCTGGCTCCCATGGCCAGCGCAAACGAGATCAGAAGCAATACGGCATGCCGCGATTTCCATGGAGGAAGGTTCCCACCTTTCACCCATTCTGCCAGTACGGCGCCCGCACACCAGATCAGCCAGTATGGGGCGAAATGTCCACCCACCCAGTCATTCCCGGAGGCCCAGAAGATGCTGGCGCCAAGAGAAACCATGGCTGGCAAAGCCACCATTCCCCACAGGCCGATGCGGCGCAGGATGGGCAAAAGAAGTACATAAACCACGTAAAGCTCCATCTCCACCGGCAGGGACCACAGGGATGGATTGGCCTGCATCTGCCCTGGCGCCATGCCGAAGTTCTGCACCATGAACAGGGACTCCCATACTTTTCCGGAGGGCGAGGATGATTGCTGAAGCCAGAGGCGTCCAATTTGTTCCACCAACAGCGTGAAAAGGACGGTCAACAAGTACGGGGGGTAGATGCGGAAAGAGCGGCGGATGGCATAGGATTTCCAGGAGAATGCTTCCAGCTTGCCTGCATAGGGGTAGTGGACGCAGAAGCCGCTCAAAAGAAAGAACAGCATGACCCCCGATCCTCCGAAGACAAAAGGCACAGCCAGACAGGCGGTTGCGCGGCTCAAAAGGTCGTACTGGGCAGGATTTTGCTGAATGGCGGTCCATCCGACCCATAAATCGACCCGCACGTGGAAGAGCACCACGGACAACGCTGCCAGGCCCCGAAGGATATCGATCCAGACAAAATGAGTCTGGCCATTCGGGGCCGCGGCACTTTTGGAAAGATCTTGTCTGGCAAGGGCCTCGCTCATGGTTTTTGTGTGAAATACTCCTGCCAGCGACGAGCAACCACGGCATGGGAAAAATGCCCCTGGAAGGCGCGGGATTGCGCCACGCGGGACGTCCGGCCCGACTC
This sequence comes from uncultured Verrucomicrobiota bacterium, assembly GCA_964538065.1. GTDB lineage: Bacteria > Verrucomicrobiota > Verrucomicrobiia > Limisphaerales > UBA1319. The sequence goes on from CAZIDG010000022.1 coordinate 20,043, forward strand.
AATGGCTGTGGCCAGATCCAGTACTGCTGCGCTTGCTTCAGCCACACTTGGCACGGGGGATAATAGACGGCAATTGTCAGGTGCGAGCATCAGTTCGGACGTGCCTCCGCGATCCGAGGCAATCCACGGGAGCCCCGCGGACATGGCCTCAATCAGGCTTAATGGCATGCCTTCGCTATGCGTGGAAAAGAGCACCGTGGCATCCAGGTTTTTCAAGATGGTGCGATAGGCATCGCGACCCGAATACCGCCCGTGGTAGGTTACTTGAGGATGTCGTTCGAAAAACGAGGCAGGGTAGCACTCGCCCTCGCCGTGGATATGCCAGTGAATATTGGCCAGCCGTGGATCGTGGCTGAGTTCGCAAATCAGCTCAATTCCCTTCGTGGACACGAGTCGGCCAACATAGCCAAAATGGAGCGGGGTTCCATGGGGACGGCCGTCCTGGATTTCACCCGGCTCAAAGAGGGGATTGGTAAGATAGGGCATGATTCGGATATCATGCCGACCGACGGCTTGCTCCACGTTCAGGCCGGTCTTGCGACTGCAAGCCACCAATTCAGGCGCTTCCTGCAACACGCGCCTAAATCCACGATTCCACGTGGCTTGCTCACTGGCATCTCCCGAGGTGTGATGATGATGGATGATGCGGGTGTGCCGCCCTGCTGCATGCCAGACGATGCGGGCGAGGCTCCCCTGGGCGTTTGTGTAAATGACCGACCAGGGGCCGGTCAACCGGTTGCGTAGGGTCACCAGGACCAGCCAGAGGATGCGCGCAGCACGCCAGGAATACTTGAGGGGCAGGGGCAGTTCCCGCATGTCCACTCCAGCATCGAGACACATCTGCCGCAGAGACGGATTGAGCGAATTGGTGGTGGTCATGAAACGGACCCGCCAGCCCGACCGTGCCATATGGGTGGCAAGAAGAACCAGGTGGGTCTCGATTCCACCAATGGATCCCATCCGGGGCGAATAGATCAGAAGATTTCGCGGCTGACTGAATGATGACATCGGATGATGAAATTATTGGACCTTGAGTTGGGCGACCCTCGTCCCTGGGGGGCCAAAACGCCCATGGTAGTAATCCCACACAGCCAGAAAACGAGCCTTGGGTGAGGACAAGGTGTTGCGGTGGGCAGGATTCCAAAGATACAACAGATTATGAATGAGGATGAAGCTGGCGCGGATGAAGGCCGCCAGACGCCCCCCATATAATTGGGCCATCAAAAGCGAACTGCGAGCCCACAAGTAACCCATAAGCGGACTCGGTGTCCAGGAACCGGGATTCACCACGACGGCCCCCCAGGCGATGGCAACATGCCACCCATGCCTGCGGGCGCGGAGCCCAATTTCCGTCTCGTCGCCATAGGCAAAGAAACGCTCGTCAAAAAGGCCGATTTGGCGGAAGCAGGCTTTTCGAAAAAGCATCAGCGTGCCCAGGGGAAATTCCACGTACTCAACCCCGCGAGGGCGGGGAGAACCCGCAAGCAAGCGTGCGCCGCGCAAAGGCGAATACTGGGGGATCTCAGGCTTGCCGTACTCTGGACATGCAATTCCCACGCGGGGATGGTGGCTCATGCAGTCAAGCAAGGCGCGCAGACAGCCGGTCTCAGGCAGGGCGTCGTGCGCGCTGACGAAACAGTATTCCGGGCCGTTCTCATCCAGCCATTGCCTGAGCAGCACGTTCAGGCCACCGCCCCAACCCTTGTTGGCCTCAAGCCGGACCAGTTCGACCGATGATGGGAGGGAGCGTTTCAGCGTGTCAAAATTGGAAGCCTCCGATGCATTGTCAACGACCGTGATAGCCAGGGGAATGCCCTGTGCCTGGAAGCAGGCGATGGTCTTGAGGCATTCCTGTGGCCGATTCCAATGGACAATGACAACAGCAGCTTCGATGGACGCAAAATTGGGCATGATCGTAAAAGCGAATGCAGACAAAGCGACGGATTGAAAATTACGCCCGATTTTCCATCGAGATGGGAGCGGGCATGCTTTTGCCGCCGCAGGCGGTTTGCTGGCGTTGGCGACGCAGCTTTTCCTTCAAATTCAAGAATGGCCTTTCAACGCAGTAATGCGAGAGCATGCCTGCCGCAAGACAGGCGAGAATGTCGAAGGGAAAGATCCGAAGCCAGCCCCAGTCAGGGATTTTGGTGACAATGAAAATTTGCTGCCACAGATAGATCGAATAGGAGAGGCGTCCGATGTATCGCAGCCAGGCTTGGGAAAAGAAAACATGCAGAATACCGTGATCGATATAGATCAGGCGATACAACACCCCGGCGGAGAGGATCATTTGCACCGTAAGGTAAAACGGCCGCGCCCAGACATGGTTTTCCATCAGGAGCGTCCACGCGATGAGGCCGGGATAGAGGAGGAGCGGATGGCAGATGCGGCTCAATAAATTCCCCAGCGGGATGCGGCGGCCATAGCGGAAGAAAAACAAGGCGACACAACAGCCAATGAGGATGGAGTCAAAACGAAAGTCAGGTCGCACATAAAAACGTCCGGCCTCATAACTCCATAGCTGGAGGATGATGCCTGTCGTCCGCCATGCGGTAATGATGGCGACCATGGCGACAGCCCAGCCAAGAAGGCGCGAGCATTTCACCCGCCAAACGACCCACGGCCAGATGGCATAAAACTGCTCCTCCAGGGATAGCGACCACAAGTGCACCAGGGAATCGCCCCGGCCGAAAATGTTGCGCAAATAGAGCAGGCAGACACCCACGGTGTACCAGGGGACGTCGGTGATCCACTGGGCAAGCATCAGGACCACAGCCACACCGATGAAGAAATAGAAGGCCGGGAAAATGCGCAGTGCGCGATTGATGTAGAAGTGGACGATGTTGATCCGGCCGTTCTTTTGTTCCTCCTGGCAGAGCAGGCCGGTGATGAGGAAGCCGCTCAGGACGAAAAAGAGCATGACACCCAGGCCCGCCAGATTGCCCCAGGAGCCATTCCAATGCAGGGAGTAATGCAACGCGTGGCCGAGGAGCACGAGCAAAATGGACACACCCCGCAGACCATCAAGTTGAGGGAAATGACGGAATTGGAAAGGAGCTGCAGTCGTGGTCGAAGAGGAGGCCATCAATGGATGTGGGTGAGGAGGGTGGCAAAGCGCCTCGCTATGATGGGCCAGTGTGCATTGGCAAAATACCAGGCACGACCTTCATCGGAGACATGATTCAAGAGACCATTGTGAACCTTGTTGCAGAAGGATCGAATTTGTGCGGACGAACCGTCGCAGGATAGTAAATGGCGGTCGATTTCCAGGGGGTCTGCACGGTCGTTCTTTTGGACGACCACGGGGCAACCATATGCGAGTGCCGTGGCAAATGTTGCTGACTTGCATGCGAGCGATGAGGGGTAAAATGAGAGTACAAGGCTCGGTGGCGAAAAGACGCTGGCCGCGGCCTCGGGGGTGATCTCGCCCAGAACCTTCAGGGGGACACCCGGCAGGCGGGAGGCGAGCAATGCGACATCGGGGCTTGGATTGGGGGTGGGGGCGCTTCCATGCCCTCCAACGATGATGGCATCAATGAGATGCTGGGACTGCATTTCCGCCAGAAGGGCCATGTGGGCTTTAACGGCGGGGAGACGTGTGCCTGTCTGGCCAAATACAAGGATGCGCAACGGACCTTTCAGGCTGGTGCATGCCGAGGCCGCGTTGTTGACGGGGAAATTGCTCGGGATGGGAATCAGTTCCGTGTGGCGGGGCCAGGCATCTGTGATCAAATCGCGCATGCGCAGCGTGCTGGTGGCCGAGAAAGAGCAGACACGCTGGAGCTCTCCCGCCAGCCATCGCTGCAGGTAATGGAGGTAAAAAGCGCTCTGCCAAGGCTGTCCCGAGGCCCACAATTCATGGAACATGACTGCGAGCCGCCGTGGATGATTGGGAAGATTCTCATTCCGCCCCAGCCATGTCTTGATGCCTGCCACCAACCAGAACGGGATGCCGCGCTTCTGATAGCCGTAACCCACGTAATGCAGGAGAGGCAACGTTCCATCCCTCTCTGGAAGAGCAGCGGCCAGTGCAGATGCATCGGGCCGGGCAAGCTGTGAGGCGGTGAAGCCATCCACATCGGACTGAACCGGCCAATCAGGCGAAGTGACCAGGAACCGGCTGTTCAATTGATGTGCCGAACGGAGTTCCTGGGCAAGGCGCAGGGCGTAGTCACCCACACCATCAATCTGTGGGAAGAGGCGCGGAACGATATGGAGCAGGGTTGGAGGCATGCCGGGGAACAATCAGTCCCTTGCGGTGGAAATGGAATCAGCCTGGCTGTTCTCAACGATCAATTGCTGGCGAAAGCGTGTTTCCCAGACCATCAGATAGACTGCCAAATAAGGGAAGGTGAGCCACCGCCAGAGTTGCAAAAACAAGGCGGACCGCCAGAACGATGGATCAAAGTCGCGCACCACGTGCCAGGTGGTGCGCAAGAGATTGAGCGCCGTGTTTGCAGCCACGCGGGACACGGCAATGAAGGTCGGGGCCTTCAAGGAGGTGGCAGTGCCGATTTTGTGCTCATAGAGCAGATGCCAACGCTGGTGGGTGACCGTGCGCCACCAATATTTCCTCCAGGTAATGCGCCGGGGCGGATGCGTGACCAGTGCGGAGGGCTCAAACACCGCCCTGTACCCTCGTTTTTGAAAACGCCAGGCGAACTCCATGTCCTCCATGGCAGCTTCTGAAAACGCTTCATCAAAGCCGCCCAGGGATGAAAATGCAGCCTGTTTTACCGCCAGGTTGCAGCTCCAATAGCTTCCGCCATTCTGGTTGTGCACCCGCTCGACGAGGGGATGATCCGCGGCGCCGGGGCATTCCGTGCGGCCTTCCACGAGATCGGCTTTCGCCATTTGTGCCGCCTGGGCGATCGCCTCCAGCCACCCGGGGGAGGGCAGACAGTCGTCATCGATGAATACCAGCCATTCCCCACGGGCCTGCCATGCGCCATGGTTGCGGTTGGCCGCAGGGCCTCGACGAGGACCCGCCACCCATTGTGCCCAAGGGAAACGGTCTTTTACCAGGGTTGCGGCCGTGGAACGCGAGCCATCATCTGTGACGATGACCTCATATTCCGAGGTGCGCAGGGATTGGCTTCCTGGAGCCAGCCGTTCCAGACACAGGGCCAGCGTGTCGTTGCGATGACACGTGGGAATGATGACCGATAGAAAAGGCACAACAGCTTTAGTGAGACTTCAAGGAGCGAAGACGGCTTTTCCAGAATTGATAATGGGGGCACATCAGGGTGATCAACAATGCGCGGTAGTCCCGGGCGGCCAGGTCCTTTGCGGCCATGACCTTGATCGCGTATGCCATGAGTTTAATGTAGCCCTGCACGCCGATCTGTTCATCAGCCCCGGCATTCCACCGCCAATAACGTTCCAGGACTTTGGAGGGCGTGTTGTGTTCCAGTGCAAAAATCCGCAGTGCCGGATCGCGCACCAGATCGTAACCTGCTGCAATCAGTCGCTGTCCAAGGTCCGCATCTTCCGAATGCCGTAAACCACTGTTGAAATTGCCGATTTTCCTGACCAGCGAAGCCCGTAAAAAAGCGCCGCCTGTCGCCAGGGGCGCGTTGTGCAACGGTTGCGTGGTGTCGGCATACTTGAATAAATGCCTGCCACGCCAGCGGACGGCTGCGTAAGGCGATGGCCCCTGAATCATGATGCCGCAGACACCGGCCAGGTCGCTGCGGTCAAACCATCGAAGCGCTTTTTCACAGAACCCGGCTTCCAGTTGGTTAACGGCATCGCATCCCAATACCAGATCGTGACGGGCCTCGGTCATGGCGCGAGCCCGGACGGCTCCACGCCCCTGGTTCACTGCATGCCGCACAACTCGAACCCCCATCGATTCGGCCACAGAGACGGAATTATCCGTGGAGGCGTCGTCGACAACAAACAACTCATCCGGAGGGCTGGCCTGGCTGAGCACGCCTTGGATGGCCTGCGCCAGGGTGGCGGCGTTATTGAAGCACGGGATGTAGGCTGAATAGGGCATGTGATCGGATCATCACGCCTGAAGAAGACTGCCCAGAGTGTCATTCCACCTGTCGATCAGGGGGAGGGCTGAAAAGGTGGCTTCGGCCCATTGGCGATTGCCCGTGGAGTACTCTTCCATGTCGTGATCCGCGCACCAGTCAATGATTTGCCTGAGGTGATCGACACGAGGCAATCGCAGGTGGGCATGTTTGATCCACTGATTGGCAAAACACCTGCGTTTAAACCACCGTGGGAATACACGCAGTTCCGGCTGGCGCACGATTTCATTCATCGGCGGATAATCCATGGTGATGACAGGTAATCCGCAGCATACAGGCTCAAGAACCATGAAACCGAGCCCCTCCATTTTGGAGGGTTGGATCATGACGTCGCCCTCCGCATACAAATCCGCAGGGTGAGCGAGGTTGCCGAAACGGTATTCGATGCGAGGATCTCCGTTGGGCAGCGGCGATTCCTTTTGTGCCCGAACAATCAATCGAAGCTCCGGCCGGGGCACCCTCGTGAAGGCCTCGATGGTATCACGGGTCCCTTTGCGGTCATCGTGATCCACCAGTCCCGCATTGTGGACAAACACGCGGGCGGGACCGCGAACCGAACGCACCGGCAGTTGGTTCAAATCCAGCAGCCATGGAAGGACCGTGGTTTTGCGCCAGCCGTAGCTTTGAACGATCTGACGGCTGAATTCGTTGGGGCAGACGAATAGGTCGCAGTCCTTCCACAAAAGATCATCTCCACGAAACCATTCCCACATGGGCACGCAAACCGTGCGTACGCCCATCGCCCGTGCCGTTGGGAAGAGTTGCGGATGCCAGTCGCATCGTTCCAGGGAAATGATGCCCTGGAGGCCGTCAAGATGGCGTCGCAGTTCCGTGGTGTCTGCCTTGGGATCCAGAGCCCAATCGCGTCCGGCTTGGAGAGGTTTGGTGGCCAACCGTTCGCTGCGAGCCACAAGGTGATGGCCCAGGTTCAGCATGCGGACCAGGTCATTGGCCATGCGACCAAGGCCTGTATCGTCATTGTAAGCGACGACCGCCCAGCGTGACCAGTCTGGTTGGGGTGCGGAGTTCATATGTGTTTCAGCAGCCACAGGCCGCATTCGCCCTTATCGCTGCCGACCCTGACAGGATGTGCGGGAAGGACATCCCTGATCTTCTCGAATCCCTGCGCACGGGCCAGGTCGATCAATTGAGCCGCGCCGCCGCCGCCCTGGTGCCAGGAATGCCATTCCATGACCAAATAAGGGGTCTGTTCCAGGACCGGTTTATAGGCCTGGAGAAAGTCGAACTCGCTGCCCTCGAGATCGATTTTAACCAGGTCATACGGCGGGGGTAATGACTGAAGCAGTTGGCGGGCATCGAGGATCGGCACGCGGACGACAGTTTTGCTTGCTCCTCCCAAACATGACACCGACGAGGCCATGTAGTCGCGGATGGCAAACGATAACTCGCCCTGGCTGGCCGAAATGGCGCCATGGCGAAAGATCAGGCGGCCTTGAAGCTGATGGTTCTCAATGATTCGTTGAACGGATGCGGCCACCCGAGGGTCCCCATCGATCAGCAGGGCCTGAACATCCAGATTCTGATTTTGGCGAAGCCGCTGCCACAGCATCCAAAGGGTGAAATAACCGGCATGGCAGCCCAGGTCCAGCCATCGTGCAGGCAGGGGCATCTCCTCCAAGGCGGGGCCATATTCGCCTTCCACGAATATTTCGCCAAATGAATACCAATGCTCCTGATTTACAACCGGGCAGGCAAGACCGTGTCCCAAGGGAACTTGTATGGTAAGTTCATCGTAATGGTGCTGCCTGATTTCAAACGCCAGGCGATTTCTCAATGCCCTGGCCTTGAGCGGCATGAGCAACGGCCATTTCACGACACGCTTGAGTGGCGTTAACATCGGGTGCTGGCTTTGGATAAATACGATCTGAACTGGTTGCGCACCGCTGAAGCTGAGACATGCTGTTGGGCCCATTGACGGTCAGCGCCAGCCTTGGCCCGAAGAGCGTTGCGATTATTCATGGCTTGTTTCAGCCATGCGGAGACTTCACTCACCGATCGTTGGGTGATGGTATGTCCCACTTGATGTCGCAGGCAGAATTCCACGGGGGCTGTTCCTCGTGGGCCATACACCAACGTTGGTGTGCCTGAAGCGAGATACTCCGGCAGCTTCGTGGGATAGGAAAGTCTCACGAAGGAAAACTCCTCAGGCGAGAAACTGACAGGGATGATCAAGAGATCAGCTCCCTTTAACAGTGCAAATCCCTGTTCCCGATCCACCGCGCCCCGGTATAAAACGCTTTGACCGTCGGTGAGCGGGAGCGCGTGCTCCCTGGTCCATTCACCGCCGCACATTTCAAATACGATGGGCATCCCGGCGGTGTTCAGTTGTTTGACGGCAGCGGTAATATCCTCAATGGCATTGAATTGATGGCTGGGCAGGATGGAGCCCAGGTAGCGGATGGTGAACGGCGCGTGGTCGCCTGAGGGGGAAGCCTGGACTTCGCCTGCAAACAGGTCGTCCGCAGCTCCGTTGTGCAGCACGCCAAACTCGAGCCCGTAGCGTTTTTCATACTCGAGCTTCATCTCATGGCTGATGGCCAGGCGGCATGTCGCATCGGCCATCAAATCACGCGTGGGAGGATTGGGCTCGTTGCGCAGGCGTTCAATGGCATCGTCAGCCACATGGATGATCCATGGACAGCTGCATTCATGGGCCACCCACTGCGCATAGGCGGCGGTCCACCCGGCAATCAACAGGGAATAAACCACGTCCGGCCGCCATCCATCCAGGGTGCGATGCAGCCAGCGCGCGGAGTAGCGACCGCGCCACGTTGGACTTTTCCCCAGGAGATACGGCAGGGCATATCGTCGTCCCCAGTGGCCCGGGATGTCGGCATACTGGATGCGCGGGCAAATATCATGCTCGGCCACCGCATGTGCGCTGGTGTGGATTTCCATCAGGTTGTCGGTTGGCCATCCGCTGAAATAGGTGCTCAGGGTGACACCAAATCCGTTGCTCAGGCAAAACGGTTGTTCACTGACGATCAGGGTGCGGGGAAATTGCATGAAAAAGGGTGTCAGGCGGTCAAAAGAAAATGTGCATACGCGCCCCACTGATTGCGCCAGGCTTGGTGTCCTCGGCCGCATTCCTCCCGGGCAGAGGCTCCCATTGCTTTGAAATCAATTGATGCGAATGAGTGCACGTCGGGTCGTCCGCGCAAGGGGTGACGCGGGCGTTCTTCGAAATAACGTGTCCAGCCAAACCGTCGTCCCAGCGGGATGCGCTTCAAGGCCTGAGCAAACCATGGCGCGGGGGTGGGGGAGAGGAGAATGCCGTTCTGGCCATGGCGAATGTAATGGTTCATGGCCGGGGCATCGAAGGCTAAAACAGCACATCCTCGCGCCATGGCTTCCAAAAAGGCAAGCCCAACACCCTCATGAACGCGCGGGGCTACAAAGATGTTGGCACGGCTGACACATCGTACATAGTCCGCCTGGTCCCATTGAGCCGACATCGATTCCACTGGGATGCCGTTCAAAGAAGTCCCGAGCTCATAATGCAGTCTGGCGTCGATGCCGGGATCCGACAGTCCTCTGAAAATGATTTTCGAGACCCGCAAGGCTCGGGCCAGCCTGCCGAGAAATGCGGCGCTCATGAGTCCCGTCCGATTCCAATAAAACAGGGTGCGGCCATGATCCCACGATGCGGCGGGCCATTGTTGCGGATCCGGATAATATTTTAGACGAAGACATTGCAATCCCGCGGTCTGGGCACGTTCTGCGACAGCGTCACAAAGGGCGACAATCTTCAATCGACGAGGCAGCGCCCGCCACCACGATTCCGGTTGATAATGGCAACTGTCCCACATGGGGATCCACGTGGTCGAAACGTCTTCCGCGCAGTGCCAGCCCGCAGGAGGGGGGAGCTGAAAGAAAACAACGGGGCTGTGGTTTGAAGAATCGGGCCGGGGGAGAGGCTCGGTGCCATCCCAGCCAGTGAAATCCACCCGCGCAAAATCCCGCATGGGTTCGGCCAGCAGGAAACGTGCGGCCGGACTTTTTTCAATATGCCAGGGCAGGCAGAAGGCGTTCAGCGATTGCGCCATCGTTTGAGTGCGACTCGCGCGGCGAGTCTGGCTGCCCGAAACAGAACGACAGGATGGAGGCTGCACGAAAGAGCTCCCCGGATTTGCGCATCCGCCGCATCAAGTTGTCCATGGGCGAAGGACTCGGCTGCGACCCACAGGGCGCCCTTCGCATAATGGAGCAAGGCGCCGGAGGTGATGCGCCAGGCCTGGTCCTTGGGCAGGTATTGTCGAAAAAAACGAATCGCGCGGCCCACGTCGCGGATGTTTTCCGCGGAGCGCATCTGCCGCGAGGTGGTTGAGCCCTCGTGCTGGCGAAAATCAGCCAGGATTTCCGGTTCGTAATAGACAGGGCCATGAGCCGCGATGCGCACCCACATTTCCCAATCCATGGCATGCGTCAGACCGGGGTGGTAGCCTCCCAGTGTCTCATAGGTCCTGCGCCTGACAACAATCGCCGGACACTGGATCCGGTTGCGTGCCGCAATGCGCACGAGCCACTCCTCCAGGAGTCCTGCTGTGGATCGCTCTTCTTCCGCAGTGTAGAGCGTTTTCCCGGCCTCGTTGATGTGCGTAAACCGGCAGAAGGCAGCCTGCGCACTGGGGTGATGTTCCAATCCCTCGCGCAACCGGCGGTAAAACCCGGCTCGCACCAGGTCGTCCTGGTGCAGAATGTGCACCCATTGCCCGTGAGCGCGCGTGATGCAGGAGTTCCAATTGCCAGTCAGCCCCTGATTGCGGGCGTGGCGATGGTACCGAATCCTTGGCCCGCCGATTGAGTGTACAAGCTCCTCGACGCCATGATCAGGCGACGCATCGTCCACGACTTCGATCTGCATCGACTCCCCATCCGCCTGGGACAGCACGCTCTCAAGGGTGCGTTTGAAATATTCCGCATGGGGCTGGTAAACCGGGAGCATGACCGACCAGTGCGGCCGTTGGACGCTCGAAGGTACCCGATCGATCCTCGGGAAATTCATCCTGTCAGGAACGGTGTCCATGCAAAGGGTGGAAGGGAAAAGGTGCGGTTGGCGGATCGCTCAGGTGTTTTCCAGAACGGAGCTCCTGGCGTGATCCGGCTTGAGGATACCTGTGGCAACAAAATACTGTGCAAAGGGCGCATTGGCAGATGAAAGCGCACACAGGCGGAAAGGATTTACCAGGCGGGTTCCCCACGCGATGGGGGCATTCAAAATGCGGGCGGGATCCTGGCGGAAGGGGGCCGCAAACGCCTCGTCATAGAACCTGTTGAAATGGTTCTTCATGCGTTGAAAACCTTTGACCTTGTCCCAGGGGGAGGTGTGCGCCGCCATGGCATCCACATTCCAGCGGGGATCGTGCTCCACGATCTGGGCATTCAGGGTGAGCGCCTCAAAGGAGCCGCTCAGCAGGGATTGAAATTCCTGCCGTGTCATTTCACTGCAGTGAAAATCATTGTGTGCGTGGGCCTGATCATAGATATCCTTGTTGGGAGTGGACATGACCAGGCGCCCGCCGGGCTTGAGCACCCGGCTGATTTCTGCAACGAACCTGTCGGGGTGGGGGACATGCTCCACCGTTTCAAAGGAGACAACCAGATCGACCGATTGATCCGGCAAGGGAATCGCTTCGGCATTGCCCACCCGGGCGTCAATGCCATACTTGGAACGCGCATGAGCCACCGCCTCTGGCGAGAGGTCCACCCCAATCACCTGGGATGCCCCGGCCTGTTTCAGGATATGGCATCCATATCCTTCGCCGCTGGCGATATCGAGCACCGTCTTCCTCCGCGCGTGGCGTGCTGCAAAACGATAGCGAAAAACATGCTCCCAAAACAGGCTCAGGACAACCTGCTCGGGCACCATCCGCTCTCCGGTGAAGTCCATCAATGCCCCTCCTTGGACCACGAGGTTGAATCCACGGGCCCCATTTGCCAATCCAGCATGGGACGAATCACGCCAGGCCAGTTCATCAGGCATTCGCCGCATGCGCCCCCCGTGTCCAGGATGTCGAAGATCAATGCATCGGGCACCGACACATGCACGGTGTTGACCGGTTTGAGCGAGCTGATGTTGGCCATGATGTGCGTTCGGCCTGCAGCAAGCAGATTGGCGGGTATTTCGCAGGCCGCCCTGTAAAAACCCTCTTGCATGGCTTCGGCGCCCTCATAGTGATTGGTTGCGGTCGCAAATAGATGGGTGCCGGTGCTGTTGAAAAAATGAATGTTGGGCACGAGCTTCACGCCGGGAACATGGTTGTAAAACACCATCTCGATCGTGAAGGGACGCTGCACGTCGAGCATGCCCGAGCGCCGTCCTTCGCTGTCCCGCAGTCCGATCGAGATCAGCTTGGCCAGGCCATCCCCCGGCGCAGCGGCAGGCTCCTTCCACTCCTTCCAGACGCATGATTCCTCGCCCGAGTTGAGATAGGCCGCCACCACCCTGTCCACTTCGCCTCTCATGACCAGGCGGCCATGGTCGAGCAGCAGGGCCGTGTTGCACAGACGCTGGATGGAAGGCATGATATGGCTCACGAATACCACCGTCTTGCCTCCCCGTGCAACTTCCCCCATTTTGCCGAGACATTTTCTTTGAAATTCAGCATCCCCCACCGCAAGGACCTCGTCCACGAGCAGGATCTCAGCTTCAAGATGAGCGGCCACCGCGAAGGCCAGCCGGACATACATCCCGCTGGAGTACCGCTTGACCGGCGTGTCGATGTACTGCTCCACCTCGGCAAACGCAACGATTTCGTCGAACTTGCGGCGGACCTCCGCCCTGGACATTCCCAGAATGGCTCCATTCAGGAAGACGTTTTCACGGCCGGATAGCTCAGGATGAAATCCCGTCCCCACTTCAAGCAGGCTGGCCACACGGCCCTTGATCCGCACCTCGCCTGTGGTGGGGGCCGTTACGCGGCTGAGTATCTTCAGCAATGTCGATTTCCCCGCGCCATTGCGCCCGATGAGTCCCACCACTTCGCCCTGGTGGATGTCCACCGTGGCCTCCCGCAACGCCCAGACGAGAGGGTTGGCCCCCTTTGGGACGGAAGAGCTCGGAGAGCCAGGGCCCAACGGGGCAAGAGGATCGGGCCGCCCGCGGAGACGAGCCCACAAGCGGTTCACATCCTCCCGCAATGTGGCGCCGCCAATGGCGCCCAAACGATAGGCCTTGCCGACGTTTTCGATGCGAATGACCGTGTCTCCCATGCTTTCCTCCCCTAGACGGTGTCCATGAAGGTTCGTTCCACGCGATTGAATAGCAGCAGCCCCACCACAAGGATGATGCCGGTCGCGCAGACACTGTAGGCAAGCTGTCCCGCACTCACGGTGCCGCCACCCAGGAAGGCATGGCGAAAGGCCTCAATGACCGGGGTCATGGGGTTCGCTTCGATGATGGGGCGGTACTTTGCCGGAATCGCCGAGGCGGGATAGATCACCGGCGTGGCATACATCAGCAGTTGCACCCCGAAGGTGACCAGGTGCTGCAGGTCGCGATACCGTGTTGTGAGGGCCGACACAATGATGCCGCATCCCAGGCCAAGCCCCGCCATGATGAGCAGCAATAGAGGCAGCAGCAGCACCCAGGCATTCAATGGAGAGGCCATGCCGCGCATGGCGTAAAAGACCAGAAAACCCAGAAACAACACGAATTGAATCCCAAAGGCGATGAGGTTGGAAATGAGGTTGGAAACTGGAACCGCCAGCCGTGGGAAATAGACTTTGCCGAATATGTTCGAGTTGACTATGAAGGTGCTCGACGACTTGGTTAAACACGTCGAAAAATAGGTCCACATGACAGTGCCCGCCATGTAAAAGAGGAATTGCGGGCGACCGTCCGTGCTCAGGCCGGCAATGCGTCCGAAGATCAGGGTGAAGATCAGTGTCGTAAACAGAGGCTGAATGATGTGCCAGAGCGGTCCCAGGATGGTCTGCTTGTAGGTCGCAACAAAATCGCGCCAGACAAAGAGCGCCACCAGGTCGCGGTATTGCCATAGTTCCCGCAGCCTCAAGTCAAGCCATCCGGTCTGTGGCCGGATGACCAGTGACCATTCCTGCGGATCGGAGGAGGGCGATGACATGCTGTTGAAAATACAGGTTAAACGCAGTGCCGGACTGCCTTCGATGCATCAGAGGGCTGTTCGGGGAGGGAAGATCATCTGCCAGACCGTTCGAAGCACCAGCAGGATGTCCAATCCCAGCGACCAGTTTTCCAGATACACCAGATCGGACTCAAGACGCCGCGCAATGTCGTCGACCGTCTTGGTTTCTCCGCGAAAGCCCCGGGTCTGCGCCAGTCCCGTGATGCCTGGTTTGACCAGGGCGCGGATGGAGTAATTGCTCAGAACCTGCGCGAATTTGGCGTCATGTTTGGAGAGGTGGGGCCGCGGTCCCACCACGCTCATGGTTCCCTCAAGCACATTCCAAAATTGCGGAAGTTCATCGATGCTTAGTTTGCGAAACCAATGACCCGCCCGATAGATGCGATTGTCGTTGTCTGACGCCTGGCGGGCCTCGTCGGGGTTGTTGACGTGCATCGTGCGGTACTTCAAAATCTCAAATGGCTGGTTTTGAAGCCCGGAACGGATCTGACGGTAAAAGACGGGGCCCGGGGATTGAATCCGTTGGAGCAACCAGACCAGGAGAGTTGTCCACGGAAGCACCAAAAGAACCACTGGCCAGGCCACGCACAGGTCCAATGTGCGCTTCAAAAAACGGTTGAGTGGGTCCTCAAGCGGTTCCTGGCGCAGGCTGATGAACCGGAATCCTTCATCCTCGCTGATCGACACCCTGTGCTTGAGCAGTTCATCAAAATTCAAAACAAGCAAAAAGCGCGCCCCCATCCTTTCGCAGCTCTGGGCAATGCTGCGTATGCGATCATGGGATTGCGGAATGGCCAGCAGAATCACCTGGGTGGCCCTTTCCGAGTGCACGATCTTTTCCAGCTGCTCCAGCCTTCCAAGGATCGGAAAATCGGCTGGGGGTTCGGCATGCTCTTCCTCCGTCAGAATGCCAATGGTTTCAATGCCGATGTTCTTTTTGTGATGAAGCCAGCGGCGCAAGGATTGTGCCCGGTCCACGGGCCCTATCAACAGCGTGCGTTCCACATGGTTGCCGCTGAAAAAGAGACCAAACAGCCACATGGGGACGTAACGGTTGGAGAGCAGGAGCAGGACATAGACCAGCACCAGGTAGCTGAAGATGAACACACGCGAGATCACCGCATCCCGTGTCGCCATCAGGTACACCGCGATGACCAGGCCCACATGCAGCGTCTGGGCAAACGCCATTCGGTTGCTGCCAATGAAGGAATCGGATGCCCAGTATCCTTTCCGATCCTTGAGTCCCGAACCCAGCAACAGGCCGAATACGGCCAGGCCGCAATACAGGGCATAATTGGCGGAATCGACCAGCAGCGTGTTGTACACCGCTGGAAACAGCCCCTTCCAAATCCAGTACAAGGCGACCACCGCAATGCATTGGCTCAGAACATGCAGGTTGTAGATGCCGCGTGTGCGCTGCGTAATCATGCTGTGCGTATCGGTTGCGTGTCAGCGTCGGCACACTTCGTGCCGGTCAATTCGCCAGTGTTCGAAAACAACCGGCCCATCGACCTGCCTTCTGCCACGCGATCCGCCATTCAGCCGGCGGATTCCTCTGGGCGGTTAGCCTATACAATTGTGGGAGGGATGGCATGGTTTTTTTGAAGGGCCGCCCAGATCGCTGTGCTCCAGACCCATTCCACCCCGAGGGGGGGAGGGCATGCCTGCTGCCTGGGTGCCCGGCCTGTCACTTCGTTTCCTCGGTCTTTACCGCTGCCTCCGCAGTGGATGCCGCAACCTTTTTGGGGTTCCGGTTCCGGCGGCGGTAGTAATCCCCGTAACGGTAGTAGTAATAATACTCCGTGGCGGTGGCGACGGCACGATTGAAGATCAGGCCCAGCACATTGACGTTGCGTTGGTGCAACAGGTCAAGTGCCTCCCGTGCCATGCGCGCAGATGTGAAGGACCCGCGCACCACGAACAAAACCCCATCCACTTTGGGTGCCAGACTCGTTGTGTCATCCGTGGCCAGCACCGGTGCGCTGTCCAGAAGGATGTAGTCGTACAGCGGTTGCACCTCCCGCAAAAAGACGTCCGCGCTCGGGCTCAGGAATAGTTCGCCCGGATTGACATCGGCCACGCCCGACGGGATGAAAAAGAGGTTCTGCACCTTGGTGGGCATCACCGCCTGGCTGTAGTTGATTTCCTGGTTCAGAATTTCAGACAACCCCGGCTTGCCGTTCATGCCCATGAGATGATGGAGCGTGGAACGCCGCAGGTCGGCGTCGATCAGCAGAACCTTGGCTCCCGAGAGGGCCAGCGTGGCTGCCAGGTTCGCTGTGACGGTCGATTTTCCTTCATCCGGCACGCTGCTGGTGACGACGATTGTCTTGGGCCGTTTCTTGTCGGAGAACATGAACATCAGCGAGGAACGCATGTTGCGGAACGCCTCCACGAAGACATGGCGTTCGTCCTTGCTATGTACCAAAGCCAGCTTGCCCCGCGATTCCTTGAGCGGGATGTCCGGCACCTGGCCCAGGACCAGTTCCGTCAGGTGGTTGCGCAATTCGTTGATCGAGGCAAAACGGTCATCGAAAATCTCAATCAGATAAAGCACGCCAAATCCAAGCAGAAAACCTGCCGCCAGTCCCAGCAGGAGATACTGCGTGGTGGTGCTGACTCGTGTTGACGGCATGGCCCGGGCCAGGACTTTGAAGTCATCCTGCTCCAGGTTTTTATTCACGCCCACGCTCTGAATGACATTCATGAGACGGTCGTAAAAACCCTGGGTGCGTTGAAGTTCCTGGCGTAAACGATCATATTCAGCCATTCGCCGGCTGGCCTCCAAGGCCTTGGCGTCCCATTCCTTGAAAGCCTGCTCCAGATTCTGGATCTGCAGTTGAAGGGTCTGGCGGCGGTTCTGTAACTGCGTGTTGCTCTGCTGTTTGAACAGCACCAGAAGCTTGTCCTGATTGGCGATTTCCTCGTTGAGCTTCTGCATTTTGGGGTGCGTCGGACGCAGGAAACGGCCCAGTTCCTCCCGACGCGACTTGAGAAGTTGGATTTGTTGGGCTGCCTTGTAATGATCGGATTGGGCGCCCGAGAGTGCGGATACCACCTCGGGGGAGAAGGACGCCGTCGTGTTGGTCCGATCCATGCCGGCGCTGACTGGCCGCGACATCAAATCGGGAATCTGCTCCGGCTCGATCATCAAAAGTAATTGATATTCAGTGCGTAAGGCCGCCAGTTGTTTGTTGATGTTGGCGAGGTATCCCCCCGCACTGGCTCCTTGTTCCTGCAAAAACACCAGGTTGTTGGTCGAAAGGAAGGCATGCAGGCGATCCTGGTTTTCCCGCAGGTCATTCTCCATCTTGTTTACCTGGTCGGTCACCGATGCCAGGGTGGAATCGGAACTCTGGGAGCGGACTTCCTTTTTAAAGGACAGGTATTCATCCATCACTAGGTTCAGAAAGGCGGGCACTGACGATGGCTCCGGCCCCACGGCACGCAGGTCGAAGATCGCCGTCTGCTTCATCTGCTTGACTGACAGATAGATATCGTTCAGAGGAGCATCCGGAAACTCGTTCTTCAGCTTCGCAATGGCCCGTTCACGAATCGTGGGGCTTTGCAGCAACTCGATTTGGGTGCCGATGTAATTGGCCGCCTCCTCCGTGTAGGTCTTGCCTTCGAGCACATTCAAACGGGTCGTCATCCACATTCGGCTGTTCGAAGCGTATTGGGGGGGGGCTTTCACCGTGAGGATCGCCACGGGAATCATCACCACGCAGATGCACAATGGCAGCACCCACCAGTGTTTTTTAAGAAGCACCTGGTAGCGGTGCAGCCGCGCAAACATGCGCGATGTCTCTGTAAAACGCACGGCAGTGCCTGCGTTGGCCGGCTTGTTTCCCGGCATTTCGGGAGCGGAGGGGGATGCGTTGGTTTCCATGAACAGTCAGTTTAGAAATTCACCAAGCGGGCCGGCACATAAATCAAGTCTTCAGGTTCAACCACCACATCGCTGGTGGATTTCCCCTTCTCCCAGATGTCGGCGACATTGATGATCATGGTCTTCTTGTCGTTCTCACTGGGGCCGTTTTTTCGCACCAGACGCACCTTGCGCTTGTCGGCAAAATCGGTGAAACCTCCTGCCCGCAAAATCGCTTTGCTCACCGTGAACCCTTCCTCGATCGGGATGTCCTGCGCCCCTGGGGTGCGGACAAACCCCACAAGGTATATCTTGCCACGGCTCGTTGCCTTATTGATCAATTCCACGGCGATGATCACGGTCGCCCGGTAGTAATACTCCTTTTCGAGCGGCACCTTGACTTCTTCAGCAAGTTGTTTGCAGGTCTTGTCCTGCGCCTTGACCAGACCGATGTAAGGGACCTCGATGTTGCCCGCGTCATTGACCACCAGCAATTTCGGTTCATCCTGATCTTCAATCACCCGGAAGGAAACCCGGTCTCCAATGCCCAACTTGTGTTTGTCATCAAGCTGGTCCATGGAATTGACGCGCAAGGCGTTCTTGCCATCGGCATTTGTGCTGGTGAGGCTTGGTTCTGCCCCCGCCGCATTGGTGGCGGTCAACTGGGGAGGGTCAGCCAGTTTATTGGCTGGAACAGCATCCTCTGTCAGACCGACACACGCACACCACGAGATCATGCAGGCACAATAAAGGCCCACCCAGGATATAAAACGTGTAACTCTCATTCCGCAAAATTCTAATAACTATAGCTCACACTCAGCATCACCCGATGTGATGAGGCGTTGCGGTTCTCCAAGTTGGAGTCCGATGTTAAATAGTTGTACGAAAGCGATGTGGACCATCGCTGGGTCAGTTGATAGCCCGCCGATATGCCGGCAAGGTAATAGGAGGTGCTCTCATCGAAATTGCGGTCCCCGCCAAATTCATCCGCAAAGGTGGCCATCAAGCGCGAGGTTAGGCTCACGTTACGCACCACATTCCACGTGGCTGTATGACCAATCGATGTGAATTCGAAATTGTTGGCATTAAGCCCCAGTCGATTCTGCCGGTTAAGCACCAAGGTATGGGAGAGATACTGATTCACCGTATGGGTCAACTCCGCATACGCGTACACATTACCACTGTCGGACCCTGATGTGTAAAAATACTCTTCATAGCCGCCCCCAACCCGGAAGTGCAGATACGATGAAAGGGTGGTATCCAGGAAGGGGCCACCACCGAGTGTCCAGCTATCGTTGAAGCCATTTCCGTCACGGGTGTTGATGGTGCTGCGTGTTTCCAACCCCGCCTTGACCTGGGGGTTGAATATGTAGGTCACCCGCGAATAAAACTGTTCCGAGGAAAGCCCGGTTCCCTCTGCCGCTGTGCTGTTGGGAATCGTGTTGTGATGATCGTATCCGACCGTCCAGACAACATTGTTTAAATCCCAATCCACCGAGATGCCCGCCGTGTTTTCAAACCGCGCATAGCGGCCCTGTCCGTACAGGTTATACAAACCACCTGCCCCATACATGGAGCCGCCATAACCGCTGTTATTGCCCCCAAGGCCGTTCATGCCATAATAGGATGAACCACCCATCTGCATGATGTTGTCAAAGGTGGGGCCGGTGTAGAGGGTATCCTGGTAGGTGAACCGTTCGTGCAGGTTGATTTTGAAATCCTTGACGAAAACATTCCACGCAAGCTCCGTGTCCGGAGTTACATATAGAGACTCTGTACTAAGGTCCGAATGCTCCACATAGCGTGCGGTCCCAATCCCCATCCGAAGAGTCAAACTGTTCAACTGGGTGATGGGCCAGTAGGCACTCAGTCCCAGTTGCGGATAGAAAATGACATCGGATTCTCGATTCTTCTCTGAAAACAGAATGTTATCGTTGAATTCCGTTGAAAGACTTGGGGTTACACTGAACTGCACAGGGCCTGCCCGGAGATTATACCGGTTCAATTGGTCGGATTTTTTGTTGGCCTCAGCAGCGCTTTCACTCGCAATTGAGGTGCGTGCCTCTTCTTGTGCGAACAAGAGGGTGCCTGGGGTGGATATCCCCAAGGCACAAAGCACAATAGACAAGATCCGGCCTGATAAAATGGGCCTGTGTCGCATAGCAATAAATGTTAATCCATCTTAACCAATGACTTACTCAAGCGCCTGCACGCCCGCCAGTGCCGGGAACATCCCGTCTCATCGGGGGCATGGGCATAGGTTCGGGGGCACGCCCCTCCATGGGAGCGCGCCGCAAATCTTGATCCACCAGAAAGCTTACATACTGGGAAAAAGTACGATACGTATGTGCTGCTCTTTCCTTGGCTTGCTCCAGCAAGGTGCTTTTGATGGAGATGGAGGTCGTTACAACATCCCTATCTGTGCGCATAATTAAAAGTGCGATGATCCAACCACAATAAAGCCCGACCTTATTTCATTTTAATAACGAGGTCAAAGCCAAATCCTGATAAAAACCCTGTCCATTGCCTGGGGCAAACCAGCGTTGTCCTACGGGGACAAGTGCTTGGAAAGAGTTCCGTTATCCTTATAGATGCCCTGGCTTGGCCATGCAAGTGTTCCCTGCACCCTCAGGAGCGAGGGGGGCGGATTTGTTAGAAGGATTAATACTAATAATCTTGACCCACCCATGGCTGGTTTCGTAACGTATCACTGATTTTAGGCATAGTTCATGTTCGCACAACTAAAAGGCCTGTTTTCCAACGATATTGGGATTGACCTCGGGACGGCAAATTCCCTGGTGTATGTGCGTGACCAGGGCATTGTCCTTCGAGAACCATCGGTGGTGGCCATTGAAGCCGGTACGACAAATGTCCTTGCGGTCGGCGAAGAGGCCAAGAGGATGCTGGGCCGCACACCAGGAAATATTGTCGCCATACGGCCCATGAAAGACGGCGTCATCGCCGATTTCGAGGTGACCGAGTCGATGTTGCGCTACTTTATTCAAAAGGTGCATCATCGGAAGCTTATTGCTCCGCGAGTTGTCATCGCGGTTCCTTCTGGCATTACCGAAGTTGAGAAACGGGCCGTCAAAGACTCCGCCACACATGCTGGTGCCCGGGAAGTGTACCTGATCGAACAACCCATGGCTTCTGCCATCGGGGTGGGATTGCCGGTGCATGAGCCTGCGGGCAACATGATTGTCGATATCGGGGGGGGAACTTGTGAGATTGCCATCATCTCCCTGGCCGGCATCGTATTCAGTCGCAGTTTGCGAGTGGGTGGTGACGAGTTTGATGAGACGATTGTGGCCCACATGAAACGCGCCTACAATTTAATGATTGGTGAACGCACCGCGGAAGAGATTAAGATTCGTGTAGGATCTGCATATCCGTTGGAGCAGGAATTGAGCATGGAAGTCAAAGGGCGCGACTTGAGCGCGGGTTTGCCCAAAACCATAACCGTGCGCTCGGAAGAGATTCGCGAAGCCCTGAAGGAACCGCTTTCCAGCATTTTGGAATCCGTACGCCTGACCTTGGAGCGTTGTCCCCCTGAATTGGCCGCCGACCTTGTTGATCGCGGCATTGTTCTTGCAGGTGGAGGCTCCTTGGTGCGCGGTATTGACCGCATGGTGGCCGATGAGACCGGTCTTCCGGTCCATATTGCTGATGATCCCATGAGCGCTGTTGCCGAAGGCACCGGCCGGGTATTGCAGGAACTTCAATTCTTGAAACGACTCGCCTTTTCCAAGACGTGATCTTGCCGCGCGTTCGCCCCCAAATGATTGGGTGAAGCGATGTTAAAACGGCCGGCTGTTGCCGCTTGTATTTTTGTTTTATTGCTGGCGCTGGTTTTTCTGAACCTGCCGTCACGCGTGTCCGCACGCCTCAAAATGGCAGTGAGCGGTGTTTTTTTACCCCTGATCGGCCTCTCGCATCAGGGAGACCGCGCCCTTCATAAGGTTGCCGATACGGTTGTTCCACGCAAGACACTGGTGGAACAGGTCGAGTCTCTTTCCCGGGAAAACCAACGTCTCCAATTGTTGGCGCGCCAGTCTGAGGAAACCCTTCTTGAGAATGCCCGTCTGCGCGCCATGCTGGGCGCCCCCAAACCCGCGGCCTGGAAATGTCGCATGGCCCGTGTCATAGGACGCGATCCTTCGAACTGGTGGCGAACGCTTTATATCGATTTGGGATCGAAGGATGGCCTGGTGCCCAATTTAACGGTGTTCAGCCCTGAAGGTTTGGTGGGCCGCACCGCAGAAGTCAGCCCCACTCGCTCCCAGGTCATCCTCGTGGGGGATCCTGCCTGCCGGGTATCGGCCATGATCATGGAGACCCGGGACAATACGGGTGTGATTGTGCCCAATACCGCCAATCCGAGTGACGTGGCCACGGTTAATCTCACCTTTCTTTCTCGTAATAGTGTTCTTAAACCGGGACAAACCATACTGACCAGCGGCCAGGGTGGTGTGTTTCCCAAAGGCATCGTGATCGGTAAAGTCCTTGATTCCGCCTTGGTGGAATATGGCCTATATGCTGAGGCCCGGGTGCAATTGGCGGTAAACTTTAATGCGCTGGAGGAGGTTTGGGTTTTATTGCCATGAACTGGGTCAATCCCACAGCCCTCCTCTTTTTCTCCATGGTGGTGCTCTACCTCCAGACCGCCATCAACCTCCCCAGAGCCATTCTGGGGGCGCAGATCGATCTGATTCCATTATTCGTGGTCTATGCAGCCGTCCGTTTCGATGTGGCAACTTTTTCGCTCCTGGCGCTGGGCCTGGGTCTGGCCTCCGATTCGGTTTCAGCCAATCCATTGGGGATCAGTATCATCCCACTATGGTTGTTGGGTTTGTGTGCCTGGCGGGTGCGCGATCTCATTCTCAGGGATCAAAGCATCGCCCAGATGATTCTGGGGGGATTGACCTGCCTGTTCGCACCTGCATGTGTGTTGCTTCTGCTTGTCACCCTTATGCGTCATCCCCAGTCGGGGATCACAAGCGGGCCCGATCCCATGACCCCCATTGAACTAAGCATGGAATCCATTGGGCCACATAATGTTGGACCTATTGTTGGATGGGGGACACTTTGGCAGTTCACGGTTATGACCGTGGCGGGCGCGGTGAGCGCCCCTGTCGTCTTTCGACTTTTTGATGCTCTGGGGCATCGGCTGAATTATGCAGTGGTTGCTGAAAGTACATTTCGGCATGACCGTGAGATAGTGCGAGGACGCACACGGCGTTGAACCATGTTGATTTTTGACCAACTCAAGCGAAACGACCGTCCCTTGTGGATGTTGTCGGTGCTGGCGCTTTGTGCCATGGCGTTATTGTTGAGTGGTTTGTGGTATCTGCAGATCATGGCCTCCAAACATTACGTGGAGACCCAGAAAAGCCAGGCGTTTCGCCGGGTGCGGTATCCTGCCTTGCGTGGATCGATCCTGGACCGGAACGGGCAGGCCCTGGCGGAGAACCGGCCCAGCCATAATATCAATTTATACCTCGAGGAATTATCCCCTCAATTTCAGGAGGTCTATGCCCGGTTGCGCGGCAAGCAGAAGCTCAGCCGGGAGCAGATCGACTCGCTGATTTGGAAGTCCCGTTACATTGTGGTCAGCAATGTGGTGTTTCAAGTGGGGCAATTACTGCAAGAACCGCTCCTGTTGAACGAGGAACGTTTTATCGAGCACTATGCCAACCGCCTGGTTTTGCCACTGCCCATTCTGGAGGATTTGACTCCCCGCCAGATGGCCCTTTTTCAGGAAACACCGAATAAGATCCCAGGGCTTGGGCTGGATATTCAACCCTTGCGCACGTACACGAATGGAGCCGTGGCATCGCACCTCCTGGGGCATCTTCAACGGGTGGAGAAGTTTGCCAGCGACGACGATACGGAAATGGATTCGGTCTTTTGCCTGCCTGGGCTCCCCGATTATGAGGGACGGGTTGGGGTCGAGGCGGCCTATGATGAGGAGTTGAGTGGCAAGGCGGGCATCAAATCGGTGCTCATCAACCACAAGGGGTATCGGCAGGCGGAGACGATTCTCTCGCCGGCCATTCCGGGCAATAACGTGGTGTTGACCATCGATGTAAGGATCCAAAAGGCGGCCGAGCAGGCCTTGCGAACCATCACCAGCACGCAGAAAGGGGCGGCGGTGGTCATGGATCCTCGGACGGGGGATATTATCGCGCTGGCGTCTTCGCCATGGTTCGATCCCAATCAATTCATCCCTCGCATGACCAGTGCGAACTGGAAGCAATTGAGCGATCCGGAACTCAAGCCGATGCTCAATCGGGCGACATTTGCCGCCTACACGCCCGGATCCATATTCAAGATCATCGTGGGGTTGGCCTGCCTTGAACTGGGGGATGTGGATCCCAAGGCCATGTACCACAGCAAGGGTTACTTTCAACTCGGACGCAAATCCTTCGGGGATACGGCCCCCGCGGGGGACTATGATTTCAAGCGGGCCTTCAAGCTCTCCAGCAATTCCTACTTCATTGAATATGGGTTGAAGACGGGACTTCCTGCGATCATGGACATGGGGCATCGATTCTTCCTGGGGAAGTCCACCCAATTACCCCTGCGGCAGGAGGTTAGCGGCTTTTTCCCAACCTCGGATTGGGTTCGGAAACGGACAGAGCAGGGCGAGCCGGTCACTCCGGGCGATCTGGCCAATCTGAGCATTGGCCAGGGGTACATCACGGTTACTCCGGTCCAGATGGCGGTCATGGTGGCAGCGGTGGCGAATGGGGGCAAGGTGCTCTGGCCGCGCATCATTGATCGGATCGAGCCTCGGGTGAACGATGGGGTGACGCCTGTGAAGCGCTTTGTGGCAGGCCGGGTTCGTGGGGATCTGGGCGTGCATGCTCACACCCTTCAACTTGTGCGCGAATCCATGCTGGCCGATGTCGAGGACAGTGACGGCACCGGACGCCACGCGGCAGTGCCGGGCTTAAGGATTTGCGGCAAGACTGGAACGGCTCAAGTGACCCATGGATCGAGGGTGGTTCGCAAGGACACGTGGTTTGTTTCCTACGCGCCCTATGAATCCCCGCGATATGTGGTGGTGGTGGTGGCGGAAGGCGGGGGGAGCGGCGGCGGAACATGCGCCCCGGTGGCGCAGAAGATTTACCAGGCGATCAAGAAAGTGGAGGACCAGAACGCCGTTCAGGGCGGCTTGGCCATAAACAACTGATGTTTGAAGCATCGCTAAGAGAACGGGAATCACGGCTGGACTGGGCGCTGATAGGCGCGCTGGTGGGGCTGATGATTGTGAGCGTGGCGTTTATCTACAGCGCCACCAGCGTGCGGGAGTCCTTTTCTTCGGTGCCCTGGTATAAGCAGCTTTCGTTTCAGCAGGTGGTCTGGTTTGGCGTGGGGGGATTTGCCGCTGCGGTGTTTTGTGTGCTCGATTACCGGACCTGGGCGCGCTGGTCGATGGTCTTCTATTGGATCATGATCCTGTTGCTGATCGCTGTGTTGATTCCAGGGATTGGCTCCTTCAAATGGGGCGCACGGCGTTGGATTAACCTGGGGTTGTTCCAGTTTCAGCCTTCTGAATTTGCCAAGCTGGCCTTCATTTTTGCCATGGCCCATTTTCTCAGCAGACCCGTCGATGAATTACGCCAATCCTCGGTGTTCTGGAAGGGCATCGGTCTGACACTGCTGCCTTTCGGACTGATACTGCGGGAGCCCGATTTGGGGTCGGCCCTGGTGCTCATGCCCATTGGTCTGGTGATGATGTGCGTGGCCGGGGTGCCCCTGCGGTATATCCGGCGCCTGGTGGGCGGTGCGGCTTTGATGATCATACTGATACTGGTGGACATCCTGTATGCGCCGCCCGGCTGGCAGATCAAGCTGGAGAATTACCAGCGGCGGCGATTGCTGGTCTATTTTGGCCAGGATTATGCGCTGCCCAATGCGTCTCCTGAGGAGAAGCGACTGGCGCGGGTTCAGCAATTCAACGATTCGTACAACGTGCGCCAGGCCCTGATATCGGTTGGGTCAGGTGGATTGCTGGGCAAGGGGTGGTGTCAGGGCGACCAAATCCGGCTGGGTTTTCTGCCACGGGGTGTGGCGCACAACGATTTCATCTTTTCGGTGATTGCCGAGGAGAGGGGTTTTATAGGCAGTGTGGCTGTCATTGGACTCTACATTGTGGTTCTGTTTGCCGGTCTACGAACCGCCGGCCAGGCACGCGATCGCCTGGGTTCCCTGTTGGCTGTGGGAGTTGTCACACTGTTCCTCAGCCACGTCTTTATCAACATTGGAATGAATATTCGCATTATGCCGGTAACCGGCATACCACTGCCGCTGCTCAGTTATGGCGGATCTTCAGTGCTATGCTCGCTGATCGCTGCCGGAATTCTGCAAAACGTGTACTATTATCGTAAGGTCTATTAATATGAGTGATCGAACTTTTTCCAAACGCCGGCGCAACATTATGCGCTTTCGTCCGGCCGGAGGACTGAATCCCAACCCACCCCGCGAGGAACGTGCGGCCACGGAGGCCCGTGCCGAGGTGCTGGCTGGCCAGGGTGCCGACGAAACGGTCTTTGACCGGAGCCGTCATGCCAAAGAGATTGAACGCGCTGAAAACATTGCGGCGGGTCTCCCGCCTGAAGCACCTGTGCCTTCTTCCCAGCCGGCCAGGGAAGAACCACGCCCCGCACGGGAGACTCCCCGTGTGCGTCCGTCAGAACAGGAATACGAGCCCGTGCCCCTGGCCGATGCCGCGCCGCAGAGCTTTGTCGATTCCCTGCGTGCCGCAGCCACCAAGGTGATTCAAAAGGTGACGCGGCTGATTCGGCCCCAGGCCAAAATCCATAAGGAGATCGTGGTCAATACCGAGTCGCTCGAGACCCGCGTGGCCGTGGTCGAAGACGGCCGGCTTGAGGAGTTTACGATCGAGCGTCCTTCCGAGGAGCGGTTGGTGGGCAGCATCTACAAAGGCAAGGTGAAGAACCTCGAGGATGGTCTCAAGGCGGCTTTTGTGGACATCGGTTTCGAGAAGAACGCCTTTCTGCATTACTGGGATATTGTGCCGAGCAATTTTGACAGCACTGTGGAAATTGTTGAGCGCGAAGGCAAGAGGCGTGAAAAACCCCGCATCACCCAGCGGGATATTCCCCGTCTTTACCCTCCCGGCAGCGAGATTGTCGTCCAGGTGACCAAGGGGCCCATCGGCACCAAGGGTCCGCGTGTCACGACGAACCTGGCCCTTCCCGGACGGTATCTGGTGCTTTTGCCCAATTCGGATCAGTCGGGCATCTCGCGGAAAATTGAGAATCACGAGGAACGTCAGCGTTTGAAAAAGATCCTGCGCAAGCTGAACATTCCCGAAGGCATGGGGGTGATCATTCGTACCGCGGGAGAAGACCAGCGTGAGCGTTATTTTGTGCGCGATCTGGCGCTTTTGCTCGAGGAATGGAAGACCATTCAGGAGAAGATCAACAGCAAACAGTTGCCGATGTGTGTCTTCCAGGAACCCGACCTGATTGAACGCACGGTGCGGGATTTCCTGACTGAAGATGTCGAACGGATCGTGGTTGACTCGCAGATTGAGTACGACCGGATGCGCACCCTCATCAACCGCATCTCCCGCCAGTCGGCCTACAAGCTCAAGTATTACAACGAATCACAGCCGATCTTTGATCGACTGAATGTGACGCCGCAATTGGAGAGCGCCTTTTCGCGACAGGTCCATCTCCGGAGCGGGGGCTATATTGTCATTGATGAGACGGAGGCCCTGGTGGCCATTGATGTGAACACGGGCAGCCACAAGGGTGGACGCGACCAGGAATCCACCATTCTGCGGGTGAACATTGAAGCGGCGGAAGAAATCACCCGGCAACTTCGCCTGCGCAACATTGGCGGCTTGATCGTGCTCGACTTCATCGACATGAAATCGCGGCGTGACCAGCAAAGCGTGCTGCAGAAGGTCCGTGACGGGCTCAAGCGCGACAAGGCCAAGACCCACATTTTGCCCATTTCGCAGCTGGGCCTGATGGAAATGACCCGCCAGCGTCACTCCGAAAGCGTGCGGTCCTCGGTCTATGACGATTGTCCGTATTGCAAGGGGCGTGCCAAGGTCAAGAGCACGTTGACCATGAGCGTGGAGATCCAGCGCAAGCTGATGGAAATCCTCCGCAAACGGGAGCGCGACGAGTCGGATTTCCAACTGCGCATCCAGGTTCATCCTTCTGTGCTGGAACGGTTGCGCACGGAAGACGAAAAACTCTTTATCGAGTTGGAGAAGAAGTACTATGGTCGTCTGTCCTTCAGGCCGGAACCCGGGTTCCACGTCGAACAGTTCAAGATCATCAACGCGGTGACCAACGAGGAAGTCGTGGTCGTCGGATTCTAGTCCATTCCAATTACAGGCAGGAAGGCCGGGGTCATTCCCGGCCTTTTTGCTTTGGCAAGCATGTGACTGGGGGGGGATGGTCAGGCGCCCTTGACCCAGCGGAGAGTGGCTTCGGCAACGCGACGACCCAAGGACTCGCCTGTGAGCTTGTCGGCTTCGTTGGGGGCCACTTCGGGCGGTTCGGTCATGGCTTGTCCCATGGCGCCGACATAGCTGCTCAAGCGGTTGATACCCTTGTCATTGGTCAACGGTGTCTCCCCCATGCCGACCCAGATCATTCCATGTTGCATGCCCAGGATGAAACAGTATTCCAGGGTGTTGAGCTTATCACCGCTGGGGCCACCAGAAACGGTGAATGCCGCGCCCACCTTGTTGACCCACTTGCGCTGGAACCATTTTTCGCCGGTGGCATCCGCAAAGCACTTAAACTGGCCAGCGGGTCCGCCCATATACGTGGGGGTGCCGAATATGATGGCATCGGAGGCATCGAGTTGTGCCATGATGGCATCGTTTTTGTAACGGCCGTTTTGGATGTCCTCACCTTTGATGGCCAGGAGGTGCACGTTCGTCCCCGTTACCGAGTGGGCCCCCTTGAAGACGGCTTCGGCCATCTTGGTGGTATGTCCACTGCCTGAGAAATATATGATGGTTATGGTTGCCATGGTTAAACGTAAACGTTAACCGCTCACTATAGCTCCACTGAAGGCGTTACGCAAACGGAGGGCGATCCTCTTGAACGCCAAGACACGCTTGAGGGACAGTCGAATACTATCGCGATGGGCGGGCCTGACGAGCGGCGGCGGCAAAGGCAGCGGCCAGCCGGGTCAACTCAGGCCAGTTGTTCTCTTTCAAGATTTGGGCGCTCACCAGCGAGGAGCCCGCTCCAATGGCCGCGCAGCCAGCTCGGAGGAAATCGGCCAGATTATTCAGATCCACCCCTCCCGTGGGGACGAGTTTCAAGTGGGGCAGGGGGGCGAGGATGCCCTTGATGTATTTGATGCCCAAGCCATCCGCCGGGAAGATCTTCACCAGATCTGCCCCGGCTTCATGGGCCAATTGGGCCTCGGTGGGTGTGTAAGCTCCCAGGATGATGGGGCGACCTGCCTTGTGTGCCAGGGGAACCAACTCGGGCCGCAGGATGGGGCTGACGATAAATTCGGCTCCAGCCTCGATGGCGGCTGCACAGGTTTTGGCCTCCAGCACGCTCCCCACACCGATGAGCGCGCGCTGGCCAAAATGGCGCACGGCCTCGCGGATGGCAGGGATGGCGTTGGGGGTCGTCATGGTGATTTCAACGGCGAGCACACCACCGGCCACGAGTGCCTCACTCAAAGGGATGACCTGTTCCTGAGACTGCGCACGCACCACGGCAATCACGCCGGGATTACACAACACAGAAAGGATTTCAGCGTGATTGCGCATGGTCTTGGGCGGCAGGATCAGGACTTTTTGATGTTTTTCTCGTACATGACGCGCACGGCCTTGCCTTCGTTGCGGGTCAGGGTTCCAGGAGGAAAGACATCGCCCTTGGGGCTGAAGCCCAGGCGTTCCTTGAGATGCTTCTCAACCATGTACCCGGTGACGCCGGCCTGGGCCTCGACATTGACTCTCAGATCTCTTACGCCATCAACTTCTTCCACAATGATCTGGTAATGCGAAAGCACGCCTGGGATCTCCATGAGCGCCTGTTCGACCTGACGAGGGAAGAAATTAACGCCCTTGATGATGAGCATGTCGTCCACACGACCGGTCACACGGTCGATTCGCAGGCTCGTACGGCCGCAGGCGCAGGCCTTGCGGGTCAACACACGGGTGAGGTCGCCAGTGCGGAAGCGCATGATCGGTATGGCTTCGCGTGTCAGGGAGGTGAACACGATCTCGCCTTCCTTGCCATCCTCCACGGGGAGGCCGGTCTTGGGATCGACGACTTCGACGATGTACTGGTCCTCCCATACATGGATGCCGTTGTGCTGGTGGCAATCCATGCCCGTGGTGCTGACGCCGCCGGTTTCGGTCATGCCATAGATATCAAAGGCTTCGATGCCGAGGCCATTTTCAATCTTCTCACGCATGCTGTCGGAAAACGTTTCCGCCCCGAAGATGCCGATTTCAAGGGAGGGGATTTCGTTTTTTTGCTCCTGGAGAACCTCCATGATGCGAATGCCATACGAAACCACGCCCATCAATCCCCGGACTTTGAAATCGTTCATCAACTTGATCTGGCGGGGGGTGTTGCCGGCACTGGCAGGGATGATGAACTGTTCGGCCTTTCGGGCGCCGTGATAGAAGCCAAAGCCGCCATTGAACAGGCCGAACGAGGGGGTGATCTGGATGCAATCGTTCTTTTGAAGGCCTGCCATGCGATAGCACCGGGCCATGCATTCGGCCCACTGGTCGAGGTCGGCCTGGGTGTAGGCCATGACGACCGGGGTGCCGGTGGAACCCGAACTCATATGCATTTCGCGCAATTCGGAACGATCCACGCACAACATTTCCAGGGGATACCCCAGGCGGAAATCCTCCTTGCTCATGAACGGCAGGATCCGAATGTCCTCCAGCATCTCGATGTCGTCGGGTTTTACCCCCGCTTTGTCCATCTTGGCACGATGGTGCGGACAGCGTTCATACACACGTTTAACCAGAGCGCGCAACCGACTCAATTGGAGAGCAGACAGTTCATCGCGCGACATCGTTTCGGCTTTTTGGTTCCAAAATAGGTTCATAGGCATGGCGAAATATAGCGCCTGGGGTGTGAGCCTAAGCCTCCGCAAATGGGTATGTCAACGCGGATAAAATGGAGTGGAGCCTGGTTTTTTGTGGAAGGCGGAACCAGGAGACCCTGTTTGCAAGTAATTGACCGTCAAATGAATGAAGTGAGGGGGATTGAGTTTTTGATTGTGCCAATGGCATAACAAATGCTAATAACAACGTCATCATGCTGCCGTACAATTGTGGACTTATTGTTATCATAAGCCTGTTTGCCATGCCGTTGGTGTGGGGGGAAAACCTGGTGGTTCGTGGATCGAGCTGGAAGTATAAATTGGGGACCAGCGATGTCTCCAGTCCTATCGAGTATTGGCAAAAACGCGACTTTAACGATTCTGACTGGAAGAGCGGTCCAACACCCATCGGCTATGGGGAGACGGTCAACACGACGACAAGCACGAGTCTGGCAGGAGGATGGTTAAGCCTGTACATGCGTCAGGGGTTTGTGCTGGCCAATCCCAGCGATGTCTCGTCGTTGACCTTCGAGGCGACGGTTGATGACTCCTACATTGTATGGATCAACGGGCATGAAATTGCGCGATACAACATTCCAACCTCTGCGCCAGAGGGGGAATTAGCCTACAATGCGCCCGACCTGTACAACTTTACGCCCATCGAGCCATCAGCAGCCACGTTCACCGTTACCAATGATTTGGACACGTTTTTACTTCCTGGAACGAATCTTATTGCGGCGCATGTATTTAACGCCAACTGGACCAGTTCGGATCTTTATTTTGACGCCTCCTTGACGGCGAAGATCGACGTGACATTTCCATCGGTGTCGACCGTTATTCCGGCCCAGGGCTCTGCGGTTCGGGCGCTCAACCAGATCGAGGTACAGTTTAACAAGAGCGTAACCGGAGTGGATGCCGGAGACCTGTTGATCAACGGCGTGGCGGCGACGAATCTGAGTGCGATTGCTCCCTGGCAATACGTGTTTGAGTTTACGCAGCCGGCGACGGGTGTCGTGCAGGTGACCTGGAGCGATCATCATGGAATTCACGATCTGACAACAGCCAGTAATGCACTGTCTGCCAGTACGTGGACCTATACGCTGGATCCCAACGCGCCGCTGCCCGGTGTCATCATATCCGAGTTCATGGCGGATAATAAAAAGACCTTAAATGATTCGGATGGCGATAGTTCGGATTGGATCGAATTATACAATGCTTCGGCTGCAGCGGTGGATATGACGAATTGGCGTCTGACGATCAAGACGGACCATTCCTCGCCATGGGTGTTTCCCAAGGTGACGTTGGCATCCAAGAAGTACATGTTGGTCTATGCATCAGGCAAGAATCGCACCAATCCAGCTGCGCCGTTGCATACGGATTTCAAGCTGGCCAAGGATGGCGGCTATCTGGCCTTGCTGGATGCCACGGGGAGTGTGGTGTCCGAGTTTGCCCCAGGGTATCCTCAACAGTACCAGGATGTCTCCTATGGACGCAGCCAGGGAACCCTGACCACCGCCGGATTTTTCTCGACACCGACGCCTGGGGCTGCCAATGCGGTCAGCGGCGCCGGTTTCGCGCCAGAGGTCCAGTTTTCCCGCAAAAGCGGCACGTTTACAGGAGCCTTTACACTGGATCTATCCACGGCATCCACGAATGCAACGATCCGGTATGTGATCGGGACCAACATGCCGACCGAGTCGTCCACCCTCTATACCGCCCCGATAGCAATCAGTGGCACCACCATCATTCGTGCAAGGGCCTTTGAACCGGGATTGCTGCCGGGTCCCGTCGATACCGCCAGCTACATCCTCCTGGCCAGCAATGCGGTGAAGTTCACATCCGACCTGCCGATTGTTGTCCTGCACAACCTGGGGCGCGGGGATGTCCCGGCCAGCGCCGATCAATATGTCTCGATCCAGGTGTTTGAGCCCGACAATGGCCCAAGCGCCCTGACCAACACGCCCGCGCTGGCGACCCCCGGCATCTTTCACAAGCGTGGCTCCAGCACACTGGGCATCTCCAAGGCCAGCTTCTTTGTGGAGACACAGGATGAATATGGAAACGACAAGGATGTGTCCTTTGCGGGGCTTCCCAAGGAATCGGACTGGGTGTTGTACGCCCCCAATAATTACGAACCGGTCATGATTCACAATCCCATGGCGCATGAGCTTAGCCGCCAGGCGGGGCAGTATTCGCCACGGACACGGATTGTGGAGGTCTATCTCAAGGATGACAGCGGAGGGACGCCAGGGCCCCTGAGCTATGCAGACTACAACGGCATCTATGTGCTGGAGGAAAAGATCAAGATCGGGGCCAACCGCGTGAATATCGATAAACTGGAACCAGAGCACACCACGGCGCCGATGGTGACGGGGGGATACCTCCTGAGCATTGACCGTTCGGCGGCGGGCACATCGACGTTCTCGGCGGGGAATGCGTCGATCAACTACCTGGATCCGGATTATTTTGAGATGCAGACGACACAACGGGCGGCCCAAGCCAAGTATATCCAGAATTACATTGATACCTTTTACAATGTCCTCAATGGGGCAAACTGGAAGGATCCGGTCAATGGTTATGAGGCGTACATCGATGTGCCGGCGTGGCTGGACCATCATATTCTCAATGTGGTGACGTTCAACGTGGATGCCCTGCGGTTGAGCGGCTACTTCTACAAGCCAAGGAATGGCAAGCTGACCATGGGGCCCTTGTGGGACTTCGACCGTGCGGAGGGATCGACCGAT
The DNA here is from genome assembly GCA_964538065.1 of uncultured Verrucomicrobiota bacterium. GTDB lineage: Bacteria > Verrucomicrobiota > Verrucomicrobiia > Limisphaerales > UBA1319. The sequence goes on from CAZIDG010000022.1 coordinate 53,908, forward strand.
GGGCGCGACTTCAATCCCCGTACCTGGCGTTCGACAATAACGGGGGATGACAAGGGGACGGACATGTTCAACTCGGACTGGCTGTTCACTAATCCGTGGTATTATCGGTTGGTGCGCGATATTGATTTCTGGCAGAAGTGGATTGACCGGTACCAGGATTTGCGGGGCAACGTGCTGGCCAACAC
>CAZIDG010000023.1:0-43326 GCA_964538065.1 uncultured Verrucomicrobiota bacterium
AAATCCTGGGTCCGTAAAAAGACGTGTCGGTTCGAGTCCGACCACCGGCACCACTCCTCATAAGATCCTCATTTTCAACAACATATATTCGCTGGCGCTCGATCAACAAAAACAATGCATAACACTATTGCATAACAAATCGACGGCGTTTTTATCGTATTTGGTGGCGTCTGAATCTCAGGGGCGTTTGGGGCGGACACGGCCAGAAACGTCGAACTCGATGGGGAGCACGCCGGCCCGTTCCTGCCAGGGGGCCAGGCCGTCGCTCCCAAAATAGGAGGACCACCACTGGCCTTTCGAGTCTTTAAAGAACATGTTGTGGCCGCCGTGCGGGATCGCTTCGTATCGTTCCTTATAGGGACCGAATAGGTTGGTGGAAATGGCCATGGCACAACTGTAGCGTCCTTCGAAGTTTTCCGAACACGAAAGGTAATAAAGGCCGTTGGCCTTGAAGAGGAACATGCCTTCATAGCCGACGTGGTCAAAGGAATCGCGCCCAAAGATCCCGGCGCATAGGCCTGAATGGTGTTTGGGATCGGGATCCGCAGTGCCAACCCGCAGCCAGCGGTACGGCTCGGCAAAACCGCTCATGTCGGGCTTCATTTTGGCAATTTTGCCGCTGTGCCAGAGGAAATAAACGGAGCCGTCATCGTCCTCGAAAAGGGAGGCATCAATTTCGTCGCCGAGCCGCGCATTCGGTTGCACATCCTCATAGGGGCCTTCGGGTTTGCCGGTGGTGCTGCGAAGCAGGCCGCTGCCCGAGGTGGCCGCCATTTTCTCCATGGAAGGACCATCCCAACCAGGCATGCTGTAGGTGAGCCAGAAGGTGTTCTTCATGTAATGAATCTCAGGCGCCCAAAGGGGTTTCTTCTTTTCCAGATACGGCTTATGCCAGGGGCTCCCGCCGTATTTCCAAACGAAACCGAGGGCCGTCCAGTTGGTCATATCAGGCGATTTCCAGAGCTGGATGCCTTCGTTGAAGCCGAAGAAAGGTTCGACGGTGCCTGTCATGTACCACGTCCCATCCGGCCCGCGGCAGATAGAGGTGTCGCGTAGGGGCGTATCCATCAGTTTACGGAGTCCTGGTAATTTTACGCCACCCGTTGGCAATGCGGGGACATCCTCGAAAACGTTGACCCTCTCGATGCGTCCCTCCTTGTCAAAGCGCATCGGGGATAGGCAGGTCTCGCGGTGATAACCATCGCCGTCGGGAATGTGAAAGCGATGATAGGCGATCACCCACTCGTCGCGGCCTGGGATCTGCACCACAGAATGATGACCTGCGCCCTTGACCGATCCGCTCTGGACCAGGATGGGATTATTGGAGGCATTGGTAAAAGGCCCCATGGGCGAAGTCGAAGTCGCATAGGAAACGCAATAACGCGGGTCGCGTGTATCGTATTGAGACCACATCAGGTAATAGAGGCCCTTGCGCTTGAGCACGAAGGAACCCTCGCCAAAACCCTTCGGAGTGATCCGTTTCACAGCGGCAGGATCGAAGGACATCATGTCCTCATTGAGCTTCACCACATTGCAATTGCCATTCCCGAAGTAGAGGTAGCAGGTGCCGTCGTCATCGGCAAAGGCCATGGGATCGATGACCTGGCACTGGTAGCTGTCCTTTGCAATCAACGGCTTTCCCAAAGGATCCTTGAATGGGCCTTCGGGCCGATCACCCACGGCAACGCCGATGCTTTGCTCGGCCGAATAATAGAAATAGTACTTACCGTTGTGCCCAATGATGCAGGGCGCCCAGGCCCGATCCTTGGCCCACTTCAAGTCTCGCGGAAAATCGAGCACGATCCCCTCACTCTGCCAACTCTTCAAATCCCCCGATGACCAGCACTCGAAGGACGACGAATTCCAGCCAGGTGTATCCGTGGTGGGATAGATGTAGAACCTATCTCCGAACACCGCGATGTGAGGATCGGCGTGGAAGTCTGGCAATACCGGAGGAGGCATTGCGCCGGTATCCCAAGCCAGGCCGGCATCGACATACTGGCCCCCTCCCGTTTGTTTGCAGTGGACCGCAAGAAGGTTTTTACCCGGTTTCAGAGTCGCAACCGCTTCGAAGCTGATGGGATAATATTTGTAGTCGGTCGAGAATCCCTCCAGGCGTGTTGCCAATTGGCCGTTGAGATAGACTTCGACATCCTCATCATGATGCACGCGCAACGCGGGCGTTCCCAGCCTGCCTTCTGGCAGCACAAATGTACGGCGCAACCATATGTCGGATGTCCTCCATTCCGTGCCAATGACCGTCTTGGGAGTCTCCGGCGATCCAAATCCCGCCCTGCCCTGCCGCCAATCCTTGTCATCAAACCCGATCGTCATCCATTCCGATGATGGTTTCGTTGTGGTATATCGCCACAAACATTCACCCTTCTCTGCAGTACCCACGATTTCTCCATTCCCATCCTGAGTGCTGGCGCCGGGACTGGCAGACACCTTGTAAGGATTTGGATGGGATGGTGAGTCATTCGCCTGCCCCTGTCCCTGTGCAGCAAGGGCAGAGGTGAAGAGCAGGCAGACAGCTCCTGCCCACAGTGGAAATGAGCTCCACATGCAAAATGAGTTACGACGCATCTGACTCATAAAAAGGATCCTGAGGTTTACGGTTCGAGAGTAATCTTCCCCGAATGTGACGGTCAACCTTGTTATCAATCCCCTTCGTCCACCACAGAGCGACATGGCACAACATGACCGCGGATTCATCCTGGTGGCAGTCAATCATCTTGAGTCCGTCGCCCATCGGACATGTTTTCCATGATCCGTGCCTCCACACGCGATCCATGCAGGCGCCAATGAATCACGGTGGAGACATGATGATGTCCCACTCCCGTCGCCTCTTTTAGGGCTCACATCGAGCGGATCCGCAATTCCTACTGGTGGCTGCCGTTGCGCTGAAGCACGCCCTGAATGATGGCATCCGCAATGGCTTTCATCCCCTTATCACCCGGATGACTGGCAACGCCATCATGGGTGAAGGAACGCTCCGAACGAGCAACATTGGCCGCTTCGCGTCCCAGCAAACCCGCATCGATCCAGATGGCGTCAGCCTCCTGGCATGCCTGTTTCAGGATTTGGTCCTTGGCGGCATCGGCCCAGAAGGAGCTGCGCACAACGACCAGGGGATGGCGTTTCGCATGGGCGCATCTCAGAATGTTCATCACCCCGGCCTTGAATTTCGCCTTGGCGGCGTCGGACTCCAGGGCTGGAACGTTCTCTCCAATGGCCAACACCACGAGGTCGGGATCGAATGCAAAGAGCTCCTTCAACTCCGCATCCACGTCATAGGTCGCATAATTGCGCTCAAAATCCGCAATGTTCCGAACCCGGATCTCAGGGGCCGCCCCCGTATGTTCGCCCATGGCCTTGGTGACAAGATGAACATAGTCCTTGTCCTCAGCGCTGGCCGCCATGCCCCAGTTTCCATTCCATCCAATATCCGCATTGGGGCCGTGCAAGGTGATGCTGTTTCCCAAAAAAAGGATTCGGCGAACGGCCGAAGGTTTGACCTCCGGCTCCGCTGTAACGGGGAACATCGAGATGCGGAACTTGGTGCAGCCATAGGGGATCAGCGTGGCCTGCTCCACTGGTTTTGATTTGGCGATGGGCAAAAGCGGCAACCGGGGGTCCTTCGGATCCGGATTCCAGGGAACCTCAACCACGTTGGCCCGCAGCTTGAGGGGGGAGTTCAGAGGCCAGTCCCATCGTGTGGGCATCGCCGTGCGTTCCACGGTCAGATCAGGCTTTTGCACATCCAGTGCGACACGCCAGCGGGCGGCGGGGTCTGGCGTGTTCGGATTCGTCGTATCAGGAATGGGTAACGCAAAGAGCAGTGGCCCATAGGAAACGGAGGCATACGGCACGCCACGCGTGCTGCCTTCTTCCGGGATTGTCACCCGGGTGACGTGATGTCCCCCATCGTACGGTGGTCCCGAGGCCGCATCCCGCCCTTGCTCGACACAGGCCGTCATCGGCAACTGCAACTGAACGACGTCTCCTGGTTTCCAGCTTCGGTTCACGCGCACAAAACCTTTGGCATTCCGGCCACTTTCAACAACGGAGCCATTCACCTTCAAAATGGGAGAGCGGCACCAGCCTGGAATATGAAAATCCAACGGGAACTTTGCCTCGCGGGCGGGTGTCACCGTCATGGCAATGGCTTCGTTGAAGGGATAGTCCGTCCTGCAATCGATCTGGACCGTCACGCCGTCCGCCACCAGCGCATTGACCTTACAGGGGCCGTAACAACTGGCTGCCAGACCATTATCATAGGTGGCCATCCACATGTGGGTGACAAACCAGGGCACAATACGATTGAGCGCCGCGGTGCAACAGAGGGGCGAATGCTTGGATTGGTAGGTGCCGCCCGCAGCCCTGGGACCATGGGGAAAATCCGGAGATAAATTGGCGAAGCGGTTGGGGCTCTGGAAATAGACATGGGTCTTGAAATCGCGAGACACCGTCGCCGCCCCAGCGTTAAAAAACGCCCGCTCAAGCCGGTCTGCCATCCGGCCTTCGCCCGTCACCAATAGAAGGCTGGCCTGACTCCATACGTATCCCGCCACATCACAGGTCTCACTTCCGCGGAATGCACCCGTGGGGCCATACCATTCGTCCGAGACCGGCACACCGTACGGTTGCATGGCGATGCGTTCCAGGAGGTCGTGCCACCCCACCGCCGCCTGTAAATAGCGCGTGTCGCCCGTCCACAAATAACCCACAATCCAGGGTGTGGTGCCTTCAATGAATTCGACAACATGGGCGTTATCCACTGTTGTCCCCGGTTTCAAATCAGGCGCCTGCCGGTAGCGGTTCAAGCTCGGCAGGAGCGCACCGCCTTCTTTCTTGAACATGTTATCCAACGCCTCGGCGATGCCACGATTGCCTGACCAACAGTAGGCATCATACGCCGGCCATGGATTCGACATGCTGCCTCGGATTGACCGCAGGCACTCGGGGTCTGACCCATAGGCCTTTACCATGGCCTCCAGGATATGTTTATCGCCCGATCCGGCATAAAAACCACTCATGGCGCGCCCCATCAAACCACTGGCCCAAAGGGGCCAGCCCTCCAAGGCGGCATTGACCGCCTGCCGATCAGCGGGATTATTCCGGTCGAGCCACCAAAGAAAGAGCATCCCGTTGGTGTTCATGTGGTCAGCCACTGCATAGAGACGCCTCCTGGCCTGCCCGATCAAGGCTTCATCGTGCAGAGCGAATCCCAGGCGGGACATGCCATCGAACCAGTAGCCCCCCCCTTCATAGGGCCAGGCCCCCTTGTACCAAAAGAGCCCCTCACCGGTCATCTTGTGGTCAGGAGCCCAGGCCCGCTTGAATTCATCATCATATTCATCCATGTGGCCGGTGAAGCCATCGCGAGCGGCCACACACCAGTCACGCAACCAACCGGTGGGCTCGACCGCCCCGGGAGGCAATGGAAGGAAGGCAGGCCGCGTCGGTGGTTCATAGGGCCGCGCATAATTGCTGTTAGATGGTGCAACTGGAGACTCTGCACAGCCATCTGAACAGGTGCTCAGGGCAAAAACCGCCGCGATATTAGCCAGCGCCAACCGAAGCAATCGGGTTTTCATATAGGATGATTCCGAATCATGCGGCACGCCCTCCTCCTCGTCAAAGCAAACATCTCCCCTCCATCGATATTGTGCAGGACAATGCCCGTCTTCCATTGCACTGAGCGTTGTTCCGGATTGGGCTGGCATATCAGACGTTTTTTCCTGCAACTCCGATCCATATTACCGGGTATTGAAGGAAGAGGGACTGCTTTGCAGTCCTCAAAAAACATACAACTCTGTCATCTATGAAACTCATACTGAAACAATGGGTGGGTGTGATCTCTCTGGCCACAATGCTGACCATGACAATGTCAGCCAAAGGCAACGACTCAGGTCAGGTGGATTTTGGCTCATTTACACCATCCAAGTCCGGCTCCGAGTTCGTCGAGGTTAATATCAACTGTAATCTGATGACGATGGCGGCTCGACTCACGGAAAAATCCGAGCCTGAGCTGACCAGTCTTCTCAAGGGACTCAAACGAATCCGTGTGAATGTCATTGGTCTTAAAGACGATAATCGGTCAGAGGTCCTGACGCGCATCAAACAGATTCAATCGGATCTCGAGGCCAAGCAATGGGAGCGACTTGTCTCCGTTCAAGAAGAGAAGGAGGACGTCAAGGTGTACATCAAAACGCAGGGTTCCGATGTTGTCGAAGGTCTGGTCGTTCTCGTGACATCTGAGGATTCCGAGGCCGTTCTGATCAATATCGTGGGCAGCATTCGTCCTGAACAACTTGCCACCGTTGGGGAACGATTCAATATCGACCCACTTAAAAAGGCAGGAGAAGCCATCTCAAAGAAGCCGTGACAGGGCTCGATGCATGGCGCCATCGCCAGTTCCGTAACGCAATGGCTCACAACAGGTAAAGAACGTCGACACCTATGCATGTTCAACCATCACCCCCCGAAGTCGATTCCACGACGACTCCCGCATGTGCGGGCCGTCCACAGAGGGTCTCACGCTTTTTCCTGGGTCTGCTCCTTTTCGCCTGTCTTCTATCACTGGGGATCTTCCTGATCATCAGGTCGTTTTCAATCCATACGGACATGAAGATTCTGCGCGATGGCATCACGCAATTGGACGGCTTGCGGGTGGAACGGCAATTAGGAGTGAGTCTCGGACCCGTTGCCCTCTTTCTGGCGAGGACCGGTTTGGCCTTTGCGGATTTACCCCGGGAGGCACGGCTGGCACTTTCCAGTGCACGGGGTGTCGAGTTGGGTCTATATCAGGTCATGCAACACCCTCAGCATATTGATTGGGGAAAAATCACACGGGAAACCGATGCACGGATGAAACAGAGGGGATGGGAGCGATTTCTGGCGGTGTCGCATGACAACGAATGTGTATTGGGATACGCACCAGCAACCACAGAATCATCCCGCAATATGCGCGTCTGCCTTGCGGTATTGAATGACAGCGAATTGATTCTGCTGGGAGCTCGAATCAACGCAAAGCCGCTTGTTGACCTGGCCACACGCGAATTATCCCGGCATCCCGGTCAACTCACCCTCGGTATGACTCCGTAGAGCACGGTTGATCTTAAAACGGAAAAGCCACCCCGATAATTGCGGGATGGCTTTTCCTACCCTTAAAAAGGATATGCGCTCCTGCCTTACTGGGCAGGATTTGCAGGCGCCTCCGGCGCTGCAGGTGCTGCAGGCGTTTCGGATGCCGCAGGCAACTCAGTTGCAGCCGGAGCCGGTTGAGTGGCACCTTCGGTTGTCGAAGCAGCAGCAGGCTCGGCAATGGCCGCAGGAACCGCGGGAGCAGCCTCAACCTTCGGCTTGGGAGCCGGTTTGGGAGGTTTCGGCGGTGCAGGCTTGGCCGTTTCCATGACACCATTGGCAAACTCGATCACATGCCCCTGATGAATCAGCCAGTGCAGGTCCGCCACAACGGCCTTGACCTCAGGCGAGGGCTCTGGGGCCGGAGCGGGTGCAGGTGCGGCGGGAACCGCCGCGGCTTCCGCTGCGGGGGCCGCTGGAGCGGCACCTTCAGGAGTGACAGCAGGCGCTGCCGCAGTTGGTGCGGGTGCTTCCACTGCAGGTGCGGGTGTTGTTTCCACAACGGCACCAGGAGCCAGGGCTTCAAGCAACTGCTTGCGCGTGCACCCTGGGGTGGCGTTGATGAAACCGATGATCTTTTTGACGCCATCGGAAACCGGCGTGACGTTTACATCCAGGAAGTGAGGACGGGACACCCCAACATGGGTGATGCTCTTCTTCACCTTGAAGAATTGCAGGCCCTGCCCGGCAAAAGCCTGGCTCAAGGCGGTAACCACCTTGATGGGGAATCGTTTCTGTTCCTCGAACACCTTGCGGTAGAGGGCAAACAGGCCCGGATTCTGGAGCGAACGCACGTTATTGCCGGCCAGAGTATATGTCTCAATGCTCTGGACCACATTCGGTAAATGCGTGGCGCGGAAATGCTTCTCCACCTCTTCACGACTGCCTAACCGCAGTGTTTCAGGCACGTTGAGACAGATGTACTCGGTCTTGAAGCTCTGTTCCTCGATCCACTGTTTAACCACCGCCTCATCCCGAACGATCTTAATCCGGGACTTGAAGACCTCGAAAGGCATGTTGGCGAACCGTTCCGAATGCAGCCGATGCAGTTTGGTCTGGTAGTCATGCAGGTTCGGCGGCCCGAGAATCGTACCCGTCATCCCACATTGGGCCACAAAGGTGAACACACCCTTCGGCGGATCAGCAGGTATCTTCTCGCTCTGGTAGAAGGTGGCAAAATGCCGGTCGAGGATGTGGCGCACGGCGTCGTCCTCCGACAACCACAAAGTATCATCGAGCGAGCAGAGGAACAGCGGTTGGGCCACTTTGCCATCCGGCTGCTTGATGACGTTAAACTGAACATTAAAGCGTTCGGGCTTCTTGAGAATCAGGTACCCAATGTCAAACAAAGGATAGGCGCGCCCATGCAAGCGGATCTGACGCGCAAGGGATTCGACACCCTTTTCCTCGGGGAGAATGGATGCGTCCAGGTGCGGAAGTTGCACCGGAGGCGCTTCCCGGCGTTCCGGTCCCCCGAACCGCCGAGGACCTCCGCCACCACCACGAAATGGCCGCTGACCTCGGAAATCACCACGCCGCTCCTGGCCTTGACCCCCGCGCGGCGCCCCTCCAGGGCCGCCAGGACCACCTGGGCGCGGGCCACGATCACGGAAACCACCGGGTCGCGATTCGCGGCCACGAGGCCGGCGACGATCGCCACCACCAGCGGATTCACCTTCAAAATCAGCGTACTGATTGACCGATGCAGACTGTTGCGCCCACGCGGGCAGGAACAGCGACTCGAGATCCAAGTTGTTTTCGGGCACGTTACTCATTTAGTTAATCCTTACGGCTGGGATGTCCCGGCCATGGAATCGATTTTGGGCAGCATGATAAGAAACGCCGTGAATTGCAAGCGCAGCTTAGCGTTTCCCGGCATCCCGTTTTGACACGGGATGGCGCTTGGTTTGGATTTTACCGACCGATCCCCACTTGAAATACTGGGCTTTAATCTTGTTCAGCAGTTCCTCGCGGCGATCGTACAGACGCTTGTGCTTCCGGGCTGGGATGCGATCCAGGCAATAGCTGGTCAGCAACGGCAAGGCCACCGTGCTGTCCAAATAGGCCACCACGCAATCCGGCAGATTGGCCGGATCGATCTTGCCCCAACTGACGGCTTCAGAGGGAGTAGCCCCACTGAGACCACCAGTATCCGGACGGGCGTCAGTGCACTGGAGGAAATAGTCATGTCCCCGTTCGGGTATGCCTAAAACCTCCTGAATTTGCGGCTCTGTTTGCAGCATGAAATTCTTGGGCGAGCCTCCCCCAAGAATAAAAACAGACGAGGTATGCTTCGAGGACTTGGCATCATAGACAATCGCCGCAGTCTGGTTGACATCGCGGTTGACGTCCAGAAGCAGGCGCGAATCCCGCAGTGACATGGCTGCCAGATTCATGCCAATGGAACTGTCCCCGGGGCTGCTCGTGAACACGGGGATGCCGTAGCGATACGCCGCCCCAAGGATCGAGCAATCGCCAATCCCCAGCTTGCGCTCCCGTTCATGCACGTATTTGCCAAACAAATGGTGAAATTCATCCGTCCCCATGGTGTGCTGGAACTCCGGGGCCTGGATCACTTCGCGCACAAAGGCGTCCGTATCCAACAGGACATCGTAATCGAATAGAATATCGTAGATGCGAATGACACCGTCATTGCGCAGCTCGAGGTCGCTCAAAAACGGCGAGCCAGCAAACAAGCGCAGGTCCAATCCGAAATGGAGGTCATGGTACAGGTTGGCCCCCGTGGATACGATCCAGTCAATAAATCCCGCCTTCATCAGGGGGATCACACAGGATTTGCCGAGGCCGGCAGGCGTCAGCGCGCCCGTCAGACTCATGCCAACATAACCGTCCCGCGGAAGCATCTTCTCGGTCATCAACCGGGCGGCTTCACGCAACCGTCCTGCATTATAGGCCAGAAAAGTCTGGTCCATCAATTCCGCCGCCTTCATCCCCTTCTTCACCGCGTTGGGATTCAACCGGGGGTACCGTGACAGCTTAGCCTTTGCTTTATTTTCTGAACTCATTGGCCAAATCATCCCGCAAAAACTGGCTTTGGCAAATCGAAAGTGAACACCCCCACCAGGGTGACTTCGGGACCTTCTCCTCCCTTTTTCAGACAAAAAGGACTACTTGAGCGCCGTTGTCCGTGCCCGAAGCCAGATAATATCCTGGTTGTTGGGCGACGAATCGTCATGGGCGTGAAAATTGGCAGTTTTGGGTTTGATGGTTCGGGCATCAATCCACCGGTGGGCCTCCACATGGCCGTCAGCAAATGAATTGACCCCAGATCGATCGTGATAGCTCGCCGGATAGTGATAAAACCGGGTCGTACCATCCATATAAGTGCCGAAAAAGGGCCGGCAAATGCTGTCGGGGTGAATCTCCTCAAACACCAAAAGCATGGAGGGAGAAAGCTTCCCAAACTGCGATGACTTCTTGAACACCAAGTACTTGCTACTGGGGAGATTCCGGTATTGTCCACCGTTCCATCCCACATAGGCATTCATGCCATAGCTGCGTACCCGCGGTGTTTTAGTGGTGCCAGAGGTACCCAAGGTCCGATCCGACGGGCACTTATAAATGCTGGCCGTTTTCAAATACGGGCCAAACAGGGATTTTTGCGGATTGGTGAGCAAAAATTCATTGGTGGCATCCTGAGGTGTCCCTTCAAAACTGCCGCTTACCCAAGTTTTATTCGCCGTATCACCAGCTCCATTATCCACAAGCCGATCATCATTATCCGACGAATACAACATCGAGATGGTGGACAATTGCTTAAGATTGTTGACACATTTGATCCTCATGGCCTGCCCCTTGGCTTTGGCGAGCGAGGGAAGCAACATGCCGGCGAGAATGGCAATGATGGCAATGACAACCAGCAATTCAATCAGGGTAAACGCCTTACGTAGTCCGTCCCAAACGGCAAGGCGTGAACGCTCGTGTGTTGGCGGAGTGTTCATGAGCTCATTGAGCACCCCTTTCCCGTGTCTGGCGAGCAAAAAACAAACGTTTATTAGTGACTCAGAACCAATGCATTTGAATAGTGCTTTTCGCGCTCAAGAATCGCCTGAACATAATCCGCAGTGGTGGGAAAATCGATATTCTGGAGAAAGGCGGCGCTATTGGTAGCGGCAGCCCCCTTGTTCCATCGTAACACATTGCTACGACCAGCGTTATAATCCGCCAAGGCGTAGGCGATTGGATTGTCCGTCTGTTGATAACGTTTGGACAAGATACTCAGGTACCATGCACCTACCTGGGTGTTCACCTCAGGCCGCAACAGATGGTGAGGCTCAAATGAGCGCACCCTTTCAGCAGAAGCCCATTCGACAGCGGCCGCCTCTCCCACCTGCATCAATCCATACTCCTGGGCACGACCCCGGGCATCAGGATTGAATCGGCTTTCCTTCCATACAACAGCCTTAATCAACGACGCCGGCAGGGCATGACGTCGTGCAGCCTGGATGATGACCCGGTCAAAACGATTCTCCCGCCACCGCACCCACCACCACCCCGCCAGGATGGCGTCAGCCGTCACCAGTATCAGGATGATCTTTAACCACTTACGGTGCATGGGCTGTACTGTAAGACATGATCAGCGAATGTCAGCAGCTCAAATAACGGAAGGTACGCTTCTTTTGAAAAACCGCCCCACATTCGCTTATTTTTTCCGCGCTACAACGAACGCATTAAACATCAGATATTTCAAAGGAGTGACATTAAGAAACCAGTTCACGATGGACGACACTGGACGATCCGTGCATGTAATCAATTCGACCTCACAGCCATACTTATTCAGGAAAAACGCCATTTCCATCGCATTAGTCACAACAATTGCGTCATCGTCAGGCTGGAATGGCTGCCGTTCAATTGGGGCCATTCGATCGAAGGCAACAGAATCGGGTGCTTGCCGGATCTGGGATCGTTTTTGCATTAAACGGACGAAATTGCACCATTTATTCGAAAAACCGCGCATACGAGGGTGGTAATCCCGAAAACCAAGAACCCTTAAAAAGTTGGGGCTTGAAATGACCACGCGTCCCCCCGGTTCAACCACTCGCACCAATTCACGAAGGAACTCTTCCGGCGCCTCGACATGTTCCAGAACGTTAAACGATCCTGCACATGCAAAAAAGCCTGTCTCAAAAGGGAGACGCCGCCCGTCATACACCTGGCAACGGGGGCATACCTTTCTGGCACGCTCGATATTGGGCTGTGAAACATCCACACCGTAAGCCTCGTAACCCTCAGAGGTCAACCGGCCAACGACTTGACCAACACCACATCCCACATCAAGGACTTTCGCTCCCGTTTTGGAAGGCGCCAGGTATTGGGTGTACTTGGCGTAAAATCCCTGTTCCCACCCCTCAAGGAAGCGGGCATAATTTTCGTTTTGTTGATAAGTTTCTTGATGGCCCATGGAGTTCCCTAATTCTCTTTACGCACAGCACCCACGATGAGTACCAGGCAGAATATGCAGGCTACTCCGAGCCCTGCCAGACTTACATACAACGGGGCAATGGATGGGGTAAACTTGAATTCGACGGTATGTTGACCTGCTTCGAGATGCACGCCTTGCATGAGATAATTGCATCTCAGCAAATCAGCAGGCTTGCCATCCACCCACACTTGCCAATTGGGGTCATATCGATCATTCAGGAGCAATACAGATGCGGAACGAGCCTGGGCACTCAAGACGACGTGTTTTGGAGCATAGCTTGTAAAAGCAACCGTTCCCGTATCTGCGTTGGTTGTTGTCGCCGCAGGTGGGTCAAGAGGCGAGTGTACCAAAACAGTTTTGCCCACATCATGGGAAGGATCAGCCAATTGTTTTAATATGACGGGTTCGTTGGTTTCCACTTGCCAATTGCTGTACAGAGCAGCCCGCGGCAAGGCACCCGTAAATTCGAACAGCGCGAACATGCCATCGGGCTTCAGCACCGTGGAAATGACACCGCTTTCATCCTGTGTAAAATCAAAGGCGGCGCGAACACGAAACCGCTTTTGCACCGGATCCAACTGATTATTGAGCGCATCCAGGAATCCGCGCATGCCAAGTACATAGCGCGTGTTGGTCAATTCCCACAATCTGACCTGCGAAGGTGCGGTTGTGAACAACCCCATAAACACCTGATGATCCAGGGGTTCGCGAGGCATCTGCACCACATCCAATGACTGGATGTTGTAATATTGAAAATGATGTTGAAGCCATTCGTTACAAATGGCCGGAAAATAGGGTGCCTGAGGACTGGTTAGAAAAGTGGGGGCTGTGACTCGTTGTTCCCAGGGTTTTTCCTTCAGAATATCCACCACTGGATTTGAAGCATATTTAACTTTGTAATCATAGTACACAATCCACGGCGCGTTGGCGCGCATCAGGTCCACGGCCAGCCAAATGCCAAGGAGCGCCCACCCCCAACGGGCGCGTCTCCCCGTCAACCATCCGCTCATGATCAGCACCAGCAAACCAATGTTGCCCAGGAGAAACACACAATACCAAACCACTTCACCCATGCTGAAACGCACGATCGCTTTGGCTGTTTCCTCGTTGAAATTGGTCGCCTGGAGATATCGCTCCAGGGCAGGCCCTGAGGAGGCAAACATCAGCAAACCAACAAGGCTGACGGCACAGAGGGCAAAAAGGCCGAACACCCACTTTCTCTCAAAGGACGATGTTTTGGACCACCAGGTTTTCATCATCCCAGAAACCGACCCGGCCTGGCCGCGTGCGGTTTCGAAATACTGTCGCGCAAGCGCCTGCAAGCCATAGCCACAAAGGATCAACAAGGCCATGTGAAAGGGATGCATGAATTTGATGGGCGCACGAATCGTGTTGAAAAAAGGCAAGGCGTACGCTAGGCGGAAAAACGGTGCATGCCGGCCAAAGGCCAGAAGGAGGGACACCCCGGCCACAGCCGCCCAGAACCAGACATGGCGGGTTTCGGAGGCGTCAAAAACACTCTCCTTCTTCCGTCCTGCCTGCGCCATGGCCCACAAAGCCATCAGGACCACCAACACACCGGCATATTCGCCAGACCCTGAATGGCGGGGAAAACCTTGATGATGCTCCGGCCAACCGGGCTGTTGTCCCACTGTGCCCCAATAATTGCCGCCATCGGGCGTGTCCATGCGATAGCCAAACAAGCCCGGTATCAGGACGCGAAGGGTTTCTGCTTTAGGGAGACTCCATTGGGTCGCATAATTCCATCCCGCCTCGGTATTCTGCGCAGCATCCTTGGTTTGCACCATGCCTTTCACCTGGGTTCCCACCAGGGTACTTAATGCCTGCGCAGCCACGATGGCCGCCACAATGGCAACTACAGCGACGCGGATGGAGCCTTTGACCCACTGTACCGGCGCCTTGACATCGCCTTCCACAGTCGCGAACAGGGCATACGCAGCTACATAAAGGCTGAATATCGCCGCGACATCATAACCCTCCATTAGTGATAATCCAACAGCCACCCCAGCCAGCGCAACCTTGATCCATGCACGCCCCGAAGGGATGGAACGAATGGCCGCCAGAGCCAGGAAAACATTGGCCAAGGTCAGTGCCCGTGTTGGCAATCCCCAGCAGGCATTGGAAAAGAAATTGGAATTAAGCATCGCAGCCAATCCACCCACCACACATACCGGCAGGCTAAACCGAAGTGTGCGCAGGAAAAACCACGCGCTCATGCCCAGGATCAACAGTGACAAAGGAGCATAAAACTTGGCAAAATGTACCGAGCCAAAAGGAATCCCTGATAAGAAATATATTCCCGAAGATATATTAGGAAGCGCACTTGGTTGCTGCATCCCCAGCCAGTTCAAATCCTGCCATAGCCCCTTAAATGTCCCTGGCATAGCCGCAGAATGTGAACTGATAGCCCCCAGTGGACAATCATTTGCAAACAACACCTCATTGGGCTGAATGCTTCTATAAAACAACAACAACAAGGGCACCAACAGTACCACCAAGGCTAACCAGCAACCAGGCCGCCGAGCACTGGATTTGGCCGATGTCGCGAGTGAAGTCATATTGATATTTAAGAACTCTACCAATTATACTCTGAAAGAGCGTTTGGATTATATCCTGGTTATTTAAGTGACAGACTGAGGCAGACGCGCAGGAACACCCCTCACATCCTTAACCGCAAAAAGGGTAAAGGCATGACGTGGATGTTTGTGAATATCCCACAACCACGCACACGCAGCATCCACCGCATACCAGCCTGGAAATGTGTATTTGGGCTGGCCGGCATATCCATGAAACCACTTCATGCCTGCTGTTCCATGCACGCGATATCCCAAACCCTCAAAATCATGAATGAACCAACCCGAGAGATGCCGTTGAAATTCGTTTCCAAATTCAGGCCCTTGTTCCTGAAAACCATTGGGCGTTTGAACGATGACCAATCGAGAAGTCAGCTTTTCACACCGTTCCAATATTTCATACCCCAAACGCTTGGGAAAATGCTCGATTACGTCATACATCGCCACCACATCAAAGAGCTTGCCGTCGTTATGAGCCAGTATTTCAGCCGGATCAGTCTTGAGAATATCCACCACGATATATTTATCGTGAAGGTTCCTGGCACGAGCCAGTTCGATGGCTGTCGGAAAAGCATCCAGTCCGGTGGTGGTCAATTGCGGTCGAAGGAGACTCAGCGGAGAATGGCTGCCACACCCCAGATCCACACCCGTGCGGCACCCAGCACTACACACCACGCATGCGGTGAGCTCTTCCGGATTGGGAACTCCTATCAATTTCCGTGCCATGTCAATCAGTGCCATAGTGCGTGATGGTTATTTGCTATGCTTTTCACACCCCCTATCACTTACCAATACCATTTCCTCAACTCGCCCAACTGTTGCTCCAGGGGGGGGCGAACCACTTCCGGCTTTAAGGAGCGATCCACAGCCTCGGCTGCCTCCATGGGATCTATGGTAATGGGATGATTCCAAATCCGCCCCAGCATGCTCAAGAGTTCCGCCTTGGAAACCGGCGGCCATACGCCTGGCTGCACCAATGGTCCGGCTGGCCTGAGCGTGCCATCCATGATTTCATGACACACTTTGGCCCATTCCAGCGTGGTAAGCCCATTCCAAAGATGATTCTTGTATCCCTTGACCGGGCCTGTTTGTTTTAAAAACCAGCCCATTAATCCATAGCCGGTTCCCAATTCCGGTCCAATGATGGAGGTCCGGATGATGTATCGGGTGTTGGGACACGCAACCACCTCCGCCAGCAGTTTGGAAAAGCCATAGACATCCTCCGCATCCCGCTCGGCATTCACAAGGTACGCACCCTGCCGGCCTGAAAACACGCAATCCGTGCTCGCATGCACCAGCCGCTGGTTGGGTTTCAAACGCGCCGCAAGGTGAATCGGAAACAGGCTGTTGGCGCGATACAATTCATCCGAGCTTTGCGATTTATGCTTGATGCGCCCCAAGGCATTGACCACCCATTCACAGCCCGAATCCCGGACCGCCTCCACAAGAGGATCTCGCGGATCTGCAGCATATCGCGCTTCGGTGGTTGCCACCTCCATCCCCTGCTCGGCGAGGTAGCGCGCCACGACATGCCCCAGCATTCCTCGATGGCCAATGACAAATACTCTCATGTTTCAGGAAAACAGCTCCAATTCACCCATGGCGTCCAACAAAGCGCCGATTTCCTGCGGCGTACGCAATTGCCGCGTGTTGGCGGACGTGTATTCCTCCCCCAAAGGCTTCACGGCCAATCCGGTCGGCACGCGATATTCAGGGTGGATCGCATAATAGGTCTCCGTTTCGGTGACCCGCTGCATTTCGTACTCATTGACCAGGATTTCGTGGATCTTTTCGCCAGGCCGGATGCCAAGCACCTTGATCGGGTGTTTTTCCTTGCGGGGGCTGTACTTGTAACGAATGGCCTCAGCCAGCGCCTGCACGGTGGACGCGGGCGCCTTGCGGACAAATACCTCACCGCCCTTGGCATGGGTCATGGCATGGAGCACCAAATCGACTGATTGATCGAGCGTCATCAGAAAACGGGTCATATCGGGCACCGTAATGGTCAAGGGTTCATCCCGTTCAATCTGCTTGGTGAACAACGGAATAACCGAACCGCGACTGCCCATGACATTCCCATACCGCACGCAGCAGAAGATGGTCTTGCCGCCATATTGGTTTTGGCTGCAGATGATTTTTTCCATCATCGCCTTGCTGATGCCCATCGCATTGACAGGCTTGACCGCCTTGTCCGTGCTCAGGCCCACGAAAGCCTTGACCTTGTTTTTTCGTGCAGCCTCGCAGGCATTTTGCGAACCCAGCACATTGGTTTTGACGGCCTCAAAGGGGTACGTTTCGCAGGAGGGCACCTGTTTAAGGGCCGCCGCATGGAAGACATAATCCACCCCCTGCATCGCCTCATCGATGCGATCGTAATCGCGAACATCGCCAATGATGTAGCGGAACTGTGGGAACAAATTATGCATCTCCCACTGCTTCTTCTCATCGCGACTATAAATCCGGATTTGAGCCGGCTTTTGCTTGAGCAGGTGGATGGCAACCCGTGTGCCAAAAGAGCCGGTGCCACCGGTAATCAATACCACTGAATTTTCTATGTCCATAAGCGACTGGGGCCGACTCATCCCACGAGGGAGTTCCATGCCCTAAAAACAACGATGGTCTTGTCCATGCGGCCACCGGAATACTGCCGCCACCTTAAGCGATTTGGGCTGAGGCTGGCAACCCGTTTCCATGAAGCCATTGGTCACCGTCTCGAGTGGCTACCGGCCCATCAGCCAATCCAAACTGCGCATCATGTAGGATCGGACTCGTGGGCTTGTAGTGGGGGCTGTCATGGCAGCCTGTGCCTCCAGATCGAACTGGCAAAAGACTCCGACCATGTTACCCCCCCGGCCGTCGGATCGTATGGCGTCAAAGCCGTACCCATACCCAGCCACTACGAGCCAGGTTCTGCTGGGAGGTTGATAGGAAATGCCCCCGCCCACACCAGAATGCCACTGTCCAGGCTGATCCATGCCCGCCAGATAATCCACGAGCGCGGTGGCCCCATAAAACGTTAATCCCCAACACTCGCGCTGATCCAGCGGCAGATTGTAGAAAGCGTTCCACAAAACATAGCGGTGTGTGGAAAGTTCCTGATAGTAATATCCAGGAATACTCAATGGAAACTCGCTCCCCAAGGGCAATACACCTCCCAAGCGAGCTGCGCTGAATCGATCGGTGTTGACGCTGGCTCCTGCCGTCATGCTCAGCCCAAAATTATGATGCCACTCGGGCAGGGTATAGGCGATCAAACTGCGCACCCAGAAGGAATGCGTGCACTCTTGAATCTCACGATCCCCTCCATAGCCATACCGCCCCGGCTGAAGACGATATTGCCCTTCATACCATCCTGATAATTCAAGGGCTGCCTTCGGAAAAACCACCGGTTCCTGACCGCCCCATCGCAATCCGCTGCGCAAGTGAAAGGATGTCAGGTCATCTGGCAGCACAAATGAATCATCAGTCTCCTTGTCCCGCTCGTAAAAGGACTGGTGGATCGCCCCTCGCGCAACGCCATAGAGGGGAATTAACGCGTCGGGATTAAAAAGATGGTAAACGCTGGTCGATACTTCAGCCCCATGACCCGTGAACGACTCTTCGCGCCAGAATTTACCCTGGCGAATTTCTGAATAAGTGTCCGCAAATCCGCCACCCGCAAATCCCACCCCCAGATCGGTCTGCTTGCTCAACGCCTCCTTGATGCCCAACTCCGAATCGACATATACCGGCGCCACCGCCATGCGAAGCACCGTATTGGTGAACGGAAAATTCGGCTCGTTCAGATAGAAAAATCCATAGCCCGATATGGGACTGCGGCCCTCAATCGGCTGATTGTATCCCAACTGGATCAGGCGACGCTTTTCGGGATCAACCTGTCCATGCGCTCCGGGAATCAGGGTTAAACCCAGACTGATTCCCATCACCCACCCCGGCCAACGTATTCGAATCCTGCGCATCCACCCTCTCAATCCTGTTGGACGCCCACCTGGCGTTTCACGCTATCACAAATGGCTGTGGACCATTTTTTGACCAGGGCCATGTCCCGGCCTTCAATCAGCAGCCGCGCCTTGGGCTCCGTGCCCGAATAACGAAGCAGGACCCGTCCACCCTGCTCCTTGAGAGCCTGCTCGGCTTGATTGACCAGATCCAATACGTCATTCAACTCCTCGAACGGCCGCTTCTCGCGCACCCGCACATTGCACACCATCTGGGGAAAACGCGTCCAACATTGAGCCAACCGTGACAAGCTGGTATTGTTGGCCTTCATGATCCGCAATATCTGCAAGGCCGTGACCAATCCATCTCCCGTGGTTACAAAATCCCTGAAGATCATGTGACCGCTTTGTTCGCCGCCCAAGTTGTAATCCTCGCGCAGCATCTCATCGATCACGTTCTTGTCACCCACTGCCGTGCGAACCATCCGGCCGCCATTCTTCTCCACCACGGCATCCAATCCAGCGTTGCTCATGACCGTGGAGACCAGGGTTTTCTTGGTCAACGTCCCCTGGGCCAGCATGTCCAGGGCGGCTATGGCCATGATGTCATCGCCATCGATCAATTTCCCGTTTTCATCGCACAAAAGCACGCGATCGGCATCCCCATCGTGGGCAATGCCGATGTGAGCCCGATGTTCCCACACCTTCTGGCACATGAACTCGGGATGCATTGAACCACAATCCCGGTTGATGTTGGTGCCATCGGGAGCATTGCTGAACACAAACACCTCGGCGCCCAACTCTCGCAGCACACAGGGAGTCGATTTGTAGGCGGCCCCATGGGCGCAATCGACCACAATCCGCATCCCATCCAGCGTCAGCCCGCGCGGAAAAGACGACTTGGCATATTCAATGTATCGTCCCAAAGCATCGTCGATGCGCACGGCCTTTCCAATTTCCTCGGCCGTGGGCCGTATATTGTCGATCTCACCATTGAACACCAGCCGCTCGATGCGACTCTCAATTTCATCCTCCAACTTGTAACCATCCGCCCGGAAGAATTTGATGCCGTTGTCCGAATAAGGATTATGCGAGGCGGTGATGACGATGCCAGCATCAGCCCGCAGACTGCGGGTGACATAGGCCACACCGGGTGTGGGCAGAGGCCCGATAAAGAGCACATCCACACCCATGCTCAAAATGCCCGACGAAATCGCATTTTCGAGCAAGTAACCTGAGAGGCGGGTATCCTTGCCCAATACGATCTTATGGCGTCCAAATCCACGCGGGCGGCTGGCCAGGTTTTTGAACACGTGGGCGGCAGCGCGGCCCAATTTAAGCGCCGTTTCCGCAGTCACTGGCTCCACGTTCACCGTTCCACGCACACCATCCGTTCCGAAAATTTTCTTTTCTACAGGCATAGAATCACCATGGATGCTTATTGTTCACTTCGCTTTTCGGGCAGATGCCCCACCAGGACATCCGGCGGGTTGACCCGGAGAACCGTGACCCCCACCGGCCCATAAACTTCCACCTTCCTCAACTGATTCGTCGAAATGGTCTCCTCCGCAAGATTCACAAATGCCCTCAACTCCAGACCCCGCACACTGTCCAGCACGGCGGCTGTCCCTGAGAGAAACACGGTTACTTCATGGGGATTGACAGCATAACGGCTGGTTCCCCCACCGTTGACCAAAACCGAGACCGGCACCCCGCCGATTTCGCGCACCATCGTCGTGGCCAGGGGACCGCGGCTGGGATTGATGTTCCGGGATATTGCAAAACGCACCGTCACCCAGGTCAGGATTGCCAGAAAGAGGGCGAAAAACTTCAGCCAGAAATTGTGACGTATGAAACCTTGAAGCGACATGGTTACTGGGCGCTGGAGGGTTCAATTTGAGCGCGGTGTTTCTTGGTCCGCTCGCGACGCCATTGGCGAAACCAATCCGCAAGATTTCGGGAGCGGGGGCTCTTGACGCAAACCTCTGTCAAATAGGAGCGCAACTCCTCCTCACTCAGGTTCTTCAATAAACGCCCCCGATGGGCGCAGGACATCTGGCCCGTCTCCTCGGAAACCACCACAATCACCGCATCTGTCTCTTCTGCCAGGCCAATCGCCGCGCGGTGGCGCGTGCCCAGTGATTTTCCCAAATCCTGCCGCTGGGTCAGCGGAAAAATACACGCCGCACACACAATTCGGTCACTCCGGATGATCACCCCCCCATCGTGGATGGAATTATTCGGAAAGAAAATGCATTCGAGCATCTCGGGCGTGGCCTCGCAGTCCACCACCAATCCTGACTCCACCGCCTCCTGCAAATGGATGGTTTGCTCAATGGCAATGAGGGCCCCGATCTTCACTTCAGCCATGCGCGCAGCAGCCTGAATGATGACCTCGATGTTTTGCCGCTGCTCATGCGCCGTGCTGAATAAGGGGCGATTCCCCACCTGTGCCAGCAAATGACGCAATTCCGGCTGGAACAAGACCAGGATGGCCAGGGCCAGGAACGCTGAAAAACCTCGCAGCAGCCAGCTTAACACCTCCAACTGCAGCACCGACGCCACCAGCGTCAGCGTCAAAAGCAACACCAGAAATCCAGTCACCACCGCTGCGCCACGGGTCCCCTTGAGCAGGACAAAAGCGTAGTAGTAACCCACCGCGAGGATTCCAATTTCCACGATGGGCCTCCACAACTGAATTAAGGTCGTCCAATCCATTACTTTTTGCGTGCTGCAAGTGCCTCGATGAGACGCAATGCACCGACGGTCTCTTTTACATCATGCGTCCGCACGATCTGCATCCCTTCCAGAGCCCCCCAGCATGCGCATGCCAGTGACCCCGGTAAACGCTCTTCCACATCCACACCCAACAAACTACCAATAAAGGACTTGCGCGATACGCCCACCAGCATCGGCCTCTGGAATGGTGTAAAACGCCGGAGGTTTCCCAGCAACTGCAAATTATGTTCCAGATTCTTGCCAAACCCGATGCCCACGTCGAGTACGATCTGATTGGATTCCGCCCCGCATTGGGTCAAACGTCGCATCTGCTCTTCAAAGAAGGCGGTCACCTCTTGCACAACATCCTGATACGCGGGGGATCGCTGCATGGTTTGCGGCGAACCCTGCATGTGCATCGCCACATACGCAACCCCCGACTCTGCCACCAGGGCCGCCATCGCAGGATCGTTTCGGTTGGCGCCGATGTCATTGACCATGCTCGCGCCTGCATCGACTGCCGCCCGTGCGACCTCAGGCTTTTGAGTATCAATGGAGATAGGGATATTGACACGTCCAGCTAACCGCTCCACCACAGGCATGACCCTGCTCAATTCCTCCTCAACACCCACAGGTCGGGACGCTGGCCGGGTGGATTCACCACCTATATCGATAATGTCAGCCCCTTGCTCGTTCAATTCCAAGGCATGTGCCACCGCCGCCTCGGTATCAAGATAACGCCCGCCATCCGAAAATGAATCGGGTGTCACATTGACAATCCCCATCACCATCGCCGGGCGTGGAAAGCAATACTCGAATGATCGTGCCTTTAAAATCATGCGCAATAACTCCTGCGCACCATAGCTTCCAACAAAGCCGCCTCCATCGCAACCGGATACTGGCTCAAAAACGAGGAATTCTGCAAACCAACCGTCATCCCCTCCCTGCGATGGTTGGGCAGGCATGACAGGCTTTTTCCGTCTGTTTTGCCTGCAAAACATCCGGACGTCACACCTGTCTCCCCCCCAGGAGAGGTGTTCATATCCAACCCGCACAACTCGGGAGACCTCCAACTATCGATCCGAGGGGTCCAGAATCGGAAATTCGCTGATGCGCAAACGGGCGCATCCGTACGGAATGAGCTCCAGACGGGTCAGCGGCGCATCTGAAAAAACAGGACTAAATGGCGTGTCGCCGGCTGAATTGGAATCCATCCCCCAACCTGACACCTGGCGTCCCTGCACCGTAAGCACCACAGGGGCTTCCGGCTGATGGAATGGCACAGGACCGGGCCGTTTGGTTGTGACTGTCATGGCCTCCGAAGGATGATTCGGATCCACTGCCAGCGCGAAATTCCACGCACTGCCTGGACGTATTTCCCAATCGATTACCGGCAGTGTCTCATGATGCGACTTGAGCTTGAAATACTCCTCCTTGATGTTCAGGGCATAAACAAGAGGACCGCGCAACACCGACACCGCATGGTTGTGACGCGTCTCAGTGCGCACTGCCATGGGCAGTTGAAGTTCCACTACATCGCCTTGGCGCCACACCCGCTGAAGCGTGTGGTAGGTGCCCGCCTGAGCCGATTGAGTGCGGTGGTTGATCTTGATCCGGGCGTCCCTAGCCCAACTGGGAATGCGCAAAACCAGGGGAAACTTGGCGGGAGTGCTGAGATTGACATCCAGACGTATGTTGCCCGCAAATGGATAATCCGTCGTCTCGCGAATAACCACTTTCTGGTCGTTGGCCACCAAAGCAGTCACTGAGCAAGGGCCATACGCCACAGCCGCCACCCCACGATCCGGCGTGGCCATCCACAACTGGCTGACAAACTTGGGCCATCCCTGATGCATATTGGCGGTGCAACAGCCAAAATTGGGTTCAAGCCCATAGAGGTTGGATGTATCGTCATTGGTGCTCCATTTGCGCCTGGCCACCGAACACAACACCTGATTGGCTTGTTGATCGTACTGATGCGCCCAAAAATCGGGCGTACAGGCGCCTGGCAATCCGTTATAGGCCAGCATTTCCAGACGGTCTGCCAGATCCACATCACCAAGCACCGGAATCATGTTTTCCAGTGAGTACATGAGCTCGACCACCGCACATAATTCGGTCCCCTGTGTCGGTGACGGTCCGGAGATGTGTTCATCACCGGCAAAGCGCCCTCCCACCTGCCCATGATAACGATCGAGATTCTCAAGGGCCAAGCGGGCTGCCTCTGCATCACGCGGATCATTTGATTGCTGATACCACACACTCGGATGTTTCACCGCCATGGCGATATTCACCACGTGAGTGAGATGGCCGTATTTTAATCCCTGTGCCAGTACATCCGACGTATAGGGGAATGCGCGAAAATACCCTACCCAATCGAAACTGTTGGCATGGATCGAATCAGCCACGCGCAACAAATCTGGATTACCCGTGCGGTTGTATAACCAATAGAGGCTGACCAGGTTTTCCTGGGCGCGCACACCCCGCCATTCGCGGTCAGGCCAATCCGGTGGATTATTCAGGAGATACGCAAAATACCGTTCGATAACCTTTAGAGCGCGTGGATCTTGCGTAGCATCATAATACTGGGTCAAAACCTTTAAGGCCACAGATAATGGCCAGCGATCCTGATTCTTGGCGGGGCCAAACCATCCATTATCACGCGAACTGGATAGCATGAAATCAAGATAGGGCTGGGCAATGGCCTTGAGCCGTTCGTCATCCAGTTGGTACGCCAGAGGCACCAAACCATCCAGGTAGTAAGGACCTCGTTCCCAAGCATCTCCGTTCAATCCCTTCCACGCTGAATTCTTTAAATCAGGCCAGAATTCATCCAAATGCCCCGTCAAACCATGTGCTTGAATGTTTAATTGCTGCTTCAGCCATCCATCCGGCTTGACCGCGCCCAAAGGAAGAGGAACGAACTTCGACGGTGACAAGGGTTCACGATTTCCTGGATAAAGCGGCTCTCCCAGTACCTGCAGGAGCGTGCAGGCTAATCCAAGTGTAATGAGGAATGGCTTCACGAGGACATTTAACCATAAACCCCAGTCCTGTGGCAACTATTGCCTAAAACCCAAGGTATCTTGATATAAAGACTTTAGAAAGACACGCTCGACGCTGTCGCTCTTTGAAAACCGGTCTTCCCCGCCTGCTCCACCTCAAAAGGATAGCGGCAGACAACTAACCGGGTGATTCTCCCTAAATTGATATCTATTTGATGCCCAAGTATTTATTTCGACCCTCAACCAGGGCTTCGATCTTGCGATCCACCACCGAACGCCGGAGCATCCATAATCCACAATCCGGATGCACCCAGCGCACCCTCCCAACCCCCAGCTTTTGTTCCGCCTTTTCGATCCGCCGTGCCACTTCATCGGGCGTTTCGATGGTCGTAACCTTGACATCGACCACGCCGATCCCAATCTGGATCCGTGAATCGATCTGTTTGAGTGCATCCAGGTCTTCCTCCGGCCGATGGGCCAACTCAAGCACTACATGGTTGGTGTGCAAGGAGTTAATGAAATCGATCAAAAGCCCCCAATGTCCCTTTTGGATGGTCTGCCCGCCGTAATTGCCGAAACAGAGATGGATGGCCTTCTCGCATTGTATCTGACTGAGCACACGATTGATCGCCTTGGCACCCAAGGGTCCCGAATAGGGTGTCCCTGTGATATTCGCTTCATCAATCTGGATACAGGCACACGGAAGCCCTGATACCTGTTCGGCCAGGACATCCGCCACCGCCATCGTCAAGGCCTCGAAGTTCTTATAATGATGGTCGATCAATGTGCGGGCAAGCATGTAGGGGCTGGTTACCGTAAACTTGAAGGGACCACCCGCCACAGATGCAGCCCGTGCACAATCCATGTAGAGATTCAGCCCGCCTTCCGTCAGCGTACTAATTACAGCCGCCGCAGGTTTACGCCGATAGGATAGTGCCGAAGTCCCGGAAAAAAGCTGCCAATCCTTGCGGCCAATAATCGTCGTAGTGCCTCCCATGGCCGATACAAAGTAGTCAATCATGCCATTGGTTTCGGGATGGTCAGGATCAAAACGATACAATTCCCCATCGGTGGGCAGATCAATCCCTGCCTGCCGCTGGGTATGGAACACCACGCGAGTGGCATCCAGCTTGGCCTCCTGGCTTGGAGCCGCAAGCAGCCAATCGGGAAAGGGATACGACCCCACTGTGGTGGTTAAAATCCGGGGATTCTCTGGCAACACGACGGTTTGCTGGATCATTTTAGCCTCTCGACAGCACATGCCCGTTTATTTTTCGTTCTCTGCGTGCTGTACTTATTACTAGATACCCTATTTGAGGAACATTTTCAACGATAATACCATGAATTGACGTCCAGCAGAGCGTTCCGGCCAAACACCGTCCCGAAACCTATCCCAGATGGAAAGATGCTTGATGTCGGGCTTAATTCCTGTTGGGATTATACCGATGGTATTATCAGCCGTGAAGCCCTTAAGACCGGCAGTCATAACATCAACACCGCAGCCGTCTGCGGATCTGTTCATGCAGGCAATGTACAAAATAAGTATCTTGCTCTGGCTGAGCTGTTTGGTATTCGCAGCACTGGTGACCAAATCCGTGGCTCAAGAGGATGCCACGCCCCAGAAGGACCGCTATGAATCGCTGCGTCTGGAGGATGCCGCTGTTTATGATCGTCCCTGGCAGATCGCCTCATACACCGCTCAATCGGGCACGGAATATCAACGCGTCTTCGATATTGCCTTTGAGAAGGATGGAACTGTCTGGCTGGCAACATCCGATGGGTTGCGAAGATATGACGGCTACACCTGGCAACAATTCGGAACCAACAACGGTTTGCCCAGCAGCTTTGTCCGTTCCGTATTAGTGACCCAGCAAGGGGAATTATGGGTTGGATCCGATGCCGGTGCGGGTGTGTACGACTATTCTACTGGCCGCTATGACAGACGGGGTTCGGATCAAGGCCTGGTAGGACCAGGGGTGCGTGCCATGATTGAAGATCCCGATGGATCGATCTGGTTCTGTTGCGATCAATGGCCTGATACATCGGTCGTGAAGGGAGGGCTTAGCCACTATTCCTCCGGTGCTTGGACTCCCTATCGGGTGGAATCCGGCCTGCCCATTAATTATGCCATCAATTATTTCCGGGATTCGCAAGGACGGCAGTTTGCCATGACCTCACGAGGGTGGGTGCAGAAGAAAGGAGAACGCTGGGAACCATACTTACAGCCAGGACTCGATCCCAAAAGCCTCCTACTCATGATGGCAGAAGATGCTAATCATCAATTATTTGCACAAGGAGAATTATTCCTGCATCAGCTAACATCAGATCACTGGGTTGCAGCAGAAAGCGGGTCAAGTTGGATCTGCTCGACACGAGATGGTCAAATCGTTGCAGCTACCCGAGATTATGGCCAGGGTCTCATTTGGTTTAGTGTTTGGAATGGCAGAAAGCTGGTCCGCACCTCGGAAAAAGTGCCTTATCCTCCTGGAGGACGGTTATATAAGGTCACGCAAGCACCCGATGGCAGTATCTGGTGTGTTGGGTATGGAACGGTGTTGCGATGGGAATACCGATCAACCTCATGGACGTTTTTCAAGAACCTTCCCGCTCCCAGGGGGTGTTTCGGACCTGGATCGGTTTGGTTTGCAGGCAACGAAAAGGTCGTCCTGCTTCGAGATGGCTGTTTCAGATTAACAACGGAACTCAGTTCCCTTCTGGATATTGGACCGGACGGATCTGCATGGGGGCTGTCGTGGAAAAGGCCAAGCTTGCAAAAAGTATCCCCCTCCACCCCCATCACAGTGGAAAACATCCCCTGCAACGTGCCGCATGTGGGAGGATTCACCATAGATAACGTCCGGGGGCATGTCTGGGTACATGGCAAAGACACCAACGACGCCATTATTGTCAGCCGTTGGGATGGTCATACATGGTCAACAGTACAACCGGCCAAAGTGAGGGATGACCGTAATGTCGGCGTCTGTCTGAACGAAGAGGGTCATTTATTTTTGACGACCCAATCGCGTTCCAACTTTGATTTCCAGGTCACCATGATCCGAAGTGACACCATGATGGTGCAACCGGTGACTCCCCAATGTCCACCCGTCATCTATCCTGTCTTCATCTCAGGTGCGAGCAATTACTGGCTCTATGGTTATTCCGGTCTGTACCGGCGTTCCCCCGAGTCTGGAGGCCAATGGTCACGGGTCACTGAATTTTTGGATACAGGCTTTCAACAACATCTCATGACGTCGGATGAGGCCTTTTTCCTTTTTATCGGGGGAAGCAGCGGTCGCTCCGGGTGTGCATTGTACAGCCAGGGGAAATGGAATGTCGAATATGGTGCGTTTAATCGCATAGCACCGGGTCTGGATCCACAGAAAGTATTTCTCGCAGGTCGAGGGGGCTATTATGTGCGCTCGGATAAGGGTAATTTGGACATGGACTATGTCCCACTCCCGACAGATCAGTTTGTTAACAACATTGTCGAGGACAAGGACCATAGCCTATGGATCGGGATTCCAGAAGGCGTGTTTCACCACACTCCATCGCTCAACACGCCTCAGACCATCCTGAACGCAGCAGTCACCGAACTGTCCGCTCATTCCAAAACACTGCCCATCGAAGTCTCTGGCATCGAGAAATATAGCACGTCCCGTATTCCAAAGTCCTTCCGTTATTCCTGGCGTTTTGACAGCGGAACCTGGAGCCCCTTTGTAAAATGGCCTGGCAACTCGCTCCCCCTGCCTCAATTGGAACCAGGCCCCCATACATTGGAGGTACGCACGCGCGCCGCCAACGGAGCGCTGGATCCCACACCTGCCCGCCTCAACTTCACCATCCTACCTATCCCCATTCAACAGCGGGCATGGTTTGCCGTGGTGGTTGGAGCCATCCTGCTCGCACTGCTCCTGCTCATCAAGACAGGCATTTCCCGCGCGCGGGAAATTGCCCAGCGCAACGCGGCCCTGAACAAGGAGATCACCAACCGTCGGCGCATGGAAGCCGACCTGGTCAAAGCACGTGATGAGTTGGAGAAACGGGTGCAGGAGCGCACTGCCGAACTGACTCAAAGCAATCTTTCGCTCAAGCGAGAGATGGCTGAACGCCAGCAAGCTGAGCAAACCCGGCGTCAACTGGAAGAACAACTGCGGCAGGGGCAGAAAATGGAGGCCATTGGCACCCTCGCAGGGGGCATCGCGCACGATTTCAACAACATCCTCGCCGCCATCATTCCCTACACCCACCTGGCCATCGAGGACTCTCAGAACAATGCAGCCGTCAAGGAAAGCCTCGAGCACGTCCTGACGGCCTCTGAACGGGCCAAAACCCTCGTGCAACAGATTCTGGCATTCAGCCGCCAGCAGAAACAGGTTCGCGGCGTTGTGGACATGGGAACTGTCGTATCCGAGACCCTCAAGCTCATCCGCTCCGCGCTGCCCGCTT
The DNA here is from genome assembly GCA_964538065.1 of uncultured Verrucomicrobiota bacterium. Lineage (GTDB taxonomy): Bacteria > Verrucomicrobiota > Verrucomicrobiia > Limisphaerales > UBA1319. The sequence continues at coordinate 29,294 of CAZIDG010000023.1, forward strand.
CCATCGAGATTCGATGCGAAGTGGAGCCGGGATTGCCATCCGTATTCGCCGATGCGACGCAGATGCACCAGGTTTTGATGAACCTCTGCACCAATGCGGCCCACGCCATGAAAGACCGTGCTGGATGCATAGAAATCAAGCTCCAAAAGCATTCAGTCGATGAACTCCAGGCTCGAGCCAATCCGGACTTGAAAGCTGGTAACTATGTGAAGATGTCGGTGCGCGATGAAGGTTGCGGGATCCCTGAGGGGCAGCGCAAACGCATCTTTGAACCGTTCTTTACCACCAAGGCCCCGGGCGAAGGCACAGGCCTGGGTCTGGCCGTTGTGCACGGCATCATCAAGAATCATGAGGGAACCATCACCGTGGACAGCACTCCCGGAGTGGGCACCGTTTTTGAAATGCTTCTTCCAGCCCATGTCGAATCCGCAGCTCGAAAAGAGGTGGTTTCCAATGACTCTCCTGCCGGAAACGGGGAACACATCCTTTTGGTCGATGACGAGAAGGCCATCTGCAACGTCCTCAGCCGGATGCTCAAGCGTGCTGGCTATCATGTCACAAGTTATCATTCCCCCCAGGAAGCGTGGAATGACTTCCAAAAACAGCCGGATCAATTTCACCTCGTTTTGACTGATTTGAGCATGCCCGGCATGACTGGTCTGGAATTGGCGCGCAATATTGGCCAATTACGTCCGAATTTACCCATCATCCTGGCCACAGGCTTCGGAGGCGCCTGGGAACCTGAGACACAAAAGGTGAGTAATATTAAAAAGACGCTCTTCAAACCCGTCGCTCCTTCAGTACTCCATGACTCCATACGTGAAGTGCTCGGACGAAGCGCATCAATGCGGGCGTGACCACCGGCACCTGCAGTCTGTCCAGACTGAGGAGGCGGTTTCGTGGTCAGGATGATCCTCCCAACCACCCCTGACTTTTCGCAACGAAGGTGAATCAACCTCGGCCCTGAGTGGCGAGCGTTTCCTCAAAATCAACGATTTCCTTGATTTGCGTGAGGAACCACGGATCGATGTAGGTGAGCTTGTTGATCTCCGCCACCGTAAAACCTGCGCGGAAGGCATGCCGGATGAAGAAAATCCGCTCTGCATTGGGCGTGGTCAGCTTGCGAGAAATCACATCGCGGGGCAGGATGTCACGATCCCCATAGACCTCCGTGCCAATGCGCCACGGCTTGCCATCGCCACCCAGACCGCTGCGACCGATTTCGAGCGACCGCAGGCACTTTTGAAGCGATTCCTTGAAGGTACGGCCAATGGACATGGCCTCACCGACCGACTTCATCTGCGTATTCAACGTGGGATCGGCCTGAGGGAACTTTTCAAACGCAAAACGCGGCACTTTGACCACCACGTAATCAATGGTCGGCTCGAAACTGGCTGGTGTTTCGCGGGTGATGTCGTTGCGAATTTCGTCCAGCAAATAACCCACCGCCAGCTTCGCGGCGATCTTGGCGATCGGAAAACCCGTGGCCTTGGACGCCAGCGCCGAAGAACGCGACACACGGGGATTCATTTCAATGACCACCATGCGGCCATTTTCCGGATTCACCCCAAACTGAATGTTCGAGCCCCCCGTCTCCACGCCAATCTCCCGGATCACCGCAAACGAGGCGTCGCGCATGATCTGGTATTCCTTGTCGGTCAGGGTCTGGATGGGGGCCACGGTGATGGAGTCGCCGGTGTGCACTCCCATGGGATCGAAATTCTCAATTGAGCAGATCACGACGCAGTTGTCCTTGCGGTCGCGCATCACCTCCATCTCGTATTCCTTCCAACCGATGAGCGATTCCTCAATCAGGATTTCCGAAACGGGCGAAAGGTCGATGCCGCGCTTGGACAATTCTTCAAATTCTTCCCGGTTGTACGCGATGCCACCGCCGGTGCCACCCAGGGTGAAGGCGGGACGGATGATCAGCGGAAAACGGCCGATCTTTTCGCCCACCGCGCGGGCTTCCTCCCAATTATGCGCCGTGCCGCTGATGGGGACATCCAGACCGATTTTGAGCATGATATCCTTGAAGATCTGCCGATCCTCGCCCCGTTCGATGGCATTGGCATTGGCTCCGATCATCTCGACGCCGTATTTCTCCAGAACGCCACTCCGGTGCAATGCCATTGCTGTATTGAGCGCCGTCTGGCCGCCCAACGTGGGCAACAACACGAGTTTCCCCTTCGCCCCCATCCGTTTCAATTCCTCGATCTCCCGGGCAATGATTTTCTCAATGCAATCGGGCGTAATGGGTTCAATGTAAGTACGATCAGCAAACTCGGGATCAGTCATGATCGTGGCAGGATTGGAATTCACCAGCACAACACGGTAACCCTCTTCCCGGAGCGCCTTGCAGGCCTGGGTGCCTGAATAGTCAAACTCACACGCTTGGCCGATAATGATCGGACCCGCGCCCACGATCAGAACCGAATGAATGTCTGTACGTTTCGGCATAACAAAACGGCGATTAATAAACGGCAATCTCCGCCGATTGTCAGTTGTTTTTGTACGGATTTATCGATCATCGGTTTTTCACGACCGCAGCCACTCCACCATTTTGATGTAACTACCTCTTTATAAACATATAACAACAATACGACTGGCATTGCACTCTTTGCAAAGTGCTCTTTACGATACAAATGCCAGACCATGAACTTCTGAAGGAACCAGGAGGAAACGGAGAACAACAGGGACGGATTTGGTCAACCTTCACGCCAGACATGCAGCGTCGCCAGGATGCGCTCCACCGCCAAAGGCAGCGTTTGGTTCATGACCGGTGTCATTTCAGTGCCTACGGTGAATGGATCCTCCACCTCGACGGCAAAAATCACCACGCGCTCGGGCATGACCATGCCCAATTGGCGTCCCAGCGCAAGCACTTCCCCCACCCCAAGAAAGTGAGGCGACGTGCCAGGCAACACCTTGAGCTGGTCCGGAGTCAGGACGTGGATGTGGCCGGGAGGCGCCGTGTGGGTTTGAACGGCATCGACCAGGATAAGGTCATGGAAATCGACCATGTAATCGAGCAGGGATAGCCCCATCTCGCAGCACTCCTCCACCGCCACCGCTTCATCCTGTACCAGACGTTCGCGCACGGCTCGGGCCACCATCAAACCCATGGCATCGTCACGCAGAATGTCATTGCCCAACCCCAACACCAGGGTTTGGGCGTGAGCGCGTGTAGAACTCGACGGTTCCTTTGATAATTCAACGGGCATGGCGAAATGACTGTTTAACAGATGGATAGATGGGGCCGGGATCGACACCCAGCCCCACCTGTGGGAAACATTAACCCTGCACTAATTGGCGCACCAATGTTCGCTCAGGATTATAGATATTCACCTTGATCGGCATGTGGCCGGGAAGTGAATGCGTGGCACAGCCCAGACAGGGATCATAGGCGCGGAAGGCCATCTCGACCTTGTTCAACAACTCCTCGGAAACCTCGCCATCCTTGATCAGGCCCTTGGCGGCCCGTTCGACACTCATAGCGATGCGCGCGGCATTATTCTGCGTGGCGACAATGAGGTTCGCCCGCTGAATGATGCCATTGGCGTCTGTTTCATATTGATGGAACAGTGTGCCACGAGGGGCTTCGACCACACCGACACCAAGGCTGGGTGTGTTGGTGGGCACCGTGCGTATGTCCTTGCTGAGGATCTCCGGATCGTTGAGCAGGTTGACCATTGTTTCGGCGGCCTGGATCATTTCGACCACGCGCGCCCAATGGTTGGCCAGTGTATGATGCACCGGACGGCCCCCAAGCGTCTTGAAGTACTCCTCGCGCGCCTTTTGAGCCGCGGGAGTCGCCATGGCCTCAGAGGCATTAAGACGCGCCAGAGGAGCCACCGAATAAATGCTGCTCTTGGGGCCTTCTTCGAATCCCTGCCAGCCCAAAGGCTTGAGATAGCAGAACTTCATGTAGCTCCAAGGCTCGACATGCTCGGCCACGTAATCCCGGTATTGGCTCACGAGGAACTTGGCGTACTCCTTGCCCGAGGGATCGACGACGCGCAACTGGCCGTCGTAGAAGTTCACGCGATTCTGATCATCGACCATGCCCATATAATAGGTCTTATGGGTGTACGCGTCGCTGGTGATCATGTTCACGTACTCGGGATTGCCCAGCACGAGATTGTGAAACACCGTGTTGGTGAAATGGGCAAACTCCAACCCTTCGGCGGCGACTTGCTTGAATTTCTCCAACTCGCTCTCATCCAACCCTTTGGATACACCACCGGGCAGGCCCAGAACCGGATGGACCACTTTGCCGCCAAAATAGGCGATAATCTCGCGCAAACGGCGGCGCATGGAGATCACCTTCTTGCCCACGTCGACACCCACCTTTTGGATGACGCCGACGATGTTGCGCTCGGCTGCCGGAGCGCCAGGGCCGACAATGAAGTCGGGGCCGCCCAGCACGTAGACGTGGAGCGCATGATCCTCGAGCATGAAGGTGTTATACACCAACTCGCGGATTTTGCGTGCCGCCGGCGTGGGCTGCACCTTGTAGAGATCATCCAATGCCTTGGTGGCGGCCATATGATGCGCCGTGGGGCACACGCCGCAGATGCGGCTCGTGATCTGGGGCATGTCCTCGGCCGGACGGCCGATGCTAAAGACCTCAAAACCGCGCAATTCGGGCACCTGCATGTAGGCGCGTTCCACATTTCCCTTGTCGTTGAGGAAAATGTCGATCTTGCCATGGCCCTCGAGGCGGGTGATGGGATCCACAATGTAGCGACGCCGTTTCTGCTGATAGGCGGCATTCGCCCGGGCGGCACCTTCGTTAAAAGCGGTCTGTGTGGCTGCGTTCATGTCGTATCCTCCTAGCTGTTCGTCAGGTTCACTTTGCGGCGGAGAAGGCTCTTGGCCAGCCCGTATCGGTAGAAAGTACCCACCGGGTCGGGGATACCCTCGAGCACCTTGTCGATGCCCGCCTCATCCTTGGGTTCGATGTTGGAACAGAGCGACGAGAGAATCTTGGCGCCCTGGTCCTTCACGCGGCTGGTGCCGCTAAAACAGCCTGTGCACGGCATGTTGCCACTGGGACACTGAGCCCCACAACCGCCACGGGTGGCCGGCCCCATGCATACGACGCCCTGGGCCAGAAAGCAGAGCGCCGGATCCAGTTTCTTCTGGTGGGGACGCTTGAATTCGGTAAAGGCGAGGTTGGTCGGCTTCGTATCCTTGCGTGCGCACTCGTTGCAGAGCGCCATGTCAGGGGCGAGCACCGATCCCTTGGGAGGCAGATTGCCCGACAGGATGGCCCCCAGCGCCGCACGGGTGATATTCGGCGTGGGCGGACATCCGGGCACATAATAATCCACCTCGATCACCTGATCGAGCGAGCGGACTACGTGGCGCAGTTCCGGCAGCGAGACCTCGCGCCCGGCCTCGGCAAACTTCAACTGCGGACGGGTCTTCTTCTCATTGGTCACGGTCGGCGCCTCCTCATAGACATATTTGAGGATCTGTTCGCGAGGGAACTGGTTGGCCAGCGAGGGGATGCCACCTGTATGGGCACAGGACCCATAGGCCACGATCAACTGGCTCTTGCGCCGCAACAAGTGCGCCATCTCCTCCTGTTCGGAGGAGCGGATTGCGCCGTTCATCAGGGTTGCCGCAAGCGATTGGTCGGGCAACGCCTCGACATCGTGTTTTTTGAAATCCATGGCCACGGGCCACAGCACGATATCAACCTGTTCCACCACGGCCAGAATGTCTTCGGCCAGGTCCACGACGGTTTCTTCACAACCGCCGCAGGACGCACACCAATAGATGCCGATTTTGGGTTTAGTGGGCATGAGCCACCTCCTGCCCTTGATGGGCTTGTACGTTTTTCTCCAATTCGTCCATTTCCTTGTCCCAGTCTGTGAAACGCCCGGGCAGGTTGAGCGGCCCGAGCCCTTTGATCTGTTCCACGAGTTCGGTCATGACGGTTTTAACCTTGTCACCCTCGGCCGCGGAGATCCACTCAAGGCGCACGCGCTGAGGTTCGATGCCCATATCCTTCATCATGCGGGTGAGCAACCTGTACCGGCGCAGCATCTTGTAGTTACCCTCCACATAATGACAGTCATTGGGATGACACCCCCCGATGAGCACGCCATCGGCGCCCTTGGCCAGGGCATCGAGGATGAACTGGGGATCAATGCGCCCGGAACACATCACACGGATGACCCGGGCGTTGGCGGGATATTTCAAGCGTGACACCCCGGCCAGATCGGCCGCGGTGTAGGTGCACCAGTTGCAAAAAAAGGCAACGATGCGCGGGGTCCATTCAGTATTCATCGGGCCAGCACTCCTTCTATTTCGCTGAAGATTTCATCGTCTTCAAACAGGTTTTGCGTGATCGATCCGGACGGGCATGCGCCCACGCATGTGCCGCACCCCTTGCATAACGCTTCATTGATACGCGCCGTCTTGGTTTCCTCGACGAACGAGATGGCACTATAGGGACAGAGGGGGATGCACGACTTGCAGCCGCTGCATTCCTTCTCGTTGACGAACGCCGTATTGGGCTCCTGCTCCACGTGGCCCTTGTCGATCAGCACCAGGGCCTCGGCGGCCGCTGCACCTGCCTGGGCCACGGTGTCGGGAATATCCTTTGGTCCCTGGCAGCATCCCGCCAGATAGACGCCATCGGTGAAGGTATTCACCGGGGCCAGCTTGGGATGGCGCTCCAGGAAGAAACCCTCCGTGCCGCAGCTCATGTTGAACAGACGGCGCACGTCCTGGGCATCATCGTGAGGCTGCAATCCCGTGGCCAGCACCACCATATCCACGGGGATGCGACGCACGTAACCCGCCAGCGTATCCTCCACGCGGACGACCAGCTTGTTCTCCTCCTCGGGGGTCACCGCCCAATCCGTCACCTCGCCCACACGGCCGCGAACGAAGTGCACGCCTTCCTCGAGCAGCTTCCCATAGAATTCCTCGTACCCCTTGCCGGGCGAACGCATGTCAATATAGAAGCTGTACACCTCGGCATCGGTATGCTCCTTAAGGAGGTGGGCCAGCTTCATCGAATACATGCAGCACACGCGCGAACACCACTTGTTGGTCTTGTGGTCGCGGGAACCGACGCAATGGATGATGCCAATGGATTTGGGATGTTGTCCATCACGCATGATCACCTCGCCGGCCGTGGGACCGGAGGCATTGACCAGGCGCTCGATCTCCAACGCCGTATAAACATTGGGGAACCGGCCGTATCCATACTGTGGCACGCGTTCGGCATCGAAGGTCTTGAAACCCGTGGCCACGATGATTGTGCCCACCTTGATCTCCTCGAAGCGTTCCTTCTGGGTGAAGTCGATGGCCTTGCGATCGGCACATGCCTCCACGCAGGTTTTCTTGCACTTGCCGGTCTTGAGGTTCAGGCAGGTCTCGGGATCGATCACCACCATCTGGGGCGTGGCCTGCGGGAAGGGAATATAGATCGGTTTGCGTTTGCCGAGCATCTCGTTGAAGGCATCCGGGAACTTGGGCTCCTTATAGACGCACTTGGAAATGCAGTCCTGGCATCCCGTGCACAGATCCTCGTTGATGTATCGCGGTTTGCGCTTCACCGTCACGGTGAAGTTGCCCACGTACCCCTCGACCTTCGACACCTCCGAATAGGTCATGAGAGTGATGTTGGGATGAGCCCCGACCGCGGACATCTTGGGCGTCAGAATGCACGCCGCGCAATCGAGCGTTGGGAAGGTCTTGTCGAACTTGGCCATGTGACCGCCGATGGAAGGTTCCCGTTCCACCAGGAACACCTTCTTGCCGGCGTTGGCAAGGGTCATCGCAGCGTGAATGCCGGCGATGCCGCCCCCCACCACAAGAACGTCCGGGTGAATGGACACTTTTTTTACATCCAGGGCTCGATGACGCGCGACACGCTCAATGGCGGCGCGTGCCAGGTCCTTGGCCTTGAGAGTGGCCTCCAGACGGTCGGTATGCACCCAGGAGTTATGCTCGCGGATGTTGACCATGTGGAAGTAGAACGGGTTCAATCCGCCGCGTTCGGTGGCGCCGCGGAAGGTGTGCTCATGCAGCAGGGGCGAGCACGAGGCCACCACGATGCGGTTGAGCTTGTGCTCCTTGATGTCCTGCGCGATCAGTTCCTGGCCCGGATCCGAGCACATGTACTTGTAATCGCGTGAGAGGGCCACACCCGGCAGCTGCGCTACATATTTGGCGACCTCCGGGCAGTCCACCGTGCTGGCAATATTATGCCCGCAGTGACAGACGTAGAATCCAATCCGTATGTCTTCTTTCTTATCCATGTTGAGAATTGGTTAAAGGGTTCTTGGTTGCTTGAAACCCGCCGGGGTTTACGCCGGCACCGCCGCATCTGGAAGCGGTTTCATGGGGACCAGCCCGCGTTGCAGTCCCAACTCATTGGCTGGCATGCCAAACGCCAGCCCCATTAGTTGCGAGAAATAGACCGTGGGGATCTCCACCGGTTCCCATTTCGCCGCGATCTTGTCGTGGTAGCTGTCCAGGTTGAACTGGCAGAGCGAGCACACCGTCGAAATCACATCCGCGCCCCGCTTGATGGCCTCCTTGAGCAGGAGATAGCTGCAATGAAGCCCTGGTTCAGGAAGCGTTCCTGTGAGGCTTGCCCCACAGCAGCGCGTCTTTAAGGGATAGCGGACCACGGTGGCACCGATCGCTTCGAGCAGGCGATCCATGCTGGTGGGGTTGTACTGGTCGTCAAACGTGGCGTAGGGGCGCACGATCTGACAGCCGTAGTAAGGCGCCACCTTCAAACCCTTCAGGGGGTTTTTCACGCGCTTTTTGATCGCATCCAATCCCACATCGTTGATGAGCACATCCAGGGGATGGCGCACGCGGGTGTTTCCGCCGTACGTGAGGTTGGCTGTCTTGAGGGCGTTCTGAACGGTCTTGTTGAGTTCCGGTGAATCGTGCAGATAATGCTGGGTCTTGTTCAACACCAGATAACAGGCGCTGCATGGAGCCACCATGTCCCGGTGCCCCATTTTTTCAGCAATGGCCAGGTTGCGCGATGCCAGCACGCATGCCTTGATTTCATCCACGGCCATGTAGGCCGTGGCGCCGCAGCAATTCCAGTCATCCAGCTCTTCAAGCTCCACGCCGAGGGCCTTGAACACGGGCAGAAGGGACTCTTCATAAGCCCGGCCAGTGCCCTTCAACGAACATCCGGGAAAATAAGAATATTTCATGAGTGGGAGGGTTTGTGGGTTTGGCCATTGCGTTTCGCATACAGCGAATCAATGGCGGTTTCATCGACGCTCTTCATCATCCGCGCCAGCTCCTCACGGCGCTTGATGGCCTCAGGCATCATGGAGAAGCGGCCTGTGCGGATCAGGCCAAGCCCCAGCCTCCACATGCCCATGGCCGCCAGCCAGTTGGTCTTGAGGAACAGCTTGGTGACCAGCAGGGTTTCGGTAATTCTCCCCCACTCCGCCGCCATGTTCGAAAATTCCTGGGCAAGGACAGGAATGGTGAAGTGTTTGGGATAGATCTTTTCCTGGATGGCCCGTTGTTTGAGCTCGTAGATGATGTCCGTGATGCGGATTTGTCGCGGACACTCGGCAGTGCAGGCATAACAGGAGGCGCACAGCCAGATGGTGTGACTGCGCAGAACTTCATTTTTGAAGTCCGCCCGGGTCATCGCCATCACCTGCCGGGGAGAGAAGTCCATGTAGATGCTCAATGGACAGACCCCCGAACATGTGCCGCATTGGATGCAGCTTTTCAGGCCTTCGCAGCCCGGCACGCTCATGACCTGCTCCCCGAATCCTGGAACACGGTCCGATTCGTACTTAATCGTTCGCGTGAACTCGTTCATAGGTTGTTTTGGTTGCTATGGATTTTGCGGCTTTCCGGCATCCATTCCAGCCGGCTTATGGCGAGAATGCGGGCGGGGGCTCGTCCCCGCCCGCTCGCTTAAAGCCTCAACTAGTCTCGATGTGTTTCATGGCCGCTGGTTTTCTAAAAAAGTGTTGCACGCACGATCCCTATTACAGGCTGATCTCCGCCCGCAGCAGCGGCTGACCCGCCACTGGCTTGACAGTGAAACCCGCCTTCTCGCAGATGCGCTTCATGCCCTGGTTCTCGGCCAGCATCTCCGCGGAGAGCTTTTCAAGCTTCTCGCCCCGGGCGGTCTGGAGCAACTGCTGGAGCAATTGCGTGCCAATGCCTTGTTTCTGGCACTGGTCGCTCACCACCATGGCGAATTCGCCATTGTTGGTTCCAAACACCTTGCTCAAACGGGCAACGCCCAGAACCTCGTGCGCACCCTTGTCATTCTTTTTGTCCACCACGAGCGCGATTTCGCGATCATAGTCATTGAAGCAAATACGGGTGAGACGATCATGCGCCACCCGGTCATGCAGGTTGAAATGATGGAAATAACGGAAATACACGCTCTGGTCTGTCAACCCTTCATGGAATTTCACCATCAACGGCTCGTCTTCAGGGCGGATCGGACGGGTGGTCACCGCGGTTCCGTTCTTGAGGGCCCAGTTGGCCACATAGGACGTGGGGTATGGGCGAATCGCCAGCTTGGGCAGCTTGTCCTCCGTCACGGAGGCGTCATGCAGAATCACGCGGGCATCGAGCGCGATCAACTGTTCGCTCGAGGCGAGCAGAGGATTGATGTCGATTTCCTTGATCCAGCGCTGCTCGGCAACGACCTGGCTGAAACGGACCATCAACTGCTCCAGCGCAGCCATGTCCACCGGCTTGCGGCCGCGGACGCCCTTGAGCGCCTTGTAGATCTTGGTCTGCTCCATCATGCGGCGAGCCAGCGTGCTGTTGAGCGGCGGCAGGCCCAGGGCCTTGTCCTTGAACACTTCCACCAACTGGCCGCCCAGACCGAACAGGAGCACCGGCCCAAACTGCGGGTCAATGCTGCTGCCCAGGATCAGCTCATAGCCTTCGAACTTGATCATCTTCTGCACGGTGACACCCTGGAAGTGCTGTGCACCCACCTTCTTGGTCACAGAGTCCTTGATCTCCAGGAAGGCCTGCTTCACGGCTTCCGCCTTGGTCAGGTTCAGCTTCACGCCGCCGACGTCCGTCTTGTGCGTGATGGTCTCGGAGAAGAGCTTCAACACGGCAGGATAACCAATTTCCTCCGCCAGCTTCATGGCCTCATCCGCCGTCTTCGCGATCTTGGTGATCACGACCGGAATGCCATACGCGGCAAGGAGTTCCTTGGACTCAAATTCGGTGAGAATCGTGCGACCCTGTTTGCGGACTTCCGCGATGAGGGCGTTGGCCTTGGCGCGGCCGTTGGCCGTCTCGGCCACGTCTTCGGAGGACACCGGCGTCTCATACAGGGAGCGCAGGTTTTCGCCATAGCGATGCATGGTCGAAAACACGCGGGCCGCGGTGTCCGGGTAAGGGAATGTGGGAATGTCGGCGCGGTTGAGAATTGCCTCGCCCGCCGCCACGTCCGCTCCGCCCATCCAGCTCGCCAGCACTGGCTTGCCTTCGATCTTGCCAAAAGCCTTCAACTTCTCGGCTGTGGCGGTCGGATCGGTCATGGCCTGCGGCGTCAAAATCACCAGCAAACCATCGCTGTTGGCGTCGCGGCCCGAGATCTCGAGCGTCTTGGCATAGCCATCCGGGCTCGCATCGCCCAGCACGTCGATCGGGTTGTTGTGGCTCCAGTGAGGAGGCAGGATCTTGTTCAACGCCTCGGTGGTCTCCTTGGTGATGACCGCCAGCTCGCCGCCGCTTGTGAGCAATGCATCCGTGGCCAGCACGCCAGGACCGCCCGCGTTGGTGATCATGGTCAGGCGGTTGCCCTTGGGACAGGGCTGCTTGGCAAGGACCTCCGACATGTAGAACAGGTCGGAAATATTATTCACCCGCAGCACGCCCGAGCGCTTGAACGCCGCTTCGAGCACATCATCGCTGCCGGTCATCGAACCGGTGTGCGAGGCCGCCGCGCGGGCCGCACCTTCGGTCCGGCCGGGCTTGATCACGATAATGGGCTTGGTCAGCGCCACTTCACGCGCCGCACTCAGGAACGAACGGGCATCGCCGATCGTCTCCATGTAAATCACAATGCTCTTGGTGTTGGGATCGTTGCCCAGGTAGCTGATCAGGTCGCCCCAGCCGACATCGAGCATCGAACCAATCGACACAAACGCGCTGAAGCCAACCATTTCGCGCAAGCTCCAGTCGAGCACCGCAGTACACAGGGCGCCGCTCTGGCTGATGAATGCCACGTTGCCCCGCCGTGCCATATAGGAGGCAAAGGTCGCATTGACACCGGTCACCGGGTTCATCACGCCCAAACAGTTCGGCCCCACGATCCGCATTCCACCCCTCCGGGCATGCGTAAGCACCTGGCGCTCCAGCTCCACACCCGCAGGACCGGTCTCCTTGAATCCAGCCGAGATGATGACCGCCCCCTTGATGCCGACATCAACGCATTCAGAGATAATCCCCGGCACGGATGCCGCAGGCGTTGTCACCACCACCATGTCCACCTTTTCGGGCACGGCAGAAATCTTCGGATAGGCCTTGATGCCCAGGACACTCTTGCGGGTGGGATTGACCGGGAAGACGGCCCCTCCGAAGGGGGTGCTCATCAAATTCCACAACACCGTGCGGCCGACGCTGCCCATTTTCTCGGTAGCGCCAATGACGGCCACATTCTTTGGTGCAAAGATGCAATCCAAGGGGTTACGTTGATCACCCCGCAGGACATCATGAGCGGGATCAGGAAGATTACCACCGGCTACGCAGGCGGGACGTGAAAATGAAGAAAACGACATTGTATTTCCTTTATCTATGGTTCAACAGTACTTCAGCTTAAGCGCTAATAAATCTCTTCGCCAAAATGGTATTGGCATCATATTTTCTAATGTCCGGGGTACTGATGCCAAGCCAATTTTTCAGATATTTGCAACCTATTGGGGATAAATCAAATACACGGATTTGAATTGTACAGTTTACAGCTCAACGCTATCGAAAACGCCCAGGGCCTGTCCTCTGCTCTCCTCTCGGCCTGGAAAAAAAGACCTCATCATGGATGGAGTGAAGGGCCTCAACACTGGGCTCATACCGGACCAACGCGATCTCAAACAGTGACGGTTCATTGGCTTCCAATTGAACCTTACGCCTTGGAATGACAACTTCTCCCCCACCATTGGCCAACGATTGCCCTTTTTTGCCCGATATCGGCTCTCTTTCTTAAGTATCCTCTTTAATTTTTCCACAATCGTGCCGATATAGAGGACAGCATGAGCAATCGTGATCGACATGATGGTGTTAAGAAGAACATTGAGGTGCTCCTCGATGGCCACGCCATCTCTCTGCCCGATGAGACCTTGCAGTCGCTCTCCACTGTTCGGGCTCAACTTGAACTCATGGCCCTGCGTCAGGAAAGAGTCCTCTCCGCCCTCATGGTCGATGGCTCCAGCCTGGATCTGCAGCAGGCCCCTCCGGCCAACCTCGACTTCCGGCAGATCCATGGTCTTACGATCAGTCTTGTCAGTCTGCGATGCCAGATTGCCTCCACCGCCCTGCGGCATGCAGAGTCGCTCCATAAGAGGGCCGAAGCCTTGATTCCCCTGGTCCTGATCAATGAGTGGGATCCCATGTGCGCCCTCACGACTCAATTGAAAGGTGACTTTCAGACACTTATCTCCCTGCTCGGTTTTTTGAGGGAACTCGATGATGATACGGCGCCATGCCAACCGCTGGTCGATCATTGGGAGTCAGCCCACATTATCAGCGCCCGGTGGGCAAGTGTGGAAGAACAGAAAGATTTGATCGCCCTTTCAGACTGGCTCGAGTATAGTGTGGCGCCATGGTTGAGAAAGCTCGCCAATCATTTGAAACCCATCACCCAATGTCCTTGATTGCACCCAAGCACAACGGCCGGAAAGTCATGGGACATTTGCCTGGCTTGGGCATCCTTCGACGCTTTGTCTTCATGTGGCCCCTTTTGGGTGCGCTGACGCTCCTCTTTCTGACCCTGGGATGCAAGACCTCCCAGGTTGAGGACATCACCATGCCGCCCAGCT